>NZ_AP012330.1:0-600000 GCF_001025215.1 Bifidobacterium pseudocatenulatum DSM 20438 = JCM 1200 = LMG 10505
GTGGCCGACACGACAACTGACCCTCTCGAGCAGGCTCGGGGAGTCTGGTCCGACGCGCTGGCGTTGTTGCACCAGAATCCGGCGCTGTCCATCCGAGATAAAAGCTGGCTGGAAAACGTTTTTCCCGAAGGCATGTGGGGTCCTACCATTGTCTTATGCGTGCCAAGCGCGGCCGCACAGCAGACGTTGCAGAACGAATTGAACCAGCCCCTGCTGGAAGCCTTGCGGGAAGCCGCCGAACAGGATATTTTCCCCGCATTCAAGATTGTGGAAAAGAAGGAACCGGCCCAACCTGCCGTCGAGGAATACCCCCACTTCTCCCCCGCGCCACATGCGGAGGAAACCACGCAGGGGCAGCTGCCGATTCCGGTTGTCATGCCGCCGGAGCGCCACAACAACTTCCAACGCGGCCAAAACAGGCCTTTGCTGGATCCTAAGACCCATTTGAATAAGAACGCCACGTTCGACACCTTCGTTCCTGGCGATTCCAATCGTTTCGCACGTACCGTCGCGTTGGCCGTCGCGGAAGGTTCCGGTCACGATTTCAACCCGCTTTGTATTTACGGCGGATCAGGATTGGGTAAAACCCACTTGCTGAACGCCATCGGCAATTACGCACTGGTCAAGGATCCCACGCTGAAAGTCCGTTATGTGACCAGTGAGGAATTCACCAACGAATTCATCGAAGCGTTGGGTGACACCAACCAGAATTCCGGTCAAATCAAGGAATTCAACCGTCGCTACCGCGAAGTCGACGTGCTGCTCATCGACGATATTCAATTTCTGAGCGGCAAGGACGCGACGCTTGAACAGTTCTTCCATACATTCAATACCCTGCATCAGGCGAACAAGCGCATTGTGATCGCATCCGATGTGCCTCCGAAGGATCTGCAGGGATTCAACGAACGTTTGATCTCCCGTTTCGAATCCGGCCTGACCGTTGACGTCAAGCCGCCGGATCTGGAGACGCGCATCGCCATTCTGCGCATGATCGCCCACGGCACCAACGTTCAGGACGATGTGCTCAACCTCATCGCGGAGCGGTTCACCGAGAATATTCGCGAGCTGGAAGGCGCGCTGAACCGCGTGACCGCCATGGCATCGCTGAGCGGCCAGCCGGTGACCCGCGCGTTGGCGGAACAGACGTTGCAGGACTTTTTCTCGACCGATGTGGAGATCAAGCCCACCGACATCATCACCCAGGTGGCCAAGTACTTCTACATTACGTTCGATGACATTGTCGGACGTTCACGTACGAAGAAGATCGCGCTGGCGCGTCAGATCGCCATGTATTTGGTGCGTGAGCTCACCAGCATGAGCCTGAACGACATCGGCCAGGTGTTTGGCGGCAAGGACCACACCACGGTGATGCATGCATACACCCGCATCAGCGACGAGATGCAGGAAAAGCAGGAGATCTACAACTACGTGACGGAACTGACCCTGCAGCTCAAGCAGCGTTCCGGCGAAAAATAACGTTTTCTATGCGACTTTGCGCGTTTGCATGTGTTTTCGTGCGTCTCAAAAAAACGATTTTAGGCGTTTTCTGCCTTTCTCAGGCGATTTTCACAAGCCAAGTATGAGTATCAGTAAATTCTTTATCAGCTGTTTTACCGACCATCCTGACACGCCGGCCTGTGGAAGATTTTTATTGAAGTTATCCACATGGTTATACACAAATCAATGATTTCTCGGTGGAAAACCCGTTGGAAACGCCAGAATCGCCGGTGGATGAATTGTGGACTATCCACATGGTTTTGTGGATAACTTTTTCAAAGCGACGAGGCTGTGGATAACCCGATGATTTGTCCACACTTCGTCCAAAAGTTATCCACAAGCAATGAGATGTTGCGAGCCATTGCAAAACGTGGGGTCTGAGCACTTACCCACATTATCCACAGGCCTTATTATGACGAATGTAGGTTGTTATAAGAAATTCATCATCGTCGTCATAAGTGGGGAATTCCCCACGCTTCGTCAAACGCCGACAGTCTCGCTAGAATGACTTATGGACCGAACGAAACGAGGAAACTAGCCATGAAAGTTGAAGTCAATTCCCAAGCGCTGGCAGACGCAGTAGCCTGGACCACTCGCGTGATCGACGCTCGTCCTGCATCCCCCATTTTGGCAGGCATTCGCTTGGAGGCCATCGACGGCACCCTCCAGCTTTCCGCCTTCAATTACGCCATTTCCGCACGCCACCATATCGAAGCAGGCGTTGATGAAAGCGGATCCATTCTGGTGCTCGGCAAGCTGCTGGCAGATATCACCAAGTCGCTTCCCGCCGCGAAAACCTACCTGTCCACTGACGGATCCACACTGACCATCACGTCGGGCAAGTCCACCTTCACCATGCAGCTCATGCCGGATAACGAATATCCGGATCTGCCGGTGGTTCCCGCCAAACTGGGGCAGGTGGACGCCCAAACCTTCGCACAGGCCGTCGCCCAGGCGTCCGTCGCCGTTTCCCGCGAGGAGAACCGTCCGGTACTGACCGGCATTCGTGTGCAGTTCCAAGGCAACAAGGTGATCATGAGCTCCACCGACCGATTCCGCTTGTCGCGTTCGAGCTTCACCTGGACGCCGGAAAACCCGGACATCAACACCACCGCACTCGTGCGCGGCGCACTGTTGCGCGATGTGGCCCGTTCCTTGGACGAGCATCAAAACATCGTCGTGGATTTCGATCCGGAGAATCCGTCGCTGCTGGGCTTTGAGAACGCCGGACGCGTATCCACCTCGCAGCTGATCGACGGCGAATTCCCCGCGGTGGACCGCCTGTACGCTGACGAATACCCGATTCATGCGGTCATCAACAAGCAGGATCTCATCAGCGCCATCAAGCGCGTGTCCCTCGTGGCCGAACGCAACGCTCCGATCCGCATGGCCTTCACCAGCCAGGAACTCACGCTGACCGCAGGCTCGGTGGATGAAGCCCAAGCCAAGGAGATCCTCGACATCGACATGGATGGCGAAGACATCACCGTGGCCTTCAATCCCGCCTACCTGATCGAAGGCCTGAGCGCCATCAGCGAGCCGTTCGTACGCATGAAGATGACCACCGCGGTCAAGCCGGTGGAATTCAACGGCCAGCAGGAATCGAATTCCGAAGAATCCATGGACTACCGCTACCTGCTCGTGCCGATGCGCTTCAACAGCTGAACTAAGCTGACCTACACGAAAACGCGGATACATCGCAAAAAATAGGGCTGAACATGGCTGTTATTGCCAGTTCAGCCCATTTGCATGATTAATTGCGATTATTTACGTAAGAAATTCGCACTATCTCAAGGATCTTGCATGTATATTTCCCGACTGGCACTCGACCACTACCGATCGTGGGAACATTGCGTGCTCGATTTCAAACCGGGAATCAACATTCTGCAAGGTGCCAACGGACTCGGCAAAACCAATATCGTGGAAGCCATCGAAGTGCTTTCCACAGGATCCAGCCATCGCGCGTCATCATCACTGCCATTAATCGAAAAAGGGTGCACGTCGGCCACCATCCGAGCCAACGTGGAAGACGGTGAAACGCAGCACACCTACGAGGCGACCATCGTGGCACGGGGTGCTAACCGAGCGCGCATTGACGGCGGAAAATCTCAATATATGAGGGATCTCATCGGGCGCACGCCCTCCGTCTCCTTTACCCCCGAAGATCAACGTCTGGTAGCAGGGGATCCCGCAACCCGACGCAACTTCATCAACCAGGCCGCGTCTCTGCTGCTCCCCCACTATGCGCAGACCCTGCAACAGTTCACGCACGTGGCGAAACAGCGCACGGCACTGCTCAAACAACTCGGCGACGGCACGAATCTCGACCCGCAATACGGCCAGCAGGCGGTCTTAAGCGGGCTGGAAATCTGGACGGGGCAATTCATCGACCTCGGCATGCAGCTGACGCGGGACCGCAACAACGTGATCTCACGCTTGGAAGAGCCTTTTGCGCGGATCTACGCGTCTTTGGCGGGAGATGACGAACGGGCGGCGCTCGCCTACGAGCCGTCCTTCGACGAAGTGATGCTGTTCGACGATCCGGCCGCGGAGATCAGCCGCCATTTCCAACGCATCTACCCCGGCGAAGTGGCGCGTGGGCAGAATCTGATCGGTCCGCATCGCGACGACCTGACTTTGCTGCTCAACGATATGAACGCACGCGAATTCGCGTCCAACGGTGAGATGTGGACCATGGCTTTGGCGTTGAAAATGGCGCTATATGAGGCGGTTTCCGCACATTTTGAAAGCAAGCCAATCGTGATTCTCGATGATGTGTTCGCACAGCTTGACGAGGCCCGTCGTGGGCAGATCCTCGATTTTGCGATGCGGCAGGACCAGGTGCTGATCACCGTCGCCGCGGCAAGCGATATTCCGCGCATGGATGCTGGGCGCTTTCACGCGGACGCGCATGTGATCGACGTGGCCGCGTTGCGCAGGCAATCGCAAGATGGACAGCATGACGATTTGACGGCGATGATGGCGCAACTTGTCGCGGGACGGGAATCTGCAACGCAATCGTCTGCAGCGCAACAGTCGGTGAATCGACAGGAGCAGCGCTGATGCCGAATCCTCCAATCTGCGAAACATTGCATCTCGACCAACGCAAGTTGCCCGCCGAAGTATTCGAACGTATCAGCCGACGTGCCGGCCGATATAAGGAACGTGAGGAACGTGCGCGGCAGGCGTGGGAGAATTTCGGCAAACCCGGACGCGACCCGCAGACGGTCGGCAATATTTTCAACGTGATCGCAACGCAAGGTTCTTGGACGCCGCATCTGAAAATCGCGCAGATGCAGAATCATTGGGATCAGGTGGTCGGCGTCGAAAACGCGCGCCACTCCTACCCCGTCGACCTGCGCGACGGCATTCTGACGATCCGATGCGACAGCCCCGCATGGACCACCACCTTGACGTACATGATTCCGCTGCTGACCGACACCATTCGCCGTAGGCTCGAGGGGCTGACCATCAACGAGGTGCGCGTCACCGGCCCGCAACAACAGGGATTCAGCCGAGGACGAATGACACGAAGGCCGCGATATTAGCGCGACACCACGTGCTATCAGACGTTCGTTGAAGGCGCTTCGTCGAAGAATTCCCCCTGCGACGCTTCCAAGCGGGCCGTTCGCAACGGTCGAATGTTGTTTTCCGAAAGCGAAAAAACAGGGGTAAACGGCTGGATTTCAAGGATAAATGCCTCTGGCGCTCTGTCCCCCTCCATGAGTAGAATATCAAGCAGTGTATGTAAACGCCTAGAAGGGGCCTTTATTTGCGTTCTAGGTGGTATCACCTGCGTGAATGACCCTCATTGGCGGGAAAAATGCAGGAAGGAATCTCTGTGGCAGACCTTGATGCGGATTCGCTGAACGAATCAGCTGAAAACACGCAGGAAGATCAGATCCAGAACGATCAGCTCGAAGATGCGCAGCTCGATGACACCTTGGCTCCGGAGCATTACGACGCTTCCGATCTGAGGGTTCTGGAAGGCCTTGAGGCGGTGCGAATCCGCCCGGGCATGTACATCGGCTCCACCGGCCCCCGAGGCTTGCACCACCTGGTGTACGAGATCGTCGACAACTCCGTCGATGAGGCGCTGGCAGGCTACGCTTCGCACATCGAAGTGACGATTCTGCCGGACGGCGGCGTGCGCGTGGTGGATGACGGCCGAGGCATTCCGGTCGACGAAGTGCCGGGCGAAGGCGTTTCCGGCGTGGAAACCGTGATGACCAAGCTGCATGCCGGCGGCAAGTTCGGTGGCGGCGGCTATGCGGTTTCCGGCGGTCTGCACGGCGTGGGCATCTCCGTGGTGAACGCGCTGTCGACCCGCGTCAACATCGAAGTGCGCCGACAGGGCTTCCACTGGACCCAGACCTACATCGACCAGAAGCCGACCGCACGTCTTGCCAAGGGCGAGCCGATGGGCGAAGACGAGTCCACCGGCACTTCCGTGACCTTCTGGGCAGACGGCGCGATCTTCGAAACCACCACCTACGATTTCGAGACCCTGCGCAACCGCTTCCAGCAGATGGCGTTCCTCAACAAGGGGCTGAAACTGTCCCTGACCGATTTGCGCGAACCGGATCAGGCCGGAGACGAAGTCGCGGGCGAAAGCGACGACAATGCCGAACCGAAGCATCAGACGGTCACCTACCAATACAACGACGGCATCAAGGATTATGTCGATTACTTGGTGAAGTCCCGCAAGGCAACCCCCGTCGAACCGGACGTGATCGATTTCGAAGCGGAAGACCTGAAAATCGGCATTTCCGCGGAAATCGCCATGCAATGGACCACCGCATACTCCGAAGCGGTGCACACCTTCGCCAACACCATCTCCACCACCGAAGGCGGTACCCACGAAGAAGGCTTCCGCGCCGCGCTGACCTCGCTGGTCAACCGTTACGCCCGCGAGAAGAACATCCTCAAGGACAAGGATGAGAACCTCTCCGGCGACGACGTGCGCGAAGGCCTGACCGCAGTGGTGTCGGTGAAACTCACCACCCCGCAGTTCGAAGGCCAGACCAAGACCAAGCTCGGCAATTCCGAAGCGAAAACCTTCGTACAGCGTGTGATGACCGACAAGCTCGGCGACTGGTTCGATTCGCATCCTAGCGAGGCCAAGAACATCATCCAGAAGGCCATTGAAGCCTCCCGTGCGCGTCTTGCAGCCAAGAAGGCACGTGAGAATACCCGCCGTAAGTCAATCTTCGAATCTGCGGGCATGCCAGACAAACTGAAGGATTGCCAGTCCAACAATCCTGAAGAATGCGAACTGTTCATCGTGGAGGGCGACTCCGCAGGCGGCTCCGCAATTCAGGGACGCAACCCGATCACGCAGGCCATCCTGCCGTTGCGAGGCAAAATCCTTAACACCGAGCGTGCAAGCCTCGACCGCATGATGAAGTCCGAAACCATCGAATCGCTGATCACCGCGGTCGGCGGCGGCTATGGCGAGGATTTCGACCTGAACAAAGTCCGCTACCACAAGGTCATCATCATGGCCGATGCCGATGTGGATGGCGCGCATATCGCAACCCTGAATCTGACGCTGTTCTTCCGCTACATGCGCCCGATGATCACCGCTGGTTACGTGTATGTGGCCATGCCGCCGCTGTACCGACTCAAGTGGACCAAAGGCGCGCACGACTTCGTGTACACCGACGCCGAACGCGACCGCGTGCTCGCCGAAGGCAAGTCCGCCGGCCGTCAGCTGCCGAAGGGCGAAGGCATCCAGCGTTACAAGGGTCTGGGTGAAATGAGCTACCAGGAACTGTGGGAAACCACCATGGATCCTGACCACCGCATTCTGAAGCAGGTGCAGATCGAAGACGCGGCCGCAGCCGACGAAACCTTCTCCATGCTCATGGGAGACGAAGTCGAACCTCGCCGTCTGTTCATCCAGCGCAACGCCCGCAACGTCAGCTGGATCGACGCGTAGGGATTTCAAGGACTTCAGGCAAGGTTTCATAAGGATTTAGAAGGACTTAGAAGTTGGCAGACGAAAACAACAGCAACGAAGACGGCCAGTTCGTGCCTGACGGCTCCATGGAGCCGTTGAGCCCGCAGGAGGCCGACAACACCGATTACGGCCTGATGGTGGGCGAACGCATCCAGAAGAAGGATCTGCAGCAGGAAATGCGCGATTCCTACCTGGCGTACGCCATGTCCGTGATCGTGGACCGTGCGCTCCCGGACGTGCGCGACGGCATGAAGCCGGTGCATCGCCGTGTGATCTACGCGATGTACGACGGCGGCTACCGCCCCGACCGCGGCTACTCCAAGTGCGCCCGCGTGGTCGGCGAAGTGATGGGTAAGTACCATCCGCACGGCGATTCCGCGATCTACGACACGTTGGTGCGTATGGCACAGTCGTGGTCTATGCGCTACACGCTGGTCGACGGCCAGGGCAACTTCGGCTCCCCCGGCGACGATCCGGCCGCGGCAATGCGTTACACCGAATGCCGTATGGCTCCGCTCGCCATGGAAATGGTTCGCGACATCGACAAAGACACCGTCGATTTCCTGCCGAACTACGATGGCAAGACACAGGAGCCGACCGTGCTTCCGGCACGATTCCCGAACCTGTTGTGCAACGGTTCGTCCGGTATCGCCGTCGGTATGGCCACCAACATTCCTCCGCACAACATGCGCGAGGTGGCCGAAGGCGTGCATTGGGCGCTCGACCACCCGGACGCAAGCCGCGAAGAGCTGCTCGAAAACCTGATCCGCATCATCAAGGGACCGGACTTCCCTACTGGCGCAACGATTCTCGGACATAAGGGCATCGAACAGGCCTACCGTACCGGCCGTGGTCTGATCACCATGCGCGCGGTGGTGAACACCGAAGAGATCAAGGGTCGCATGTGCCTCGTGATCACCGAGCTGCCGTACCAGGTGAACCCTGACCGACTGGTCGTCTCCATCCGCGAAGCGGTGCGCGACGGCAAGATCCAGGGCATCGCCGACATGCGCGACGAAACCTCCGGTCGTACCGGTCAGCGTCTCGTGCTCGTGCTCAAGCGCGACGCCGTGCCGAAGGTCGTGCTCAACAACCTGTACAAGCACTCCCAGCTGCAGCAGACCTTCGGCGCCAACATGCTGGCGCTGGTCGACGGTGTGCCGCGCACGCTGTCTTTGGATGCCTTCATCCGCCATTGGGTGGGCCACCAGCTGGAAGTCATCGCACGCCGTACCGCATACCTCAAGCGTGAGGCGGAGGAACGCGACCACATTCTGCAGGGCTATCTGAAGGCCCTCGACATGATCGACGAGGTCATCGCGCTCATTCGTGCTTCCGAATCCGCGGAAACCGCGCGCACGGGCCTTATGGACCTGCTGGACGTGGATGAAGTGCAGGCCGACGCCATTCTGGCCATGCAGCTGCGCCGACTGGCCGCATTGGAACGTCAGAAGATCCTCGACGAGCACAACGAACTGATGCGTCGCATCGCCGACTACAACGACATTCTCGCCAAGCCAGAGCGCCAGCGCAAGATCGTGGGCGACGAGCTTGACGAAATCGTGTCCAAGTATGGCGACGAACGTCGAACCAAGATCCTGCCGTACTCCGGCGAAATGAACGTCGAAGATCTGATCGCGGAAGAAAACGTGGTCGTAACCGTTACACACTCCGGTTTCATCAAGCGTACCAAGGCCGACGAATACCGTGCGCAGCATCGCGGCGGCAAGGGCATCAAGGGCGCCAAGCTGCGCGAGGACGACGTGGTGGACCACTTCTTCCTCACCAGCACGCACAACTGGCTGCTGTTCTTCACCAACAAGGGACGCGTGTACCGCCTGAAGGCGTACGAGCTGCCGGAGGGATCGCGCGATTCCAAGGGACAGCATGTGGCCAACCTGCTGCAGTTCGGGCCGGACGAGACGATCCAGACCGTGCTGTCGATTCCGAACTACGAAGTGGCCAAGTATCTGGTGCTCGCCACCCGTTCCGGCAAGGTCAAGAAGACCGCGCTCGCCGAATACGATTCCCCGCGTCAGGGCGGCCTGATCGCAGTGCGCCTTATGACCGGCGAGAACGGCGAGAACGCCGACGAGCTGATCGGTGCCGCACTGTGCAACGCCGAGGATGACATCATTCTTGTGTCGAAGCTGGGCATGAGCCTGAAGTTCCAGGCCAACGACGAGCAGCTGCGCCCGATGGGCCGTCAGACCGCAGGCGTGCAGGGCATGAAGTTCCGCGAAGGCGACGAGCTGCTGGCCATGGACGTGGTCTGGGGCGATTCCGACAAGGATCTGTTCGTGGTCACCAACGAGGGCTTCGCCAAGCGCACCGCCATCAGCGAATACCGTTTGCAAGGCCGTAACGGCTTTGGCGTCAAGGCCGTGCAGCTCGCCGAAGGCCGTGGCTCCCTCGTGGGCGCGGTGATCGTTGAGGAAGATGACCAGATCATGGCCATCATGAAGTCCGGCAAGGTCATCCGTTCCAACGTCGACGAGGTCAAGCGCACCGGCCGCACCACCCAAGGTGTGACGTTCGCCAAGCCGGACAAGAACGACGAGATCATCTCCATCGCACGCAACGAGGAGAAGGATGACGAATCCGCGGAATCTGGCGAATCTGTGGAAAAAACGGAATCCGCGGAACATGGGACGAACGCAACCGTGAACGAGGGTGCTTCGGCATCGTCTGAAGCCGCTACTGAAGCCAACGCTGGCAACGGCGATGGCGAGAATGTAGAGGCATGAAGACAAGACAGGCAATCGTCTGCGAAAACTGGTAGCCTCAGCTAAGAACTGGGCACAATCTTGCAAGGAGCAACGATGAGCGAGAACATCGAAGGACAGCAAATGCCGGAGGTTGGGCAGGCACCGCGCGTGGCACGTTCCGCTTCCAGCCAGCCGCTGATTGGTGCGGATCAGGTTCAGGCGCACGAGGGTGCCTCCTCCGCTTCCGGCGGTGTGAAGGTCCGTGAGAAGCGTCGCGGCGGCGCTCCGCGTGCACGCCGTATGAGCCTGTCTCTGACGCGTATCGATGCATGGTCGGCCGCCAAGGTGGCGTTCATGCTTTCCATCGCGGGAGGCATCATTCAGATTGTCGCGGTGGCTTTGCTGTGGGGCATGCTGAACGTGGTCGGCGTGTTCGACCAAGTTACGCAGATTGTGTCTTCCACTGGCTTGGACGCTGGCGGATTCGACCTGACCAACGTGTTCTCGTTGGGCACTGTGCTGAGCGCCGTCACCATCTTCTCCATTGTGGAAGTGGTGCTGATCACCGTGCTCGTGGTGATTTTCACGCTGCTGTACAACGTGGTGAGCACCCTCGTCGGTGGCATCCACGTCACGCTTGGAGATGATTAATAGCGCAGTGCGCTATTAATGGCAGCGAGCGGCGATAGCGTCCGCGAGCGTCGCATGCAATGCTGAAATAGCGCAGTGCGCCGTCAGTAGCGGCGATAGCAAACTCAAACGCAACAAGACGGTCTGTGTCGTGATTCCCATCACGACACAGACCGTCTTCGTATTTTCTAGACCAGTCTGTCTCTTACCGTACGCCAAACCCTATCTGCCTCTCCCCTGCCTGCAATCTGCCCATATCTGCCCTATATATGGCAGATTTTGCCTTCCGACCTGTACCATCTCGCTTATATATGGCAGGTCAACTTGCGAAAAAGCCAGTTCGGGGGTATATTTTGGGTCATTTTTCCTACCAAATCTGCCATATATAAGCGAGATAGCGGAGCTGCGCGAGAGGAAGTTGCGGTTATAGCTGAAACTATTGCGATTTTTAGAGATAGTTTCAGTTATAACCGGAACTATCGTGATTTTGAGTGATTGTTTCAAATGTAACTGCAACTAGATTGGGTGCGCTGAAGTACGTGTTGAAATACGAAAAGAGGGCCTGTCTGGAATGAAACCAGACAGGCCCTCAATGTATTTCGATGAGCCAGCCGTATTGGCTAGATTGGCTAAAACGGCTAGATCAGAGCACGCCCTGGGCGACCATGGCGTTGGCGACCTTCACGAAGCCGGCAGCGTTGGCGCCGAGCATCAGATCACCCTCGTGGCCGTATTCCTTGGCGGCTTCCAGAGAGTTGGCGACGATGTTCTCCATGATGGACTTGAGCTTGCCGTCAACCTCTTCAAAAGTCCAGGAAAGGCGGTAGGAGTTCTGGCTCATCTCAAGGCCGGAAACCGCCACGCCACCCGCGTTCGCGGCCTTGGCGGGGCCATAGAGCACGTTGTTGGCCTGGTAGACGGCGATTGCCTCCGGAGTGGAAGGCATGTTGGCGCCTTCGCACACCACGGTGCAGCCGTTGGCGACGAGAGCCTTGGCGGATTCCTCGTCGATCTCGTTCTGGGTGGCGCACGGCAGGGCGATATCGCACGGAACGGTCCACACGCCCTTGCAGCCCTCGTGATATTCGGAGCCCGGCACACGCTCGGCGTATTCCTTGATGCGGCCGCGGTGGCCCAGCTTGATGTCCTTGACCACGTCGAGCTGAATGCCGTTCGGATCGTAGATGTAGCCGTTGGAATCGGAGGCGGTCACAACCTTCGCGCCGAGGGCCTGAGCCTTCTCGGTGGCGAAGATGGCCACGTTGCCGGAGCCGGAGATGACCACGGTCTTGCCTTCGAAGGAATCGTTGCGCAGCACGCGCATTGCCTCGGCGGTGTAATAGCACAGGCCGTAACCGGTGGCTTCGGTACGAGCCAGGGAGCCGCCGAATTCGAGGCCCTTGCCGGTCAGCACGCCGGAATACTCGTCGCGGATGCGCTTGTACTGGCCGAACAGGTAGCCGATCTCGCGGCCGCCCACGTTGATATCACCGGCCGGGACGTCGGTGAACTGGCCGATGTGACGGCACAGTTCCGTCATGAAGGCCTGGCAGAAACGCATGACTTCGGCGTCGGACTTGCCCTTCGGGTCGAAGTCGGATCCGCCCTTGCCGCCGCCCATCGGCAGGCTGGTCAGGGAGTTCTTCAGGATCTGCTCGAAGCCGAGGAACTTGATGACGCCCTCGTTCACGCTCGGGTGGAAGCGCAGACCGCCCTTGTACGGGCCGATCGCGGAGTTGAACTGGATGCGGTAACCGCGGTTGACCTGCACCTTGCCCTCATCGTCGGTCCATGCGACGCGGAACTTCACCACGCGCTCCGGCTCGACGATGCGCTCAAGCACGCCCGCCTTCTCATATTCCGGATGCTTCGCAACCACCGGCTCGAGGCTTTCGAAAACCTCGCGAACGGCCTGCAGGAACTCCGGCTGGTCGCCGTCGCGCTTCTCGACCTGCGCGTACACGCGCTTGACGTACTCGTCAGTGAGCATATTCTTCCCCTTCGGGATAGTTGGGTTACCAATAGACGGTCTCATTCTATGTGCACGAATATGGACGGCACAAGACCTTGTTCAGGATTTGGAGACGCTTTTTGCGAGTGCTGGTTCTGAACCTGCTTCTTTTTACGGGATTGCCGTGCCTTGTGTTGCCTATAGGATGGAAATGCGGAAAGCGTGGGAGAGAGTACGTCCGCAATAACATCTCACGATCTCACATAATGGGAGAATCATCATGATTGAAGGATTTAAGAAATTCATTGCACGCGGCAACATGATCGACATGGCGGTCGGTGTCGTCATGGGCGGTGCCGTCACCACAGTGGTTAACTCTATTGTCAACAATGTGATTAATCCGTTCATCGCCATGATTTTCGGCAAACCGAATATGGATGGTCTGCTGGCAATCACATTCAATAATGCGACGGTTTCGTTCGGCGCGGTACTTGGCGCGATATTGAATTTCCTGATTATCGCGGCGGCCGTGTATTTCTGCATTCTCGTGCCGATCAACAAATTCCGTGACGTGACCGAGGCGTTGCTCGCCAAAACCAAGCTTGCGGAAGAACGGAGCAAAGCCGAGGAGGAAGCTGCCAAAGAGCCGGAAATCTCCACCGAAGAGCAGACGATCCTGCTGTTGCAGCAAATCCGCGACGAACTTGCCAGGCAGAATGCACGGAATACACAGAACGTGCCGAACGATTCCGACACTGTTGCCGGTGCAGTCGCAGTGCGGTAGTCATCGCAAGCGATCGTAATAATCAATAATTCAAGGACGTTTCAAGCGGTGACGCAAGCCCCGCCTGAGACGGCCTTTTGCAATGGTCTTTCAGCGGGGTGATTCTTCCATGCGCTGGAATAATACGGACTCTGGAAGGTGCCTCAGCGGGTCATATGTTCCAGTGACTGGAGGGATCTGGACTGTGAGGTGCCTGGCTGCGTCTAGTTTTCTCCAGTGACTGGAGGTTTTGGGATGCTGGGAGGCTTGTTGGTGGGAGGATTCCTCCACTCGGTGGAGGTTTTTGGACTGTGAGGTGCCTGGCTGCGTCCGGTTTTCTCCAGTGACTGGAGGAATTGGGATGCTGGTTTGGATTTCGGATTTGGGTATGAAAAAAGGGTTTCCGGAAATCACTGGAAACCCTATCTGTGGAGCTAAGGGGATTCGAACCCCTGACCCTCTCCATGCCATGGAGATGCGCTACCAGCTGCGCCATAGCCCCGTGGAGCTAGCCGGGTTCGAACCGGCGACCCTCTGCTTGCAAAGCAGATGCGCTACCAGCTGCGCTATAGCCCCATAGTTGAAAAAAAGCGGCCGCGCCGCTCTTAATCACCGTGGGCCCGGGAGGACTTGAACCTCCGACCTCATCCTTATCAGGGATGCGCTCTAACCACCTGAGCTACGGGCCCGTTCCTGCTGCACTGTTAAGCACAACGAATTGAAATAATACGCGAATTTCAGAGAAAGTCAATACAAGGTGTGTCTTCGGCGTGTCGTGACATAATGCAGACATGCCGAACAATCATCGTAGCCAGCGTAACAATAGTGGGAGAGCCAGCAGGGGAGTGCGCAACCGTAATCGCACGCTATCCGAAGAAACCACGCAAATCGCTGGAATGACGGTGACCATCGTGCGTAAAGCCATCAAAAACATGTACCTGCGCATCAAACCGCCGAACGCGCAAATCGTCATCTCCGCACCTTCTCGCATGTCGCAAGCGGCAATCGCACGATTTGTGACGGAACGCAAACCATGGATCGAACGTGCGCGACGCACCATGCTGCAAGCCAAGGATGAACAGATCCGTCAAAGCGATTTCAATGGTTTGGACCGTGTGAATGGTTCGCATGGTCCGGATAATCTGAATGGCCTGGAAAATTCGGGCGGCGTGGGCGATCGAAACAATCCAGGCGATCCCAATAGCTTGAATAATCCGCGCGTTTTCGTGTGGAACGACGCGGCGAAGGAACGGGCCGTATGGGCCATCAATGCGCAACTGCCGGTGCTGCTTGCGAAATGGTCGCCGATTATCGGGCGGAAGCCGACGCATGTCACGTTACGCATCATGACGTCGCGATGGGGGTCATGCACGCCGAAAACCGGCCGCATCCGACTCAACCTGCAACTTGGTCTTATGGATCCCAGATTCCTGGAATACGTGCTTGTGCACGAAATGACGCACCTGTGGGAAAACGGGCACGGAGAGGACTTTCAGCGGCGTATGAGCGCATATTTGCCGCAATGGAGGCAATTGCGGCGGGAGCTGAACCGTCATGTTGTGTTGTGATGCTCGCGATGCTGTTGCGTTCGCTGTCACGCTGCCATGCTGCGATGAGCTTGCGTAGGGCGATGTTGTTGCGTTGCCTGTGATGTTGAAATACTTGCGATATCACGCCACTGCCGTCACATTGCGCGGATTGCAATGACTAGCCACGGCTTACGCACGTTTGATAACGACGTATAGGTGATTCGTATAGCTTTTTGTTCATAAGATGTACAGAACGCTTAACATCCGCGATTTGCAAGCCTACAATCGTGACGACTGAAACGTTTGCGTGCAAACAGTCCACGCAGAAAGATCGAATAAGTGAGGGAGGGGTCGATTGTGGCTGTATTGAGAAAAGTCGGCATTATCGGCATCGGACACGTGGGCGCGCATGTCGCAAATGCCGTGCTTTCCGCAGGACTGGCCGAAGAACTGAAGCTGTGCGACATCAACGAGCAAAAAGTAGTCAGCGAATGTCAGGATTTAAGTGACACGTTGGGTTTCTATCCGCATAACTGCGTGATCGGCAACTACGGCACGCAATACGAGCAGCTAGCCGACTGCGACGTGGTAATCAACGCTGCCGGCGACGTGAAAACCAGCGCCAAAGATCGTGACGGCGAACTGTTCGTCACCACCGACATTGCACGCACCTGGATCTCCCGACTGTTCAATGCAGGCTTCCACGGTGTGATCATCACCATCTCAAATCCGTGCGATGTGGTCGCAACCGAAATCTGGCACATCACCGGCTACGATCCGCGCAAAATAATCGGCACCGGAACCGCGTTGGATTCCGCACGACTGCGCAACGCCATCGCGAAACGCGTCAACGTGGATCAGAAATCAATCGGCGCATACATGCTGGGGGAGCATGGCAATTCGCAGTTCGCCTATTGGTCGAACGTGAACATCGCAGGCAAGCCGCTTGATCAACTCGCACAAGACGATCCGCAACGATTCGCCCTCGACAAGGACGAAACCGAGCAGGACGCCCGTCGAGGCGGATACCGCGTGTACGCCGGCAAAGAGTGCACGGAATACGCTATTGCAGCCACTGCGGCACGCCTTACGCAGGCTGTGCTCTGCGATGAACACTATGCGACCGCCTGCTCCACGCTGCTTACCGGCGAACAAGGCGAAAGCGGCAATTACGCCAGCCTGCCGTGCATCATCGGAGCGAACGGCGTTGAAGAAGTCCTCAGTCCCACACTCACCGAAAGCGAACAGGCCAAATTCCATGCGTCCTGCGAGCATATCCGCGCCAATATCGCGCAGCTTGCATGGTGGAACGACGAATGCCATCCCATGCTGCGCGGCTGAATCTGCAATAACTCAGCGGATTTAATAACAGAGCAGACTTGCGATTACTGATGTTGATTGTGTAAAAAATCAGCATTTACATAATCGCAAGTCTGTTTTATTTTCATTTTATTTTCGTTTTATTTTTGATTATTTCGTAGCTTTCGCAGCATCGACGTCAACAGTATGCTTGCGGATTTCCAACGTTTCGATACGACGGCCGTCCACTTGCGTGACGGTCATGTCATAACCGTCGTCGGAAGGCAGCACGTCGCCGATTTCGCCCATCTTTCCAGTATGCGCCAGGAAATAGCCGGCAACCGTCTCGTACGGACCGTCTTCCAGCTCAATACCGGTCAAATCGGCGAAATCCTCAATCGTCATGCCGCCTTCGATCGTGGCGACGCCATTGACGAACGTGGTACGTTCCGTGCGTTCGCCGCCTTTCTCTTCCGGCAGATCATATTCGTCGCGAATATCGCCGACCAGTTCCTCCGTCATATCTTCCAACGTGACGATGCCGTCGGTACCGCCATATTCGTCGATGACCACCGCCAGATGAATGCCGCGCTTACGTAGCAGCTCAAGGCTTGGCAGCAGTTTCGACGTGCCCGGCAGCGAAATGCCCTCGCGCGTCACGTCGGCAACCGTCTTCGCCTCGGGATCGCGAATGTCAAGCAGGTCGCGCACATGCACGAAACCAAGCACATCGTCGAAATCCTTGCCGGTCACCGGATAGCGGGAATACGGCATTTCTCTCACATATGCGGCCGCCTTCTCAATCGGCATATCGCCATCCAAAAAAACCACGTCGGCACGCGGGCGCATCACTTCGGCCACAATCGTTTCGGACGCGTCGAACACGTCGTCGAGAATCGTGCGTTCGTCCTTGCTCAAGTTCGTATTGGTGTTGACGAGTACGCGCAGCTCTTCGTCGGACACTTCGCTGTCGGTTTCGTTCGGGTCGAAACCAAGCAAGCGCACGATAATGTTCGTGTTCTTGCCGATCAGCCAAATAATCGGCTTGCACACCTTCGCAAACACATGAATCGCAGGTACCACGGCACGCGCGATCTGCTCGTTGCGTTGCATGGCGATACGCTTCGGCACCAACTCCGAAATCACGATCGAACAGTACGAAATGATCAACGTCAGCACAATGGTGGTCAGGGGAGCGGCCACACTCGTCGGCACGCCCCAACTTTCAACGATCGGCACAATATAAGGCGAAATCGACGATTCGCCGAACGATGCGGAAAGGAAACCGCTCAACGTCACGCCGATCTGCACGGTCGACAAAAACGTGTTCGGATCTCGCGCGATCTGTGCGACGCGCTTGCCGCGGGCATCCTCCTGTTCCATCTGGTCGATCTGCGATCCACGCAGGCTGACCAACGCCAGTTCGGTGCCGGCGAACACCGATCCGAGCAACAGAAAAACGAAAATCAGGAGAATGTTCAAACCTAGAGACATGGTTCCACTCTATCGGGGCGGTATGTCAAAGTGTCTGTATCTCCTGATTTTCTTGGATTTTCTCAATTATTCTTAGATTGCTTAGCTTCGGATTGTTCTTTTTTGGATCTCTGTTTTGCAAATCTCCGTTTTCCGAATTGTAATCCGTTTCAGAAGCTAAGAACCTCGACTTTGCCGGAGTCCAGCTGGTACCTTGCGCCGACGATCATGAGTTTGTCGGATGCCAGCGCCTGCTGGATCGCTTCGGATTGTTCCACCAAGAGTTCGATGGTGCGCGCGATGTGCACGCGTTCGAAATCCTCGCTGGATTCCAATTCCGACTCGTGCGCCTGCCAGATTGAGAAACCGACGGTGCGCATCATGAGCGAATCCGAAGCGCAGATGCGTTCGTCGATGTCGGCAATGCTGTCGGCGGCCATCAGCGAATCCTCGGCATCGGCGGTCAGTTTGTGCAGTAACGCCTCGTAATCCTTGGAAGCTTGCTTGATCGCACCGCAATTCTGGTGGCCGAGCACCACCAGCAAACGTACGCCGAGCACGGTCACCGCGTATTCTAGGGACGCAATCACGGCTTCGTCGATGATTTGACCGGCCGTGCGAACCGTGAACAGGTCGCCAAGACCGGAATCGAAAATAATATCCGGGCTTACTCGCGCGTCGGAGCAGCTCAGTATGGCCGCTTCCGGTGCGTGTGTGTCCACAAGTGCCTCGCGTGCTTCAGCGCCACGATTCGGATGTTCCGGTTTGCCCTCCGCAAACCTGCGATTACCTGCCAGCATGCGGCTCCAAACGCCGCTTGCCGTGCCTTCGACCTCGTCTTGGTCTACAAACAGTTCGTCTGCCATTGACTCCACCCCTCATTGTTCAGGCTAGCCAACATCATACGTTTTGGTCTGACCGTTCGCTGGGAAATAGAGCGATATCTCGCTTATGTATGGCAGATTTCGTGTTCTGTCCGGTGATATTTCGCTTATGTATGACAGTCCCAAAGGTGAAAAACCGGAAAGATGTACCCCCGAAGTGGGTTTTTCGCATGATGGCCTGCCATATATAAGCGAGAAGGCTCATGACAAGGCTCCGATTCTGCCATATATAAGGCAGATATAGGTATGAAAAAGGGTCCCCGATCGGCAGTGCGAACGGGGACCCTGAAAGAAACTGGCTACAATCAGCCGGTGTTCTGCAAGCCTGCTGCGACACCCGACACGGTGCACAGGATCAGGTAGGTGTTACTGCAGTCTGCAGAAGATGAAAAGAATAAGAGCTAAAACAAGAAAGGCGGCACCGCTTATTCTCATTAAGGATGTGTATAGATTGCTCGGATCTCCTTTTTGAGTCCAGAGGAAATTGCTTATTTTCCAGAGTTGCCTTGGAGAAATAAGCATACATAATCCTAGCAGGGCAAGTGCTGTGAGATATATGTACTGCACTGTTCTCCTTATTTTAGGTAGTCGGAGATGCAAGGGTATGGTCCTTGTTTATTTATTCCGTTGCTTGAATCTTTGAAGAAATCGATACTCTCAAATGTAATCCCTTTATATTGCTTCACGGTAATTACTTTAAAATGAAGGTTAATTCTGTCTTCTTTCTTGTACTTGTTGGTGATATTTCCATTAAATTTCCATTCAATATATTCGTTGTCTAATAAAAAGAAGAGTGATGTATTGTTTTCATTGGGATTGAATTGAATTTTATCTATGATATCTTCAAAAATAATATCATCTCCTGTATTGTAGTCGCGAAGATAATCGACTGATATACCACTTTTTTCGTCATAAAATTGATTGTTAAGTTGTTTGATGTCAAGGGTTGGGGCTTTTGTTGTTCTTGGTTGATCTGGGTTGGCGTTGTATCGGAACGTGGTGCCATCGTTAGCCAGGTAGTCGATTAGATTGGTATTTGGGACGTCGATGATCGTTGGAAGACTTCTTCCATTGCCGTAATATTGGCGGTAATAACACTGCCAATTTTTCCCGCTGTCATCTTCGGTGAAACGAGCGTCCCATGTTCCGGTGCCATCGCTGCTTGATCTGGTGTATGAGACATACTGGTTTGTCCCTACTGTTTTATTGATAACCCTTTTGCCTGAGGTTGTGGACAAGGCTAGAACTATATTGGCTCCAAAATCGACGGGGTTAGCTCTATGCGCGTGCATTTCGAAACTGGTCACACGGCTGGAGACTTGAGGGCGCATATAGAATTCGCCCCCATTGGTGCCATTGTTGAAAACAATGGAAGGTGAAACCATATAGGTGGAATATTGATCATTTGAACTTTGCCCATCGAGATTGACTACCCGGTCGATGACGTTATTGGCGACAATCCATCCAACCTGCCACCAATTTACAGCAAAGGCTGGAGTGGTCATAACTGTGCATAGGCAAACTGAGATAATTGTGGAGAATAAAAAAACTCTTCTGGATTTCATAATTTCCTCCATGTGAAAATTTAATCTCAATCGACAATGATTAAGATATTAAGAGTATTCTAATGGAAAATGAGTAGGGGTGCACTCTAGGGTGTGATTTTCTAGTGAAAATAGCAAAGGTTCTCTCTCGTGGAAGTTGCAAACGAGGGCTTCGCTATGTGTCTGTGTTTCAGGAGTCATGCAGTTGTTACTGAATCATGAGTGGATTGAGGATAAGTATGCTAGTGCTGCATGTTAGGCGCTGAACAAAAACCTTCGAGTGCGGCGTCTTCCGTCAACAACACAACTCGTTCAGAAATACACCCAATATGGTCAAACAGTAAGACAGCGCTATGATGCGAACAATCTTCTTCCAAGACAGTTTGTCATGAAGGAAAGCCGTAACCAAAAGGGTTGTCATTGGGGTTATAAGCAGGACGAGGAAGAAATAGAGAAATGTGGACTAGGCTCAATCTGCCGAGAATATAAGTCTGACCGAACCAGTTGTATAAGCCCACGATGGCTGTCGGTGTCGCGGCGTGGGTAAACGCGGACAGGCACCGGGTTACGTCGGATGATTGGGGGTCTGTCGCTCGGCCTGCGTGCCTGTTTTGTGCGCTGTCGCCGGCCAGGCTAGGGCCGCGCGACGCGAGCGGGGAGGCCCGCGCCGTTTATCGGCACGGAACCTCCCCGCTCGCATCATTCAGGCGGTCAGCCGAAGATCAGCCCGTGTTCTGCAGGCCTGCTGCGACACCGGACACGGTGCACAGGATCAGGTAGGTGTAGTTCTCCTTCTGTCCGTGCGTGAGCTCTTCCTTGTCCACGCGCTTGCGTAGCGAGCCGAGGGCGAGCACCTGAGTGGCGGACAGCGCATCCACGTACGGCGAGCGGATGCGGATGGCCTGGCCGAGCACGTGGCGGTGCTGCAGAGGCCACTTGTCGCCTACGATCTCGAGCACCCACTTGCGGGTGAGCTCCATCTCGTCGAGGACCTTCTTGTTGAGGTCTTCACGGTCTCCGAGGGCAAGGTACATCTTGGCGATGCGCTCGTCAGTCTTGGCCAGCGACATTTCGATGTTGTCGATGAACGTGGAGAACAGAGGCCATTCCTCATACGCTTGACGCAAGGTGTTCAAATCGCCGAACTGTTCGCACGCGGTGCCCAGGCCGTACCATGCGGCCAGATTGATGCGTGCCTGCGCCCAGGAGAAGATCCACGGAATGGTACGCAGATCGTCGAGGGACTTGGCTCCAAGGCCACGTTTGGCCGGACGGGAGCCGATCGGCAGCAGGCCGATTTCGGTCAGCGGCGTGACGGTGGAGAACCACGGTGCGAAGCCGTCGGTGTTCAGCAGGTCGAGGAAGCGGTTATGCGCGGCCTCGTCGAGCTTGTTGGCCATGTCGGCGTACTTGGCGGTCATGTCCGTATTGCGCTTCTCCACGCTTGGAGCGGACTGCAGCAGCGTTGCAGCCGCAACGGACTCGACGTGGCGGATGGCCAGTGCCGGGTTGCCGTAGCGTGCGAAGATGACCTCGCCCTGCTCAGTGAGCTTGAAGCGGCACTTTACGGAGCCGACCGGCTGTGCGAGTACGGCACGGTTAGCCGGGCCGCCGCCGCGGCCGACGGCACCACCGCGGCCATGGAACAGGGTCAGATCGATGTCATGCGATTCCGCCCACTTGGCGATGCGTTCCTGTGCGGAATGCAGGGCCAGGGTTGCGGAGGTCGGGCCAGCGTCCTTCGAGGAGTCGGAGTAGCCGAGCATGACTTCCATCTTGCCGCCGGTGGCCTTCAGACGAGCCTGGACCTCCGGAATCTTGATCATTTCCTCGAGTACGTCTACCGAGTTCTGCAGATCCTCAAGCTGTTCGAACAGCGGGATCACGTCGATGGTTGGAACATCCTTGGGATGGGAGAACGCCAGACGGTTCAGCTCGTACACGTCCCTGATGTTTTGGGCGCTCTTGGTGAAGGAGATGATGTAACGACGGGCGGCCTTGATGCCGTTGCGCTTCTGGATGGAACCAAGGGCGCGGAAGGTGTCGAGCACCTCGTGGGTCATCGGCTGCAGTTCGCCACGCTCACCGTGCAGACCATGTTCGCGGATATCCTCCAGCGCTCGGGAATGCACGACGGAGTGCTGGCGGAACTCCATCTCGACCATATGGAAGCCAAAGGTCTCTGCCTGCCAGATGAGGTCCTGCAGCGGGCCGTAGGCGGAACGTTTGGCGTTGGCTTCGGCGAGGGAGCGCTGCACGACCTTCAGGTCGGCGATGTAATCCTCGCAGGAGTGGTACATGAGATCAGCATCGCGGTCGATGGTGGCCTTCAGACGATCGGCCATGACCAGCATGACGGCACGGTGCAGCTCCTTGGTGGAGATCAGTGCGGCCTTGTCGGTCAGGCGCTCGCTCATTTCCTTCTGATGGTTCCACAGGCTCTTGAGCTCGGCACTCGGCGGAGTGGTCTCAGCTTCCATCGTCAGGTTCTTGCCAACGCGGCGGGTCTCGATTTGCAACGCGCCCAGCACGTGGTCGCTGAACTTGCGGGCTACCTGACGGCTCACCTTGGCGGTGACATTCGGGTTGCCGTCACGGTCGGAGCCGATCCAGCTTCCCGGGTGGAAGAACGCCGGGCATACCGGCGGCACGAGGCCAGCCTTATCTCCGAGGATCCAATCGTCGAAACGACGGTACACCTGTGGAATGGTATAGAACAACGTATTGTCGAAAATATCGAGAATGGTTTCAGATTCCTCAACCGGAGTCGGCTTCTTCAGTGCGATCGGAGAGGTGCGGAACAGCGCGTCAATCTCGTTGAAGAGTCGACGGGAGTTTTCCTTCTTGTCTGAACCGCCAAGCAGCTTGTGCGTTGCGAGCAGCTGGGAGATGCGACGGATTTTGCCTTCCACGGCTTTGCGGCGGGCTTCAGTCGGATGCGCGGTGAACACCGGATGGAACTCGAGCTGGTCGAGCAGTTCCTTGGCTTTGGCCGGACCCATTTCGTTAATGAGCTGGTGGTAGGCGCAGGTCATTTCGTTCACTGGGTCGACGGCTTGGGTGTCATCTACGGCGGCCTCACGGCTGTGCAGCACGGAGACACGGTAGTTCTCCTCGCATAGGTTGGCCAGATGGAAGTAGGTGGTGAAGGCGCGGGCCAGCAGTTGTGCCTCATGCACATCCGTTTTATCGATGATGTCGACGACCTTCTGCAGGTCATCCTGATTCGGATTCGTATCCGTCAGAATGCCGGAGAAGCGTTCGGCGCTAGCGTTCAGTGCGTGTTCGCGCACTTCATCGAACTTGGCCAGCAGCTTTTCATCGAATTCGCCGAGCACCTCGCGAAGAATCTGCAAACACAGATCCATTTCCTCTTTGAGGGAAGCGGGAAGATCGCGCTCCTCGGGGCCTTTGGTGCCGGTGCCGGACGAGACGATAGCTGCGTCGGCAGGCGTGATCTGTTCGTTTTCTATTGTCATCAGACCTCCTTCTCCAAACCATCGGGTTGCCCGGTCTGTCGGTCCTTCGCGGCACCTCCGCGATTGTTTTGGCCGTCTGTTGCGAGCCCACAGCCCTAAGTTCGGTCGGTAATGCACGACCATTGTATGCGCGGCAAATCGACAGTTTGGTTACGGAAATACCGAAAATGTCCGCATCGTGGTCCAGTGGTGTCCACAAGGTGAAATCGACGGAAATTTCGAAAATCCTCCGACCAGCCCACACGTTAGACCTGAACTTGTGAGCGCACAATACGAACATGAACATGAGACGAATTTCGATAGCGCGGAAAAAAGCGCTTCGGCCGTCAGCAAATTCCATACACACTCCATTCCGCTCGATATGGAAGATATCGAACGGGATTGGGACAAGCCGGTCGCTGAAGCGGGAATCGCAGCAAAAGCCAGCGTGATCGTACGCGTCGGCATGCTCGATCTCGGCGCGGGCACCGGAAGCTTCCGCGTACGCGAAATGATGCACCGCATCGCCTATCCGCTGGGCGTGCACGTGCGCGCCGACGTGAACCTCACCGACATCGAAGCCTCCTGCACCGACGGCAAAGACCGTATCACCGAAGTCGTCGACCTGCCAACCACCGGCGTCAACACGGAACGCATTTGGCTGCTCGAACACTTCGCTGACTGGTTCAACGTGAACCTCGGCAAAGGATCGATGTACCACAGCCAATCCGACGTGTCCGAAGGACTTATGCAGCATCTCGACAAGCGTGATGCGTCGCAGGTGTCGGCTGACCTGTCGAAGCGTCTTCGCGAACGTCAGAAAGCCGAACAGAATCAGGAGGGATCTGACGATCCCGTGCTCGACGCGCTTGAAATGGTGACGGAACGCGCCGAAGTGACCGATACCACCGCGCAGCCGTTGCACTTGCGTGACATCGAAGCGGCAAGCGAGCAGCATAATCGCGGTGAACGTGAAGCCGAACGTGAAACCAAGCGTGAAACTGCCGGTACGGCCAACGTTACGTCAAGCGAATCGACCACGAAAAAAGCGCGCAAAAATCGCAATCACAAGCCGCCAAAAGGTCAATACGCCGAACATTTCGACCACGTCGGAAAAGAAGCGGACCAATCGCAAGGCATCACCGTTCGCCAAGCCCACGAACGACTCGACATGATCGAACGACGCAAACCCCTGTATTCGCCGGCGTTCGCGGGATTCGCCTCGGCCTGCGCCTGCGCATCCTTCGTGTTCCTGCTTGGTGGCGGTCCCTTCGATATGATCGGCGCGTTCATCGGCGCGGGACTTGGTCACTGGCTGCGCCGCCGCCTGTTCGCCCACCATCTCAACCAGTTCTTCGTGACGTTCGTATGCGTGGCCGTCGCGGCACTCGCCTGCACGGGCACCCTGCGATTGATTGGTATTTTCGAGCCCGTCGCATTGCAGCATGATACGGCTTACATCGGTGCCATGCTGTTTGTGATTCCTGGATTCCCGCTGATTACGGGTGGACTTGATATGGCGAAAATTGATTTTCCGTCAGGTATTCAGCGCGTTGCGTACGTGTTGTGCATTATTTTGATGGCGACGCTCGCAGGCTGGATGGTCGCTTCGATCGTGCATTTGAATCCGGAAGGATTCGAGCCGTTGGGACTCAATCCGGTTGTCAATTGCCTGTTGCGTTTCGTGTTCGCATTCATCGGCGTCTGGGGCTTCTCCACCATGTTCAACTCGCCGCAGCGCATGTGCCTTGTCGCCGCCACCATTGGCGCCATTACTGACACCTTGCGTTTGGAAATCGTTGACATGGGCGTTCCCGCCGAAGCCGGCGCATTCATCGGCGCACTGCTCGCAGGCCTGCTTGCCTCCGCATGGCGTTCTGCGGTTCATCGCAGCTGGCTCGCTCCGCATCTCGGCTACCCGCGCATCTGCCTGACCGTGCCGTCCATCGTGATCATGGTTCCCGGTTTGTACATGTATCAAGCCATGTTCCACCTCGGCCAATTCGACACCTTGAACGCCCTCGACTGGGCTTTCCGCGCGTTCATGGTGATTATCTGTCTGCCGATCGGCCTAGCCATGGCTCGCGTTATCACCGATAAGTCTTGGAGATACGATATTTGATCCGTTTCGGCATTTGGGCGCGTAAATGAGATAAATGCGATTGTCGCAATGTTCGACCGGTACATTGGGACAATCGCATATTTTTTCAGAAGAGATTCGAAAGAAATTCGTTTCGACAGAGATTTGAAGAAAGAGATTCGAAAGAAATTCGGCTAGCAATCTAAGAAGAGAGAATTCATGGTTACCAAAGATTTTTGGGTGCTGCTGGCGATGGTCATCTATTTTGTGGCCATGCTCACCATCGGCTTCATCTACTCCAAGCGGTCCAATTCCTCCACTCGTCAGTATTTCGCGGGTGGTCGAGGCGTTGGTCCATGGCTGACGGCATTGAGCGCCGAAGCCTCCGATATGAGCGGCTGGCTGCTCATGGGACTGCCGGGCGTCGCCTACTTCACCGGTGCCGCCGACCCGCTGTGGACGGCCCTCGGCCTGGCTCTCGGCACCTACCTCAACTGGAAGCTCGTCGCACGCCGTTTGCGCCGCTACTCCGTGGTGGCAGGTGACGCGATCACCATTCCGGACTTCTTCTCCAAACGATTCCATGACAAACGCAATATCGTCTCCACCATCGCGGCGCTGATCATCCTCGTATTTTTCTGTGTGTATGTCGGTAGCTGCTTCGTGACGGTCGGCAAACTTTTCTCGACCCTGTTCGGCTGGGACTACCACCTGACCATGGTGATCGGCGCTGCCATCGTGTTCGCCTACACCGTGATCGGAGGCTATCTTTCCGTGGTCGTGACCGACTTCATCCAAGGCTTGCTCATGTTCTTCGCGCTGGCAGTGGTGTTCATCGGTTCCGTCGCATCCGTCGGCGGCGTCGACAACACCGTCGCCTTCCTCAAAGGCATTCCAGGCTTCCTTGACGGCACGCAAATGGCCACGCCGATTCTGAACGATGCCGGCGAGCAGATTGTCAAGGCTGGCCAGGCCATGTTCGGCGCGCCTACCGAATACGGCGTGATCACCATGATTTCCATGCTTGCGTGGGGTCTTGGCTATTTCGGCATGCCGCAGGTGCTCGTGCGATTCCTGTCGATCCGCAGTTCCGAAGAGATCAAGAAGTCTCGCATCATCGCCACCACGTGGTGTGTGGTGTCGCTGGCGTGCGGCGTGTGCATCGGTTTGGTTGGCCGTGCGATGATGCCGACGCAGTTCGTCACGCAGTCCGCTGCGGAGAACATTTTCATCGTGGTTTCGCAGGCTCTGCTGCCGAGCTTCATGTGCGGCATCGTGGTGTCGGGCATTTTCGCCGCGTCCATGAGTTCGTCGTCGTCATACCTGATTATCGGCGCTTCCGCGGTCGGTGAGAATATTTTCCGCGGATTGCTCTATCGCAAGGCCACCGATCGTCAGGTGATGATGGTTGCGCGCATCACATTGCTGGTTATGTTCATTTTCGGCATTGTGGTTGCGTTCGATCAGAATTCGTCGATTTTCCAGGTTGTTTCGTATGCATGGGCCGGTTTGGGCGCTTCGTTCGGTCCGCTGATGCTCTGCTCGCTGTATTGGCGTCGTACCAATAAATTCGGTGCGATTGCGGGCATGCTTTCCGGTACTGCGACCGTGCTGATCTGGCATAATTTCATCAAGCCGCTTGGTGGTGTCTTCGCTATTTACGAGCTGCTTCCGGCGTTCATCATCTCGCTGCTGTTCATTGTGGTGGTGTCGCTGCTGACTCCGGCTCCCGATGCTGAAGTGCTGCACGAGTTCGATCATTATCTTGATGATCCCGATGACCGCAAGGTGGATGACGATTTGGTCGCAGCGGAAATCGCTTCCGGCGAAAAGCGCGCGAAAATCTAATCAAACATAATGTGGCACATGCCACTCAAACGCAACAAAGGCCGGATTGTGCAATACGCAATCCGGCCTTTGTCGATGCTGAAACGCTGTTTAAAGCGTGATTATGGTGTTTCTGGAGCTTTAGTAGCGCATGCCCATGGCGTCGCGCACCTGCTCCAACGTTTCGTTGGCGATGGCGTTGGCCTTCTTGTTGCCTTCGGCGAGCACGTCGCGCACGTAATCCATATCCTTGGCGAGTTCCTCGCGACGGGCGCGATGCGGCTCAAGGAAGCTGTTCACCGATTCGATCACATACGCCTTCAGCGCGCCCGCACCGGAATCGCCGATCTCCTCGGCGATCTCCTTCGGATCGCGACCGGTGACCAAACCGGCGGTCGTCAGCAGTGCGGAAACCTGCGGACGTGCGATCGGATCGAACGTGATGCGGCGCTCGGAATCGGTCGGACTCTTCTTGATGAGCTTGGCGGTCTCCTGCGCTGTGGCGCCCAACATGATGGAATTGCCGTACGACTTGCTCATCTTGCGGCCATCCAAGCCTGGAATCTCCGGCGCTTCAGACAGAATCGCGGCCGGCTCGGGGAACACCGGATGCTTCTTGGCGTAGCGTTCGTTGAAACGACGCGCGATGGTGCGCGTGATCTCGACATGCGGCAGGTTATCCTTGCCGATCGGTACCACATTGGCCTTGCAGAACAGAATGTCGCATGCCTGATGCACCGGATAAGTCAGCAGCAGGCCGGTCAGCGCATGGCCGGAAGCTTCCATTTCCGACTTCACCGTAGGATTGCGATGCAGCTCGGCCTCAGTCACCAATGACAGGAACGGCAGCATCAGCTGGTTCTCCGCAGGAACGGCGGAATGCGTGAAAATCATGGTCTTTTCCGGATCGATGCCGGCAGCCATGTAGTCAAGCACCAAGTTGAGCACATTGTCTTCGATGTGCGCGGTCGTGTCACGATCGGTGATCACCTGATAATCGGCGATGATGATATTCGAATTCACGCCGCGATTCTGCATGGCGACGCGCTCACGAATCGAACCAAAATAATGGCCGAGATGCAGACGTCCGGTCGGACGGTCGCCGGTCAGCATGGTGAACTTGCCCGGATTCTGTTCGATTGCGGCGAGCGTTGCGTCGGAACGCTTCTTCGCTGCGAGGAAGCTCGCGCTCATTTCATTGCCGACAGCGGTGATCTGCTGCTCCTGGGTTTCGTCCGTCATACGTGTCCTTTTCTTAAGAAAATCAGCGATTTTATCGTAAAAGTCTGAGCCGACAACGAAATATGGCACAGCAAGTGGTACTCTCTTGTTTGATGAATTGATAGCACAGTAATCCTCAGGGGGTCAGATGGGCCGCGGACGTCAGAAAGCCAAACAGCAGAAAATAGCCCGAAAGCTCAAGTACCTGACCACCGACACCGATTATGATGAGCTCGCCAAGGAGCTCGGTGCCCAGGAGCCTGGTTCGGGTTCTTTTGATCCTTTCGCCGATATCGAAGCAAAATATTCTCACGATGCGGACGCTGAAGATGAGATTTCTGAAGATGCTCAGGAGTCCGCGCAAACCGACGCCGAGGATGACCTCGACGAGTATGCAAAGTGGGCCGCAGAGGCGGCGGCGAAGGCCACGAGCGGAGAGTTCCCGGCAGCCAAGTCCGCCGCGCCGAAGCCACACAAGCCCATCCCGATGCCGATGCCCAGCGCACTGAAGCCGAAGAAGCAGGACTGATCGGCATATCAGGTACTTTGTGAAACCGCGATGCGGATATGCCTGCCAGGTGTATCCACATCGCGGTTTTGCTATGCGTTTTTGCGCCTGTGACGGTCTTCTCGCAGCCTGTCACACCAACGGCAGCAAGCTACTCAAATCGTCGCGTTCGCCAACGGCCGTGATGCGTCCTGCCTCCTTCTCCTCAGCCCAGCTGGTGATGCCCGTGGCGAGTCTCATCCACACGTCCGGTTCCAGTTCGATCACGTCCGGCGGTGTGAGATTATGCGGATCGGATGCCGGTCCGTCGAGAATCTTGATGGCACCCCACGGCGCGACACGAACTTCCACGCCCGCCCCGGGCGCTTTTTTCTCCAGCAGATGCAGCGAGTAGCGCACCGCCATCGCCCACAGTTGGCGTGGCAATCGTGGAGAGAATTCCAGACGGAAATCGCGGGCCGCGTCGGTATTTGCGGGAATATTGTCGGCGATCATGCGATGAGACGTTTGCAGCCATTGTGCAAATGCGTCATGCCCCTTATGCAGATCTTGTTCTCGAATAACAGCCATACGTGTTATTTTGCCGTTTGCGAGCGACTATGATGGGGTGTTGCAGACAACGTAGTCACAACTGAATAGGGGTGTGAAGAGAGGGAAAATACCTGCGATTCTTGACAGCGTTCGCAATGTTGTTGCATGTCGTTTGCATGTTGCTCGCAACGTTTTTGCAGCCGGTTTGCATTATTTCTGCAAACGAATGCTTGCTTGTAATTGCTTGAAATTTCATCTTTTTATGATTACGTAGTATGCTATGTATGAGAACGTATGCATGATGTTACTTAGTGTTCATGCGGCCGCTAATGCAAGGACGCTGGGGTAAGGCATAATGTTCCTGGAGAGTAATCCGTCAAAGGGAGTCGATTAATGACTGAAATTACCGCACCGAAGTCCGCGGTCACCGCGGAGCAGTTCGCAGACGAGATCCGCGAGCAGCTGAAGTACACCCAGGGCGTCACCGTCGAGCAGGCCAAGCCGGCCGACGTGTACGTCGCCGCGTCCGCCGCAGTGCGCCGCCACCTCATGGATTCCTGGTTCAAGACCCAGTCCGACATGGTCAACGGCAACACCAAGGCAGTCGGCTACCTGTCCGCAGAATTCCTGATGGGCAAGCAGCTGCGCAACGCGCTGCTCAACGCCGGTCTGACCGAGCAGTTCGACGCCGCGGTCAAGGAACTCGGCTTCTCCGTGCAGGACGTCGTCGACGCCGAGCACGAGCCGGGCCTCGGCAACGGTGGCCTCGGCCGTCTGGCCGCCTGCTTCATCGATTCGCTCGCCTCGCTGGGCGTGCCGGCATTCGGTTATGGCATTCAGTACAAGTACGGCATCTTCGAGCAGAAGTTCGATGAAAACGGCAAGCAGATCGAAACCCCGGACTACTGGCTGACCAATGAAGAGCCGTGGGGACACATCGATTACAACCGCGACCAGAAGGTTTCCTTCGGCGGCGAAGTCGTTGAGGAAGATGGCAAGAAGGTATGGAAGCCGGCTTGGTCCGTGCGTGCGGTGCCGGTCGACTACATGGTTCCGGGCTACGCCTCCGGCCGTGTGAACACCCTGCGTCTGTGGACCGCCAAGAGCTACGACGAGTTCGACCTGCTCACCTTCAACAAGTCCGAGTACCTTGACGCCGTCAAGCCGCAGGTTGAAGCTGAGAACATCTCCAAGATCCTGTATCCGGAAGATTCCACCCCGCAGGGCAAGGCACTGCGTCTCGAGCAGCAGTACTTCTTCGTGTCCGCCTCCATCCACGACGCCATCCGCGTCTTCTACCCGGGTCAGGACAAGCCGGATCTGACCACCTTCGCGGACAAGATCACCTTCCAGCTCAACGACACCCACCCGGTCATCGGCATTCCGGAGCTCATGCGCGTCCTCATGGACGAGTACGGCTACGATTGGGACACCGCCTGGACCGTCACCAACAAGACCTTCAACTACACCTGCCACACCCTGCTTCCGGAAGCCCTGGAAGTGTGGCCGTCCAAGCTCATCGGCGAACTCCTGCCGCGTCACCTCGAAATCATCGAGAAGATCCAGGACCAGTTCGCAGCCGAGCTCAAGGCCAAGTGCGTCGACGAAGCCACCATCAAGGACATGGCCATCTACACCGGCGACTCCGTGCGCATGGCCTACCTGGCCACCTACGGCGGCTCCCATGTCAACGGCGTTGCCGAGCTGCACTCCCAGCTGCTCAAGGACGTCACCCTGAAGAACTTCTCCGACGTGTATCCGGACAAGTTCACCAACGTGACCAACGGCGTGACCCCTCGCCGCTTCGTCAAGCTCGCCAACCCGCGTCTGTCCGACCTCATCACCGAAGGCCTCGGCACCGACAAGTGGGTGAGCGACCTCGAACTGCTCAAGGGCCTCGAACCGCTCGCAGCCGATGACGAATTCGTCAAGAAGTTCGCCGCCGTCAAGCAGGCCAACAAGGTTGACTTCTCCAACTACGCCAAGCGCGAATACGGCTTCGACATCGACCCGAACACCATGATCAACACCATGGTCAAGCGTCTGCACGAATACAAGCGTCAGGCACTGAAGATCCTCGCCGTGATCGCACGCTACGCCGACATCAAGTCCGGCAGGATCGCCGCCGACGATGTCATGCCGCGCACCATCGTGTTCGGCGCCAAGGCCGCTCCGGGCTACTACCTCGCCAAGCAGACCATCCAGCTGATCAACAACGTCGCCCGCGTCATCAACAACGACCCGGATGTCAAGGGCAAGCTGAACGTCTACTTCCCGTGGAACTACAACGTGCGTCTCGCACAGCACCTCATCCCGGCAACCGACCTCGACGAGCAGATCTCCCAGGCCGGCAAGGAAGCCTCCGGTACCGGCAACATGAAGTTCGCTCTCAACGGCGCCATGACCGTCGGCACCCTCGACGGTGCCAACGTCGAAATCCGTGAGCGCGTCGGCGCTGAGAACTTCTTCCTCTTCGGCATGACCGTCGACGAGGTGGATGCCCTCTATGCCGAAGGCTACGATCCGAAGAAGTACTACGAGGCCGATCCTCGTCTCAAAGCCGCCATCGACATGGTCGCGGACGGCACCTTCTCCAACGGCGACAAGACCGTGTACGAAGACCTTGTCCACGATTGGCTCACCAAGGACTGGTTCATGACCCTCGCCGACTTCGGCGCCTACACCGCCATCCAGTCGGAAATCGAGGCCCTCTACGCCCAGCCGCTCGAATGGAACCGCAAGGCCCTCATCAACGTGGCGAACTCGGGCTACTTCAGCTCCGACCGCTCGATGGAGGATTACCTCGAGCGCATCTGGATGACCGGTCCGCTCAAGTAATGACGGAGCGTTATCTGCGTTGTGGAAGGCTTGACGTATCTTCGTACGCTTTCGCCTTCCACGCCTTGTGATACTGCGCTCGTCATTACTTTCGCTTCGCACGGGCCATATGTGACGTGAATTATCGCGTGATGTATGACTCGTAGCGTTAGATAGGGCGTGATGACGAAGGGACGATTCCGTTTTGGAATCGTCCCTTTTCGTTTTCCAGGGCAAAACAAAAAGCCCTGCGCGTGGGGCGCAGGGCTTGAAAGAAAGAGAAATCAGGCAGCTTCTGGGGTGGCGGGAGCGACTTCGGCTTCGCCATCCTCGGCATCCTTGGTCAGGCCAAGATCGACAGGAGACGAGCTGTTCTCCCATGGCTCCTCCCACGGATCGTAATCCGGATTCTGCTGCTTGTACACATACAGACCGACGACACCGGCAAGCAAAGCTCCGAAGAGCAGTGCGAAGAACTTCCAACCGTTAGAAGACTTGTTCTCCATGACGGATCCTTTCCCAAATATCGGCGAACATTGGCTGACCTGCTCGTTCAAGCCAACTCTGTTCACTATATTAATTCCTTGAATGTGTTGATTGGGTGGATTTACGCGCCGGGGATTCACAAGAATGCAATCATTTGCAATGATTTCGCAGATTCGCGGATTCGCACGTTCCAGTAGGGTTGAAACATGGCTTATCAACGTTTCAGTCTGTTTCCCGATTCCCCGTCGTTCAAAGACTTCTTCTCTGCACGTTCCATGCGATACCGTTGGCGTAACGGCGATCCTGTGATCACCGTTACGATCATGGCGATATGCGTCGCGGTCTGGATTGTCGAAACACTATTGAAAATCGTCTGGCCGACCGGCTGCAACGCATTCGTCGGCTCAGGCGTATTCATGCCCGCGCTGGCGACTCACCGCCCATGGACCTTCATTACGTCAATGTTCCTGCACCAGCCGGCCTCCCTATGGCACATTCTTTTCAACATGCTGACCTTGTGGTGCGTCGGGCCTGTATTGGAACGCATGATGGGGCATCTGCCATATCTCGCGTTATACGTGCTGTCAGGACTCGGTGGAAGCGCCGGCATGATGGTCTGGGCACTGTTCTCGCAAGACGGTTGGCTGACATCCGCATACGGCGCTTCCGGCGCGCTATTCGGCCTGTTCGCGGCAATTCTGGTGGTATACCAGCGCATTGGCATCGACATTCGATCCATGCTGATCTGGATGCTCATCAACTTCCTGATGCCAATCATCACGCCGAACATCGCATGGCAGGCGCATGTCGGCGGATTCATCATCGGAGGAGTGTTCGCCTGGCTGTTGGTTTCCGGTCTGCATGCGTTGCGCGGCAAAAGCCTGCAGCAGCGCACGCTGATGTACGGCGTAATCATGTTGGCCGTGATTATTGCGATTGTCGTCGCATGCAATATGAGCAATCCACTTCGCGCAAACCCCCTTCTTGGCATGTTCTTCTAGTTGGCAGGCAGGAGAAAAAACAGATTTGAGGAATCGCAGACACACACTTATCCACAAATGTGGATAAGTGTGTGGATAAGTGAGGGTTGAGCTGTGGGTAAGTCGGGGATAACTCGGTGCATTATCCACAAGGATATTCACAAAACGGTGGATTCCCCGGCTTTTCAACGGTGGAAAATGTGGATAACCCGACTGTGCATAGTGGAAAAATGGGGAAAAACACCATCCTATATATTGTGGACGGCCATAAAACTGCCTACAAGATATAGACGCTATCCACATTCGTCCACAATAATCCACGACTTATCCACATCGTGTGAAACCAGAAAATCCCCAGAATGACGACGAATCAACACAACGAAATCAGGTACGTCACCAATGACAATCATGAATGACGAGACGCGCGAATTCGTGGCGATGCATCGTAACGAGGACGTGCGCGAACTGGCGTTGAAGGCCAAACGTGTGGAAGGGCTCGACCTGCCGTTGGCGCTCGACCAGATTGCCGGATGGCAGATCGCACGCAAAAAACTGCCACAATGGGCCTCCTGCGAGGGAATCGTATACCCTCCGCACATTTCCATGGAACAGTGCTCATCGCAGTTCACAGCCCAATACAAGTCAGAAGTCGCACAAACACTGCTTGCGCCGGCCGCAACCGTGCGCGCCAGAGTGTCCGATTCTGGAGAATCGGACAACCAAACCACGAAAAGTGAGCCACAGTTGTCCGATTCTGCCGAATCGGTCATGCAAACGGCAAAAAGTGCGTTCCAGTTGTCCGATTCTCCAGAATCGGACACGCAAGAGATGAAAATGGGCGCGTGGATGTCCGATTCGCCAGAATCGGACACATTGGTGGCGAGAAGGGCGATGGTGGATCTGACGGGCGGGTTCGGCGTGGACTTCTCGTATCTGGCGCGCGGATTCAGCCAAGCCACTTATGTGGAACGGCAGCGGCATCTGTGCGATCTGGCCGAACACAATATGGCCGCACTGGGACTCGACCAGGCGCGCATCGTGTGCGGCGACGGCGTGGAATACCTCAGGCAGATGGGTCCGGTGGACTTCATCTACCTTGATCCGGCCCGCCGCGACGAGCATGGATCGCGCACTTACGCGATCGAGGATTGCACGCCGAACGTGTTCGAATTGCGTGACCTGTTGCTCTCCAAATCGCAGTACACGCTGGTCAAGCTTTCGCCGATGTTGGATTGGCGCAAGGCGGTCGCCGATTTCGACGGGACCGTACGCGAAGTGCATATCGTGGCCACCGGCAACGAATGCAAGGAACTGTTGCTGGTATTGGGTCAGCAGGTGCATGAGGAACCATCCGCGCCGCGCGTGTTCTGCGTGAACGACAATCAGCGGATCGACTATGATTCCGCCGCATATACGCAGGGCCTGCGCATTGGCGGCAAACCGCTGCCGGAGGTGAAAAACTACTTGTATGAGCCGAATGCGTCGATTATGAAGGCCGGTTGCTTCGATCTGGTGGAGGAACGATTCGGTGTGACGCAGGTCGGTCCAAGCAGTCACCTTTTCGTGTCGGCAACGCCGGTTGCCGATTTTCCCGGCAGAGGATTCGCGATTGAAGCGATCGGCGGCATGAATAAAAAGGATATAAAACGACTGCTGAATGGCACGAAACAGGCCAATATCGCGGTACGTAACTTCCCGCTTACCGCACCGCAGCTACGCAAGAAATTGAAGCTTGCCGACGGTGGTCCGGTCTATCTGTTCGGCACTACCATGCAAGGCTGCGATCATGTGCTGCTGCGCACGTCGAAAATCTGAAAAACAAACCGGAATCGAAAAAAGAAACAGGCGAACCGGGATTGGCAAGGCAGTCGCGAAAGACCGCGTACGTTTGCGAAAGAGCGTGAAACCTACGAAGAAAACCTACGAAAAGATTGCGAGATAATCGTAAAAGGGCATGCGAAAAGGGCGTCTGACCGCACGTTGTACAGACGCCCTCAAATCGCAGGAAAGGCGAAACTACGCTTTAGCGCCACCACATGGTCATGATGAATCCGATCATGATGATCGCGAATGCGATGGCCAGATTCCACGCGCCGATGTTCGGAATCGGGTAGTCGGAAGTCAGGTAGTAGACGACCGCCCAGATCAGACCGATGATCATCAGCGCGCAGAACAGCGGCACGAACCAGCGTGGATTGGACTTGGTGCCCTTGATGGTTTCCTCCACGCGGCGGGTGTTCTCCGCCTGACGGTTCATCATGCGCTGCATCTGCGGGCTCAGGGAGTCCTTATCGGCGGTAGCGTTCAGCACCGCTTCGACGCGATCCATCGGAATGTCGTGATCGTCATCGTCGTCGGAATCAGCGGATTCGTCAGAAGTGGAATCGACGGTGGTTTCCTCAGCGGCATCCTGAACGGTTTCGTTGCTCTCTTCAACGGCAGCGGTGTCGTCCGTGGACTGCAGATCGTTCTGATCGTCCGCGGTGGTTTCGTGCAGCTCTTCGTCAGCCATCAGCATAGTCTCCTTTAATAGGCTAAAAGTCATAATAGTGGGTAGACTCGAAAGCGGCGAACTCACAGCGCAAAACTGTTCATAATCAGAGCAAATGCTTAATGGGAATCAGGAAGGTCCGCATGGCGAAGCACACCGGCAAGCACACCGCGAAACGGTCGAAAGCGGCCGGAGTGGCGGCATTCCTTGTGCTCATGTTCTCCGGATTCCTGCTCGCCACGAATCTGCGCGTGAACCGTTCCGTCGTGGTGACCAACGACACCGCCGAACTCGTGGAACAACGCGTGAAAAAAGTCAACTCCCTGCAGACGGAAGTCGACGCGCTCAGCTCCCGCGTGAACGATCTGAGCAAAACCCTGAACAGCCAGGACGACGCCGACCAGCAAGACAGCGAAAGCGCCGGCAACGGCACCATGCTGCCCGCGGTGGAAGGCCCCGGACTCGTGGTGACGCTCGACGATTCGCCACTCTGGGAAAACATGGTCGATTCCAGCGGCTCCACCTCCAACATCAACGATTACGTGGTGCACCAGCAAGACGTCGAAGCCGTGGTGAACGCGCTTTGGGCGGGCGGCGCGGAATCCATGATGATCATGGATCAGCGTGTGCTGTTCAATTCCGCAGTGCGCTGTTCCGGCAACGTGCTGCTTTTGCAGGGCAAAAAGTATTCGCCGCCATTCACCATTTCCGCGATCGGCCCGGTCGAGACAATGAAAAAGGCGCTCGACAATTCGCAGGAAGTGACCATATACCGGCAGTACGTCAGCGCGTTCGGCTTGGGATGGCAGGTCGACGAAAAAGAAAAACTCCATTTCGACGCGACCGACGCATTGCAACAGCCGCTGCAATACGCGCAGGCGATGAACAACGAAACAGACGGATCGCAGCAAACGGACGAAACGCAGGAATCGCAAGAGGGGAAGTAACCGATGAAGCACGTGGCACCAAAGCAGCGTCGCAAAAGCGTGGTCTGGACGATACTTGGCATCCTCGCCGAACTCATGCTGACCGCGGCGGCCGTCTGCGCGCTCTACATCGCATGGCAAATGTGGTGGACGGGCGTGCAGGCCGAACACAACCAAATCGAAACACGCCAATCCGTATCATGGTCCGACCCCGGCCAATCCGACAGCGTCACCATTGCGCAAGCGCAGGAAGGCGACCCGCCAACGCAACCGCAAAGCGCACAGGAAGGCGAGCTCATCGCCCAGGTCTACATTCCGCGATTCGGCAGCCAATGGCAGCGCAACCTCGTTGAAGGCACCTCTCTCACCGAACTCAACAAGCACGGACTCGGCCACTACAAGGATTCGCAAATGCCTGGCCAAGTCGGCAATTTCGCCTTCGCAGGGCACCGCAACGGCTACGGACAGCCACTCGGCGACGTCGACAAACTGCAGGAAGGCGACCCGATCATCGTGCGCACGCAGGATTACTGGTACGTCTACCACTACGCCAGCTACAAAATCGTGCTGCCGACCGACATCGAAGTGGTCGCCGCCAACCCCGAAAACCCCGGCGCGACGCCAACCAAACGCATGCTGACCATGACCACATGCGAACCGAAATACTCCACGCCGACACACCGCTGGATCAGCTACGCGGAATTCTCATACTGGGCGAAGGTGTCCGACGGCATCCCCCAGGAGCTCGCCTCCACCGACTCCAACGGCAAAGTCAAATTCGTCAACAACGAAAAATCGTCGATCGTCGCATCCGTCAGCTCACTCAAACCGTGGATTCTCGGCGCGCTCGCCGCATATGCGATCATCTTCCTTTCCGCGCTGGTGGCATGGCGTTGGCCGTATCTCGCCGACGTGCGCGCAGGACGCCGCGAAAAGCCGGAATTCAGCTTGTACGGCGGATTGATGCGATTGCAGCCGGGTGTGCTTCCGATTCGACTTGTGCTCATGGCGTTGCTGATTTTCGCGGCGGCCGCATCGTGCTTTGAATGGCTGTTCCCGTGGGCTGCGACGAATATTCCGGCATTGCAGGAAATGTCGAATTACACGGCCATATAAAGCTGTATTCAGGTGCCTTCCGGCGGTCTGCCGGAAGGCTTGCTGGCAGTTTTGCTGGCAGACGTGAAAGCGATTGCTGCGATTGCTGCGATCTGCGATTATCACGATTGCTGCGATTGCTGCGTGAGACGCGCGCCGCGTCACGACATGTTGCGCACGTACACTGCTATGCAAACGCAAATATTCGCGCAACGTAAGTATTCGAAGCATTCGAACGCCGACATTCCGACGTTGATAGGAGCATGATGACCGATTCCGCACGCATTTTGGTCGTGGACAACTACGATTCGTTCGTTTACACGATTGTCGGCTATTTGAAGACGTTGGGTGCCGCGGTGACGGTGGTGCGCAACGATGCGATCGATCCGGGCGAAGCCGATGTGATCGACGAATACGACGGCGTGCTTATTTCTCCCGGCCCGGGCGCTCCGGCCGATTCCGGTGCCAGCGAAGGCATGATTCGCCTGTGCGCGGAGCAGTCCAAGCCCATGTTCGGCGTGTGCCTCGGCATGCAGGCGCTGGCCGAAGTGTTCGGCGCGACCGTAAGCCACGCGCCGACCATCATGCACGGCAAAACCAGCTTGGTGGAGCATATCGACGATGAGATCTTCGAAGGCGTCGCCAATCCGATGACCGCCACCCGCTACCATTCGCTGGCCGTGGAGCCCGATTCCGTGCCGGAAGAGCTGGTGGTGACCGCGTGGACGCAGGTCGACCACATCGTGCAGGGCATCAAGCATTGCAGCAAGCCGATGTATGCGGTGCAGTTCCACCCCGAATCCGTGATGACGCAGGACGGCTACCGTCTGCTTGCGAACTGGCTGAAGGTGTGCGGCCAGGAGAACGCCGTGGAACGTTCCAAGGGATTGCAGCCCAAGGTCGCGGCCTAAGGTCGCAGCAAGAAGACGTGGGAAGTGCGAAAACGCATGGTACAAGCGATGGTACAAGCGTGGAAACGTAAGTCGCGCAATCTCAATCGCAAGAAAATACAAAATCGTAAGAAAACACGAATCGCAAAAGAACATAAGACCGTAATGAGGAAGGCCCAGCTGGCATTTCAGCTGGGCCTTCCTTGTGAATGATGGCGGTTATCTCGACCGATCAGTTGCCTTCGGGAGTGTTGTTGCCTCCGTCGGTGTTGCCGCCATTGCCGCCGTTGCCGCCGTTGTTGCCGTTGTTGCCGCCATTATTGGTGCTGGACGACTTCGTGGTCAACGTGATCGTGGCTCCGCTGTCGGACTGGGTGCCGGCGGTCGGTGACATGCCTGTGACCGTGCCATCCTCCGGGCCGGAAACCGTGACCTGGAAACCGTAGCTTTCCAACAGGCTCTTGGCGCCCGCATAGCCCATGCCGACCACGCTGGGCACGCTGATCTGCTGCTTGCCGGTAGACACCCAAATCGTGACCGCGGTACCGGCCTCGACCGTGCTTCCAACACCCGGCTCGACGCGGGTGACGGCGCCGGAAGCGATAGAATCGGAATATTCGCTTTCGATGGTGATCTGCGTCAGACCGGCCTGCTTCAGCTGCTCGATAACCGTGTCTTTCGGCTGTCCGATCAGATTGTCGGGAATCTTGGTCATGCCGGACGAAATGTACAGCGTGATGATCGTGCCCTTGGTCTGCTTTGAATGGGCGGCAGGATCCGTGCTTACCACCTTGTCTTTTTCGATGGAGGCATTGTCGACCGTGCGCACGTTACCCACCTTGAAGCCGGCGGCCTCAAGAATGGATTTCGCGTCATCCTGGCTCTTGTTCGACACATCCGGAACGGCGACCGACTGAGGGCCGGTGGAGAACCACACGGAAACCGTGGAGCCCTTGGCGACCTTCTTGCCGCCCGCCGGATTCTGCTTGGTGATGGTGCCCTTCGGCTCGCTTGAATCGGAATCCTCTCGGGCATCGAGCTTCAGACCCTTGGCCGCGAGCTGCTCTTCGACGCGCGCCTCGGAAATATTCGCCGTGGCGGTGAAATCAGGAACTTCCACCATGTCGGCGGTGGAGTCGCTCTTGTTCAGCATGAAGAACACACCCAGAATGACCAGCAGCGCCACCAGACCGCCCACCACGGAGCCGATGATGATCTGCTTCTTCTTACGCGCCTTAGCGGCCTCGGCACGCTGTTCCGCGCGGGTTTTTGTGGATACGCCGTTCTGTGGGTTCGGCACGGCCTCGAACTGGCCCGTAACGGGATTGAACGCCTGCGTCGCGGCGGTTTCACCGGCAGGAGTCATGGCCACGGTGTTCGCGTCCATTTCGGCCTGTTTGCGTGCCTTCATATTGGTCAGATCGGTCAACGGATTGAACGCGGCCGCCATCGGCACGCCGCCGTTCATGAACGTCAGCAAATCGTTCTTGAATTCGGAAGCCGTGGCGTAACGGTTCTGACGATCCTTCGCCATCGCCTTCGCGCAAATCGAATCCCACATCTTCGGCAAGCCGGGAACGACCGAACTTGGGGGAGTGGCGACCTCCGAAACATGCTGGTAGGCGATCGCAACCGCGGAATCGCCGGTAAACGGCGGCCTTCCGGTAAGCATTTCATACAGCACGCAACCTGCGGAATACAGGTCGGAACGCATGTCGACGCTTTCGCCGCGTGCCTGCTCGGGAGACAGGTATTGCGCGGTTCCGACCACACCCTGCGACTGCGTCATCGTGGCGGCGGAATCGTCGAGCGCGCGGGCGATGCCGAAGTCCATGACCTTGACCACGCCCTGCTCGGAAATCATGATGTTGCCGGGCTTGATGTCGCGGTGGATGATGCCCATGCGATGCGAATACTCAAGCGCGTTGAGCACGCCCATCATCACCTGTTCGGCGTCGCGCTGGCTCAGAGCGCCATTCACTTTGAGAATGTCGCGCAAGGTCTGGCCCTTGACATATTCCATCACCAGATACGGCAGATGTTCGGTCTGGCCGGTTTCCGTGGCGACGACCTCTTCGCCCGAATCGTAGATGTTCACGATATTCGGATTGTTCATCTGCGCCACGGAATGGGCTTCGCGACGGAAACGCTCAAGGAAGATCTTGTCGTTGGCGAAGTCGGCGCGCATGATCTTGACCGCGACGGTACGCCCAAGGCGCGTATCGAGCGCCACGTGCACTTCGGCCATGCCGCCACGGCCGACCAGTTGGCCGAGCTGGTAACGTCCACCAGCCAAAGAGGTAGGCATGTTGATGTTCATCCCTGTTCCTTCCCATCAGTGCTCAAGGAGATATGAGGTCTGCTGACCACGCGTCGCGGAAGTCTTCCGCCTGTAGGCACCACCATCGTGTCAGCCAATTGTGTCTGCTGGTCGAGCAGACGGCGTTCGATGCGGGACAACGTGCGCGACACCGTCAACGCGTCCTTCGGACGGTCAAGCGGGTCTTTGGACAGCATCGACATGACGAATTCACGCAGCTGCACGTCGACGGAGTCTGGCAGCGGCGGAACCGGATTGTTGACATGTGCTGCGGCGATGTCGACTGGCGTGGCACCCGTGAACGGACGATGCCCGCACAGGCCCTCGTAGGCGACGATGCCAAGCGAATAGATATCGGATTGAGGCGTGGCATGCTGGCCCTGCGCCTGCTCCGGGGAAATGTACTGTGCGGTGCCCACCACCATGCCGTCCTGCGTGATCTGCTCCTGATTGGTGGAGTAGGAGACGCCGAAATCGGTGATTTTCACCTCGCCGGAATCGGACACCATGATGTTCGCAGGCTTCACGTCGCGGTGGATCACGCCATGCGAATGCGCGACGAACAGGCCACGCGCGGTCTGGATGAGAATCGGCAGCAGACGGGTCGGCTCCATCGGGCCGTTCTGCTCGTGGAACAGGTCGGCCAGCGACTTGCTGGGCACGTACTCCATAACGAGGAAGCCGATGCCGTCATGTTCGTAATATTCGAACAACGCAGCGATATTCGGGTGTGCAAGATTGGCGGAATTATGCGCTTCCGCACGCAGGCGAAGCAGCTTGGCCTCCTGCGTGACGCCCAAGTCGCCGCGCAACGCCTTAATGGCCACGGGACGACCCAACTGGATATCATAGCCTTTCCATACTTCGCCCATGCCACCCTGGGCCAGACGGGCATCCAACCTGTAGCGTCGGTGGATGAGCTGTCCTTCAATCAGTTTCACTCTGCCAGCGCCTCCTGCATCATCGCCTTCATAATCGGACCCGCCGCGAACGAGCCATACAAATCCACATTGTGCACCACCACGGCAACAGCGATCTTCGGATCGTCCGCCGGGGCGAAGCCGACCACCCAGCCGTCGATGGACGTATTGCCGTCACCGATCTGCGCGGTGCCGGTTTTCGCAGCCACCTGCACGCCGTCGATGGCCAGATTCGGGTTCTCCTTGGTGACCACCGCCTCCATCATCTGCGTGAGCTTGTTGGCGGTGCCCGAACTGAACGCGCGGCTCATCACCTGCGGCTTGGTCTGCGAAATAACAGACAGGTCGGAGGAACGCACGCGATCCACCAGCGTCGGCTGCATGACCTTGCCCCCGTTCGCCACGGTGGCCGCCACCAGCGCGTTCTGCAGCGGAGTCACCACGGTGTCTCCTTGGCCGATGGACGCCAAAGCGAGCTTGTCGTCGGTCGTGTCGGTCGGGAACTTCGACGCCACGCTCATCCACGGCGTGCCCGTGGAATCGGATCCGTCAACCGTGATCGGACTGTCGAAACCAAGCTTCTTGGCCATGGACGACACCTTGTCATCGCCTAAAGCCACGCCCAGCTGGGCGAACGCGGTGTTCGACGAATACGCCATCGCGTCTTCCAACGTGATCTTGCCGTCCGAACCGTCGGCCTGCGACACCGCGTTCGTCAACTGTGTGACCGTGCCCGGAAGCGTGTAGCTCGATCCGGCCGGAATCTCGGTGTCGGTCTGGTATTCGCCAGTTTCCAGCGCGGCCGCCGCCACCACCGTTTTGAACGTGGATCCCGGAGGATACAGCTGCGAGGTGGCACGGTTGAGCATCGGATTCGACTCGTCTTGCGAAAGCGTGGAATAATTGCCGTTCGCTTCGGACGTGTCGTGGCTCGCCAGCTGGTTCGGGTCGTAGCTTGGCGTGCTTGCCATGGCGAGAATACGACCGGTTTTCACTTCGATGGCCACGGCCGCGCCGTCATTGTTGGCAAGACCGTTGTAGGCGGCCTGCTGGATTTTCGGATCAATGGACGTTTCGATGGTCGCGCCCTTGTTTTCCTGGCCGGTGAACAGCGATTTGAACCGCTGCCATACCAGCTGGTCGGATTGGCCCGACAGCAGCGAGCTACGCGACGCTTCGATACCGTTCCAGCCGCGTTGGCTGATCGAGAAGAAGCCGGTGACCGGCGCGTACAGTTCGCCGGCGGTATAGGAACGCTGGTAGGAGAACGCGTCGTTCGAAGGGTCGGATTTGGCGATGACGGAGCCGTCCGAAGCGAGGATCGCACCGCGCGGAGCGCCATACTCGTGGTAGAGGGCGCGGGTGTTGCGCGGGTCGTTGTTGAGCTGGTTCGCGCGAATCGCCGTGATGATGGTGGTGGACATGCCCAGGATGACGAACAGCGCCACCACGATGGTGAAGAGTTGGCGGAGTGACTTATTCATGCTTGGCTCCCCTCTGACATGCTGTCCGATACGTTCGGAGTGCCCGATGGGGGAGCGGGTGGTACGACTGGCGTGCCTGAAACCGGCGTCTCCGTGGAGATGATTTCAGTGGCCTGCGCGGAGGCCTGCGCGGAGGCCACGCTTCTGCGGGCGCGGCTCTGCTTGCGGGCGCGCAGCGCCTGCATCGCCTCATATTGGAACGTGTCGCTATCGATATCGGATTCGGGTTTGTTCGCCGAGTTGGAAATCACCACTAGGAGTGCTGCCAACATGTAATTCGCTATGAGTGAGGATCCGCCGGCGGCCATGTACGGAAGAGTCAAACCCGTAAGTGGGATGACTAACGTGATGCCTCCCACCACGGTGAACACCTGGAAGGCCATGGTGAACACGAGGCCCGATGCGAGAAGCTTGCCGAACCCATCCTTGATTTTCATCGCAGTGATCATCCCGGCGGCGATGATGAGCAGATAGAGCATCAGAATGGCCATCAGACCGGTGAGGCCCAGCTCTTCGCCAAGTGCCGCGTAGATGTAGTCGGAGTTGGCGATCGGAGTGAGCGACGGGTGACCTTGCCCAAGGCCGGTGCCCATCAAGCCGCCTGATGCCAGGCCGAAAATACCCGTGACGAGCTGGTAGGATCCGCCGTACTCCTTGTTGTACTGCGCCGAGTCGAACGGGTGCAGCCAGGCGTCGACGCGCGCGCCGACATGGCTGAAAATATTGGCCGCGGCGAACGCGCCCACGGCGAACGCGATGAAACCAATCACAATCCAACTGGTGCGCCCCGTGGCCACGTACAACATGGACACGAACATGGCGAAGAACATCAACGACGTGCCCAAATCATGCTGCACGACCAGCACGCCCATCGACACGATCCACACCACGATGATAGGCCCAAGATCCTTGATGCGCGGCAGCTGCAGGCCCAGCACCTTCTTGCCACCGACCGCCAGCTGATCGCGGTGGTCATACAGGTAGGAGGCGAAGAAAAACGCGAGGAACAGCTTCGCGAACTCGCTTGGCTGGAACGATCCCAAACCGGGAATCTTCACCCAAATGCGCGCGCCATACTGTTCGGAACCGATCACCGGAAGCATCGGTGACAGCAGCAACACCAAACCGATCACCATGCTGACGTACGAGAACCGCCTCAGCACACGGTAATCCTTCATGAAGATCACCAGCAGATTCGCCAAAACCAGCGCTATCGACAGCCAAAGCAACTGTTTGAACGCGACGGACGTGTTCGAATCCTGGTCGATGCGGGCGATCATCATGATGCCGGTGCCAGTCAGCACCATCACACAACACATGATCGCCTGGTTGGCATACGGCTGGAAACGCAGCGGCAATCCCCAGGAAGTCAGGAACAATGCGCCGACAAAAGCGAGCATCCACAAATAATTCTGCGGAAAACCGCCGGTGGTGCGTTCGAACATCTGGAAGAACGCGACGCCGCAAATCAGCATGCTGAACAGCAGCAGGCCGAATTGCTTCAGACGGGTTGCCATCATGACTGGTCACCGCCTGACTTGTTTGCCGAAGCGTCGTCCGATTTGTCTGATTTGCCCGACGACTTGTCGGAAGTCGTACCAGAGGATTTGTTGTCGGATTCGCCGTTTGCCTTGTCTTGTTCCTTCTGCGCGGCTTCGTCCTGCTGTTGCTTCAGCTGCTTTTTGATCAGTCGCGTATGCGTTTTCGCCTCGCCGTACGTGTCGAAGGAAATGCCCTGCGCAAGCTGTTCCTGCCAGCTTGGCGGCAGTTCGCTCGTCTTCATATGGGTGTCGGTGACGGCGTGCGACAGCTGGAAGCCGAACAGGCTTGTCGGCACGCCTTGGAAAATCGCCACTTCGCCGTTGTCGTCGCCGATGTAGTACTTGGTTTGGCTCCAACGGTAGGTTGCGAACGCGCCGCCCGCCAGTCCCAGCAGTACCACGATGGTGACGATGATGGCGATCACACGGTTGCGTCGGGTGCGCGTGCGCTTCGTTTTGCGCTGCTCGATATGCTCGTTGCGGATGGCTTTGGCGACTTCCGGATCGTTCGGATCGGCGGAAATGCGGCCGTCGTCCTTCTGTACGACGGGGATTTCACCGGTGTCGGGATTGGTGCGGTCGCCGTTCTCCTCGCGTACCGTGGACGGTTGCGCCACGCGCTGTTCCGGAGGATTGTCGTCCTCGTTGGGATTCTTGCCGTTGCGCAGTGCGGCGGCACGGGCGGCCGGCGACTTCTTGCCCTCGCGCAGTGCGGGAGCGGATGCGACCGGCTCGTTGATGATGTCGGCGATCGGCTCAAGGCTTGCGCTGGCCGCGCCGCCAACCAATGGCGTCTGATGCGGCAGATCGAACGCGTCCGCGTCAAGGGCGAGCGTCGCGTCGGCGATGACCGCGGTGACGTTGTCGGTGCTGCCGGCACGAAGCGCCATCGAAACCAGCTGTTGCGCGCACTCCTCCTGATCGGAGCAGGCGGACAGCACCTCCTGCAATGTGGAATCCTCAAGCACGCCGCACAAACCGTCGGAGCAGAGCAGCCAGCGGTCGGCCGGATGTGCCTTGCGTATGGCGATGTCCGGACTCGAATCGATATCGAAATCACCCAGAACGCGCATCACGACGTTGCGCTGCGGATGGTTGCGCGCCTCGGCCTCGCTGATGCGGCCGGTGTCGATCAGATGCTGCACGTAGCTGTGGTCGGACGTCATGCGGATCAGACGGCCGTCATGCAGCAGATATGCGCGGGAATCGCCGATATGCGCCAAAACCCAATATCCGGCCACCAATGCGACCGACGTGACGGTGGTGCCCATGCCCGCGAGACGACGTTCGCGCTTCGCTTTGCCAACGATCGCGTCATGCGCGGCCATAACCGAGGTTTCCATCATGTGGGCGATAATCTGGACATCGCCCTGCACGTTGTCTTGCTCGATATGCGCCAATGAACGGATGGCGATGGTGGAGGCGGTGTCGCCTCCCGCATGGCCTCCCATGCCATCGCAGATGGCGATCAGATGCTCGCCGGCGAACGCGGAATCCTGGTTGTTGGAACGTACGGTACCCACATCGGAAACGACGGTGGAATACATGAACAGCGGTTGTGAAGCGGGAGAAGTCGGCAAACGGGTCACCTCAATTCAAAGGTGGTTGCGCCAATGCGTACGGGAACGCGCGATCCGAGAATCATCGGAGCGTTCAGACGCTGCTGGTTGACCACAGTGCCGTTGGTGGAACCCAGGTCTTCGATGGCCCACTTGCCGGTGGCGGGATCCGTATAGACGCGCGCATGGTGGGACGAGACGAATTCGTCGTCCAGAACCACGGTGTTCGAAGCGGAACGGCCAAGCGTGATGGTGTTGCCGGACAAAGGGACGGAACTGCCGGCAAGGGGGCCATCGATGATGACCAGCAAGGTGGGTTTGGCGCTTGATGTGGCGCTGACGACTGGTGCCGGGACGGCCACGGGCGCGGGCGCTTCGACGGCCTTGCGCGCGCGACGCTCCTTACGGCGATGAGCCCGCGACTTGCGCGGGCTGAGCGTTTCCACATCCCTGTACAGCGAACGCACCGTACAGGCCACGAAGATCCAGAGCAGTACGAGGAAGCCGTACTTGAGGATCGCGAAAGTAAGTTCAGTGAGCATAGAGGCAACTCCCGAGGTTGGGGTTGGTTACTCCTGATCCTGCGAAGAGGCCCAATACAGGATTCGGGTGCGGCCGATGGTGATCGTGTTGCCGTCGAGCAACGTGGCCGCCTCGACATGATGGCCTTCGACATACATGCCGTTGGTGGAGCCCAGATCGCGTGCGATGACGGTGTTGCCGTTGTCGGTGATGTCGATCTGCATGTGGCGGCGGGAGATGCCCGGATCGTCGATCACGATATCGCAGTCGGATCCGCGGCCGATGATGGTCTTGCTTTCCGTGAGCAGATACTGGTGTTCGCCGATTTCCAGCATCGGGCAGTCTTCGGTCTGCGCGTCGGTGGTGACGGGCACGGTATTGCCTTGCACGGATTCGCTCGTCAGCTTGAAATTGCTCTTGGTGAGGTCAAGGTCCTCTTCGAAGATCACCACGACCGGACCGACGAACGCGTAATGCTGGTCCTTCGCGTACTGGGTGAGGTTGTCGGCCAGCTCATTGGCCAACGCTTCCGCGCCCCATTCGACGATGTTGTTGAAATCCGGCGTGCTCAGCTTGAAACGGTACTCATTCGGCGCCACGGTACGGTCTCGCGTGACGGGCATGGCCTCTTTGTCAATCTCACGTTCCAGAGCGCTGGAAAGGTCGACGGGCTGCAGGTCCTTGGACCCGAACTTGGCGAAAACCCCGTTGACGGCGCCTTCCACGCTTTTCTCAAATCGGTCGAGAACACTCATGCTTGTCCCTTTCTATCCTCACCCATCCTACGCGGTAGAGCGCCGAGCGCCAATTCGTAAGTCCTTTAATTGCAAAAAATTCATGCATAAATCCATCCCCAGCATCATTTAGGGGGTATTTATCCGCGAATATGACTACCTTCGCCCCCGATTTCCACGATGCACGAATTCACGGAAAGTGGAATTGGGATGGTGCTAGGTTGGGAGCATGACAGATGCGATTCGACAGTTCCCCCGTAAAAAAGCACGTACCTTGCGATTTTCCTGCGGCGCTCCGCGTTCGGCGCGCGTGATTGCAGACGGCTCCCGCGCGCTGTTCCTGCGTTCCGACGGTCCGGAAGACACCGTCACCTCGCTGTGGATGAGCGTGATCGACGAAGACGGCAACATCGGTGAGATTCCGCTCGCCGATCCGCGCGTATTGCTTGCCGACGCCGACGCGGAAGACGTTCCGGCGGAAGAGAAGGCGCGACGCGAACGTGCGCGCGAAGGCGGATCCGGCATCGTCTCGTATTGCGTCGACGGTGCCGGCAACCGCGTGACCTTCACCATCAACGGGCAGCTTTTCCTCACCGACCTTACGGCGGGCGCGACGCGAGCCATCACGATAGAGGAAGATGAACTCAAACCGGTGCTGAACCCGCGCATCAGTCCCGACGGACGGCACATCATGTACACCACCGGCACGTATCTGGTGGACGTGGATCTTGCCAACGATGAAGAAACCGGCGACGCGATTTCGGTGGTCGCCTCGGCACCGCAGAACGGCGAATGGAAAATCGGATTGGCGGAATTCGCCGCAGGCGAAGAAATGGACCGCTACGACGGCTTCTGGTGGTCACCCGACTCCAAATACGTGCTCTTCGAAACCTACGACGAATCCCCCGAACCGATCTGGCATCTGTCGGACCCCGCGAATCCAACCAATCCGGCGCAAGCCAACCGCTATCCGCAAGCGTTGACCGCCAATGCCGACGTGCGGCTGACCCTGCTGGAACTCGGCTACGACAGCGACAACTGCTGCTACGGGGCAATCGCCAACGAAGTGCAGTGGGACCATGAATCCTACGAATATCTGGCCGCCGTAAGCTGGAGTGAAGGCCACGATCCGATCATCCTTGTGCAAGACCGCCTCCAGCAGCACGATCAGGTGCTCGCCATCCATGTAGGCGAGCCGATCGCCACCATGCGTGACGCGGAAAACGGCTTCACCGACGACAATGGCGACGAGGTCGAAACCTTCTCCATCGCCATTCCCGAATACGCGGAAGGCGAACGCCCCGGCACCACGCGCGTGCTTGAGGAACACGGCAACGACTACTGGCTCGACCTCATCCACGGCACCCCTGCATTCACTCCGGATGGACGCTTGATCTGCGCGATGAACGACATGGACGTCGATACGAACCGACTCACCGTTGATGGTACGCCCTTCACTCCGGCCGGACTGCAGGTGCGCGAAGTGCTCGACGTGACCGACGACGACGTGCTGTGCGTGGTGCAGCGCACCCCTGAAATCCTGCCTGAAAGCGACCTGCCGTTCCTCTGGCAGTCGAATGCCTCCGACCATGACGCCCGCAGCTTCGACGTGGTGTCGATCCGCTATGACGGCACATGGGAACCCCTCACCTACGCGCCCGGCCAGTGGAGCATGTCTCGCGCCGGCAACGGCTGCGTGGTGACCGGACGGGGCATGGACGACGCAACCGTGCAAATGCAGCATTGCATGAACATCGCCACAACCGACGAAAATGGTACGGACGTGGCGTCAATGGTGGTCGCACCAATCGAAAACCATGCCGAAACCCCCGGATTCACGCCGAACGTGCACTTCACCCGACTCGGCGAACGTGAGCTGTACACGGCGATCGTGCTGCCCTCATCCGATAGTGAATACGCGCACGAAGCCATCCTGCCGGTACTCATGAAACCCTACGGAGGCCCCGGCTTCCAACAGGTCATCGAAAGTCAATCCTTCTATTGGGACGCGCAATGGTGGGCCGACCAAGGCTACATCGTGGTCACCACCGACGGACGCGGCACCACCGGACGCGGCCCGCAATGGGACCGCGCCATCTACGAAACCATGAAATCCGTAACGCTCGAAGACCAGATCGACGCCGTGCGCGCGTTGCCGGAAGCGTTGGAAGCGCTGGCTGGCGAGAATGCGGCAGCCAACGTTCCGCAACCCGATCTCAGCCGCGTCGCCATGATCGGCTGGTCGTACGGCGGATTCCTCTCCGCGCTCGCCGTGTTGGAGGCGCCGGAAACGTTCGCCGCGGCCTGCGCGGGCGCGCCTCCGACCGACTGGACGCTGTACGACACGCATTACACCGAACGCTATCTCGGCCTTGACTCGGCCGTGTACGAACGCAACAGCATCATCGCCGACGCGCCGCAGCTTGATCGCCCGCTCATGCTCATCCACGGGTTCGCCGACGACAATGTGACGATCGCGCACAGCCTGCGCCTGAGCCAGGCGCTGATGGCAACCGGACGTAAGCACACGTTCCTGCCGCTGACCGGCATCACGCACATGACCAACGACGAGACGGTTGCCGAAAATCTGCTGATCCTGCAGCGCGATTTCCTTGCGGAAGCGTTGGGGTGACGGCACCGTGACGACAGTGCAGTAACGGTAACGGCAACATCGCAAACGAAAGTGCTGCAAAGCGCCGTAGGAAGACAAAACGCGTTCCCCTGCGATTCCCGGACTGCCAAGCATCCGAACGTCGTGGGCGAACGCGTTCCCTTCTCGAATGCCAACATAAAACAGGCGAAAACGACTTCGCAAGCGAGGGGGTACCACATTTGTGTACCCCCCCCCAAAAAAAATCTGGGCTTGAAAAAGACGGAAATCGGTGGATCGGGCTCGTCCTAACCCTGATCCGCAGCTATGGTCAAACCTGCACTTGTTCAAGCAAACCGGGCGAATCGTCGATGACGGTCACCGGAATGTACGCAAACAACGTCCAACTGCCGTCCTGCGCAGACGTGGTGAGCGTGCCCTGATACGATTCGAGCTGCTTCTTGAACGAGGCGAGCCCGTGGCCGCCCGGTAGTTCGTCATCGCGCTCGTCAGCTCCAGCCATGTCCTCTTTCATGGGATTGATTTGCGTGATTTCGATGGCATTCGGCCGGAGCATCACCGAAAGATCGACCTTGCTTCCCGGAGCGGCATGGCGTGCGATATTCGCATAGATCTCGCGCAGCAGATTATTGGCAAGTTCGGCGATTGCTTGCGATGCGCTCGGCTTGCCGCCCGCGCAGTGCCGGATGGACGTGATATTGAAGCCAAGCTTGCGCAAGCGACGATCGCCGTCATCCAGTGTTGCTCGCAGCAGATTGGCCAACGCTTCGCCGTCGGCGTCGCCGGGGAGAGTGGTGGCGTCCATATTCAATTCGTCGATGACGCGATGCACGTTCGTCAATGCGGAAAGAATATATTCGTTGATTTGACGCCAGTCTTCGGCATCGGCTGTTGCGGTTGCCGTAGTTGTGGTTGCGTTGGCAGGGTCAGCAGCGACGCCAGGACTGCTAGAGTTGCCACCGATATGCCGTTGCGCTACAAACGTCGCCGCTGACAAATCGCCCGTCACCGCATCGTGAATGGCATCGGCAATGCGTGCGCGGCTTTCCAATTCCTGCAGACGATTCTTGTTCTGCGCCGCTTCGAAGCTTTTCTGCGTTGTTTTTTCGCTCCAACTCAACGCCCGACCAAGCAGTAGCACCATGGCATACATGCTGACCATGGCGACGGGGTTGGTATTTGGGCCAGGGGGGTCAATCAGCAGAATGTTAACAACGTAATATGTGAGTAACGTTGCCACGATAATGGCATTAGTGCTGTATGCGAGCATGCCATAGGCGTAAAGCTGCGCGGGAAGAGAATTTCCCAAATGCGCGTAGGGAGTAAACAGATCGCCTATGGAGGCAATCACGAGAATCGCCACCGATGTACTTTTCAGAAACAGCGGAGACGGTACGAGCGCCGTAACCAGCATCGCAACCCATATCACGCCAAATATGTCGGTAGGAGGCTCGTAGCAAACGCCGTATATGGTCCATGCAAGCACGATCAGCATAATGGCGAAACGGATTGGATGCCACAGGTTCGGATGCTGCGTGCGCATACGGTTGCGCCACGCAATGTACTGAGTTGCGGGTTTAGAGCGCATTGGACCTCACCCACAGTGCCACTGCCTGACGCGAGGTCTTGCAGTTAAGTTTTCTTAAAATACTTTGCATATGTTTGCGGATGGTGGCTTCGGAAATCCCCAAATGCTCGGCGATGTCCCGGTCAAGCATGCCCTCCGCGCACAAGGAAATAATCTGCTCCTCACGAACGGTAAGCGCGGGAGTGGTATCAGCCTCCCTGCTGATACGCAGATTGGCCAACGCAGGCGGCTCAAATCCCTCCATCACCTCGCCATTGCACATACGCATAATAATCTGCGCCAACTGGTCGGCATTCTCCTTACCAACCAACCCTTGCGCACCAGCCTCAACCAGCTTGTCCCGATAACTATTGATGGAAAAACTGGTTGCACCGAGAATCGGCATGCGCTGGCCCATCAAACGCAACCGATGACACGTGGCGGGGCCTTGCAATCCCTCCATCGACATATCGAGAATCAATAAGCTGACATGGCCGTTCGCATCCTGGCAGCGCTCTATGGCCTCACCGCCTGAAGTCGCCGTCCACACCACATACGCGGTCGGCACTTTGCTGGCAATGACGGCACTGAGCGAATCCAACGCTCGCGGATCATTGTCGACCAGCGCGATGCGATGAATCTTAGGATGCTTTTCCGACGTGGTCATTATGCGATCACTTTCCTTTCCCACACAGCCATTGCAGCCATGTTGGGCAGTTGGAATCTTTGGCAGCGGAGATATCACCGTTGTTGTCAACGGGAGTTGCCGCCGCGTGCGCATACGTTGGTGTGCCGGTGAGAGACAGCGTTACTACCATCAGCAGTGAAACGAACTTCATACCTCCATAGTATGCGAGGATGGCGCGCGGGGGTGACGATTCGGTTGTTCCGGTACGCCGTTGATGCACTGACGCATCGCTATACAGCGCACATGCTTGTGCTTGGTTTTGTCTTGGCTTTGTTCGCCTAAGATGGAATTTATGACTATCACGCTCATCGATGAGGCGCGTTACGACGCCGAAATGGACGAAACGGTACTGCCTGCGCTGCGTAACTGCATGACGGAAGGCTGGATGGAACCTGCCACCGTTGATTGGGACGATAATATGCTGCCTAAGCTGGAGCATCCTGGACGGTTACATTACTACTGCTACGACGCGCACAAATTCGACGCATTACGTGAAGACGGCGCATCGGGCGTATTCCGCGGTGCGGTGGTGATTTCGCACGGATTCACCGAATTCGGTCGCAAATACAGCGAAATGGTGTGGTACTTCCTACTGGCCGGCTACTCCGTATGCGTGTTCGAACATCGCGGGCATGGCCATTCCACGCACGACATGAGCAACCCGAGCTTGGTGTGGATCGACGATTGGCGCCGGTATGTGGCCGATTTCGCCACATTCGCGCAGACCGTGGGACGTGAGACGGCCGGTGATGGCCCGATGTACTTGTACTGCCATTCCATGGGCGGCGGCATCGGCGCGGCTGTGCTGGAACGCTACCCGTCGCTGTTCGACAAGGCGGTCCTGTCCGCGCCGATGATCGCGCCGGTGGTTGGCATGCCAACGTGGATCGCGCGCATTGTGGTCGGCGTAATCTGCGGGCTTGGCTTCGGCAAATCACGCGTGTTCGGGCATGCCGATTTTGACGGCAATCTCAATCTCGACGATTACCACGGGGCTTCCGAAGCGCGCATCCGCTGGTTCCACAAGCAGCGCTTGGCCGACAAATCATGCCAGACCAACGCGGCCACGTTCGATTGGGCAAACCAGGCGATGGCGCTTTCCCGAGCCGTGCTCAAACCCGATATGTGTGGAGCTATCGAATCCCCGGTATTGCTGTTTCAAGCCGGACGCGACGTGTGGGTGCTCAACGGACCACAAGATGACTTCGTCGAACGCGTGAGCGAAGGCGGCGGCTTCATCGAAAAAGTGCGATACAGCCAGTCATTGCACGAAATTTTCTCCATGCCAAATGCCGTGTTCGGACCATATCTCGACAAAATCCTCGATTTTTTGGCGGCGTCGAACGCAAGCTTGGCGGAATAAATCTGTTTTGCATAACTGACGTTTAGTATGCGCACTGTGTGCGTTACAATCGCCGTGAATTTGCCGTGAAAGCCGTGGAGAGAGAGCGAGGATAGGCCGTGGCAAAGCAAACGTCGGGACAGACGTCGCAATCGCAGAAAACTTCCGAATCGCAAAAAACCGCGAAAAAAACCGCGAAAAAAACGGAACATATGCTGGAGCAGACGCCGAAAAGTCTACTCATCGGCACTGGCATGACACTGCTGGGCGGTGCCATGTGGGGTATGAACAGCACCGTGGCCAAACTGCTGATGCGTGACTACCAGCTGGATCCGATCTGGCTTTCCTGCGTACGCGCGCTATTCGCCAGCCTGATCTTCCTGGTCGGATCGGCCATCACCACACCGCAGAAACTCGCCGGAGCGGTCAAAGACGTCAAATCGTATCCGAAATATTTGGTCACCACACTGATCTGCGTGCTTCTGGTGCAGGTCTCCTACCTGATGACCATCGACTGGACGAACTCCGGAACCGCCACCGTATTGCAGACGCTCAACCTGATCTTCGTGCTCGCCTGGGTATGCCTGCGCGGCAAACGACTGCCCCTCAAGCGTGAATTGGTCGGCGTGCTTCTGGCGTTCGCAGGCACGTTCCTCATCGCCACCGGTGGCAACTTCGCCTCGCTGTCGCTGCCATGGCAGGGGCTCGCATGGGGACTGGTTGACGCGGTGAGCACCGCGGCCATGTCCATCCTGCCGGTCATGCTCATGCTCAAATGGGGCAACATGACCATCAACGGCATCACATTCCTCATGTCCGGACTCATATTGTGCCCGTTCGCGCAACCGTGGGCGAACATTCCCGCACTGGACGCGCGAGGTATGCTCCTGCTGCTCTATACCATCGTATGCGGCACGTTCCTCGCGTTCTGGCTCTACATGGCAGGCGTGATGCGCGTTGGCGCGGTGCGTGCCACCATGCTCGGCACCAGCGAACCGGTCATGGCCACCGTCACCGCAGTGGCATGGGCTGGCGAAGCGTTCACCTTCACCGACCTGACCGGCTTCGCCATGATCATCATTATGGTCTTCCTCGTGCGCTAACCATTCTCCACAAACTGTCCGATTCTGGAGAATCGGACAACTGTAGAGTGTTTGGCCTAGTCTGGTTGTCCGTTTCTCCAGAATCAGACATGCACGGCACAAGAGAAGGAAGTACTACTTGGCGTACACGGAGATGGCTCGCCCACGTGCGCGGCCTGCTCGGCCTCATCCACCACGGCGATCGCGTAATCCGCGTAGCTGATGTAGCTCTGCCCGGCGGCATTGACGGTGAACTCCTCACCGGCGAGTCCGTACTCCGTGCAATCCGCCGAAACAACCAATGACAGATGAAAGGGATTCGGCATCCTGGAGCATTCCTGCCGGAAATGTTGGGAGCTGCTGAGTCCTACTGCTGCTTGGAAAACGAAAAGGCCGGAACCTTTCGGCTCCGGCCTTTCATCATGGTGCGAGCGGGGGGAGTTGAACCCCCACGAGCATACACTCACTGCCACCTGAAGACAGCGCGTCTACCATTCCGCCACGCTCGCAGACAGTGAGCTAATCTACACCAAAACCCACACAACCTCAAATCGGCGTGTCGCGCCGCCATTTTCCGTAGGAAAATTCAAGCGGCGCGACGCGAGGAGGGAGGAAGCTCTGGGAGCTTCCGTACGACGGAGCCATCCTTAAATTCCGCCATTTTCCATAGGAAAATTCAAGCGGCGCGACACGGCTCGTCCGATTCTGACGTTTCGGACATTCGACGAATGTTTTAGGGCGCTTGCTTGTCCGATTCTCCAGAATCGGACAACCGGGAGGGGCGGTATGGGCATTAGATGTCTGATTCTGGAGAAACGGACACATGGGGTGGTGGATGGGGCGAGACGGCTGGGTGTACGCATGACACGCGCGACACGCATGAAAAAAGACGCCGACGGGTCTGTTCGTCGACGCCTTGGAACGCGGAAGTGTGGCTCAGCATTCGTTTGGGCGGAAGGCCCAAGTGAAATGCATTATCCGCGGGATCCGTTGGCGTAGAAGCGGGTCAGGGTTTCGTCGCGGAATTCGTTGAAATAGCCGCCGTCGATCGATGCGCGGATATCGTCCAGCAGCTTCACGAAGAAATGCTCGTTATGGATCGTGGCCAATGTGAAACCGTTGAATTCGCGGGCTCGCAACGCATGATCCACGTAAGCACGCGAATAATGCGTGCACGTGTAGCAATCGCAGCCCTCTTCAAGCGGGCCAAAATCATGCTTGAATTGCGCGCGCTTGATGTTGTAACGTCCGCCGCGCGTGAAAATCGCGCCATTTCGGCCGCAACGCGCCGGAGCGACGCAATCGAACGTGTCTCCACCATTCTCGACACATGCGAAAATATCGTCGACTGCGGCGATGCCGAGCACGTGGCGCGGTCGGCTTTCCGGCATCGCATCGCAAATCCAAGCGCAAGTGTCGCCGATAATGCGCTTCTCGATCGCGCCTCCGATACCGACGCCGTCGAAGTCCAACGAAGCGATCTGTTCGGCCGCATGCCTGCGCAAATCCTCATAATTCGCGCCCTGCACCACGCCATACAGCGCCTGATACGGCTTGCCGACGCGCTCTTCGGTAAGTCTCTTATGCTCGGCAACGCAACGCTGCGCCCAACGGTAGGTGCGTTCCACGGAACGCTCCTGGTAGCCGCGCGTGTTCATCAGTGTGGTCAGCTCATCGAACGCGAACATGATGTCGGCGCCGATCTTATGTTGGATTCCCATTGAAATTTCGGCGGAAAAACGGTGCAGTGAGCCGTTGAGCGGCGATTTGAACGTTACACCGTCCTCGTCCACGAACGCGAGACGCTCCTTGCCTTCGGCGATCACGTCGTCTGATTTCATGCCGGTCACGTCCATGGCGAGGGTTTTCTTGAAGCCTGCGCCGAGCGAAAGCACTTGGAAACCGCCGGAATCGGTGAAGGTCGGACCGTTCCAGTTCATGAATTTGGCAAGGCCGCCGGCTTCGTCGAGCACTTGCTCGCCGGGGCGTTCATACAGGTGAAACGCGTTGGACAGCAGGCATTGCGCGCCGAGGTCCTTCATGGTTTCGGGCAGAACGGCTTTCATCGCGGCCTGCGTGGCCACGGGCACGAACGCTGGAGTGTGAATATCGCCGTGGGGGGTATGGATGATGCCGGTGCGGCCGTATCGTGCGCCGCCTCGTCCCTTGCCGTCGGCTGCGTCGGGAAGACGGGTTTTCTGCTCGAAATAGAAGGCGTCGCGTCGGCCCGGCTTGCCTGGTTCCGCTCCACGCGGATGTTCGATGAGATTTTCGGACACTGCGGTTGCCGCGTTTTGCGTGTCTTGCGCTGTGTCGGTAGATGATTCGGTAAGGCTTGTCATGCGGAATATTTTATGCGATAGCGGCGATTCTTGAAAGTGCTGCAAAGAATGCGATCGGTGAAATGAAAACAAGGAAGATGTGGAAAGTGCGATGAAGGTGCCGATCGCATTTTGGTGCGATTTTCAGATTCAATGGTGATGTTGAACGTATTTGGCTGCTACTTTCAACAAACATTCAGGAAACTTCCAGAGCGAGTATCTTTACTCATAGATAGCAGTTCGAGCGGCACGATTGCTGATTTGTGAAATGCCGCGAGACGAATAAGGAGCGAAAATGGCTGAAGAGAACGACCAGAACGCCGTGCAGCCGCAGAATGACGAACAACAGACCGTGCCGATGCCGCCGGTTGATGCGGAACAGACGCAAACTTACGCAGGTGAGCCGTATGCTGCAGAGTCGGCTACCGAACCGATTGACGTGCAGGGCGGTATTGAGGATCAGCCGACGGCCGCCATGCCTGTTGCGAACGATGGCGCTTCGGCGGAATCCGCGGCTGCGGCGGGCGATACGCCGGATTATGCTTCCGCGGCGGACGAACGTACCGTGGTTGGCGGTTCCACGCAGGATGCGCCGGCCCAGCAGTACCGTCCGGCACCGGAATATGGTGCGTACGGTCCCGTGCCGACGCAGCCGGCTGATGGCACCGCAGCCGCGAACGATACTGCGAATGGTGCGCCGAACATACCCCCGCAGCCGCAATATGGCGCGTACGGGCAGGCTCCGCAGCAGCCGCAGCGGCCTCGCAATCCTTTCTTCGGAAATCCGTATGTGGGTGGAAATCAGCAGAACGATCAGCAGAACGCGCAATCGAATAACGGCAATCCATTCATGAAGCCCGCTGCGCAAGGCGGTGCCAACGTGCCGCCAGCAGCGCCGAATACTCCCAATAACGGCAACCCGTTTGGGAATCCGAATAACGGTAATCCGTTCGGTGCCCCGCAGCAGAATGGCGCAGCAACCAAGCCGAAGTCCGCTTCCGGCGTGACCGGGCATGTGATGACCGGCGTGGTGGCGGCCCTCGTCTCCGCGGCATTGTGCCTCGGCGTCGGCTACGCGGCAATCACCAATGGATGGGTGACCGTACCCACCTCCAGCTCACTGACCAGCGTGAAGTCCAACACGTCCGGATCCGGTTCGGCGAAAGCCAAATCCGGCGAGGCCGCGGACTGGAGCGCGGTGGCGAAAGAAGTGTCCGATTCTGTGGTGTCCATTGACGTGGCAACCAGCGACGGCAGCGCCAAAGGCTCCGGTGCAATCATCAGCGACAAAGGCTACATTGTCACCAACAACCATGTGATTTCCGGCGCGAAGCAGATTCAAGTGACGCTCGCCAACGGCACCATCTACTCAGCGCAAATCGTCGGCACCGACACCACCACCGATCTGGCCGTAATCAAACTCGACAATCCGCCGAGCAATCTGAAAGCCGCGGAATTTGCCGATTCCGACAATCTTGCCGTGGGTGAATCCGTGATGGCCATCGGCAATCCGCTCGGCTACGATGACACCGCAACCGTCGGCATCGTTTCCGCGCTCAACCGCCCGGTGACCGTGTCCGATGACAACAACAACGACATCGTCACCAACGCCGTGCAGATTGACGCGGCCGTCAACCCAGGTAATTCCGGCGGTCCGACCTTCAATGCGGCCGGCCAGGTGATTGGCATCAACTCATCCATCGCATCCACCACAACGTCTTCCGGCACCGCCGGATCCATCGGCATCGGCTTCGCCATTCCGTCGAACCTGGTAAAGCGTGTGGCTAACGAGATCATCGACAACGGCACCGTGCAGCATGTGGCGCTCGGCGTCACCATCAAGAGCTCCACGGTTGAGGCGGACGGCGTGACCCGCGGTTGCACGCAGGTGCAGTCCGTGGTCGACAACAGCCCGGCGGCCAAGGCCGGAGTGAAGGCCGGCGACTCCATCGTGGCGTTCAACGGCAAGGCGGTGAACAACAACTATTCGCTGCTCGGCTACGTGCGCGCCTCCGCCATGAACGACAAGGTGACATTGACGGTCGTGCGCGACGGCAACACCATGGAGCTTGACGTGACACTCGACCAGGAGGAATCCCAAACGAACTCCGCCAACAGCCAGAACCAGCGGAACAACGGCAATGATGGCCAGAGCCAGAACGGCAATGGCAACGGTTACGGTAATGACGGCAATGGCAACGGAAATGGACAGAGCGACGGCAACGGCAGCAACGGCTACGGTGACGGTGGCGGCCTGTTCGACCCGTTCGGCCTGTGGTAAAGCGAGATGTTGATGCGGTGCGTGAATTGACGGACGCAAGTTGTTGCGGTGCGCAAGTCAAGACTGTTGGGCTGGCTAAAACGTTTCGCGACATGCGAACGGACGGAAGCCACCCGATAGGCTGACGGCGAAGACGCGGCTGGCACCACGAAATCGCAAGTACAACGAAAACCGCGAAAATCAACAAAAAGCAAACCAAAAGAAGAATGCAATAAGGGCTGTGTGAGCAATCGCACAGCCCTTATTGCTGTATTGCGGCACAAAAATCGCAAATATTTGCTATGCTGAAAATATCTTTTTACGCCGTGTATCGATGGCTCGCGCGGGCGAGGCGCCGATGGGTTAACAAGGCGTCCGATACGAGCGTAAGGAGATTCTCATGCGTAGAATCATCGATATTTGCTGGCGACTGTGCAAACAGGTTCCGTTACTGCCGATTACCATTCTGTCCGCGATTCCGTTGGCATTGCTGGGGGAGTGGAAGCCGTGGGGCGAGGCTGCGTGGGATTCGTGGATTTCGCAAGTCGGCGTTGACGGGTTGAGTGCGTTCAATCCGGGCGTTGGGCAGTGGATTGTGATCGCGTTGGTTGCGTACACGATTGTGGTGACGGTACGCGGCATGATCGACGATCTGCGGCACGGGCATGTTGGCGTCGATCTGCTGGCGGTCGTCGCGATTGCGTCGACGGTCGCAGTGCAGGAATATTGGGCCGCATGGGCCGTGGTGCTGATGATCTCGTCAGGCGAGGCGATCGAGGAATTTGCGCAGTCAAAGGCCGAAAGCAACCTGACCGCGCTGATCGACGCGGCACCGCGAACCGCGCACGTGGTCGTGCTGCCCGGTATGCGGGGGCATGTGCACGCGTCGGGCAGCGAGCATACGGCCGACGTGACCGCCGACGGATTTCGTACTGTCAGAGTGTCCGATTCTGGAGAAACGGACAACCAAGACGGTGAAAAGCGTGCTTTTGCGTCTGAATCTCCAGAAACGGACACAAAAGGTGCTTCGCAAACGTATGATGCGGCTGGAGAGCGTTTCGAAACGGTCCCCGTTGATCAGGTACAGCTCGGCGACGTGATCCTGGTGTTGCCCGGCGAAACGGTGCCGGTCGACGGTGAGCTGCTGTCGGGCGTGGCCACGTTGGACCTAAGCAACATCAACGGCGAGCCCGTTCCCCGCGAAGTATATGCGGGCGCTCGCGTGATGTCCGGTGCGGTCAATGGCTCCACAACATTGACCATGCGCGCCACGCAACTTGCGCACGATTCGCAATACCAGAAGATCCTGGAGCTGGTCTCGTCGGCGCAAGAGTCGCGCCCCGCTGTCGTGAAGACCGCGGATATGCTTGCAGTGCCGTTTACCGTGCTTTCGCTTGCGATTGCTGGGATTGCATGGGTGGTTTCCGGATTGCCGCTGCGATTTGCGCAGGTGCTGGTTCTCGCCACTCCTTGCCCGCTGCTGATTGCCGCGCCGGTTGCGTATGTGGCTGGAACAGGGCGCCTTGCCAAAGCGGGAATCCTGATTAAAGCACAGGACGTGTTGGAAAATCTAGGTCGTGTATCGCATATTTTCTTCGATAAAACCGGCACGCTTACCGTCAAGCAACCGCAGGTCGTGCGCGTGGAGAAACCGTTCGGAACGAGTTCGCCGTTCAATGAAGACCATATTCTCATGATGGCCGGTGTGGTGGAAAGTTACTCGGTGCACATTCTGTCGAAAGGTATTGCGGCGGCCGGGCGCAAGGCTATGGACGACTTGTATGCGCGATATGCGTCGGGGCAGCGGTTATGCGCTGAGCGTGATTTGCCTGGGCATGGGCGCGACTATCCGGTGGTGAAGAACATTGTGGAGGATTCAGGTAAAGGTGTTTCCGGCGAAGTGAACGGGCACCGGGTGCGTGTGGGGCGTTTTGCGTATGCGACGGCCGACGAATCCGGATTCATGCCGGTGTTGCATATGCCGAATGCAACGTATCACGTGTCCGATTCTCCAGAATCGGACAACCAGACGGGTGAAATGTACGCGAGGATGTCCGATTCTCCAGAAACGGACATCCAAAGGACTGAAATGCGTGCGTATGTGTCCGATTCTCCAGAATCGGACACTCTTGGAACGCGAGGTGGAGTGTCTGGCGAGGGACGGTCCACGGTTGTAGCCCCATCCGTGTCCGTCGCAGCCGCGCAGACTGCATCCGCCCGCAAGCCTGAAACCGTCGGCTCGCTGTTTGCCCCGCTCGCGCCTGACGAAATGGCCGCATACGTGGCGATCGACGGCAAACTGGCCGCCCGCATCGTGCTTCGCGACGTGCCCCGTGCGAATACGAAACGTTCCTTGGCCCGTCTGCATGAGCTCGGCATCAAGGAACTGTCCATGCTTACCGGCGACAAGGCCGCATCCGCCCGCATCATCGCAAACGAGGTCGGTATCGATGACGTGCAATCCGAGCTGTTCCCTGAAGACAAGGTTGCCGCCGTTAAGAACGCCACCGAATCCATGCGTCAAAACCAGTCTATGCCCGCCCGCATCATACAGCGTATAACCGGCGAATCCAAGAATCGCCAAGTTACCATGATGGTCGGCGACGGCGTCAACGATGCCCCCGTACTTGCGGTCGCCGACATTGGCATGGCCATGACCGACGGCACGTCCACTGCGGCTTCCGAATCCGCGCAGGTGGTCATCATGAATGATGACATCGCCTCTGTGCCGCGTGCCATCGCCATCGCACGTCGTACGAAGAACGTGATGCTTCAGGCGGTGTTGATCGGCCTCGGCCTCGCCATCATCGGCATGGTCGCGGCCGCATTCAACTTGATTCCCGTGGTTGTTGGCGCATTCATGCAGGAGGTGATCGACGTGGTCAGCATTCTGTGGGCGCTCACCGTGCTTTTCGACCGCGGCGAATCCGCCTGATTTGCGAGGAGAGGTGTCATGCGCGGCGCTTTGGGGAAGCGTTTACAACGAGCTTGGCGAGATTTCTCCAGCGATCGATACGCGCATCCACTTGCCAAAGTCGACTCTGGTCACGCCTTGCGACAGCAGGAACATGATTTTCGCATACGTGGCTTCCAGCGTCATATCACCGGATCCGATCGCGCCGGCGCGAGCGATCGCATCGCCCGTCTCGTAATGGCCGAGCAGTACTTCCGCCTGCTGGCATTGCGACGCGATCACAACGGGAACGCCGTCATGCAGCACGTCGGCAATTACGTCGGTCAATCCCGGTTCGTCGCTCGGCACATTGCCGACGCCGTACGCGCGCAACAATACCGCTTCCGGACGCGGTGTAAGCATCGCTTCCAATCGCGCTGCGGAAATGCCGGGCGCCATATCAATCACGGCAACATCATGACGGGAGTAAGGTTGAGGTGACGTCCAGCCGTAACCGGCCGAAGCGGCGTCACCCGCATACCAATGCCATGGCGTGCCCGTACGAGCCAGTGGTCCGACGGAAGGCGCCGAAAATCCTTCAAACGCCCAACTCGACGACTTGCTCACGCGATTGCCGGCAAACAGGTGATGTCCAAAAAACAGTCCCACACCGTGGAATCGTCCGCTCATCGCGGCGTTCAGCGCGCCCGTGACATTCGCAGTGGCATCCGATTCGATTTTGCCGAGCGGATGTTGCGAGCCCGTGAAAATCACCGGCTTGCCGAAATCGGCCAATGCGTACGAAAGCGCGGCGCTCGAATAGCTCATCGTGTCGGTGCCATGCAGCACTACGAACGCGTCGGCATCATCGTGATGCGCACGCAAGTCATCAACCATCGTCTGCCAATTGTCGGGCGTCGCGTTCGATGAGTCGATCAGCGGATCAAGTTCGGTGAACGTGAACAGGCTTGCGTCCATGTGCGCGTCCTCCAGCAGGCGGAACAGCCATCCGCGAGTGTCGGCGCCCGGAATCAGACCGTTCGGAGAGTCGATCATGCCGATGGTACCGCCGGTATATGTGATGTGAATGCGCATTGCCACCTTCTTACGATTGCTTGGTACTTGATAAGTACTTGCTTGCGATTGCGGGATGAGTGAATTCCGATATTCCGGATTCCTGCATCCCGCGATTGTGCGACTACTTGCGATTGTACGTGCGTCTGCCGCGCTCATTGCGTGCGATTAATGCAGACGCACATTGTATTCATCTGGATTCAGCAATATCTGGTTGAATCCAGATGGCTTGCGATTTCGACTACTTGCCCGGCACTTCCGTGGTTTCAAGCACGTCAGGCACGTCGTTGCCATTGTTGTCGAGCATTTCGTCCATCAGATCGCCGTTGATGCGGCCACGCATGTAGAACCAGCCTGCAACCATGGCGATGACCACCACTACGAACATGGCGAGCGTCCAACGGCCGGCGGCGCTGGTGAGATTCGACAGCACGACAACTGCGAAGAAGATAAGCGAAATGTAATTCGTGTATGGAGCGCCCGGCATGTGGTAGTCGGGGCGAATCTCCTCACCGGTCTTCACCTTCTTCAAGAACGCAAGATGTGTGACGAGAATAGCCGCCCATGTTCCGGCAATGCCGATGCCGGCCAGATTCATGACGATCTCAAACGCGTCGGCAGGAAGTACCGCATTCATCACCACGCCGATCAGGCCAAGAGCAGACGTGATGATAATGCCGCCATACGGCACATGATGCTTGTTCATGCGCGCGGCGAACCTCGGACCCGAGCCGGCCACAGCCAGTGAGCGCAGCGTACGGCCAGTGGAATACAAACCAGCGTTCAGGGAGGAAAGCGCCGCGGTGAGCACCACAACCTGAATCACATCTCCGGCATGCGGAATGCCAATGCCGGAGAAGAACGTGACGAACGGAGATTCGTTCGACGAGTAAGCGGTGTATGGCAGCACCAGCGCCATAAGCACTACGGAACCCACGTAAAACACGAAAATACGGATGATCATCGAATTAATAGCCTTCGGCAGCACCTTTTCGGCGTCCTTCGCCTCACCTGCAGCCACGCCAACCATTTCGGTACCGCCGAACGCGAACACTACACCGAGGGTCAGTGCGAACACTGGAGCGATACCATTCGGGAACAGGCCGCCATTGTCGGTGATGTTCGCGACACCGGCATGCGCATCGCCAACCGGAGCGCCCGTGACAATCGCCCAAATCGCAATGACCATGAACGAGATGATCGTAGCCACCTTGATAGCAGCGAACCAGAATTCCGCCTCACCGAACATCTTCACGCTCAGCAGATTCAACACGAACACCAACGCCAACGCGCACAAGGCAATCAGCCATTGAGGCACCCCCTGGAACGCCTTCCAATAGTGGAAATATACGGCGACGGCGGTGATGTCAGCCATAACCGTGACTGACCAGTCCAGGAAGAACAGCCAGCCGGTCACATACGCGCCCTTCTCGCCCAGGAATTCGCGGGCATATGAAACGAACGCGCCCGACGACGGACGGCGAATCGCAAGCTCACCCAACGCACGCACCATCAAGAACGCGAAAATGCCGCACACCGCGTATGCGATCGCAAGACCCGCGCCACCTTGCACAAGACGGCCGCCCGCACCCAAAAACAGGCCGGTGCCAATGGAACCGCCAATCGCAATCATCTGAATATGACGCGGCTTCAAATCCTTCGCATAACCAGCATCGCTTTTATCCTGCTTCTGCGCGGACGACTGCTGCGTCGCGTTTGACGATGTATTGGAGTTACTCATAGTAGTAGTTCTTTTCTCTGATTTCTTTTATTATTTTTGACTGCACGTCGCAATTTTCCGGCGGAAGCTGTTTCGTGAAAGCGGGCCGTATCACCGCCATTATCGCTACCTCTGTGTGGATGCCGCGTACATTATATGGACCGTCCGTTACCGAACGTTGATATTTTGCCCATAGTGCGTCAGCAGTCACGGTCCGTGCCTTTCGTTCGGTGCAAAGATGTCCGATTCTGGAGAAACGAACATTCAAACATGCGTTTTGTTGTCTTGCTTGTCCGTTTCTGGTGAATCGGACAAGCAGATGCATGTTTCGGTATCCCACGTGTCCGATTCTGCAGAATCGGACATCCAAAAACAGAAAACGCTGCGAATGGGACGGGCCTAAAAATCCAAAGGGCGAAACCAGAAGAAAACAAGGCGAAGAAGTCGTAAGAAAGTACGTAAGCACCCCTGTTGCAAATGCAGGGAATGCATTAGGCTAGAGCGCGTGACTGAAACTAATGAACTTCGTATTGCTGTAATCGGCGCCGGCCCTGCAGGCGTCTACTCCTCCGACATTTTCCTGCGCCAGTTGAAGAAGCTCGGCGAGGAGCTTGGCCTCGGTACTGCCGCGCGCATCGACCTGTTCGAAAAGCTGCCGGTGCCGTTCGGTCTGGTGCGCTACGGAGTGGCCCCCGACCACCCGTCCATCAAATTCATCGCGTCGGCGCTCGAAAAGACGCTCGACAACCCCGACATCCACCTGTATTGCGACGTGGAATTCGGCAAGGACGTGACCCTCGACGAGCTGCTTGAGCGTTACGATGCCGTGCTGTTCGCCACCGGTGCCGTTGAGGACAAGCCTCTTGGACTGCCGGGTGCCGACCTGGATGGCGTGTATGGCGCAGCCAAGTTTGTGGAATGGTACGACGGTTATCCGACCGGCGCTCGCGAATGGCCGCTTGAAGCTGAGGAAGTCGCCGTGATCGGCGGCGGCAACGTGGCCATGGATGTGGCGCGCGAACTCATGCGCAATGCCGACGATCTGAAGGAACGCACTGACATTCCAGACAATGTGTACGAGGGCATCAAGGCGAACAAGGCTCGCGTGCTGCACCTGTTCATCCGCCGCGGTGTGGCGCAAGCCAAGTTCTCCGTACAGGAATTGCGTGAGATGGAGAAGCTGCCGGGAGTGCAGCTGATCATTAACGAAGACGATTTCGATTTGGATGAAGACACGATTGAAGAGGCCGGCAAAGACAAGCTGACCCGTCAGATGGTCGAAGAGCTGTTCACGATTCGTGAGATGGCGGAAGACATGGAAGATGACGGTGACGTGGATTACGAGGGTAATACGGCTGATCGCAAGTATTATGTGCACTTCAATTCCGCGCCGGTCGAAGTGCTGGGCGAGGACGGCAAGGTCGTTGGCATTCGCGTGGAGAAGACCGAAACGTCGGCTGACGGCAAGATGAGCCGTACCGGCGAGTTTGAAGAGTATCCGGTGCAGGCCGTGTACCATGCGATCGGCTACAAGCCGGCCACCGCGCCGGGCATCGCGTACGACGAGCGTCACGCGCATCTGGCGAACGCGAACGGTGACGGACGCATCACCACGACCGCTTCGGCCGAGGACGGCGCGCAGGTGCGTGAACGTCTGTATGCCACCGGTTGGGCGAAGCGTGGCCCGGTCGGACTGATTGGCTCCACCAAGTCCGACGCGCTGCTCATCGTCACCAACATGCTGGAGGATCTGTCCAAGGCAGCCGAAGGTGGTCGTGTGGCGGCGGACCGCGATCCGGAATCCATCGACCGTCTGCTGGCCTCCCGTGGAGTCAAGCCGATCGACTTCGCCGGTTGGAAGAAGGTCGACGCGTACGAACGTGCCGACGGTGCGAAGGAAGGTCGCGAGCATAAGAAGGTCATCGACCCGGAGCAGATGCGCGCCCTGGCTCACGCCTAAGGTGGGTGTTTGAAACCCAGTCTGATAGGTTTCAGGCTTCTTTCATGCGTCTTGGGTGTCCGATTCTGGAGAATCGGACACCCGGGGAGAAGCTGAACGTGCGAACTTCCGCAACTGCCCCTAGTCCTTTCCGCAGCCCAGTCTCCAGCGCATATCCAGCAAAAACTCAGACTCCGTTTCTACGCTAGTGACCATGAACGGCAAATTGCAGGTGCATGGCCATTGCAATGGCTTGAAGACAACGCTGTTATTCGCGTTGATGTGGGGCGTCATCATGCTCATTTGGTGGGCGACCGGTGGCAGCCAGCGCACACTTGGTATCTACATTCTCATCGGACTTGGCTCAACGTTCGCATCCTACTGGTTTTCCGACAAACTCGCGATCGCATCCATGCGTGCGCAGGAAGTCAGCGAGCAGGAAGCGCCGGTACTGTACAAAATCGTGCGCGAACTGTCGGCAAAGGCGGGCAAGCCTATGCCACGTATTTATATCGCCCCAACCATGAGTCCCAATGCGTTCGCAACGGGACGCAATGAACGTCATGCGGCGGTCTGCTGCACACAGGGCATTCTGCAGATGCTCAACGAACGTGAGATTCGCGGCGTGCTCGGTCATGAGCTTATGCACGTGTACAATCACGACATCCTGACGTCTGCAATCGCGTCCGCAATGGCGACGGTCATTTCGTATCTAGGCTATTCGCTCATGTATTTCGGTGGTGGCAATTCGCGCGATGATCGTAATGACTCGTCTTCTAATGGTCTTGGATTGCTGGGTGTGCTGTTGAGTACGATTCTTGCGCCAATTGCCGCTTCGCTTATTCAGATGGCGATTTCGCGTACGCGAGAATATGATGCTGACGAAGATGGTTCCATGCTTACGGAAGATCCGGAGGCGCTCGCGTCCGCATTGAATAAGATTTCGAACGGCGCTGAGACGATGCCGATGCAGAAGACTGCTGGTACGCAGTCGGTTGCTGCGATGATGATTGCGAATCCGTTTTCTGCGGAAGGTTTCTCCAAGCTGTTTTCTACGCACCCGCCGACCTCGGATCGCATTGCGCGGCTGATGCAGATGGGGCAGGAGATGCGTCAGCAGGGCGTGCAGTCCGGATATTTGGCCGGTGGCTATGCCACGAGCGGCGTTGCGGCGGCGGATATTCGGCAAGGCGGACGTTCTGCGATGGCTGGTGCCGGTGGTCCGCAATTTGGAACGCAGTATGGGCCCGGGCATGATTCGGGCGGCTCGGCTGGCAGATATTCTCGCGACTATTCGCAGCGGCCGCGCGGCTGAGTCTCCGTGATATTGCGGAAAATTGGTATCGCATGTCGGTCTGTGTCCGCATACGCATCCGTTGCGTGCTAAACTGAAGTTTCGTGCCCAAAAGGCACAGCCTTGCGGATGTAGTTCATCGGTAGAACGAAAGCTTCCCAAGCTTTAGAGGCGGGTTCGACTCCCGTCATCCGCTCCATTCGAAACCCTTGGAATCGTTGGAATTCCAAGGTTTTTTCTATTGCCGTAAAAGACCCGTGAAGTCAACTTCGCGCCGCGCAACTGTCGGTTGCGTCGCAAAATTTGGTTGCGAATCGCAATGCAACCGAAAGATGGTGGCGTGGAACGCGACGCTTATGACAAGCTGTTGCTTGGCAATCGCCAATAATCGCAAGTCGAGGCGATATGGAAACTCGACGAAAGGGCGGACATGAGTTTCAAAGAGAATCTGCAGTATCTGCGCGGTTCGCGCAACATGACGCAGGAACAGCTGGCAATGCTGCTGGGCGTTTCCCGGCAGGCAATTTCGAAATGGGAGTCCGAGAAGGCATACCCCGAAATGGACAAGCTGCTGATGCTTTGCGACATGTTCGGCGTGACGTTGGATGATTTGGTCATGGGCGACGTGCGCGCGTCAGCGGGCTGTGGGGGTGCGGGACGCGTGGACTTGGCTGCTGATACGGATGGTGTGGCCGCGTCGGTTGGGGTGGCTGATGCTGCTGTTGGCGCGGTTCCGGGGGTAATCGGGTTTGCGGCATCGCAGGTCGCAGGAATGTCCGATTCTGGTGAATCGGACGTGAGGGATACGAATCCGAATGTTTGTGCGTCCGTTTCTGGTGAATCGGACGCACAAGGTGCCAAAACCGGTGTTCAATTGTCCGTTTCTGCAGGATCGGACATGCGGGGTGGGCGGCAGGTAGGCTGGAATCCGTGAATACGGATCAGAAACTTCCCGCCGAATCCGCAGGCGAACGCCCCAGTAACCCCCTATTTGGCCATGCCATATCACACGCGGCGACACTCATCGGCCTGTTCGCAATCGTCCTGTGGGGCTTCATGGCCGGCCTCGTGCGACTCGTTTCCGAATCGTTCGGCGCCACGCTCGGCTCGGCGCTCATCTACACTGTCGGCGGCATGCTCCTGCTCATCGTGCGACGGCCGAAACCGATTAGCCAAGCGCCACGCAAGTACCTCGTCGCAGGCGGACTCATGTTCATCGCATACGAGGCGTCGATCTCGCTGTCGATCGGTCTGGCCACAACGAACGCGCAATCTGTGGAAGTCAGCCTCGTCAATTATTTGTGGCCGACGCTGCTGGTACTGATGACCGCCGCCGTGTCGCACAAACGCGGCTCGGTCTCCGAAGCGCTGCCGGGTGCAATCGTAGCCACCGTCGGCGTGGCAATGGCGGTCGGCGGTGAAAACCTTGACGTGCAGGAAGCGGTTGCCAATATCGCCAGCAATCCATTGCCGTACGCGCTCGCGTTCGCAGGTGCCTTTATTTGGGCGATTTACGCGACCGTGACGCCATCGATGTCCGATGGTTACGATGGTACGACGATTTTCTTCTGTTGCGTTGCTGTTGTGCTGTGGATTATCCATTTCGTTTCGGGCGACGGTTTGCCAGCTGTAGCGCCTGGCATCGGCGGCTATATTTCGCTGCTCGCATGTGCCGCGTCGATTGCTGGCGGCTACGCGTGCTGGGGGTATGGCATGCTACATGGCAGTATGGAAACGCTTGCGATCGGTTCGTATGCGACGCCGCTGTTCTCCACTGCTTCCAGCACGCTCCTATTGGGCGTGACGTTGGGCATGCCATTCTGGATCGGTGTCGCGCTGGTGGTAGTCGGCTCGCTGATCAACGTGTGGTTTGCGCGACGCCGCTGATTGTCCGATTCTGGTGAATCGGACGTCTGAGGTGTAATGCGCCCATCTTGGTTGTCCGTTTCTCCCGAATCGGACTTCCAGACCGTGTGCCAGCCGAAACCGATCTAAACCGGCTTAAACCAGCCCGTTCAAATCCACCTCGTCACATCACCTTGGTGGATTCCAGATTGCGGCTCACCCAGTTGTTCAACCGGATCACCGGCTTGCGCAACACCAATCCCAGCAGCAGCGAAGGAATCAGGAACAAGGCGAGATACACCATGTCAAGCAGGTACTCATTGCCGTACGATCCGGCCATCGCGGCGTGCATGGCATCGATGGCGTGCGGGAACGGTAGGAACGGGTAGAGCATTTGGAAGAACTTCGGCAGCGTCTCGATAGGGAACGTACCGCCCGAACCGGCGACCTGCATCACCAGCAGCACCACGGCCACGGCCTTGCCGATATCGCCGAACGACACGGTCAGCGTATATACGATATTCGAGAACACGAGCGCGGCAAGCCACCCCACGGCAAGGAACTGCAGCGCATGATTCGCCTGCACGCCAAGGAAATACATGTCACCCAGGCAAACCAGTGTGCCCTGCAGCAACGCGAGCAGTGCGAAGATCGCGTACCGTCCGAAATACTCGTGGTCGAGGCGCAGTCCCCAACGTGAGGCGTTCCCCGGGCCGGACGGGCCGGCGACGCGCGGCAGCGTGTCGCCCAAGCCCAGCACATGCGCCTTCTCGCGGTCCGAAATTGTCACTTTCAGCATGGCGCACAGGATGATCGCACCCACCCAGATTGACAGGATCGTATAGAACGGCGCCATGGCTGAACCGTAGTTCGCGATCGGGTACACTGAGACGCGATGCAGTGCGACGGGCGCGGAAATCAGCGTGGACAGTGTGGACGCGTTGGCGGTGGCCAGTGCACGTAGTTCGTCCGATTCACCCGAATCGGACGAACTGGCGTCGTTGTCACCGTCGCCACCATCGCTGTTGCCGTCACCGGCGTTCCCGCCCGTCTCCAGCTTCGTGATCAGCTCCTTCACCGTCGCTGCCGACGAGTCGAGTTTCTTCGCGATCGCGCCGAGCGTGGAACGAATGGATGTCACATTCGTCCCCACGTCGCCCGTCACATCGTCCAGATCGTCGGCGGTGCCGCTCAGCTGGGTGATCATGCTGTCGGTTTGGGAGATCAGCGTGCTGACTGTGGAGGCGAGCGCGTCGATTTTCGGCTTGACGTTCGTGGCGTAATCGTCGCGCACATTGCTGATCGACTGCTTCGCGGAGGTGATGCGGTTCAGGATCTCCTTGCGGGAGCGTTCCGCGGCTGCGGTATCCTGCGTGACCTGCGTGGAAGCGTCTTTCAGCTGCTGCGCGAGCTTCTGCGAATCGCCTTTGGCGGCTTCCAGCAGCGTGATCTCTCGGTCGATGGCTTCCAGCAGCGCCTGTTTCGCGGAATCACTGTCCGGTAGTTGTTCCACCGATTCGTGCATGTGGTTGAGGCTTGTGATGTACGTGTCGTACAGCGATTCGCTGCTGGAGACTTGTTCGCTCAACGTTGTCAACTGGCTGGCTGCGGTGTCTGAGTCCTTGCCGAGCGCGTCGAACGCCTTGTTCACCTTGGCAGCTACTTGGTCGAACGCGTCTGACACCTGGTCGAGCGCGGTGTTCACTGAGGAGGTGACGTTCGCACCTGCCGAAGTGAGCGACGTGGCACCTGATTTGCCTTGCTTCAACGCGTTCTGGGCCTGTTTGCCCGCCTTGGTCGCCGAGGCGAGCAGTTTGCCCGTGGAATCCACGATGTCGTTCGCCGAGCCGAGCAGCTGCGAATACGACGTTACCTGCTGCGATGCGCCGCTCAGCGTATCCGCCATGGTGGTGAGATTGCCGTTGAGGTTGCGCATGTATTCGGCCATTTGCGGGCTTTGCGAATAGTGTAGGATGCTTGAGGCCAGGTCGAGTCCGACTTGCGCGATCGTTTTGGCGAAGGTTTTGTCGATTGTGTTGACCACGGTTGTCGCGCCCTGATCGGTGATATGCGGGGCGATCGGGTTGATTTTCTCGTTCAGATAGTACTTGAGCTGCGCGTGTTTGATGTCGGGGGAGAACAGCGTCATCATGTCGGCGCTGAAACCTTTCGGAATTACGATCGCCGCATAGTATTCGCCGGATTTCACCCCGTCGATTGCCTTGTCGCTTTTCACGAACTGCCAGTCCAGCTGGTCGTTGGCGTGCAGTGTGCTGATGATGGTTTCGCCCACGTTGACGCGCACCGGTATGAGATCCGACTTGTAACCCTTGTCGTTATTGGCCACGGCGACCTTCAATGCCTTGGTGTTGCCGTAGGGGTCCCAGCTGGCCGCAATGTTGAACCAGGCGTACAGCGCCGGCACCACCACCAGGCCCATCGAGACGATCACGGCGATCACGTTGCGGGTGGCGTGGCACATGTCCCGCTTGAAGATGCCCCAGATCATTTTCACTGTTCGTTCCCCTCCTCACGCAGACTCCTGCCAGCATTTCCGTCTGTGTTTCCAGCCGCATACTCAGCCGTATACTCAGCCGCATGTTCAGCCGCATGTCCGGCCGCATGTCCGGCCGCATGTCCGGCCGCATGTCCGGCCGCATGTCCGGCCGCATGTCCGGCCGAACCACCATGCGCAGCCGCATACAGCCTCGTATGTATGGCATGCATCGGCTTGTAATGCATGCCCGGCCGGAATAGCAGGTTCTCGTGCAGGATCGCGCTGCGGAACTCTTCCGCACTCATCGCTTCCTTGCCCAGATAATTCGCATACCGTTCGCGCAGATACTCCACCACGATGAGATACGTGTCGATGGCGATGATCGAAATGATCCAACCGAGCAGCATGGCGAGCTTCATGCGCGTGATGAATAGCAACAGCAGGAACACGAACGGCAGTACCGCCAGCGCGAGGAATCCCCAGCGCACCAGGCGCGGGTACAGGCGGAAGAAATGAATCGCCCGTCTGCGGGCGAGTTCGGGGAACTCCTCGGCGATCTGCTGCGCGGTCTCGGTGAGCCGCAACGGTTCCACCGTGCCTTCGTTATGTTCGGTGATCATCAGATCAGTGTCCGCCAGACGGTTGTCGAACAGGCGGTTGAGGTTCAACGCCAGCTTGCGGACGACCAAGCCGATGAACAGCGCCACAGGCAGATACCAGAACAGCGAGAGCATGTCGATCCAATAATGGTTGGCATACATGCCGCCGATCGGCCCGCGCATCGCGTTGATGCCGTAGGTGAACGGTAGGAACGGTTTCAGACGGCGGAAGAATTCCGGCATCATCTCGATGGGGTAGAGGCCTGCCGCGCCCGGAATCTGGATGATCACCAGAATCACGGCGACGGCCTTGCCGATATGCCGGAACGCCACGGCGAGCGCGTAAATGATGTTCACGTAGACGAACGAGGCGAAAATGCCGGCGAGGATGAACAGGAACGGATGCTCGCATTGGATGCCCAGCGCGAGATCGCCGATCGTGGCGATGATCGCCTGCAGAAATCCGACCGTGACGAACAGCAGCCAACGGCCCATATAGCCTTGGCGTGGCGTGTACATGCGGATCTTCTCATCGCGGTCCACTTCAAGCTTGTAGATCGCGACGAGCACGAATCCGCCGACCCACAGCGCAAGATTCGTGTAGAACGGCGTGACCGCGGAACCATAGTTTTTGACCGGGTAGAGGACCTGTTCGTCCAAATGCACCGGCTCGCCCACGAACGAGCCGACCTCGCTCGCGTCAAGTCCGAGCGCTTGGGAAAGCTGCTGGAACATCGCCGAACTGCTCAACGCGGCCACATCGGTGCGCGTGGTGTTGAGCTGTTTGGCGAGATTGGCGAGCTGTGTCTGCGTGCCAGCAATGGTGGTGTTCGTTTGGGTCACGGTGCGCGACAACTGGTCGAGCAGCCCGTTGCCCTGTTCCAGCGTGCTTTGCAGCGTGGTAAGCGTGCCGGACAGCGACCCATTGGCCAGGCTGAGTGTATCGAGCCCGGTGTTGAGATTCGGCATGACCGTGCCGGTGATGGTCGTGCGTGCGCTCGTCATCGACGCCGTGCCGTTCTTCGCCAGCGTGGTGACATCGTCGTTGAACCCGTTCGCGGTGTTCTTCCCCGCGTTGATCGCAGCCGTGGTGTCCTGATCGAAGGCGTCGATGCGCTGCTGCTGGAACGTCAGCTGTTTGCGGGCTTCGGCGAGCTGCGCGGAAAGATCCTTATACGTTTGGCTGTTCGGATCCAGCTGGCTGGCCTGCAACGCCTTCTCCACGCCGTCGAGCACGGTGCCGGTGGTGGTGTTGATGCGATGCATGGTGCTGGACACTTGGTCGAGCGCGTCCTGCGTGGTGTTCAGTCCGCTGAGCACGGTGCCGGTGGCATTGCTCACGTTGACCTGCAGGCCGGACAGTTGCGTGCTGCCGTTGTCGAGCGCTCCGACCAGCGTGTTCGAGAATCGTTCGGTTTGTGTGCGCGTCTCGCTCAGCAAGTCGGACGCCTTGCCGACGGTGTCAAGCGAGTTGGTGATTTCCGAGGCGAGCGCGATGTTGGACTGTTTGGCCGAATCGATGGTGGTGAGGGCCTTGTCGAGCGTGGAACGGGTGTCGCGCAGCTGCTGTTGGACGGTTTCGAGCTGGTTGATGGTGTCGGTCAGATCGTTGATGACGTCGCTTTGCGCGCTTTTCACGCTGCCGGTGGTTTCTCCCGCTGCCTCCTTTACTTCCTTCGCCACGGCGTCGGCCACGCTGGAAACGAAAGTGGTGTTGATCTGCTCGTCGATCGTGGTCGCGCCCGTATCGGTGATTTTCGGCGCGATCGCGTTCAGCTTTTCGTTGATGTAGTACGTGATCGACGGTCGGTCGCCTTTACCGGTGACGGTGCCGATGAGTCTGGAGCTGAAGTCTTCCGGCAGTACGATCGCCGCATAGTATTTGCCGGATTCCACGCCTTCGATGGCTTGCTGCTTGGGAACGAAATGCCAGCCGAGCTGATGGTTCTTCTTAAGCTGGTTGACGGTCTGCTGGCCAGCGTCGAGATGGCCGACCAGCGTGGAGGTTGTGCCCTTGTCCTCGTTCGCCACAGCGACTTGGATGTTGCCCGTGTTCGCGTACGGGTCCCAGTTGGCGAGGATATTGCACCATGCGTACAGTGATGGGATGATAGCCACACCCAGCGTGACGACGAGCGCCACAGGGTTCTTCAGAATGCGTTTCACGTCTCGAAGGAAGATGGCGAAAACCTGGTGCATCAAGCCTCCTCGCGGGTATTGGTCGCAACATCTACGTGCGGCGGCATGCCCGTGCGGGAACACCCGGTTGGGCTCTTCGTCGCGCGATCCGGTGAATATTCTATGACTTCCGATGGAACGATCGCAATGGTTTCGCCATGTTTATTGGTCGGTCCCGCAAGTGTCGGGATATGAGACGAGAACGCTCGGCATATGGCCCTAGTGGGGCGGGCGACCTGGATATGGAGCGGACGGTCGGGAAAACGGAAAGGAAAGATGGCGAATGTTGTCACATGACAAGTGGGATAGGGTTGGGCGATAATGGAGGCATGACTATTGCAACGCCGGAACGTTATGCGCAAATGCTGGACGCCGCACGCCGCGGCGGTTACGCCTATCCCGCGATCAATGTGACCAGCACGCAGACCCTGAACGCCGCACTCCAGGGTTTCGCCGAGGCGGAATCCGATGGCATCATCCAAGTCTCCGTAGGCGGCGCCGCCTACTTCTCCGGGCAACGCGTCAACGACCGCGTCACCGGCTCGCTTGCCTTCGCAGCCTTCGCGCACGAAGTCGCGGCGAAATACCCCAACATCACCATCGCCCTGCACACCGACCACTGCGCCAAACAGTATTTGGACGAATGGGTGCGCCCCCTGCTCGATCATGAAGTCGAACAGGTGAAGCACGGTCAGGAACCGACCTTCCAGTCACACATGTGGGACGGTTCCACAGTGCCGCTGGGTGAAAACCTCGACATCGCAGAAGAACTGCTCGACAAATCCCAAGCCGCGCACACCGTGCTGGAAATCGAAATCGGCGCGGTCGGCGGCGAAGAAGACGGGCACAGCGCCGAAATCAATGACAAACTGTATTCCACGCCCGCGCAAGGCATCGCCGTCGCGCAACGACTCGGCCTCGGCGAGCGCGGACGCTACATGGCCGCCTTCACCTTCGGCAACGTGCACGGCGCATACAAACCAGGCGTGGTGAAACTGCGCCCCGAACTGCTCGACGAAATCCAGACCACGGTCGCGCTCGCGATTAAGGCCGGCGAAATGCCCGACCCCGCGCACTCGCTGGATGTCGCTTCCGGTAAGCCGTTCGCCCTGGTGTTCCACGGCGGTTCCGGCTCCGCGCCGGAGGAGATCGCGCAGGCCGTGAGCTACGGCGTGGTGAAGATGAACATCGACACCGATACGCAGTACGCATTCAGCCGTGCGGTGGCCGGTCACATGTTCTCCAACTATGATTCGGTGCTCAAAATCGATGGCGAGGTGGGCAACAAGAAGATGTACGACCCGCGTTCGTGGGGGCGCGAAGCGGAAAGCGCCATGGCCGCACGCGTGGTGGAGGCTTGCAGGCAGCTTGGCAGCGCGGGCAAGGCGTTGAAGTAGTGTGATGCCGCACGCGCCGTGTAATGCATGCGGCGTGTGCGGCACGATGGGTGTGTCGCGTTGTATGAGACGAAAACGATGGAACTGACTAGTTTCAACGGCCGATCGGTGCATATCCGGCAGATATCCGGTAGAGGGCGCAGGGTAGTCTTTGTAAGGCCTTGGGTAAGGCTTTGAGGCGAAATCGCATACGCGCGGAGGTGCAACAACATGCCTGGAATTGTTTTGATCGGTGCCCAGTGGGGCGACGAAGGTAAGGGCAAGGCGACCGATCTTATCGGCACCAAGGTCGACTATGTTGCGCGTTTCAATGGCGGCAACAATGCGGGCCATACCGTGGTCGTTGGTGACGAATCGTATGCGCTGCACCTGCTGCCCTCCGGCATCATCAGCCCGAACGTGACCCCCGTGATCGGCAACGGCGTCGTCGTCGATCCCGAAGTGCTGTTCGAGGAGATCGACGGTCTTGAAAGCCGTGGCGTGGACTGCTCCCGACTGCTGGTGAGCGAAGCCGCGCACGTGATCGCGCCGTACCATCGCACGCTCGACAAGGTGACCGAACGCTTCCTTGGCAAGCATAAGATCGGCACTACCGGCCGCGGCATCGGTCCGGCCTACGCGGACAAGATCAACCGCGTCGGCATCCGCGTACACGACCTGTTCAACGCCGAACATCTGCATGACAAGGTCGAGGCGAGCCTGCATCAGAAGAATCAGATGCTCGTCAAGCTGTACAACCGTCGTCCGATCGACGTGGACGAGACTACCGACGAGCTGCTCAAGCTTGGCGAACGTCTGAAGCCGTACGTGGCCAACACCTCGCTGGTGCTCAATAAGGCACTTGACGAAGGCAAGACCGTGCTGTTCGAAGGCGGCCAGGCCACCATGCTCGACGTGGATCACGGCACGTATCCGTTCGTCACGTCCTCCAACCCGACCGCCGGCGGCGCATGCACCGGTACCGGTGTCGGCCCGACCAAGATCACCCGCGTGATCGGCGTTTCCAAAGCATACGTGACCCGCGTGGGCGAAGGTCCGTTCCCGACTGAGCTGTTTGGCGAGGATGGCGAGTGGCTGCGTGCGCAGGGTCATGAGTATGGTGTGACTACGGGTCGCCCGCGGCGTTGCGGCTGGTTCGATGCGGTCGTCAATCGTTATGCGGCTCAGGTCAACGGCCTGACCGACATCGTGCTCACCAAGCTTGACGTGCTTACCGGCCTGAAGGAAATCCCGTTGTGCGTGGCCTATGATGTCAACGGCGAACGCCGCGACGATATGCCTACTGATCAGTCCGAATTCGCGGCGGCGAAACCAATCTACGAATCCATGCCGGGTTGGGACGAGGATATTTCCCAAATCCACGACTTCAATGATCTGCCGAAGACCTGTCAGGATTACGTCAAGCGTCTTGAGGAACTGTCCGGATGCCGTATCTCCGTGATCGGCACCGGCCCGCAGCGCGACCATATCATCCAGATCAATTCGCTGGTCGACTGACCGTCTGCAACGAATTTCCCGGCTTGACTGGTAACGACGCGGCACATGATATCCGCCGGCTGATTCCGCGATTCGACCACTTGAAGTGGAAGATGGCGGCGGCCGGCATAGTCGTTGGTCTGGTTTCAGGATTGCTGGTTGTCGTATACCGTCTCGGCATCGAATACGGCACGGATGCGTCCCGTTGGATATATGCGCGGATTCGCGAGACCCCGTGGCTGATTGCGCCATGGGCGGTTGCCGCGGTGGCGGCCGCGCTGGCGATCGCGTGGATGGTCGGTAAGGAGCCGATGGCTGGTGGCAGCGGCATCCCGCAGACCAACGGCGTGGTGATATGCGGCTTGAAGATGCGTTGGCAGACGATTCTGCCAGTCCGTTTCGTCGGTGGACTGTTGGGCGCGTTGTTTGGTCTGTCGCTCGGCCGTGAGGGGCCGTCCATTCAGATTGGTGCGTCTGGCGCGCAGTGCGTGTCCCACCGTTTGCGCGGCCGACGTCGTGAGGACATGCAGGAGCATTATCTGGTCACCGCCGGTGCCGCGGCCGGCTTGTCCGCCGCGTTCAGCGCGCCGCTGTCCGGCATGATGTTCGCTTTGGAAGGGGTGCATCGGAGTTTTTCCCCTGCGATTCTGATGGGCGCTACCGCCGCATCGCTGACCGCCGATTTCGTCTCGAAATACTGTTTCGGTCTGCGTCCGGTTTTGGATTTCGGTGATATCGGTCAGCTGTCGTTGGAAGAGTATGTGTGGCTGATTCCGTTGGGATTGGTGGCCGGTTTGGTTGGTTCGCTGATGAACCGCTCGTTGCTTGGCTTCCAGACGCTGTACGGCAAACTGCCGGCACGGAGCCGCCCGATGATTGCGATTGCGATCGCGTTGCCTGTCGGCATCTGGTTGCCCGATGTGCTCGGCGGCGGCTCGAATCTGATTGATACCGCCGAACATGCGCGCGTCGGCTTGGGAATGCTGTGTCTGCTGTTCGTGGCGAAGACGCTGTTCACATCCACGAGTTTCGGCTCAGGTGCGCCTGGTGGTATTTTCATGCCGATTCTTGCGGTCGGTTCGCTGGCCGGCGGCATCTGCGGTGAAGTGTTGCATCGATTCGGTGATCTGCCATCCGACGCAGTGGCGGTGTTTGCGGTGTGCGTGATGACGGGCACGCTCGCCGCGTCCGTGAAAACGCCGATCACGTCGATTCTGTTGGCTGTGGAGATGTCCGGAACGTTGACGCACATGCTGCCGGTCGCGGCTGTCGCTTTCATCGCGCTGTTGGTGTCCGATCTGCTGCGCACCAAACCGATCTATGGGGAGTTGCTGGAGCGGTACGTGCGCGCGCAAGGCATGCAGATGGCGATCGCAAGCCATGTGGGCAGCGGCATTATGGAACTGCCATTGGAAATGGGGGCGATTGCGGACGGCAAGCGGGTGCGTGACGTGCGTTGGCCGTCTGGGTGTTTGATCATCGGCCTGCGTCGCGGCGAAAGCGAGATCGTGCCGCGCGGTGATACACGGCTGCGTGCCGGTGACTATCTGGTGGTGCTGTTCAGTGGCGAGGAGGAGCGCGAGGTGCGACCTGCGATGCGGCGGCTGTGTGATGCCCGGCTTGACTGAGCCTGGCTGAATTCGGCTGGACTCTGGATGTCCGAATCTGCGGAATCGGACATCCAGAGTGCATACGTTGGCGCTCCGTGTAAACTCATATGCGTTAGGAAGGCGGCAACCGCGGCCCAGCTCGTTGTTGCACGGCCTATGGGCGGAACAACGCTGTCCGCAGGAGGCCAGTACAGGGGGAGCGCAATGGAATCGCAAGAACAATCGCCGGGAGACGTGGTGACTGCGGGTGAGGACTCGCATCCCATCACGCAGACAATCGACACTGTTGAGGTGACGCATGCTGGTGCAACCGCGCCCGCCGCTAACACCATGGATCCGCCTACGATTCCCCTGGCACCGATGAAACGTATGCAGGCGCGGTTCAATCCGCTCGCCGACGGACTGATGTATGTTGTGGTGTTCGTCGGTGGATTTGTTGGAGTCGGCTGTCGGCATGCGTTGGATATGCTTCTGCCGTCGGTCAGCGGGACGCCGTTCGTTGTGGGCACGTTTGTGTCGAATATGGTCGCCTGCTTCCTGTTCGCGATGCTGACCGAATTCATGGCGACCGCTTCGTGGCTGCGTCGCCGGGTGCGGCAGGTTGTCAGCCGTGGCGTTGGGCTCGGCTTGCTCGGTGGGCTTTCGACGATGTCCGGCGTGATGCTGGAAACGATGGAAGGTCTGCACGAGCGGCATATCGCCAGTGCGCTTGGCTATCTTGCGGGAAATTTTGCAGGCGGTTTGTTCACTGCCGCCGCCGGCGTGGTTCTGATGCAGGCACTGCTGTCACGGAGTACTCGAAAGCGGGTTCGAGGTGCGTTTTCAGCTGTTTCCGTGTCCGATTCTGCCGAATCGGACACGCAGGGCGTACGCCATGTGAAAGTGGCCGACGTAGCGCGTTCTGCCGCGCAGGCCGCAATGGAAGCCGCGCAGGCGGCGCAGCAGGCCGCGCAGGCGGCCCAGCAGATTGCACAGACGGGACAGGTTCCGCGAGTCGAAACGCCAACCGTGCCGCCGACCGCCAGCCAGCCTATGCAGACAGGCCGCGTTCCGCAGATTCCTCCGCTGGCCGTTCCTCAGCTGACACAGCCATCGCAGCCGTTGCTGCGCGAGCCGGATACTCCAGACTTGGGGCAGCTGCCCGAGCCGATTCAGCAGTCGCAACCAATCCAGCAGCCCCAGCAGCAGTCGCAGCCGATCCGGCAGCCGGCCAACCCGCTTCCGCCCAGCTTCGAGCCCAAACCGATCACTGCGGAGATTTCGCTTGTCGCCGACCCGGCTACCGGGGAGGTGCGCTGATGATGTGGATGATCTGTCTGTTCGGCGGTCTGGGAGCCATGGCCCGTTACGTGCTCGACGTGTCAATTCAACGAGGCTGGAATCGCGAGAATCGGAGAACGAGCCGCAACTTCCCGCTATCCACGCTCGTCATCAACGGCGTCGCCTCGCTATGCGCGGGCATCGCCATGATGTCCTACTATTCGCAATCGGTGGATATGGGCACGGTCATGATGTTCGTTGTCGGATTTCTCGGTGGTTTCTCAACATTCTCCACAGCGCTCAACGAAGTGGTTTCATTGATTCGCCAGCGTCGTTTTACGCTGGCTCTGGGCTATGGAATAGCAACCGTCGCGGTGCCTCTCATTTGCGTGGCCACCGGTTTCGGCATTGCGCTGCTCGTCAATCCGGCGTAATTTTCACGTTACACGGGCGGTCGCTGAGTAACGTGAAAGAAATCTGAGCGCAACCGACATCAAGGCCGCCAGTCCGGATGCAACGCTGGTGATTGCATTCGACTAGACCAAGCTGCTGCTGAAGGATGGCAAGGATATCCAGTACCAGGGCCAGACCGGTATCGGGCCGTTCAATAAGAACAATGATCCGAGTTCTGCGAATATTGGCGTCTACACTTTCGACAAAGACAACAAGCCGGTCTTTGACCACACGCAGTCTGGTGACGTTCCGACCGACTGATCGCAATGTAGGTCATCATCAATACAAGAAGACGGCGCAAAGTGAGCGTGTATATCGCAAGCTTTGTGCCGTCTCTTTCGTTGTGCGTAATTGTGATGTTTTGCAAGATGTTGTGCATGATGTATCTTCCATCGATGCAGTATCGACTGCAGTGCAAAAGTGATCCATGAATGTGATTTCAAGGGATCATCAAAAAAACACATGATGGAAATAAAGTGAGGGGTGCCCCCGTCAAACGATATACACACCGGACTGTCGAACAGGTTCGAGAGAATGTGAAAATAAGTATAATATCTCGCGAGAGGCGCGTGGTAAGCACGTGAGAATACAGCGATGGAACAGTGATAACGGGAAAGGTGCGATCATGGTCGGCATGCGCGATGTGGCGAAGAAGGCCGGGGTGTCTCTGAGCACCGTCTCGCTGGTGGTGAACGGCAACGGGTACGTGTCTGATGACATGCGCGACCGCGTGCGTAAGGCCATGCAAGCCCTCAATTATGTGCCGAACGAGCTTGCCCGCAATCTGTATCATGATCGCACGAATCTGGTCGGCGTCATCGTGCCTACTATTCGTCATCCGTTCTTTGCGACGTTTACCGCACATCTGCAGCATGCACTCGCCGCGCAAGGATTACGCACTATGCTGTGCTCTACTGCAGATGAGGCGGAGGGCGAAATCCAGTATGTCGACATGTTGCGTCGGCACATGATGGACGGCATCGTCATGTGTGCGCACACTTCGCATCCCGGCGATTATTGGACGTCGATTCATCGCCCGATCGTCGCGTTCGACCGTGTGCTTGGAGACGGTATTTCGTCAATTGGATCCGACCACGAGCAGGGTGGGCGATTGATTGCGCAGATGCTGATCCGCAATGGTGCCAAGCATGTGGTGATGATTGGCGGTCCGCGAGATCAATTCTTCGATTTGGCTGCGCGCGGAGAAGTCGAGGAAGGATCGTTCGATTTGGGAAAGACCACGTTCCCGACGGTGCGCTACTACCTCACGTTGGAACAGGAATTGACCTCCGCAGGCGTGAAATACGAGTATGTTGAAGCTGGCGAAGTAATGGATTTTGCCGGCTATCATCGTGCGGTCAGCAATGTGCTCGACAAGGTGACGACCGACGGTGTCGATGCCGTAGTTAGTTCCGATATTGGTGCGTCGTTCTGCGTGCGCGAAGCGTTGAGCCGCGGAATTTCCATTCCTGACGAGCTGCAGATCGTTGCCTACGATGGTACGTATTTGACTGATTTGGCCGGCATGAAACTGACCGCGGTCGCGCAGGATTTCGCGGCGATCGCACAGTCGGCAGCCGACCATATTGTGCAGGCGATTGCCAATGAGGAAGTGGCCGCAGCTAACGCTTCACGCAAGAACATCCCCAAGCCGTTCGAGCCGAACGTGCTTATTCCCATGACGCTGGTGCCAGGCGATACCACGCGTTGATGCTGTGCATTGGAACGCCGGGTTGCATAGAACACCGAATCAAACCGGTTCGACACGCGCATTGCCACCTTCGGACTGGACAACAACGCCCCTCTCGAGGTAGCATCGAACCGGTTCGATACGTACGTGAGTACGCAAATCCGTACGTACTTATGCGCAGGCAATGCGCGCAAGTACGTGCAACACAGTCATAAACACATATAAACAGCAAACAGGTAGACGCGCACACATTGCATCCGCGCCCATGAGCCAAGGGAGGTCCCATGAAAAACAAAGTGCAACTCATCACTTACGCCGATCGTCTCGGCGATGGCACTCTTAGCTCGATGACCGACATCCTGCGCACCCGCTTCGACGGCGTGTATGACGGCGTGCATATCCTGCCGTTCTTCACTCCGTTCGATGGTGCGGATGCAGGCTTCGACCCGATCGACCATACCAAAGTCGACCCGCGTCTCGGCAGCTGGGATGACGTTGCTGAACTTTCCAAGACCCACGGCATCATGGTCGATGCCATCGTCAACCACATGAGCTGGGAATCCAAGCAGTTCCAAGACGTGCTTGAAAAAGGTGAGGAATCCGAGTATTACCCGATGTTTCTGACCATGAGCTCCGTCTTCCCGAACGGCGCGACCGAAGAGGATCTGGCCGGCATTTACCGTCCGCGCCCGGGTCTGCCGTTCACCCACTACAAGTTCGCGGGCAAGACCCGTCTGGTATGGGTCAGCTTCACTCCGCAGCAGGTGGACATCGACACGGATTCCGACAAAGGCTGGGAATACCTCATGTCCATCTTCGATCAAATGGCCGCGTCCCACGTCAGCTACATTCGTCTCGACGCCGTCGGCTACGGCGCTAAGGAAGCTGGTACCAGCTGCTTCATGACGCCGAAAACGTTCAAGCTCATCTCCCGCCTGCGTGAGGAGGGCATCAAGCGCGGTCTGGAAATCCTCATCGAAGTGCATTCCTACTACAAGAAGCAGGTCGAGATCGCGTCGAAGGTCGATCGCGTCTACGATTTCGCCCTTCCGCCGCTGCTGCTGCATTCGCTGAATACCGGTCATGTCGAGCCGGTCGCGCATTGGACCGACATCCGTCCGAACAATGCCGTCACCGTACTTGACACGCATGATGGCATCGGCGTGATCGACATCGGTTCCGATCAGCTGGACCGTTCGCTCAAGGGGCTCGTGCCGGATGAGGATGTCGACAATCTCGTCAACGCCATTCATGCGAACACTCACGGCGAATCGCAGGCCGCTACCGGTGCCGCCGCATCCAATCTTGACCTGTACCAGGTCAACAGCACCTACTATTCGGCGCTGGGATGCAACGATCAGCACTATATTGCGGCTCGCGCAGTGCAGTTCTTCCTGCCAGGCGTTCCGCAGGTCTACTATGTTGGCGCGCTTGCCGGCAAGAACGACATGGAGTTGCTGCGCAAGACTAACAATGGCCGCGATATCAATCGCCATTACTATTCCACGGCTGAGATCGACGAGAATCTGCAGCGTCCGGTGGTGAAGGCACTGAACGCGCTTGCCAAGTTCCGCAACGAGCTTGATGCGTTCGATGGCACCTTCTCGTACAGCGCCGACGGCGATACGTCCATCAGCTTCACGTGGGAGGGCACGACCACTCAGGCCACGCTCACGTTTGAGCCGGGCCGTGGTCTTGGTGTGGAGAACACCGCGTCCGTCGCCACGCTCGAATGGCGTGATGCCGCCGGTGAGCACCGCACGGACGATCTGATCGCCAATCCGCCGGTCGTGGCCTGATTCAGCCTCGCCTGATCCGGTCGCTGCCTGACCGCGCATAAATCCATAAATCTGTAATCGTCCTTCCTGTCACCTCTCCTTCAGGAAGGACGATTCGCATTTTCGTTTTTTCGAGAAATCGTCTTATCGGGAAAACAATTTTCCCGGGAATCAGCTGAAATCCCAGCAAAAACGGGTAAGGTGAGCTTATGTCAAAGATGTCAAAGCTTTTCGATCAAGACAACATGTTTTTCGCCATTATGGGCGTGCTGTTCGATCTGATTATTCTCAACGTGCTCACGCTGTTGTGCTGCCTGCCGGTCGTCACGGCCGGCGCATCGTTCACTGCGATGCACAGTGTGCTCTGGCGCATGGTCCGCCATGAGGAAACGTATGTGGCGCGCCAGTTTTTCGACTCGTTCAAGCGCAATCTCAAGCAGTCGCTGCTGCCGTGGCTTGCGTTCCTGCTGGCGGCGATTGTGCTGGTGGTCGACGGCATGCTCGCCCGGTCCATGGGGTCGATGCGCGGGCCGCTGATGGCGTGCGTCGCGTTCATGGGATTGGTGATTATTGCGATTGCGCAGTACTTCTTCCCGCTGCTTTCTCGCTATGAGAATCCGACTTCCGAAACGTTGAAGAATGCGACGAAACTTGCGCTCGGCTTTTTCCCGCGCACCTTGTGCATGCTGGTGATTTTGGCCGCGTTCGCCGTGCTGTATGCGCAGTTTTTCATATATATGATTCCGCTGCTGATTTTGATGGGCGTCACGTTGCCGCAATACTGTTGCGCGTGGATCTACAACTGGATTTTCCGCCGTATCGACGGTGAGATCGACGCCAAGGGGCGCAAGGTAGCGCAGTCCTGAAATTGTTTGCTCGTAAAGGCCGTTCCGCAGATTGCAAGTTCCGCGGAACGGCCTTTACGCGTTTTCGTCGCCTTGAGTGTCCGATTCTGGAGAATCGGACAACTGGAACGTACTTTTGGGCGCGTGAATGTCCGTTTCTCCCGAATCGGACAACTACAGGTCAAAGTGGGGTGCTTGAATGACCGATTCTGGAGAATCGGACAACCGTGGGTCTGTTTTGGTGTTCCGGTTATCCGTTTCTGGTGAATCGGACAACCGGAACATGTTTTGAGGCGCTTGGATGTCCGATTCTCCAGAATCGGACACGCTGGGGGCAGGATTAGCAGGGGAGGATGGTGGCGCTGCGGGCTGGGACGTGCAGTTGGGTGCCGTCGAAGCGTGCGGGGTTGCCGATGCTCAGCAGTACTGTTTTCTCCGCTGGTTCTTGCGATATTTCCTGCGCTAAGCCGCCAGACAGCAGTTTCACATAGTCGCTCGGCAGTGTGCAGCTTGCGTCGGTGTTTGACGGATTGATGGCGACGACGATGCGCTCGCCACCTGCTTCGCGATTAATCTTGCTGCATGTTTCACAAGGTGTTTCACAGCTGGTTTCGTGTGCTGTTCCGCTGCGTTCGCCGTCAGTTGCGTCGCGTTCGGCTTCGCCGGCCTCGGAGCTTCTCGCGTACACCAGCGGATACGCGTGATCTTCCGCGTAGAGGAACTCGATGCCTCCGTCGGCCTGCAGTGCGGGATGTGCCAGGCGTAGCGTGTTCAGTGCGCGTACGGTTTCCAGTAGCGAGTCGCTGCGTCCGGTCTGCGAAGCCACGTTCGGGCGCTCGCTGTCGGCATCGATCGGCAGATACAGATCATCGGGCCGGGCTGCGGAGAATCCTGCGTTGGTTGCGCAGCTCCATTGCATTGGTGTGCGCGATCCGGTGCGCTCGTATCCGCCTTCCTTGGATTTGAGCCCGTGCATGTAGCGCATGCCGATTTCGTCGCCGTAGTAGATGAACGGGCAGCCGGGCATGGTCAGCAGAAATGTGAACGCGAGCTTCATTTCATCGGTGGTCAAGGTGTCGCGCATGCGGATCATGTCGTGATTGCCCGACGGAATGCAGATGTATCCAGGCGTTCCGGCGGTGCTGGCAAGCATGGCCGTATATGTGTCCGCAAACGCCTTGATGTCGCCGCTCGCATTGCCGACATTGTCGTTATTGCAATTTGGATTGTCTCCGTCGACGACTGAATTGCCGTTGCTGTCGCACCCGCTGCTGCCCGCGCCGTCGCATTCGCTGCGTTCGCCGTCGTGTTCCGTTTCGGCAGTTTCGGCGCTGCCCGTAGCTTCGGAAGATCCGGCCGAAAAATACGGATTCTCGCGGAACAGGTCAAGATAATGCGACGGCCCGAAATGCAGCAGGAAGTCCATGTCGAATCCGGCGTGCAGCGCCTCTTCGGGGTCACCCCATTCCGATACGAGCACCGCTTCCGGGTAGGTTTCGTCCAGATGCGCTCGCACTTGCTGCCACAAGAGTTTCGTCCAATAGTGGTCGGGGTCTTCCTTGACGAGGCTGCCTGCCATGTCCACGCGGAAGCCGTCCGCTCCCAACCCGAGCCAGAAGTCCATGATGTCTTGGATGAGCAGCCGGCCCTGCACCGCTTCGGGGGAGTCGGCGGCGAACTGCCAGTCTTCGGTGACGGTGCCGAATCCGTAGTTGAGGCATGCCTGCGTGGAGAAGCAGTTCACGGCCGCCGCGTCGGGACGTTCCGCAATGCCTCCGAGGAATCCGCGGATTGATTCGTATGGCGAGTTCAGATTCGGCGATTGCGTCATCGGTCGCCAGATGTAGCGGTCGGTCCATGCGTTGCGTTCGTCCTTGCCGGATTCAAGAAACCATGGATTGTCGACCGCGGAATGCCCGGGTACGAGGTCGAGCAGTACGTGCATGCCTAGTTCGTGCGCGCGCTCGAAGAGCCGCTGCAGGTCCGCGTTGCTGCCGTAGCGTTCCGCGGCTGTGTAGTAGTCGCGTACGTCGTAGCCGGCATCGTAGAACGACGAGTCGAAGCATGGGTTGATCCAGATCGCATTGCACCCCAGATCGTGCACGTATTGCAGTTTGTCGATGATGCCTTGGAAGTCACCGATGCCGTCGCCGTTCGAGTCGTTGAATGATTGCGGATAGATTTCATAAAAGATTGCGTTGTTGAGCCAGCTTGCCATAAATCCTCCTGTTTTCGCATCTTTGCTGTTGGTCTACCGATGTATCGCAACGTTGGAAACGTCGGTCACTGCTTTTCCGTCATTATAGCCCGTGAAGACACTTTTTAGGGGTGTATGGAATGCCAATGTTTGCAATACGTCAATCGATTGACGCGACACGCCGACGGATGGCACTGTGCACAAGGTTTCTCGAACCGGTTTGACAACTCTCGAACCGGTTTGATATCCTGTATACCAAGGACGGAGAGATTCCGACAACGCGAGTCGGGGATTCACCTTCCTTTATCACCTCATTGGGCAGGGCTGCTCGGTGAATAGTGGATAGAAAGGGATTGGAAAATGAGCAAGTTCTCTTCTTGGAAGAAGGCTGGCACCGCTATTGTTGCAACGCTGATGACCGTTGGCATGCTGGGAGCATGCGGATCGTCGTCCAGCTCCAGCGGCACCAAGATCACCATCTTCAACTCCAAGGTTGAAATCGAAAGCCAAATGGAAGACATGGCTGCGAAGTACTCCAAGGAAAAGGGTGTGGACGTTGAGGTCTACTACTCCAACGACACCGTCGCAGCGCATCTCGCCACCAAGTACGCATCCAAGGATCCGTACACCATCTCCATGGTCGACGCCAAGGACATCTACTCCTTGGCTGAAGAGCACGCCGTCGATCTGTCCGACCAGGATTGGGTCAAAGACACCGACTACGCCATCAGCATTAACGGCAAGACCTACGGCTTCCCGGTCTCCATCGAAGCCCGTGGCCTGATCTACAATGCTGACGCCATCAAGCAGGTCACCGGTAAGGAATTCAAGCCTGAGAACTACAAGACCCTTGACGAGTTCAAGGATCTCATCGACGAGCTCAAGGCCGGCGGCATGGAATCCCCGACCGGTGTCATGAAGGAAGACTGGTCCCTCGCCGCGCACTTCCTGCCAGAAGTCTACGAGGAGCAGGAAGATCCGGACGCCTTCTGCCATGAGCTCAAGGACGGCAAGGTTGACCTCAGCTCCAACGCCAAGTGGAACTCCCTGATGGACTTCTTCGACGTGATGAAAGACAACAACTACGCCAAGTCCTCCGCCATCTCCGCCGAGCGTGAGGTGACCGAGCAGAAGCTGGCTGAAGGTGAAATCGCCTTCATGTTCGGCGGCAACTGGGATTGGTCCGTGCTGAACCAGTACGATTACACCGAGAACATGGGTCTCATGCCGGTTCCGCAGAACACTGATGACGGCTCCAATGAGAAGCTCGTCGGCGGCGGCTCCAAGTACTTCTTCATCGACTCCTCCGACAACACCTCCGACGAACAGCGCCAGGCCGCCAAGGACTTCCTGAACTGGCTCGCCGAAGATAAGGCAGGCCAGGAGTTCATCTCCACTGATGCTGCTCTGATCTCCCCATTCAAGAACAACGAGATCGAAGCATCCGATCCGCTGGGCAAGTCCGTGAAGTCCTACGCTGACGCCGGCAAGCTGATCGACAACTACAACTACCTGCCTGACGACCACTTCTCTGTGCTCGGCGCCGCCTTCCAGAAGTGGCTCGCAGGTGAAGAGGACCGTGCAGGCCTCGCTCAGGACATCCAGGACTACTGGAAGACCGCTAAGTTCACCGGCGCAACCGCCTGAACTTCCAAATAATGCACCATGATGCAGGGTCCGCCGCTTCCTTCCTGCGGCGGACCTTACATCCCCGGCACGTATGGGATCCATCATGAAACAGAATAAGCTTTCCTATAAAATCGGCCAGTTTCTGATGTTCGGTGGTCCGGCGACGATTCTTTTCTTCGCCGTGGTGATCCTGCCGTTCTTCTATGGCCTCTATCTGACACTTACCAGCTGGGACGGCGTTTCGACAACGAAGCCGTTCGTCGGTCTCGAAAACTACAAGGCGGCTCTTGCCGACACCGCATATTGGCAGTCGCTTGGACGCACCTTCATCTACTCCGTCATCGCCGTCATCCTCACCAACATCGTCGCCTTTCTGCTGGCCTACCTCGTGACCAGCGGCATCAAGGGCCAGAACTTCTTCCGTGCGGGCTTCTTCATTCCGAACCTCATCGGCGGCATCGTTCTGGGCTACGTGTGGAAGTTCGTCTTCAACCGCGCATTCGTGGCCATCGCCGAAGTGGCGACGCAAACAGACCACGCATCGCTGCTCTCCACGCCAAACGGCGCAATGTTCTGCTTGATCCTCGTTTCGGTCTGGCAGTACGCAGGCTACATGATGCTGATTTACGTGGCAGGCTTCATGAGCGTTGACCAGAGCCTGAAGGAAGCGGCCATGATCGATGGCTGCAACAAGGGCAAGGCCATGTGGCACGTGGTCATCCCGCTGATGCGCTCCTCCTTCGTGCAGTGCATCTTCCTGAGCACCACCCGTTGCTTCATGGTGTACGACCTGAACCTTTCGCTTACCAAGGGCGAACCGTTCAACCAGTCGGTGCTCGCGGCAATGCACGTCTACAACCAGGCATTCGTTTACAAGAACTATGGCACCGGTCAGGCGGAGGCGTTGGTCCTCTTCATCGTCTGCGCAGTGATCGGCATGCTGCAGGTGTACTTCGGCAAGAAGGGTGAGGTGGCAGCATAATGAAGGGTCAAACCAGCACTCGCACCAAGGTTCTGCATGCACTGATGATCGTCGTTCTGACGATTCTGCTGCTGCTGTTCATCGCACCGTTCATTCTGGTCGTGATCAACGTCTTCAAGACCAAGGCGGACATCAACACCGCTCCGCTGGCACTGATCGGCAAGCACGGGTTCACCCTGGAGAACTTCCCCAGGGCAATGGACAAGATGAACTTCGTCACCGTGTTCGGCAACTCCGCGGTCATCACCATCAGCGCAACCATACTGACCATCCTGTTCTCCGCGATGTGCGCATACGTGATCGTGCGCAACCCCTCGTGGAAGTTCGGCGGCATGGTGTTCGCACTTATGGTGGCCTCCATGGTCATTCCGTTCCAGGTGCTCATGGTCCCGCTCGTGTCCGTCTACGGCGGCCTGCTTGACGTGTTGAACAGTCGTATCACGCTGATCCTCATGCACACCGGCTTCTCGGTCTCCCTGGCGGTGTTCATGTTCCACGGTGCGATCAAGACGAACATTCCGAACGAACTTGAGGAAGCGGCCAGCATCGACGGCTGTTCCAAGTGGCGCACCTTCTGGACGATCGTGTTCCCGCTGCTCAAGCCGACCGTCGCTACCGTCGCCATCATCGACGCCATGGCGTTCTGGAACGACTACCTGCTGCCGTCCCTGGTGCTGGGCCGTCGCGAACTGTACACCATCCCGATCGCAACCCAGATCTTCTACGGCACCTACTCCAACGATATCGGCCTGATCATGGCGGCCCTGCTGCTGGCCATGCTGCCGATCCTCATCCTGTACCTGTTCCTGCAGCGCTACATCGTCGAAGGCGTGACCTCCGGCGCAGTCAAGGGCTGATCGAACGGTACGGAATCCGCAATCATAACTGAACAGACTCACACAACCGGTCCGGATGCGAAGCGATAATCGCATCCGGGCTTTTCTTATGCGATATCGATTCTTATGCGATATCGATATTGAGATTGCCATCGCATGTTTCTGCTGTCTGACAGGACGTATTGATATGGTTGATTTCGCCGAAAGAATCGCTCGAATGCACTGGTGCAGTGTGTCCGGGCGATTTTCATATGTGCTGAATATCGTGTGACATTTCGAAACGAGCAACGAAATAGAAGCAAGAACGAGAAGCGACGATACAAAACAGGAAAAACAGGAATAGAAATAAGAGATGACTGAAGACAATCAACATAATGCAGGTGAGCAGCAGACTCCAATGCAGCCGCAGCCGCTGCCGGGCCAGGTGTTCGTGCGCCCCGGTATCGATGACCGTCCCGATTACGAAAAAACGCTGACCGAAGAGACCAAAGCGGCCCTGAAGCGCTTGGCCGTACAGCAGAATCCGCGCGTGCCCGAGGCTTCCAACGAGCGTCCGGAAGTGCAGCAGACCCTCATCAACACGGAAGGCGGCTCCCCGCTGACCGCGTTCGCCCATCTCGACGCCGCTGTGCCGAACCTCGAATCGTCGTTCCTTGACCTGCGCGATCCGATGACCGCGCCCGACGGCACCACGCCCACCAAACCGCAGGTGCATCGTCTCACCGCCGGCTTCGCGCTTGGTGCGCTGCTGTTCACCGCGCCGATGGCCGCGCTCAACTCTGTGCTCATTCCGCAGACCATCAGCCGTCTTTCCGGCACCGACCGCGTCACCGATCTGGCGCTGCTCAGCGTCGTCGGCACGTTGTTGACGTTCCTGATGAACGCGTGGATTTCCGTCGGATCCGACCATTCGTACTGCCCGCTGGGCCGCCGCACCCCGTGGATCATCGCCGGCACGGTGCTGACCGCCACGTCGGTGGCGATTCTTTCCGCATGCGATTTCATGCCGTTGGTCATCGTGTTCTGGCTGTTTACGCTGATCGGACATGCGATGGTATCGATGCCGCTGGCGGCCGCTTTCGGTGAGCGCGTGCCTGACAAGTTCCGTGATCGTGCGGACGCGTGGCGTGGCGTTGGCCAAGCGTTCGGCCAGGTGTTGGGCATTATCGCGGCCGTTTCGATTACGTGGGCTGCCGACGATTCCGGTTGGGATGGCACCACGCGTTTCGCCATGATGGTGTTTGCGTTGTGCCTGGTGGTGGCTGGTGTGGCTACGTTGCTGGTGTTGCCGTTTGAGGGTTCCAGCAGCTATTTGCCTCGTGAGGGTGTGAAGAAGGGCGATTATTTTTCGCAGTATCGTCCGCCGAAGGGCGCTCCGAAGTTCTTCATTGCGTTTGCCGCGCGCATGTTTGCCATCGCAGCCACTTCCGGCATTGCGATTTACCAGTGGTATCTTGCGCAGGATGGTTTGGGTGATGTTTCGCAGGTCACCATGTTTGGTTTGTCCGGAGCGGCTGCGGTTATGTCGATGATGGCCGTTGCCGCGTTCGTCGGCTCGCTGTTGGCTGCGCTGCTGCTTGGCCGCATCGCCCGCGCTTTCAAAGATTCCCGTATTCCCGCGATTGCCGCCTGCTTGTTATTTGTGGTTGCTGTGGTGCTTCCGTTGACGCCGATCGATAGTGCTATGGCGGTCGCGCTGTATGCGCTGTTTGCAGGTTTCGCGTATGTGGTGTATGACGGCGTGAGCCAAGGGTTGAATCTTGCGACGTTGCCGGATGTGCGTTCCGTTGGTCGTTCGTTGGCTGCGTTCAGTTTGGCGAATACGTTCGGTTCGTTGATTGGCGCTGTCGTTTGCGCGATTGCGATTGCGGTGACTGGCGAGTATCTGCTGATTTTCGCTGTTGCCGCCGGTTGCATGGCTGTTGCGGGCGTGCTGACGTTGCTGCTGAAATGATTTGGATGACCTGAGATAATCCGAAAAACGAATATCAAATTCAAAATTGCGCGTCCACATAGTGAACCTTTAGTAGAAAGGGTCTGTGGACGCGCTTATCTTTACGGCTTAGTTCGAGCGGATAATCCGCCGAATACAAGACTTTGCGAAAGGAGGTTCGCCACGATGAACGGAATGGTTGCACGCGTACTGCTGTCCGCACGAATTATTATTCCGCTTTCGTTGGCGGACTGATTCGAGCAATGCAGCTTCAATCCCTCGCCAACGGAGGCAGGGTTTGAGGCGCGCAAAACACACACGTTGATGGCCCTGCATGCTGCGGGGTCTTTTTGTTGCCGCCCACAAGGCGTAAGGCAACGAAATGAAGACTGCACACAAGAGAATAGAAGAAAGACGTTATCGGCGCATGTTGGGAGCCGGCAACGCATGACAGACGTAACAGGAGTAATCCAATGAGTGCAGTCGAAGCAGCCGCTGGCAAAGCGCAGGCAATGGTGCGCGATTCGGTGAAAACCGTTATCGCCGCTTCCATGGTCGGCACCGCCATTGAGTTCTACGACTTCTACGCATACGGCACCGCCGCTGCGAACTATTTCCCGAAGGTGTTCTTCGGAGACACCACCAATCCGACTGTCGCACTGCTGGCCAGCCTGCTGACCTTCGCCATCGCGTTCATCGCACGCCCGCTCGGATCCTTGGTGTTCGGCCATTTCGGCGACCGCATGGGCCGCAAGACCACGCTGGTGGTTTCGCTGTTGACCATGGGCATCGCCACGTTCCTGATCGGCTGCCTGCCGACTTACAGCCAGTGGGGCATTGTGGCTGTCGCCGCGCTGTGCCTGTGCCGTTTCGTGCAGGGCATCGGTCTGGGCGGCGAATGGTCGGGTGCCGCTTTGGTGGCCACCGAGAACGCTCCGGAAGACAAGCGCGCGCTGTATGGCTCCTTCCCGGAATTGGGCGCTCCGATCGGTTTCTTCCTGTCGAACGGTACCTACTTCCTGTTGGAAACGTTCAACGATGACGATGCGATGCTGGCATGGGGCTGGCGTGTGCCGTTCCTGCTGTCCGCAGTGCTGGTGATCGTCGGCCTCGTCGTGCGCGTGCAGATGGAGGAGACCCCGATCTTCCGCATGGCCCAGGAGCAGAAGAAGGTCGTCAAGTCCCCGTTGACCGAAGTGTTCAAGAAGAGCTGGAAGGAAGTCATCCAAGCCACGTTCCTGGTGGCCGTCACCTACACGCTGTTCTACACGCTGGCAACCTGGTCCCTCGCTTGGGGCACCAAAACCGTCGAGCAGGGCGGCGGAGACCTTGGTTTCACCAATCGTGAATACCTGCTCATGCTGATGCTTGCCATCTGCGTGTTCGCCGCGTTCATCGTCATTTCCTGCGTGAACGCCGATAAATTCGGCCGCAAGCGCGTGATCGTCATCTCGTCCTGCTGCCTCGTGGCATTCGCGCTGCTCTTCCCGTTCCTGCTTGATCCGTCGGTCGTCGGCCAGCGTAACTTCGCCGCCAACCTGCTGTTCCTATGCATCGGCTTCGCGTTGATGGGCACCGCATTCGGTCCGATCGGCGCGTTCCTGCCGGAGCTGTTCGACGCCAACGTGCGTTATTCCGGCTCCGGCATCGGCTACAACCTGGCCGCCATCGTCGGCGCGGCATTCGTGCCGACCATCGCCACTTGGCTGTCCCACCACTGGGGTGTGCACTCCGTCGGTCTGTACCTCGGCGTGATGGCCGTGTGCTGCCTTGTTGCGGTGCTGAGCTGCAAGGAGACTAAGGATGTTGATTTCACCAAGTGATCAATCGCCAAGTGCCGTTTGACCGGCTATTCAGCGACGTGTCAAGATGACATCGACGGAAGCCTTACTAAAAACGTTTGACGCGAATATAACCACTATGTGAACGTCAGCAACCAATATAAAGAAAGCGGGACTAAAACAGTTCCGCAGGAGAGGCGGGGTGGTTCCTCGGACACAATCCGGGGGGAGTAATCTCCTAGGAACCATCGCCCGCTGTGAACAACCGAAACAAGAATTAAATATCGCGAGTTTGTTCGGGAATGCAAGTCCCGAATCGCTATAAAAAGAAAAATAAAGGAGCGCCTATTATGGCAGCAACTATCTGGTACGAGAAGGATGCCGATCTGTCCGTGTTCGATGGCAAGAAGGTGGCCATCCTCGGTTACGGTTCCCAGGGTCACGCCCACGCGCTGAACCTGCGCGATTCCGGTGTGGATGTCGTCGTCGGCCTGCGTCCTACCTCTAAGTCCGTGGAATACGCCAAGGAGCAGGGCCTCGAGGTCAAGCCTGTTGCCGAGGCCGTTGCCGAAGCCGACGTTGTGATGATCCTGCTGCCTGACCAGTACCAGGCCGCCGTGTACAAGAAGGACGTTGAGCCGAACCTGAAGCCGGGCGCTGCTCTGGCTTTCGCTCACGGCTTCAACATCCACTACGGCTACATCAAGCCGTCCGAGGATCATCCGGTGTTCATGGTCGCCCCGAAGGGCCCGGGCCACATCGTTCGTCGTGAGTACGCCGCCGGCCGTGGCGTTCCGGTCGTTGTGGCTGTGGAGCAGGATCCGGATGGCAAGACCTGGCCGCTGTGCCTGGCTTACGCCAAGGCTCTGGGCGCTCTGCGCGCAGGCGCCATCAAGACCACCTTCACCGAGGAGACCGAAACCGATCTGTTCGGTGAGCAGGACGTGCTCATGGGTGGCATCAACCACCTGTGCGATATGGGCTTCGATGTGCTGACCGAGGCTGGCTACCAGCCGGAGATCGCCTACTTCGAGGTGTTCCACGAGCTGAAGATGCTGGTGGATCTGGCCAACGAGGGTGGTCTGAACAAGGCTCGCTGGAGCTGCTCCGACACCGCTCAGTACGGCGATTACACCTCCACCGTCATCACTGAAGAGACCAAGAAGCGCATGCAGTACCAGCTCAAGCGCATTCAGGACGGCTCCTTCGCCAAGGAGTTCATGGATGATCAGGCCGCGGGCGCTCCGAAGTTCAAGGAGCTGCAGGAAGAGTACAGCCACCCGCACCTGGAGACCGTTGGTCCGAAGCTGCGCGCCATGTTCTCTTGGAACAACCAGACGGACGCCGATGCCGATATGGCCGAGTCCTTCAACGGCAAGATCGCTCGTACCCAGGTTCAGTGATTTCGCTGTAGCGGCTGCATGTTAAGGGCCGATGAATAACGTAGTAGCGCAATACACGCGAAACGTGTTGGAAGCCACCGTCTCACCGCGGTGGCTTCTTTTTTGTTGCTGTGTTGTTTTATGACTGGGATATTTCGTATGCGGGATCGCAGTACTGATTGTCGGGAGAGCCGCACGGCTAGGCGGTGGCCCACTTTGTGGACTCAATGCTTATTTAGGAAGGGACGGGAGTAGGATAGACCCCAGTTTGCAGGACAAAATCCATGCACAAAAACACGCGAATTCATCTGCGAATGGTAGAAACCCGAGCGCCGGGAGGCGTTCACCCCACTACATAAAAAGGAGTGCCAAGTACAATGGCTGCACAAATCTGGTACGAGAACGACGGCGATCTCTCGGTCCTCGAAGGTAAGAAGGTTGCCATCATCGGTTACGGTTCCCAGGGTCATGCTCACGCTCTGAACCTGCGCGATTCCGGTGTGGACGTCGTCGTTGGCCTGCGTCCGACCTCCAAGTCCGTCGAGCACGCCAAGGAGCAGGGTCTGGAAGTCAAGTCCGTTCCGGAAGCTGCTGCTGAGGCCGATATCATCATGATTCTGGCTCCGGATCAGTACCAGCGCACCATCTGGGCCAATGACATCGAGCCGAACATCAAGCCGGGTGCAGCTGTTGCTTTCGCTCACGGCTTCAACATCCACTACGGCTACATCAAGCCGTCCGAGGATCATCCGGTGTTCATGGTCGCCCCGAAGGGCCCGGGCCACATCGTGCGTCGTGAGTACGCCAACGGCCGTGGCGTTCCGGTCGTCGTGGCCGTGGAGCAGGATCCGCGCGGCGACGCTTGGGACATCACCCTGGCTTACGCCAAGGCTCTGGGCGCTCTGCGTGCAGGCGCCATCAAGACCACCTTCACCGAGGAGACCGAGACCGATCTGTTCGGCGAGCAGAATGTGCTCATGGGCGGCGTGAACAAGCTTGTTGAAATGGGCTTCGAGGTCCTCACCGACGCCGGCTACCAGCCTGAAATCGCCTACTTCGAGGTCTGCCACGAGTTGAAGATGCTCGTCGACCTCATGAACGAGGGTGGTCTGAACAAGGCTCGCTGGTCCTGCTCCGACACCGCCCAGTACGGCGACTACACCAACACCTGCATCGACGAGCACGTGCGTGAGCGCATGCAGTACCACCTGCAGCGCATCCAGGACGGCTCCTTCGCCAAGGAGTTCATCGAGGACCAGGACGCTGGCGCTCCGAAGTTCAAGGCTCTGCAGGAAGAGTACGGCAACGTCCGCATCGAGACCGTCGGTCCGAAGCTGCGCGCCATGTTCTCCTGGAACAACGGCAAGGATGACGACGCTGATATGGCCACCTTCACCGGCAAGATCGCCCGTGGCTGATGTGGCTCATTCGGCTAATCGCTGAGTCTTTTACAAGACCGCTGCCCTTACGGGTGGCGGTCTTTTTTGTATGTTCTGTCGCATATTGTTCTAGGATAGATATGTACGGTTTCTTACGGTTTTTCTATAGGAAGAGATGTCATGGTCACTGCGACTGGTCCCGCACCTGGTTCTGAAATGACAACGTCGGCTGAACCTACCGAAGACCGTAGCACGTCAGGAGTTCTGCACGTCGCCGCGATTTTCGCCTCGCATATGGTGTTGCAGCGTAACAAGCCCATCGCCGTGTTCGGCGCGCTTGATGCCGATTGCGCCGGACTTGAGGTTTCCGCGGAAATCCGCGATTTCGATGGTTCCGTGATCGTGCAGGCGCATGCGTACGCCTCCAAAGAGATCAAGAACGGTTTTTCACCGTGGCGCGTCATGCTGCCGGCACAGCCCGAAGGTGGCCCTTACACGTTGCGCGTCACCGCAGGCAACGATTTCATCGAATATTATGACGTGCTTATCGGCGAAGTATGGCTGGCCGGCGGTCAAAGCAATATGGAACTTGAATTGCGCAACAGTGAAGACGCCGAGGAAGCCCTCGATAACTGTGCCGATCCGTTACTGCGCTTCTACAATGTGCCGAAAACCGGTGTGATCAATCGCAACGCCGAACATGCGGCAAGCTGGCAGGAATCATCGCCTGAAAATAGTGGCGTAATGAGTGCGGTAGCGTACTATTTTGCGCGAAAACTGCGTGATGAACTTGATTCCGACCTTCCGATCGGCATTATCGACTGCTATATCGGGGGTACGTCGATCAGTTGCTGGACGAGCGAAGATGCACTGAATTCCAGCGAATCCGGGCGCGGCTATCTTGCGCGCTATGAGCAGGCGATCGCAGGTAAAACGCAGGAACAGTTCGATTTGGAGTACGGCGAATGGCAGTCGCGTTCTGATACGTGGAATGCGTCGATCGCAGCCGCCCGCGAAGACGATCCTGATGTGACGTGGGATACGCTGACCCAACAGTATGGCGAATGCCCGTGGCCGCCGCCGATGACGCCGACCTCGCAGTGGCGTCCGTCAGGCGCGTTCCATGCCATGCTGGAGCGCATTGTGCCTTACTCCTTGGCGGGATTCCTATGGTATCAGGGCGAGGAAGACGAGCCGTATTGCGGATCCTACCGTGAGTTGCTGGGCATGATGATTGGTGAATGGCGTGCGCTGTGGAGCGAAAGCCTGCCGTTCCTGATCGTGCAATTGCCGCAGTGGATTGACAAGAAGGTCGACGAGGGCGACGGCGATCCGATGCTGTGGCCGGTGTTGCGCGAGGCCCAGTGGGATGCCGCGCAGTCCATCGACAATGTGTTCGCCATCTGCACTATGGATTGCGGCGAATACAACAACATTCATCCGGTTGATAAACGTACACCGGGCGAGCGTCTAGGCAATTGTGCGCTTCGCCAAGTGTATGGTATGAGCCGTATTCCGGTGTATGGGCCGACTGTGCTGGGTTTCCGCTGCGACGAAGGCGGCCGCGTACGCCTGTTCTTCCGGTACGCGCACGGCCTGCATTTCAGCGGTACTGCGCCCGACAGTTTTGGTGACGAGTTCGCCAAGAGCCTGCCTTCGCTGGTGCGTCTGCCGGAACGTTCCGGTTTCGAGCTTGCCGGTGCCGATGGTGTGTTCCATCCGGCCTACGCCGCGATTTTCGTGGATTGCGATATTGACGATCTGGTCAACGCAAAGGTCAACGTGGTCGATTACAACGCCACGGAATTCGGTATTCCGATCAACAGCCGCAGTATCGGCACGATTACGTTGGCCACGCCGGAAGTGCCAGCGCCGGTGATGATGCGCTACGCATGGCGTAGCTGGGGTCCGGCACCGTTGTTTAATGACAATAATCTGCCTGCTCACCCATTCAAGCTGGACCTGACCGATCACACCGACTCTGATCACGCTGAATAATCACGTTAGATAGTTGCGTTGAACGGCTGCGTCACATGATTGTCGATAGTTGACGATGAATAGCGTGCGATTGCTGTGCTTATAGTGTGCTGCAATCGCACGCTTTATATTGCGATTGAAGTCCTGCTGATCGCACGTCAGTCAAATACGAATCAAATACCAGTCAAATAAAAAATCGTTGAAAAATCAACGTTTCTGCGATTTATGCCACCAAAATCGCAGAAACGAATCAAATAAAATGCGCTGCACTGCGAGCGCATAGGCTATTGCCAGAGGTCCGGGCCGAATGATTCCAGGTATGCGGTCAGTTCGGCGGCCATCTGTTCGTCTTCCGGAACGCGCGGATGGCCATCCGTGCCGCAACCATTGCGTGAATACAAGAAATGTTTTACGTGAAACTCGCCCTCAGTGCCGCGGCCGTTGCCGTGGAAGATGGCGTGGAACTTACCGCCACAGCCAAGAGCTACGTGCGCGACCTGTTCTGCATGGCAGATAAGGTCGACGCGAAGGCTTCGGTGGCCGAGGGCATGGTCTCGCTGCTTCCGGGCGAAAGCGTCGTGCTGCATATCGCCACTGCCGATGCCGCAGCGCTTGCCGCTCCGGGTGCGTTCGCAGCCGCCAACGTGCCGCGTTCCGCCAACGATCCGAAGCGCGAATGGTGAGCTTCCGCGAGTACGCCGTCTACTGAAGCGGTAGAAGAGTGGATAGAGGACTACTGAAATTTCAGTTGACGTGTTCGGTTGAGTAAAAACATAAGTTGAAGCGCCGCCAACCTTAAGAAACGAAAGTGTTGTGAACGCTGACTTTTCAAGAGGTTGGTCGGCGCTTTTACTGTACGATGTAGATGAACCGTTTAAGTTGCGATTTAAGTTAAGAAGAAGGACACGGACATGCCTATTCAAAAAAGCAAGGTGACGATTTTTGACGTTGCCAAGGCTTCGGGAGTCTCTAGTAGCGCCGTTTCGTATGCGCTCAACGGCAAGTCTGGTGTTTCCGATGTGACTCGAGACAAAGTGTTGAAGGTCGCACACGAACTGGGATGGAAGCCGAATGGCGCGGCACAGGCGCTGGCCAAGGCGAAGACGCAGCGCGTGGGTCTAGCGCTGGGTTACGACCCGAAGCTGCTTTCCGTCGAATCCTACATGATGGAACTTATTTCCGGTCTTGGCGCCGAGCTGGAAAAATACGATTATTCTCTGCTGGTACGCATGGCCGTGGGTGAGGACGCGAAGCTTTCGATCATCGATGATTGGATTGCTACTGGCAACGTCGACGCCATGCTGCTCGTCAATGTCGAGCTTGGAGACCCTTGCGTTGCCTTGCTTGAGGAGCATGAGGAGATGCCGGTGCTTGCCATTGCCGATGCCTCCGTGGTCGGCAATCTGCCGAGTCTGTCAAGCGCCGACGCCGATGCCGTGCGCCGAGCGGTGCGATACCTGTATGATCTCGGGCATCGTCAGATCGCCCGCGTCGGCGGTCCCGAATCGCTTGCGCACTCGTATATTCGCGATTCCGCCTTTGCGGACGTCGCTTCCGAGCTGGGCATGCGTTATCGTTGCCTGCACACCGACTACACGCCGGAAACCGGTCGCGAGGCCACGAAGCGCCTGCTGGCGTTCTCTGAGCATCCGACGGCGATCATCTACGACAATGATGTGATGGCGTTGGCTGGCCTTGGCGTGGCAGCTTCGCAAGGCATCAAAGTACCGGAGGAAATCTCCATCATGTCGTGGGATGATTCCCTCATGTGCACCGCGGCGTATCCGAACCTGACCGCCATGGGCCGTGACGTGGTCGATACCGGTAAGCAGGCCGCCGGATTGCTGCTCAAGCTGATCGGCGGCGAGCGTGTGGGGCATCTGATGGAAGGGCCGTACGAATTGCGTGCCCGCGCTTCGACCGGTCCCGCTCCGGCAGCGGAATAAGATGCGATGATGAGTTAATGCGATGATGAATTAAAAAATTGCGATTGCGCATTTGCTGCGCCCCGACAAGGGCAGGATGAAAGCGAGCAGCGAGCCGATCGCGGCGATCGCCGCAAGGGTTACGCCATACAGGATTGCGACGGTGTTGCCGGACTGCTTCGACAGGTACCACAGGTCGAACGGCGCGAGTCCCCAGAACAGCCCGGGAATCGCGGATTGGAAATCAAAATCTGAAATCTGAAATCGTAATCTGAAATCAAAAAGCGCCCGTGCCCCTCGCTTGAGGCATGGGCGCATTGTTGCCTTACGACTTCAGGCGCGCTTCTGTGTGATCTGATAGGCGGCGAACAGCACGACCAGCCAAATCACGCCGGCGACCACTGCGATGCGATAGCTTGCGGAGAAGCACATCAGCACCACGACCAGCAGCATGAACGCGATCACCACATACGGCGTCACCTTGGCGAACGGCAGCTTGAACGCAAGTTTGTCAAGTGCTTCCTGGCCCTTCAATCCCTTTAAATCATTCGGACCGTCGCCGGCGGCGACAACGCGACGGAACTTAATTTCCGTAATCATGATCATGATCCAATTAATCGCAGCGGCAATCGTGGCAATCGACATCAAATAATTGAACGCGAAATCAGGCCACACGAACACCACCACCACGGCGATCGCAATGATGATGGCCGACGTGATCACACCCCCGACCGGAACGCCGCGCTTGTTCAGGCGGCCCAGATACGCGGGCGCATTGCCCTGCTTCGCCAACGAATACAGCATGCGCGAGTTCGCGTACAGGCCGGAGTTGTACACGCTCATCACGGCGGTCAAGCACACGAAATTCAGAATGCCGGCGGCCGCATGCACGCCCACCGAGTCGAAAATCTGCACGAACGGGCTGGAATTGCCGTCGATCGTGCTCCACGGCACCACGGCCATAATCACGCCGAGCGCGCAGATGTAGAACACGAGAATACGCCAGATAATGCCGTTCGTGGCCTTCGGGATGGTGGTGCGCGGATTTTCGGTTTCGCCCGCGGTGATGCCGATGAGCTCGGTACCGCCGAAGCTGAACATCACCACGACCAGCGCCATCAGCAGGCCGGTCCACGTGCCGTCCGCATTGCGAGACATCAGGCCATGCGGCAGGAATCCGCCGTCAACGGTAAACCAGTTGGCGAACGACGCGCGAATGCCCGAAGCGGTCGGCACATTCGCGATGATCACATACAAACCGCCGAAAATCATGGCAAGCACGGCCACGATCTTGATGATGGCGAACCAGAATTCAAATTCGCCGAACTTGTTCACGCCCATAAGATTCAGCGCCGCGATGGCCACCAGGAACACCGCCGCCGACACCCACTTCGGAATGTTCGGGAACCAGTAATTCACGAACGAGCCAACCACGGCCAACTCCACCATGGCCACGAGCACGTAGTTGAACCAGTAATTCCAGCCGGAAATAAAGCCGGCTCGCTTCGACCAGTACTGCGTGGCGTAATAGCTGAACGCGCCCGCCTTCGGATCCTCGACCGCCATTTCGGACAGGGCGCGCACGATCAGGAAAATCGCCAGACCGCCGATCAGATAGGCGAGCAGAATGGCCGGGCCCGCCAGCTGAATCGACTCGCTGGAACCATAGAACAGGCCGGTGCCGATCGCGCCGCCCAATGCGATCAATTGAATATGACGATTCTTCAAAGACTTGCGCAGCGTCGGCGGAACCGGCACATCGTCGGTTTCGCGCGGTTTCTTCGCAACGGTTGCGTCGCTCATGAATGCTTCCTCTTCTTGGGTGCCTCGGCAATATTCGGCAAATTCGGCAAAAGTTTGCGATCTTGGCGATGTTGCGTTCGGCAGTAGTGGTAGGTGACGCGCCTATGGTTTTTGGTATGGCGCGTCTTCCCCGATTGTAGCTGTAGCGCGTGGATTCGGTTTCATAGTGTTCAATAGTTCGATAGTTCAATAAAATGAAGGTTTTGGGAGCAATGGTTGGTGCTGCTTGAGCGCTACGGGCTGGAGGTCGTCATGGCATTCATCAAAGACATGGTGCGTATGTGGTTGCATGCGTGGAAGCGATTCATCTCCATCGCACTGATCTCGTTGCTGGGCGTCGCCGTGCTTACGGGCATTTACGCGGGTTGCCGAGACGCTTTTCTTGCGACGGATCGTTTTTTCGACACCCAAGGATTGCACGACATTCAGGTGTTGTCGACGGCCGGATTGACCGATGACGATATTGCCGCGCTCCGTAAGATTTCCGGTGTCGCGAAAGTGCAGGGCGAACGTTCGCAAACCGTGACCGTCGATCTGAACGGCAAAAAAACCGTGACCATGCAGGAGATCGGCACGAACGGCATTGACCAGCCGTATTTGCAAAGCGGACGCATGCCGGAGAAGTCCGGTGAGATCGCGGTGACGCGCAAATTCATCAAGGATTCCGGATATAAAAAGGGCGACCATATTACGGTGACACCGCAGGATTCGGCGTCTTCTTCTGTGTCCGATTCTGCAGAATCGGACAATCAAACGGGCGAAAACGGGTCCCAGATGTCCGATTCTGCAGAATCGGACACGCAGGATGGCAAACGTGCCGCACGGGTGACCGATTCTGGTGAATCGGACAATCAGGCACCGAGCTTCCCCACCGAACTGACTATTGTGGGCGTGGTGCTTGACCCGCAGGATCTCACCAATCCAGACGGCTATTCGGGTACGAACGCATTCCGTTCCTCCGCCACCAGCGACTACACGTTCTTTGCGCCGTCCGACGGTGTGACCGGCAGCATGTACACGGCCGTCACCATTCTCGTGAAAGGCACCGCCGACAAGGACTCGTTCAGTGACGTGTACGACGACACCGTCAGCGAAGTAGCTGACCGCATCGACGGCACGGTGCGAACCAATCGCCAGAAAGCGCGTCATCAGGAACTACTCGACGCTGGAACCAAACAAATCGACGAGGCGAAAGCGCAAACCGACAAACAGTTCGCCGCAGCGCAACAGCAGATCGACAGCAATCGCAGCCAGCTCAATCAGCAAATCGACCAAATCGTCAATATGCAGGCGGGCGCGGCTGCAGGATCCCTCGACGAAACAACCCGTGAAACACTACGTGAAACGGTAATTGCCGCAAGCCCGCAATTAGCGGAAGCCAAAGCGCAACTCGACCAGGCACAATCGAAATTGGACCAGCAGAAAAAAGACACCGAACGGACACTGCAATCCAAGCAAAACGAGCTGGAAGACAGCATTCCGCAAGTGCGTTGGTATGTGCAGGACCGGTCGCAAATCGGCGGATTCAGCTCGCTGAAATCTGATCTGGAATCCATCCAATCGCTGGGCAACGCATTCCCGATCGTGTTCTTGCTCGTGGCGGTGATGATGAGTCTGACCGCCATGGCGCGCATGGTCGAAGAGGATCGCGGGCTGATCGGCACATACACAGGGCTCGGCTACGGGCGTCTTGCGGTCGCCTCACGATACCTGTTGTTCGCGCTGTTCGCCTGCCTGATCGGCGGTGGACTCGGCCTGATCGCAGGCTTCCTTGGCATTCCGGCGTTCCTGCTCGTCGTATTGCGAGGCTTGTATGTGATGCCGGACGTACGCTTGGCATACGACTGGCTGTACGGAACGGCCGGAGTCGCGCTGTTCGTGGTCGGCGTGCTTGCCGCAACCGTGTATGCGTGCGCGCAGGAAATGCGACAGAAGCCGGCCAGTCTCATGCGTCCGAAAGCGCCGCGTGCAGGATCGCGCATTCTACTGGAGCGTATCAAGCCGTTGTGGAATCGCATGAGCTTCCTCGGCAAAGTCACGGCGCGCAACATTTTCCGCTTCAAATCGCGTCTGATCATGACGGTCGGCGGCGTGGCCGGCTGCACCGCGCTGATTGTGTGCGGACTTGCGATCAACGACACCGTTGCCGCATTGGGCGCGAAACAGTATCAGGACGTGTATCAGTACGATTTGATGGTGGTCGCGAACGATGATGACGCTGATGCGATGCGGCAGAAAGTCGCTTCGGATGGTCGCGTCACGTCGAGCATGGACGTGCGCGTTGAATCGGGTGATTTGACCGGCGATTCGGGGAGCGAAAGCATTCAGCTGGTTGCCGTGCCCGACAGTGAACGCAGCGAGTTCGGCAAGATGGTCACGTTGCAGCCGGTGCGCTCCAGTTGGGTGGATGGTGCGGCCGATACGGTAAGTCTGGGCGATGACGGCGTGATCGTATCGCAGTCCGCGGCAAGCGCGATGGGCGTCAAAGCGGGCGGTATGGTAACGCTGACCAACGGTGACGATATGCAGGCCGAAGCGCATGTCAGCGCGGTGATCCGCAGTGTGATCGGATCGGACGTGTATGTGAGCGAAACCTATTATCGCCAGCTGTTCGATACTGCTGCATCCGGCACGTCTTCCGCATCTTCCGCGTCCGATTCTGGAGAATCGGACAATCAAAACGGCGAATCCGGTACCTCGAATGGCGCATCGTCAAACGGCCAACAATTGGTGTGGAACGCCATGTATGCGAAGCTCAAAGGTTCAGGCGAATCCCAGGCCGCCTATGCGGAAAAGCTGGAAGACGACGATGCGGTCATGAAAGCCGTGAGCTGCGCGCACATGGCGGAAAGCTTCAAATTCGATCTGATGGGTGCGGTGGTCGCGCTGATCGTGGCGCTCGCGGGCGGGCTCGCGCTCGTGGTGTTGTTCACGCTCGCCAACACCAACGTGTCAGAACGTGAACGCGAGATGGCCACGCTCAAGGTGCTCGGATTCTTCGACAAAGAGGTTCACCACTATGTGAACCGTGAAATGATGGTGCTCACCATGATGGGCGTGGTGCTGGGCTTGCCTCTCGGCCGTTTCGTCGGCGGATTGCTGACGGCTGCGTTGAATATGCCCGCACTGTATTTCGAAGTGGAATGCACGCCGTTGAGTTATGTGATTGCGGCCGGCGCGACCATGGCTTTCGCGCTGCTCGTGCAGTTGTTCGTGAATCCGGTGTTGGATCGTATCGACCCGATTAGTTCGCTCAAATCCGTCGAATAGGCGCATGTCTGAATGTCCGATTCTCCAGAATCGGACAACTAGACGGGTAAAAGTGCGTTACGGTTGTCCGTTTCTCCAGAATCGGACAAGTAATGCGGCGAAAGTGCCCTGTGGTTGTCCGTTTCTCCAGAATCGGACACTTAGAGTGCCGGAAAGGCTCGGATTCGCGTTTCAGTTCTTCGGATAACGGTAGTTGTGTGGCAGTTGCGTGGTGAGCTGCGGGTCCAGGCCGAGTTCCTTCAACTGCCGGTCGATTTCGCGGCGCGCACGTTTCACAAGTTCGGCTCGATATTCATCGCCATGTCCGGCATTGCTATGTGCCGCATCGCCATGTCCCATCGTTCCCATCTTCTCCAGTGCGTCCAATGTTTCCGCCATACGCTTGAGCCGGTCCTGATGGTGCAGCAGCGCACGCACCTGCGCATGTTCGTGCACGATCGTCCGCCAATCGGATGGTGTGTGTGCAATCTCCCGAACCGCGGTGACCGGATGTACGTCGGCCACCTGATATGTGATCGAGCCAAGCAGCGGCATTAGGAACACCGTAATCGCGCCGGCTGCGACCAGTGTTGACGCGGTGTCGCCTTGCATGGTGCCGACCTTCACCGCCAGTGACGTGACGGCGACGATGATCGGCAGCGCGGTCGTGCAATACAGCGCTACGGTGACGCGATGATGCGATGACAGCGGATTCTCGCGTTTGTCGAGCGATAGCGCAACATATACGGGCACCGCGCGAATCAGCATGAGCATTACGATGAACGCGACGAGCAGCGCGGGTCGGCCTGCCACGGCGCGCACGTTGATCGCGGCTCCTGACACCACGAAAAACACAGGAATAAGGAATCCGTAGCCGACGCCTTCCAGTTTCATTTCCAGCGACTTGCTGCCGTCGGGGATGATGTAACGCAGGATGAAGCCTGCGGCGAACGCGCCGAGCACCGCGTCAAGTTCGAACAGTGCAGAAATGGTGACAAGGAAGATGAGCAGGAATGTGGTCAGTCGCATGAGCGTTTGCGATGACGTGTTCGCGTTTTCCGTAAGGAAACGGTACAGGCGATGGCCGGTTTTCAGTGCTTTCGTGGGTAGCATTGCGCACAGTAGACAGATGGTAAGGAACGCGCCGAGCACGAGCATGGTCTGCCAGCCGGTTCGGGTGGATAGCAGGATGGCCATGGCAAGGATTGGGCCGAGTTCGCCCCACGTTCCGTACGAGATGATGGCGTCGCCGATGGGGGTGCCTTCGAGGTTGCGTTCCTTGAGAATCGGCATGAGTGTGCCGAGAGCGGTGGTGGTAAGTGCTATTACCGTGGCGATGCCGTTGATGCCTTGCTTTGCGAAGAATGGAAGCAGGGTCACGACGAGTCCGGCGAGCCCCAAGGTGATGATCCATGTGACAAGGCCGACTTTGCCTTGATGCCCGGCGAGTCGTTTTGGGTCGATTTCGTAGCCGGCGAGCAGGAATAGGAACGCCATGCCGAGCTCGCTCAAGAGTTTCACGGCGTCGTTCACCTCGATTACGCCCAGTCCGTACGGACCGAGTGCGGCTCCGGTGACGAGCAGCAGCACGGTTTGTGGAATGAACCTTCCTGGAATCAGCTGCGCCACAATCGGGCTGACGGCCGTCACCGCCATGATGATAGTCAATGAAACGAGCTCTTGCGTCATGTTTCTAGCCTAGTGAGTCTGCATGACGGTGTTCAAGGACGTGATGCCCCATGATGAGCCAAAGGGCACTCTGGGGCAAGGTTAAGTTTTTGTAAATTTTATGGGGGGGGGGGTAATTCTATGAGCGTTACTATCTGTGCAAAATGGCGGAACTGTTTTGTTTTGAAGATGGAACTCCTTCTTTTCATTGGGGGAAGGGTGGGCTTTATTCGAGGGTTTTAACGAGGGTGCCAATGGGAAAGCTCCGATACGATTCTGAACCAAGCTGTTTAGGCAATATAGGGGGAGGGAAGAATGGTTGATGGAAAATTCACCGCAAAGGAGCGCGCGTATTTGGCCAGCCTTCCCGCAGTGGAAAGCGTGAGCGCGTCGCATATCCGGTATGCCGACAGTTTCCGCATCGAAGTCATGTGCAGATACAATGCGGGCGAATCGCCGGCCGCCATCTTCCGCGAGGCGGGTCTCGACCCGAAACTCATCGGATACAAACGCATTGAGCGGTGCATTGCACGCTGGAAAAAGCAGGAGGAACGAGACCGCCGCAACAGCAAGCGGGTGGACCGCGACGACCTGCTCGTCATTCGGCATCATGATCTTATGCGCGATGATGCGCAATCGTCGGCAACGGAATCGCAGGATGCGCTTTCGAAGCTCGCCCAAGCGCAACTCATCATCAACCAATGCGACGAATTGATCGCGAAACAGGCGTTGCGCATCGACGAACTGGAACGTGTGCTGCGAAAGCTTGTCGGGTGACGGCACGGTTGCGTGAGATGGAGGAAACGGCGGAATGGCATGACGGTCGTTGGCCGTCACCCGAAGAGGCTCCGATGGGTGGTCGACTTTCGTTGGAAAGTCGCTTTCCGTCGTTCGAAGAGGCGATTGACGTTGCCGACGAAATGCGTCAACGACGTCACGCTCGCGGCAAAACGCTGGCGATGCGTGCGATTGCGGCGCTGTTGATTGTCGCTGCGATCTGTATTGGCGGTTTTCCGGCGATGTTGCAGTATCGGTCGGCGCGTGATCTGTCGGGAACGTCGGTAAGATCCGCGCATACGGTTGCGGGCTGGCCGTATCCGCAGGCGGATGACGCGTTCGCCGCGGCCCAGGACTATAACAAGCGGCTTGCGGAATCCGGACAGCCGATTTTGGGTGAGGCGAAGGATCCGTTCGCTGATGTGCGCGGAGGATCGCGTGCCAGTGTGTCCGATTCTGGTGAATCGGACAATGAAGCGGGTGAAAGTGGACCACAGTTGTCCGATTCTGGTGAATCGGACAATCAGAGTGGTGCGGGTACAGGCGCGGACGCCGGTTCCGCGGACGCTGGTTCCGCAAGCGCCAGTTCGGCGGACGCGGAGTACCGGAGTCTGTTGGATTCCGGCGGTGGCGTGATGGGTACGATTCGCATTCCGAAAATTTCCGTGAGACTGCCGATCTACCATGGCACCTCCGAATCGGCGCTCGCCTCGGGCGCGGGCCACCTGTACGGCAGCAGCCTGCCAGTCGGCGGCAAGAGCACGCATGCGGTGCTCACCGGGCATCGCGGACTGGTCGAGGCGGCCATGTTCACGCGGCTCGATGAAATGCGTGTCGGCGACTACTTCTACATCGAAGTGATGGGTCGAACGCTCGGCTATCAGGTGGACCGTATCACGGTGATCGAGCCGAACGACACGTCGCAGCTGAAAATCGTGCCTGGTGAGGATCGCGTGACCCTGATGACCTGCACGCCGTATGGCGTCAACACGCACCGTCTGCTGGTTTCGGCCACACGTTCCGCCATTCCAGATGAGATTCCCGCCGAAAACGACGCGGTGAAGGATGCCCGCGCGATTGGTGCGATCACAGGTATTGCGACTCTCGTAGTGGGCGTGTTGTTGGTTTGGTTGCGACGCAAGCCGTGGCATATTCGCAGGCATGCTGCTTGGTGGCCGAAGCGTGGCTGATTCGGTTACATTTGCGTGAATAATCGCGCTTTTCGCACGTTTTTCCTTTTGTGATGTCGGGTGATTGCGCCGTAGGAAATGTGTTGCAGGGATTTTGTTGTTGCGCTGTTGCCAAACCCCGACTTTCCCGCACGTAGGGTGTGCGCGCGATTGTTTGATTTCCTTTAGTTTTCAGGGTTGAAGCAGTGTCGGATTGCTCCAGGCGAGTCAGTGGCGCGATTCGATGAGAGACGTGAATTAAGGGGATGCATATGAGACATGCGCACAACGAGGCAAAGCCGAGGGGAAGCTTTGTTCAACGCATGGTTGCGGCGCTCGCTGCGATTGCCATGCTTGGCGGCTTGGGTTACGTCACCACGTCTTCCGCCATTGCGGAAGACGACCAGAATCCTTCCGGTGACACTTCCACCTTGCAGCCTGCGAATAGTAAAAGCATTGCCAAAATCGAAGGTGGAGACGGTGATCAGTATGCGTTGCATTTGACTGCGTCCGGCGATAGTTCGTCGTCCACGGTTACGACCGCGGTGCCTGCCGATATTGTGCTGGTGCTTGACAAGTCCGGCAGTATGAAAAACAGCAACCGTGACACGAATGCGAAAAACGCTGCCACGGCCTTGGCGAGTAAGCTTCTGACGGCCGCGAATGCCGCTCTTCCGGCTGAGCAGCAAGTACAGATGGCGGTGGTGACGTTCAGCGACAGGGCGCGAACAACTTCGCAGTTCACGACTTCCCCTGGCGCTATCGGCACGGCCGTCAGTGCGTGGCCAAATGGCGGAACCAACTGGGAAGACGCCCTGAAAACAGCGAACGATCTGTCGTCGGGACGTTCCGGTGTGCAGAAGCATATCGTCTTCCTGTCTGACGGCAATCCGACCTTCAGAATCACATCCTATTCCGGATGCTTCAAGTGGAGTGGGTTCGGTCAGGGATGGGAAAGCCATCCTGAATACGGGACACAGGCGGAGTGCGAGGCTAACAATAAGTGGTTGGACCAGTCCTACCAGTGGAAAACCGACCCGGACGGCTCGGACGGAAACATCCACGGCGAGGGCGATGACGATAGCTACGGCTACAACTATGCGGCCGCTCTGTCGGAAGCCAACGAACGCGGGAACGCAGCCCTGTATGTGGTGAAGGTTTCGGCCGACGCCAATAAGATGAGCGACCTAGCCAAAGAAGCGAACGCCGTCACCGGCAAGGAATACGACGGAACGTCCGCGGAAAATCTGACGAAGGCATTCGAACAGATCTACAACACCATCACCACAACCGCGAAAATCAGAGCGTATTCCATCACCGACACCCTGTCTCAATGGGTTGATCCGGTCGATTTCGCCGATGTGGCAAACGGCGCCGATATCACGCAATATGTGACGGTAACCAACAATGGCACAACCGTAAGCGGATATACGGCCGTCTACAACGTCGACGACAACGGCAATCGCACGATTACCGTGACATTCAACAATGGGAACGGCATGATCGTCGACAAAAACGAAACCATCGACGTTTCCTTCAAGGTAAAACCAAGCGACGCCGCATATGCGGATTACGCAAGCAAGCAGCAATACCCGGACACGGGAGAAGCCAATACCGGCAATGAATCCGCAGGAAAGCAAGGATACTTCTCCAATGCCGGAGCGCATCTGAACTACTGCGTGGTCACGTCCGTTAACGACCAGGAATCGGAATGCACCCAACAGACGCTCGACTATGCCAAACCGGTCGTGCAAGTCAGACTTGGCCAAATCACCATCAACAAGGTGTGGTCCGACGGTGCGAGCAAGCATGCGAGCGACGCGGTGACGGTCCAATTGCAGCGCACGAAGACCGGGGAAGCGGCCGCACAGGCTGAAAAAGTAGGCGATCCAATCACGTTGAACGCGTCGAATAATTGGACGGCCACGATCGGCAGATTGCAGCCCGGATACACCTACAGCGTGGCTGAAACGTCGGAAGACAGCCGCTACGCGGTCTCCTACCAGTATGGCAATGCTGCGAGCAACGCGACCGGCGTGGACCTCACCAAAGCCATGGTCTGGCAGAGTGACGGCAACGGCGGCAACATGACGGCCACATTGACCAACACGTTGAAGAGCGCGACGCTATCCAATGTGATCACCGTGCAGAAAATCCTAGAGGGGCGCGACTGGAAGGCAGGCGATTCGTTCGATTTCGAACTGACCGCAGACGGCAACGCGCCGCTGCCGGCCGATTGCGCGCAACAGGCGCAACAGTCGTGCAAGGTGACGGTCGCCTATGATGCTGATTCCCCGGATAGCCAGCATTCCGCAACGTTCGGTGACATCACCTACAACGCTGGAAAAGCCGACTACACGTACACCATTACGGAAGGCAACGGCAATATCGCAGCCCTGCACTATTCGGGCGCGAAATACCAGATTGTGGTCGCCGTTACCGAAACGAACGGCGCATGGACGGCTTCGGTGAAATCCGTGACGAAACTGCTCGACGACAACGGCAAGAACGTTTCCGAATCGCAGAAAATCGGCGATCCGATCGCATTCACCAATACGTATGTGGCGGTGTCGGCGTTGCCGTTGACGGGCGGAACCACGGATCGTCAATGGCTGCTGGTTGGCGGCTCGATCGGCGGACTCGCAGTACTGCTGGTTGGCGCGGCTGGCGTCTGGAACAGCAGGAAGCGTCTCGTCTGAGACGGTTCCTCGGGCTGGACTGCCCTACCAACCTTCGCAGGGCAGTCCAGCCGTGCATCACAAATTTTGTGGATCCAGAGCATGTTGGGCTTCGGATCCCGTTAGCAGAAACAAACACAACATCAACAACACAAGGAGAGGGGATTCTCATGAAGATGAGGAAACTTTTCGCCGGTATCGCCGCCGCTGCGACGTTGCTGGGCGGCATGGCCCTGGGCGCAACCAGCGCACAGGCCGACGGCAGCGGCACTGTCGTCAAGAGTGATGTGAATTTCACATTCACTGCTCAGGACGCCAAGCAGCTGACCAATCGTAAGCTGGACGCCTACAAGATCGCTGACTACGTGCAGTACGGCACTGGTAGCAATGCAACGTACGGTGTGCAGACTGCCGGCACGGTGACGGATAACTCCGGCATCAAGGCTGCGCTCGAAGCTGCTGTTGCAGGCACTAATAAGACGGTTCCGACCGATGGCGGCGATCTGATGGCTTGGGCGCTCGCCGAAGGCGTGCTGTCTGTGGACAATTCTGCAGATGGTGCATGGAATAATAGCGCTTCCCGTAAGTTTGTGGAATCGCTGAAGACCACGACTGACAAGCTTGGTACCGCAGAAGAGGTTGATTTGGGTGCTGCCGCTAATGGCACTTCCGCTACTGTGACGCTCCCTACAGGCCTGTACCTGTTTGTGGACGCGGATTACTCGGTTGGCACCAATGGAGCTGCCACTCCGTCTATCGCAATCCTCGTTGGCTCCGGTAACGTTAAGGATGGCGTGCTGAATCCGCTCACTGAGGCAACTGTGACCATTAAGAACCAGACCACCACTGTGAGCAAGACGGTGAGCGCTGCAACCGCTTCCGCCGGCCAGACGGTGACTTACACCATTACGAGCAAGGTGCCGCAGAACACGCAGTACTACAGCGATTACGCCTACACCTACACGGATACCCCGAGCGCTGGCCAGACCGTGAATCTCAACTCCCTTAAGGTGAAGGTTGCTAACGCCGAACTGAAGAAGGATACGGATTACACCGTGACCGGGGGCGCTAATGGCCAACCTTTCACTGTTGCCATCCGCTCCATCCAGACGCAGCGCGCAGGCGCAGAGATCGCTGTGACCTACAATGCCACTGTTACCAGTGAGGAAGCCGCCGGCAGCAAGGCCGTGACTAATACGGTTGTGCTCTCCGACAATGGTGCTGAAGCTACTGACAGCACTACCATCACCAACGGTCAGTTCTCCTTCACCAAGACCGACGCCCAGGGCAATGCTCTGGCCGGTGCTAAGTTTGAGATCGAAGGACAGAACGGTGCCTCGACTCCGTCCACTGCTACTGCGACTTCCGAGTCAAATGGAACGGTGACTTTCAAGGGTCTTGCGGACGGTACTTACAAGGTCACCGAGACCGAGGTTCCTGCAGGCTTCCAGCCGAATCTCAAAGCTGCATTTACCGTTACCATTACGAACGGTAAGGCCGTCAAGTATACAGGTGCCGATATCTGGGGCTTGGCTCCGAGCACTGAGGTCTCCGATAACTACACGTACAAGGTCAAGAACGTGAAGAACGTCACCCAGCTGCCGCTTACCGGTGCTGCGGGCACGACCCTCTTCACCGTGGTGGCGCTGCTCGTGGCAGGTGCCGGCGTTACCGTCGCACTCAAGTCGCGCCAGCGCGTGCGCTGATATGCGCTCAATCGCTGAAACAATAAGCGAAAAAAACGAAATAAGCGGGCATTCGCGGAAACCATCCGTGGATGCCCGCTTATCGTGCCTTTCCATACTTTTTAGGGGTGAAGGTTTTGCACGGGGCAATACGGGATCGAAGCGGGTGAAATCCGGTACCAAACGGCGAAATCCGGCATGAAAAAGGTATCCGCAGGTGGCGAGTAGGTGGCAAAACAGGCGTCAACCAAAGCAATCATACAGGGGTTGCAGGTGGGGGCATCTCACGACAATGGCACCCTACAATCGCAAGCACATCCATGAAAACAGTGGAAAGGCGGGTGTCATGGCACGAGGTGGGGGAGCGTTCAGCGACGAGGAAATCCAACTATTGCGCGGACTGCCAGCGGTCGCCAACGTAACGCGCAATCGCATCACCTACGCCGATTCGTTCAAGCAAGTGTGCACCATCCGCTACTTGACAGGCGAATCGCCAACCAAAATCTTCCGGGAAGCGGGACTTCCGCCGGATCTCATCGGATACAAGCGCATCGAACGGTGTGTGGATCGTTGGAAAACGTCGGCCATCAAATCCGTGACCGGCAGCGGCAACATGAGCGACAGCGAGATCATCGCGCAACTCGTCAACCGGTATGAGCATGCGTTCGTGATGAGGCGCAACCTCGATAGCATCACCAACAGGACGATGGAACATATTCCCGTCAAAGCGCAAGGCGACGACGGCATCGACGTGGGAACCGCGAGCATCATCATCAAACAGCAGGCACGCCGTATCGACGAACTGGAGCGCGCGAACGCCGAACTGCGCGGGCAAATCGCCGCCACCGCCTGACCCAGACCATCGTTATGCTGCGTAAGTGTCTGATTCTGCAGAATCGGACAAGCGAGGCGCGATTTGTGTCGGACAGTTGGGCGTATCTCACTTATATATGGCAGTCAACCTGCGGAAATACGCCCAAAACGTACCCCCTAAGTGGTGTTTTGCCGTGAGCAAGTGCCATATATAAGCGAGAAAGTAGCGGTCAACCTCGTGAATCTGCCATATATAGGCGAGATAGGGCGGCAGGGGGTATGTCGAGGCGAAAATACGGGAATAAGGTGGTCGGATGGGCACGGTTGACCACAAACGGGATGCGCCAGTGCCGCAAAATCTGCGTACGTGCCCAAAAACAAAGCTTCGGCGGGCGCAATGTGCGGTTCGCGGGGTAGGGTAGTGAACATTATGACTTCCGAGAACACCAATTCCGCGGGCTCAAGCGCCGCGCACATCAAATCCGTCGAAAGCCTCGACCAGAGCAATGAAATGGAGCGAGGCCTGAAAAACCGCCATGTCCAGTTCATCGCCATCGGAGGCACCATAGGCACCGGCCTGTTCCTAGGCTCCGGCAAGTCGATCGCACTGACCGGCCCGAGCATCATTTTCGTGTACATCGGCGTTGGCCTGATCATGTTCCTGCTGATGCGTGCCATCGGCGAAATGATGTACAGCGACCCCAGCCAGCACACGTTCATCAATTTCATCACGCGCTATCTCGGCCGCGGGTGGGGTAAGTTCGCCGGCTGGACGTATTGGATCGTGCTCATTCTGACTGGCATGACCGAAATCACTGCCGTAAGCACGTATTTCGTAACGTTCTTCGGCACATTCGGCATAGACCTGAACTCGTGGAAGTGGCTGATCGAACTGTGCTTCCTCGTGGCGCTCACTGGCATCAATCTGATTGCGGTGAAAGTGTTCGGCGAGGCGGAATTCTGGTTCTCCATGATCAAGATCACGCTGATCGTCGGCCTGATCGTCACCGCCATCGTGATGCTAGTCATCGGCTTCAGCTACCCTGCCACGCATATCGAGGGCGTGGACGGCACAGTGTCGGGCGCCACGGTGAGCCTCACGAACATCACCGACGGCTTCCAGCTCGCGCCGAACGGCTGGATGAACTTCTTCATGAGCTTCCAAATGGTGTTTTTCGCCTACCAGCTCATCGAATTCGTGGGTGTCACGGTGTCGGAAACGCAGAATCCGCGCGAGGTGCTGCCGAAGGCCGTGAACGAGCTGATCGTGCGTATTCTGATCTTCTACGTGGGCGCGCTGATCGCGATCATGGCTATTGTGCCGTGGCGTAATTTCCACGAGAATTCCGACGGCTCGTTCGGTTCGCCGTTCATCATGGTATTCAAATATGCGGGTCTTGATTGGGCTGCCGCACTGGTGTTCTTCGTGGTGATTACGGCTGCCGCGTCGGCGTTGAATTCGCTGATTTATTCGGCCGGTCGCCACTTGTATCAGCTCGCTTCCGATTCTGAGTCGCCTGCGATGGCTCGTTTGGCTGAAGTTTCCGAACACAAGGTGCCTGCGAAGGCGATTGTCGCTTCGGGTTGCATGATTCTGTTCTCCCCGATTATCAACGCTATTCCAGGCATTTCCGGCGCGTTCGTGCTGTTCGCTTCGGCCGCCAGCGCTGTGGTGATTTTTATTTACGTGCTGACGATGCTCGCCCACCGCAAGTATCGTCAGAGCAGCGATTTTCTGCCAGACGGTTTCGTCATGCCCGCTTGGCAGGTGCTTGATTGGATTGCGATCGCGTTCTTTGTGCTCGTGTATGTCACGTTGTTCCTGTCGGCGGACACGATTGGTTCTGCGATCGCCGGTCTGATTTGGCTGGTTGCGTTCGGCGGATATTGCTTGCTGCACGAACGATTCCAGAATCGCGATCTTAAGGAAGCCTTGCCGCGGTAGCGTTTGCGGGTAACGCAGGATACAAGTAAGGGGCGTCTGCCGAACGTGAGTGCATCACATACGTTCGGCAAATGCCCCTTTTCAGTATGGTCTTTGCGCGAATCCCCATTATGGGATTCAGCGCACTTTAGCCGATGTAGTCGGCCTCGTTCGTTGGGCTGGACGGCACGGCATGATCTTCCGTAACCTTGCCCAAGCCAGACAAATACGCTTCACGACCAGCTTCGATCGCCTTCTTGAACGCGCGTGCCATCAGCGGAATATTGCCGGCGGAAGCGATGGCCGTGTATGCCATCACCGCGTCCGCGCCCATTTCCATGGCTTCCGCAGCCTGGCTCGGACGGCCAATACCAGCGTCGATAATCACCGGAACATTGGAATTCTTGATAATCACTTCAATGAAATCGCGTGCACGCAGACCCTTATTCGAGCCGATCATCGCGCCGAGTGGCATCACGCAAGCCGCACCAGCGTCTTCAAGACGCTTCGCCGCAATCGGATCGGGGAACATGTACGGCATGACCACGAAGCCTTCTTTTGCCAGCTGTTTCGTGGCTTTGATGGTTTCCTCATTGTCGGGCAGCAGATACTTCGCCTCATGCTCGATCTCCACCTTCACAAAATCCGTCTGGCACACTTCGCGCGCGAGACGGGCAATACGCACCGCTTCCTCGGCATTGCGTGCGCCGGACGTGTTCGGCAGCATGGTGATGCCCTTCGGAATGTAGTCGAGCAGATTGTTTTCGGTGGTACGGCAGCGACGCAACGCCATGGTGACGATTTGCGTACCCGCGTTCTCAATGGTCGCCTTGATGAGGTTCAGATCGTAGCGGCCGGAACCGAGAATGAAACGGCTCGTGAACTTGTGTCCGCCGAGGATCAACGGATCGGCGTCACCGGTGGCGATTTCGTCATACGCGTGCGCATCCGGTTCCGGCAGCAGTGCGGTGTTCGTGGTGGTGCCGACCAGCTCGTCGAGTGTGGCATTCGGTGCCGCTGCGAAGTCTTTTTCCGCGGTGGTGATCGTGTTTTCGGTGCTCATGGTTAATCCTTACTATGCGATTAGTGTCGTGTCATTCGTTGCGATTTGCGATTGCAACTTGCGTTTGCGTTTGCGTTTCGCTGTCAGGCGTCTTCTTCGCCGAGAATCAAGCGAGTGATCATATTGGCTTCGTGGCAGGCGACCACACCCACGCGCGGTGCCATCAGACCAGCGCCTGGCACCGGAGCGGTTTCGCCGTCGCCGCAGAAGTAGAAATTCTTCGAAACGCGACGAGTATTCACCAAATTGGAACTGCGGAATCCCGCCATTCCAGAAGCACTCACCAGCTTCTTGTTCGGCAGATTCTCAAGTACGGCATTCACCAGCATCGTCTTGTTTTCCGGCACGTCGAACGCTTCGCAGATAATATCTTCATTACCGAACAGCATCGGCACGTTCTCGTCGGTCACTTTCACGGTATCAATGGTGATATCGATAAAAGGATTGATCTGACGCAAGTTACTGCGCAATGCTTCCGTCTTGTACTGCCCAAGATCCTTCAAAAAATACTGCTGACGATTCAGATTCGTCATATCCACGCGATCAAAATCAATCAAATGCAGGTGACCGACGCCAATGCGGGTCAACGCCACTGCAATCGTGGATCCGAGGCCGCCGCAGCCGCAAATGGCCACGTGCGCCGCGTCGAGCTTGTCTTGCGTGGCCGCGGTGTGGCGGTCGAGCAGGGCCGCGCGGATTTCTTCGCGGCTGACGAGCGTGGTCGGGTCGGGCTGGTTGTCGAAAGCGTGCTGGCGGGCGTCGATCTGCGCCTGCGATATGGATGGTTCAAAAGTCATGGTTGTTCTCGTATTCTCGTTTTCCGTTCGTGTGTTGTTTTTGCCGGGTTGGTTGTGTCTTGTATGTTCTTGCGATTGTTACGCGTATATTGCGCCGGTCGTAATCGCAAGAAATTTTGAAAGTGGTTCAGCCGCCCTGCACGAACGTGACGATTTCCAACGTATCGGTGCCCTTGAGCTGCGTCTGCGCACGCTGGGTGCGAGGCACGATTTCGCCGTTGAGCTCGACAGCCACGCGGTCGGCGCGCAATCCCTTGCTTTCGATGAGTTCGGCCACGGTGATTGGCGTGGCGATGTTCTCTTCCTTACCGTTGATGATCATTGTGGTTCCCTTCTGCGTCTGTCGTGACACATGCTTCCTGCGCTCCAAATGTCCGTTTCTGCAGAATCGGACACTCAATGCTGGTACGAAAAAAGGGTCGCCGAAGGAACCGTACCCTATGAGGTGGTGCGCCCCTCCGTGACCCTAATCACGCGATATTCGGTTATCGCGAACGGAAGATGAGATACGCCTTGCGGCGCGAACAACCCGTCTCCTTACGGCGGCATTACCCGCATCAAGTCCTCGGTCGAAGCTTTATGAGCTCCCTCTCAGCCTTTCGGCTCCCGTTCGGTTGTGCCTTTATCTTCGCGCACGCGCCCGACAAGCTTGCGCCGGTTCACGTTGGGTTAGTCTTGATGTGAACATGTGCGAATCGGCTGCGTGCTTGCAAGGAAGGGGAAGATGATGATGAACGGTGAGTTGGCAGGATTTACGATTCCTCGGCTCGGCATGGGAACGATGGCTTTGGCGATTGAGGGGCGTCCGGATCGCGATACTGCGATTCGTACGATTCACGCCGGTTTGGACGCGGGTGTTCGCTATTTGGATACGGCTTGGTCGTATTATCTGCCGAGCGAGCCTGGCACTGGCACTGCGAAAGATTTGGGGTACGGCGAAAAGTTGGTGCGTGATGCGCTCGCTTCGTGGAATGGCCCCCGAGATGAAGTGCTGGTCGCCACGAAAACTGGCTATCGACGCACCATGGAGGTCCCCGCTTTTGTTGCTCCTGTGTCCGATTCTGGAGAATCGGGCACACAGGGTGCCGGATTTGGAGTACAGATGTCCGATTCACCAGAATCGGACACTCAGGGGCGGGATTCTGAGGGATGCGGCCGTCGGCCTGGCGAGGAACGCCAGCATTTGCAGGCGGCGGGCAGTCAATACGGGTGGATGGCGGATTCGCGCCCCGAAACCATGATTCGTGACGCCAAGGAATCCGCGCTGCACTTGGGCGTCGATACGCTCGACCTGTTGTATTCGCACGGCCCCGATCCCGCGGTTCCTTACGAAGACCAATGTGGCGCGTTGAAACAGCTGCTCGACGAAGGCGTGATCAAATATGCGGGCATCTCCCGTGTGAATAACGAGCAGATCGATCTTGCGCGCAGCATTATCGGCAACGGATTGATCGCCGTGCAGAACCAGTTCTCGCCATCGCACCCTGATCCTGAGCGTACGATGGAGCACTGCAAGGAGTTGGGGCTTGCATTCGTTTGTTGGAGTCCGCTCGGCGGCTTTCTTGATGCGTTCGACCATCGCGCGTACGACCTGTTCCGTGAAGTCGCAGGCAATCATGGCTGCTCCTACCAGCGCGTGGTGTTGGCATGGGAATTGACTCGTTACGGACGTCTGTTCACCATTCCTAGCGCCCGCAATCCTCAGGAGATCAACGATTCCTTTGCCGCCGCCGAATTGACGCTTACATCGGACGAACTGGCGATGTTGAACACGTCAGTTGACGCCCGTCGCGGCTGAGTTTCAAGCAGCCCGTACGGTTGGTCGCGCCCGATTTCGCACAATAATTGCGATTCGGGCTGCGGCCATTTTCGTCTCTTTCGTAATTTCCGCGGCTTTCGTACCATCTCGGCCTTTTGCGCAACGCAGAATCACCCGAAAATAACTTACGATATAAATTGTTTACACTGTAAGATATTATGACGGCGATTGCAACGTAAGGAGGTGCCGCGTGGGTTTTGAAGAGGAACTATTCCACGAATTGGCGACCAGCACATGGGATAAACGCTCGCGTATGCAGCAGGAGATGGCGAAAGGCGCGAAAGGTGAACCCTTTGCGGTGCAGGAACTGTACAGGAAGGGTCCGCTGACGCCATCGCAACTCGCCGCTTCGATGAAAACCACCACCGGACGCGTGTCCGCACTGTTGTCCGCACTGGAGAAAAAAGGCCAGATCACGCGCGAATCCGACCCTGACGATCGCCGTGTGGTGCATGTGGACCTTACCGAAGCCGGCAGGGAGCGCGCCGAACGTCAGCGCGAAAGCATGCGCGAGGCGATCTGCTGGATCTTCTCGCAAATGGGGGAGCGCCGCGCGCGCGAATTCGTTGAGCTTACCGAGGAATTCACCACGTACATGTCACTGTGCATGCCCGGCAAGCCGCGTCCGACCCCAGAAGAGGTCGCCAAGGCATTTTCAGAAAACACACAGGAAGTTGCATAATACTTCACACTGCAAGAAATTTACAGTATAAACAATCGTGGTTCGAGAATCGCAAATCAGCTAACCGAATTAACCAAGCCAACAAAACGTAAGAGAAGGAACCAAGCATGCTTCGCATTGTGCGATACCTCTCCAAAGCGGAGATAGTCCAGATGCTCATTGCACTGGTCAGCATCGTCGGTCAGATCTGGTTCGATCTGACGCTACCGGATTACATGGCCGACATCACGCAGCTCGTGGAAACGCCGGGCAGTGAAATGAGTGATATCTGGATAGCGGGCGGCAAAATGCTGCTCGTCTCGCTCGGCTCGGTGGCGTGCGCGGTCGTCACCGGCTTCATCGCCGCGCGCGTCGGCGCGTCGTTCAGCCAACGTCTGCGTTCGCTCGAATTCAAGAAGGTGGAAAGCTTCGGACCGGCGGAAATGAACCGTTTCTCCACCGCATCGCTCATCACCCGCTCCACGAACGACATCACGCAGATACAGATGTTCGTGACTATGGGTCTGATGATGCTGATCAAAGCGCCGATCATGGCCGTGTGGGCCGTATGCAAAATCGCGAACAAAGGCCTTGAATGGACGTTCGCCACTGGCGTCGCAGTAGCCGTGCTGCTGGCGGTGATCGGCGTGATCATGAGTTTCGTCATGCCGAAGTTCAAGGCCATGCAGCGCCTGACCGACAATATCAACCTCGTGGCGCGCGAGAACCTCACCGGCCTGCGCGTGGTGCGCGCATACAACGCCGAGGAGTACCAGGAAGACAAGTTCACCGAGGCCAACAAGGAACTCACCGAGACCCAGCTGTTCACCAACCGCTCCATGGCCATCATGATGCCGTTGATGAACACCGTCATGAACGGTCTGATGCTGGCCGTCTACTGGATCGGCGCCTACCTCATCGACGCCGCCGAAGCGCTCGACAAGCTCACCACCTTCTCCAACATGGTGGTGTTCTCCAGCTACTCCATCCAGGTGATTATGAGCTTCCTGCTGCTGAGCATGGTGTTCGTGCTCTGGCCACGCGCCGACGTGTCCGCGCAGCGCGTGCTCGAAGTCATCGACACCGATCCGATGGTCGCCGACGGTGTGAAGACCGCCGGCAAGCCTGGCATGGAAGGCGAAATCGAATTCCGCAACGTGAGCTTCGCCTACCCCGATTCGCGTCAAGCTATGTTGGAAGGCGTCAATTTCACAGCCAAGAAGGGCGAAACGGTCGCATTCATCGGCTCGACCGGCTCCGGAAAATCGTCTCTCGTCAACCTCGTGCCGCGCTTTTATGACGCGACGCAAGGCGAGGTTCTCGTCGACGGCGTTGACGTGCGCGACTACACGCTCAAGGCGTTGCGCGACAAGATCGGCTACGTGCCGCAGCAGTCGTTCCTGTTCAAAGGCACGATTGCCAGCAATGTCGCGTACGGAGATACGGAACGCAACGACGCCGACGTGAAGACGGCATGCGATGTCGCGCAGGCCACGGAATTCATCGACAAGAAGGACAAGAAATACGATTCCGGCATTGCGCAGGGTGGTTCCAACGTGTCGGGCGGGCAGAAACAGCGCCTGTCGATTGCACGCGCCGTTTACCGTCATCCGGAAATCCTGATTTTCGACGACTCCTTCTCTGCGCTTGATTTCAAGACCGATCGCGCCGTACGCGACGCGCTCGAACGGGAAGCGAAGAATTCCACGAAACTCATCGTCGCGCAGCGCATCGGCACCATTATGAACGCCGACCGCATCATCGTGCTCGACGATGGCAAAGTCGTTGGCCAAGGTACGCACCACGAACTGCTCGACAACTGCGAAGTATATCGGCAGATCGCCGAATCGCAGTTGAGCGAAGACGAGTTGAATCGCTGAAGGGGAGGACCAACATGGCAAGAGGACCAATGGGACGCTCTCGCGGACCCGTGGAAAAGCCGAAGGATTTCGGCGGTGTGATGAGCAAACTGGCGAAATTCTGCCGTCACTACATTCCTGTGATGATTTTCGCCCTGATTCTGGGTGCAGCCGGCACGATCTGCCAGATTGTCGGACCGGACAAGCTCAAAGACATGACCAACGAGATCACGAAGGGACTGCCGGCCATGGTGCATGGCAGGCCGGTCATGCACTCGATTGATATGGATGCTGTTTCGCGCATCGCATGGCTGCTTGTCGCGCTGTATGTTGGGTACGCGCTGCTGAGCTACTTGCAGAGCTGGTTGATGGCCAACGTTACGCAGCGCACCGCCCAGGAGCTGCGTGAGGCGATCAGCAAGAAGATTAATCGCCTGCCGCTCAAATATTTCGACAAGATCAGCTACGGCGATGTGCTCAGCCGCATCACCAACGATGTGGACGCGATCGGCCAGACGCTCGGCCAGTCGGTCGGTTCGCTGATCACTTCAATCACGCTGTTCGTCGGCGCGCTCATCATGATGTTCTACAACAACGTGATCATGACGCTGTGCGCCATCGGTTCCGCGTTGCTTGGCCTGGTGATCATGGGCGTGATCATGGTCGCCTCGCAGAAGTACTTCACCCGACAGCAGATCGCGTTGGGAGATGTGAACGGGCACGTTGAGGAAATGTACACCGGCCACACCGTGGTCAAGGCGTACTGCGGCGAAGAGGACTCCATCGAACAGTTCGAGAAATACAACGATGATCTGTACGTCTCCGGCTGGAAGAGCCAGTTCCTCTCCGGCCTGATGATGCCGCTCATGAACTTCATCGGCAACTTCGGTTACGTGGTCGTGTGCGTGGTCGGCGCGGTGCTGGCCATGGACGGCAAGATCGAATTCGGCGTGATCGTGGCGTTCATGATGTACATTCGCCTGTTCACGCAACCGCTTTCCCAGTTCGCGCAGGCGTTCCAGAACCTGCAGCGCTGCGCTGCCGCTTCCGAACGCGTCTTCGGTTTCCTGGAAGAGCCGGAGCTGGCCGACGAATCCGGCAAGAAAGCACTGCTGGGTGTCGGTGTGGATGGCAAGCCGCAGCCGGTGCGTGGCGATGTGGAATTCAGCCACGTGCGGTTCGGCTACGACCCGGACAAGACGATCATCCACGACTTCTCTGCGTCGGTGAAGGCCGGCCAGAAGGTGGCCATCGTCGGTCCGACCGGTGCCGGCAAGACCACGATGGTCAACCTGCTGATGCGGTTCTACGAGATTTCCGGTGGCACGATTTCGATCGACGGCGTCGACACCAAGTCGGTTCCGCGCTGGAATGTGCATGACCAGTTCTCGATGGTATTGCAGGACACGTGGGTGTTCCGTGGAACGGTGCGTGAAAACATCGCATACTCGAAGCCGGGCGTCACTGACGAGCAGATTGTGGCCGCCTGCAAAGCCGTCGGTCTGCACCGCTACATCATGTCTTTGCCGAATGGCTACGACACTGTGCTCGACGACAAGGCGTCGCTTTCGCAAGGTCAGAAGCAGCTGCTGACAATCGCCCGCGCCATGGTTGAGGACGCGCCGATTCTGATTCTAGACGAGGCCACGTCCTCCGTGGATACCCGTACCGAGGAGTTGATTCAGAAGGCCATGGACGCACTGACGGTGGGACGTACGAGCTTCGTGATCGCGCACCGACTGTCCACCATCCGCGACGCCGACATGATTTTGGTGATGAACGGCGGCGACATTGTGGAACGCGGCACCCACGAGGAACTGCTCGCTAGAAACGGCTTCTACGCCGACATCTATAACAGCCAGTTCACGCTGATCGACTGAGCGGCTGAGTGGCTGGCTTAAGTGGGGTGCTTTGGTTGGCTTGCTTGAGCCGGCTGACGATCAGAAGAAGCGGCCGGGAAAACCGGCGCTGATGGTGGCGTGACGGTCGGCGTCCAACGTGGCGCAATCGAAGGCAAAAGTGTTGCTCAGCTCGTTCGGATCGGCAACGAACAGCGCCGTAGCCAAACCGTCTGCCACCGCAGTCGGATAGTCGACGACCAACGTGGATTGCACAGTAATCCACGTGGCCTCCATCTGCTGCGCGGGCAGGCCGTCGACGGCGTTGAGCAGATGATGAATAGCCAGATGTGTCCGTTCGTCAACCGCCACCTCCCAATGGCGGCGACTGGGCGCGCTCGCGCAAAACGCGCCATCGCAAATCTCTGCCACACCCACCGCACGGGACGAATCGTCCGGATCCTCAAGCGCCACACGAATCGGGCTGGACGTGTGTACTAGCAGGTCGCCTCCAGCATCAATCACAAATTCCGGGAAGGTGTTCTCTCGATTGAAATCTGTTGCCCCAGCAGTGTGCGCCGAATCCTTCCGCATGGCGTGCTGTGGGTGCGGTTCACGAGACACGCATGACGGTTCCAAGCCACCCAACAAGCCACCCAACAAATCAACCAGATAGCCTTTGCCGCACGCGCCGAAATCCAAATGAACCGAGCCATGCGTGACCAACGTCGTACTATCTGAACGTACTACGTCGTGCCCCCATACAGGGCGTCCGCGCAAAGCGCCCAAGCGCTCGGCGGCGTCGGCTTCGACGGTGAAGCTCAGCGTGGGATTGTAACCGAGACGAATCAGATCCTCACCCACGCACGGGTCGATCGCGCCGCGTGTGACGTCGTGTAGTGCGTCGTACAAATCAAACAGTGGGCCGGCCCAATTGGGAAAATCGAAATGCCCGCCATGCTCCGCGTTTCCGATGCGCGTAACCAGCGAATCGGCGCGGAATCGCGAAAGCACATGCTCGTATCCGTCGATGAGTCGTTCCATTTTGGCACGCAGGCCCGTGGAAACCGGGCGGGCGGTCGAAACCAGCAAACCGGTGCCGAGCGCCTTGGGAAACGCGGTGGTGTAGGGCATGCGCTGCACGAGCGAAACGGAAGCATCCATAATCCTGATGCTAGCGCGTTCGTTCGTTGAGAGTGAGGCCTTATGTGCCCGTTTTGTCGATGCTGGTGCTTGGCTGCGGAACGTCCGGCGCGTCGAATTCAACAAGCATGCTGCGAGTGTGCCACTATGTGAGATGACACGCCGAAGATGGTAAAAACAGGAATGGCGGAATTCCGCCGATTCTCCATACTCGATACATCAGAACAAATTAAAAATCAAGACTGTTCTTTAAAAAACTTTCGTTTTATCTTGGCTTTCGGTGCGCACGTCGCACACTGAAAAGTTTTGAGAAGGAAGGTTTGGAACATGTCATCTCGCGTTGCGCAGCGCTACGCAACCGGTTCCTATGATCCGTGCGATCCACGAGTCTCGGCTTCCGGCCGTCTCGTCACGCTCGTCGCCGCGCTGATGATTGCGCTCGCCACGCTTTTCGCGACTACCGCGGTTCCGCAGTCGGCAATCGCCGCCGATGACGGTCAAACGAATTTTGATTCCTGGACTGCCGCCGCGAAGAATATCGAAGACCAGCTTGCAACCGCCGAAAAAGACTATAATGACGGCAATTACGGTCAGGCTGGCACCGATTTCCAGACCGCGCATTGGATCGGTTACGACGCATCCAACTTCTCGAAAGTCGTCAACGACACCATCAGCGCCGACAAGCAGAAGGAACTGCTACAGCAATTCACCGATCTTGAAGGGCTTGCCTACCAGCAGGACCAAGGCGACGCCATCGCAACCAAAATCGACGCGCTGACCGCCGAAATCAACGCAACCGCGCAAACGCTCGATGCGAACGCAGACCTCGCCAATCCTAAGGAATACGCGAAGCAGCGTGCCGCACAAACCGCGGAAGAGCGCAAGAAGCTTGACGCGGCCAAGAAGAATTCGTCCAAAGGCAAAGGCGACCGCACGTGGAGTGAGGTTGCCAACGAAATGACCGTTATTCTCGACCAGGCATACGAGGCTGCCGCTGCTGGCAAGGGGGACGAAGGCGCCACGCTGGTCAACAACGCCTACTACCAGTACTACGAGAAGCTCGGCTTCGAAAAGAACGTGATGAACGCTATTTCCGGCGACCGTGTTTCGCAGGTCGAATACCAGTTCAAGATGACTCGTAAGACCATGCGCGACGGCGGTTCCGACAAGGAAATCAAGCAGCTCGTCGACGATTTGAAGAGCTGGCTCGTGAAAGATGCGGCCATCCTCGACAGTGGTGCGTCCGGCAATGTCAACGGCTTCACCAAGCTCGTTACCAGTTCTGCCGGTCAGGCGTTCCTCATTCTGATCCGTGAAGGCCTCGAAGCGCTGCTGGTGGTGGCCGCAGTAATCGCCTATCTGGTGAAGTCCGGCAACAAGCGTTTCGCCAAGTGGATCTACCTTGGTGTGGTCGCAGGTCTGGCCGGCTCCGGTTTGGTTGCCGTGCTCTTCACGTTCCTGTTCGGCGGTTCCGGCCCGATTCAGGAGATTTCCGAAGGCGTGTGCGCGCTTATCGCCACCCTCATGCTGCTGTGGACCAGCAATTGGATGCTCAACAAGAGCTCCGTGGAAGCGTGGAACAACTACATCAGGAACAAGACCGAAGCTGTTGTTGCCGGCGCGCAAAGCAAGGTCGAATCCGGTCAGGGCCTGGGCTTGGGCATGGTCACCTCGCTTGCCATGTTGAGCTTCCTTGCCGTGTTCCGTGAGGGTGCCGAAACGGTGATCTTCTACGAATCCATCTACTCCATGAGCCAGGATGCGCACGGCATGTGGGTTGGCGGTCTGACCGCCGCCGCGGTGCTGATCGTCATCTTCCTGATCTTGCGATTCACTTCGGTGAAGATTCCGATCGGCCCGTTCTTCCTCGTAACTTCGATTTTGATGGCTGCATTGGTTGTCATTTTCGCGGGTGGCGGCATCCATGCGCTCATCGAGGGTGATCTTATTGAAGGTACCTACTTGAGCATTGTGCCAACTAACGATTGGATCGGCTTGTATCCGTACGTCGAAACTATTGCGGCACAGGTGATTGCTGCGATCGCGGTGGTTGCGCTGTTCGTAGTCGGCTTCATCAAGAAACACAGGATGAAGTTGGCCGCACAAGCGGAACAGGCTAAGTAAGCGCCAATCAATAATCACAAGTAAATATTTAGAGATTTCCATAAGTTCCCAACGTTCCTCGAGGAACCAAAGAAAAGGAAGAGAACACAATGAAGAATAAGAAGATCGCCGCCCTGCTCGGCGTCCTGCTGGCCGGCTCCATGGCTTTCTCCCTGTCCGCATGCGGCAACTCCAACGATTCCGCATCCGACGCCAAGTCCGACACCTCCACTTCGAACGCCACCGACAGCTCCAGCGATTCCAGCGCTGACGACAGCTCCAATGCCGGCTTCGAAGAGATCCAGGTCGACGAGAAGCACTCCGATCAGGATGTTGACGCTCTGACCGTCAACGCCGTGTACTTCCAGCCGATCGATATGGAACCGTCCGGCATGGGCCTGAAGGCTGCCGACGCTTCCTTCCACTTGGAAGCCGACATTCACGCCAACGAGAAGGGCACTAAGCTCGGCTACGGCAAGGGCGACTTCGTGCCGGATCTGACCGTGAACTACGAGATCATCAACAACGCGAACAACGAGACCGTTGATTCTGGTACCTTCATGCAGATGAACGCTTCCGATGGCCCGCACTACGGCGCCAACATCAAGCTCGACGAAGCTGGCTCCTACAAGCTCGTGCTGAAGATCGAATCCCCGGAGAAGAAGGGTTGGATGCTCCACGTTGATCCGGAAACCGGCGTTGAGGGCCGCTTCTGGACCGAGCCGCTCGAGGTCACTTTCCCGGAGTGGAACTACACCCCGCAGGAGTGGTGATCTGGAACGTGAATTCCGGCACATGCCAAGCGAAACGGTTTGGATGTAAGCCTGAATTCATGTTGGGATTCAACTCGTGATCAACGCCGTTCCCGTATCGCGAAACGTATGCAAGTAGCGCGAATATGGGTACGGCGTTCGCGGTTGCTTGGATAGTCGTTCGACGTACTTAAGGCCGTCTGGCCGAGTCTACGGGCGAACAACCATCCAGGCAACCGCTTTCTTGCGTTTTAGGGGATGCGCTTTTGGGAGATAACGCGCTTTTTTGGGAATCTTGGTAAGGGGGTTCCTTTTGCGCGCTGAATTCACTAGGCTTTGACAGGGATATACGACGAAAGGTGTGAGATGCTGACGCAGTACGTCACGGTGTTGCAGGGAACGCTGGCACCGGCTTTGCTGATTATGGCGCTGAACGTGATGCTCACGGTCGGTGAGGGTCGTGACAAGCCGTTGAGCGCGTACTGGCGTCTTGCGGGCTTCATTATCGGATTCGCGGGTGCCATTGTGTTCGCCGCGTTGCGTGCGACCGCGGTGATCAATCAGCGTACGTTCGTCAATTACCCCACGTTGTGGTGTTGTGTGATTTTCGATGTCGCAGTGTTCGTTGTTGTGCTGTTCGCGCGTCGCATCACTACGAATTGGCATGATCATCGCGCGTTGCTTGATATTGCGAATGCGATTGGCGCTTTTGCGATTGCCGCCACCACCTTCCGTGCGTTGCCTGATGTAGTTTTGCGTTTGACGATTTTCGTGGAGCCGGGAGATCCGATCTTCACTTCGGATATGCTGCTTCGTGCGCTTGGTTTCGTATTGGGTGCGGTCACTGCGATTGTTGCGGCGTTGATTTTCCGTACGATGCGTTCCACTGCGATTCGTTGGTCGTTCACTACGGCCGTGCTGCTGCTGATTGCGCTGCTGTTTGTTTCGCATTTCACTGATCTTGCGCAGATTCTGCAGTCCAAGCGCATCGTTCATTTCCCTACGGAAGCGTTCCTGGCGTTGGTATGGTGCATTAATCATCAGCGTCATATGGTCATTGCCATGGTGTTGGTGTTCATTATTCCGGTGGCCGCCAGCATTGTGATGGGCTTCAAAATCAAGCCGGAAGGCGCCAATGAGGCCATTGTGCGATCGCATATCGCGTTCCGTCGTCGTGCGAAGGCGGCCGGCGCATGGAGCCTTGTTGCGATGATTGGCATCACGTTCGCGCTCACATATGGTGTGGCGCAAACGAAGAGGGTTATTACGCTGTCTCCGCCTGAGGATTATTCGCTGAGCGACGGCGTGGCCACCATCAAATTCAGCCAAATCAACGACGGTCATCTGCATCGCTTCCAATACAAGGCGAAAGACGGCACAGTGATGCGTTTCATCATCATCAAGAAGAATGGTGGAGCGTACGGTGTCGGTCTTGATGCTTGTGATAACTGCGGTGACGCGGGCTATTACGAGAAGGATGGCAAGATCATCTGCAAGAAGTGCGATGTCGCCATCAACCTCGCCACTATCGGGTTCAAGGGCGGCTGCAATCCTGTGCCGTTCGATTATCAGGTTGAATCCGGCAAAATCGTAATTCAAACTTCAACGCTCGACGCATTGTCGACGCATTTCCAGTGAGCGGAAAGAGGTAGTCATGTTCTTTCTTCGAATGATTTTCCGCTCGTTCAGCAGGCAGTTCAAACGCAGGCTGCTGATCGCGGTCACCGTGTGCTTGTCGGCCACGGTCAGCGTGGCCATGTTGGGCGTGGTGTTCGACGTTGGAGACAAGCTGAACGCCGAACTGTCGACGTACGGTTCCAACATCATCGTGCAGCCCAAGGCTGATGCCGTCGTCAACGACCTGTACAACACGGGTGGTGATGCTGACAGCAGCGCTTCCGGCACTTCCGAATCCGATCCGACCACATTTTTGAAGGAATCGGATGTACCGAAGATCAAAACCATCTTCTGGGCGTTCAATATCACGAATTTTGCCCCCGAACTTAATATCCATGCTGACGTGAACTGCGCGTCCGAATCGGCGGCATCGGCGGATTCCAGCTCCTGTAAGGCTTCCGGAGTGCCGATTGTGGGCACATGGTTCGCGAAGACCCTGCACATGGATTCCGGCGAATCCACGGTGGCGGGTATGAACGGCATGCGTTCGTGGTGGAAGCTTGACGGCTCTTGGCCGAAAGATGATAGCGCGCAAGGTCTGATCGGCACCACGCTCGCATCCAAGCTCGGCGTGGCCAAGGGAGACACCGTAACCCTCTACAAAACCACCGCCGACGGCAGCCGCAACAAGCAGCAGATCACTATCACTGGCATTTACGATTCCGGCGATAGCGACAACAACGCGATGTACATTCCGTCATTCACCGCGCAGGTGCTTGCGAATCTGCCTGATTCTATTGACGAGATCGAAGTCAAAGCGCTGACCACGCCAGACAATGATTTGGCGCGAAAGGCGTCGAAGAATCCGAACGCGCTCACGCAAGACGAGTGGGAAACATGGTATTGCACCGCGTACCCTTCGTCCATCGCCTACCAGATCGAAGAGGTTATTTCCGGTTCCGTAGCCAAGCAGGTGCGTCAGGTGGCCGCATTGCAGGGCGATGTGCTGCAGAAAACGCAGGCGGTGATGGTGCTGATGACCGTGCTTTCGTTGGTTGCGGCCGCTATTGCAGTGGCGAATCTGATGGCCGCCTCGATCGGTGAGCGCGGTTCCGAATTGGCGTTGCTGAAGGCGATTGGTGCCACCGATGGTGCGGTTTCCCGCCTGATGCTCGCTGAGACGGCTGTGATTTCGTTGGTTGGCGCGATTGTTGGTGCGCTGTTGGGTTCCTGTGTTGCGCAGATTGTGGGACACGTGGTATTCGGTTCCGGCATTACGATGCGTCCGATGGTGTTTGTGCTGGTGTTTGTGCTGCTGACGCTTACCGTGCTGATCGCCTCGTTCTCGTCGATCCGTTCGATTCTGGGACTCAAACCCGCGGAGGTGTTGCATGGCCGCTGATTTCAACCTGAGTTCCGTAAACTCGGCCGCGGCTGCGGCCTCGGTCACGAACGGCACACTGTGCTGTTCGTCCGCGGAGGTGTTGCATGGCAGGTGAGTTCAAGACAGTCCGTAAGGGGCATGAGATGACTAATCGCAAGATGTTCTTCACCATGCTGTGGGGCGCGGTGTTCCGCCGTCGTTCGCGAGCCGTTATGGCCGTGATCGCCTCCATGGTGGGTGCTGCCACGCTGTTCTGCCTTGCTGCAACGTGTATTGCCGTTCCACAGCAGATGAACGAGGAAATGCGCGCGTATGGCGCGAATCTTATCGTCACACCGTCCGAATCAACCGAAAAGTCCAACGGCATCGACACCGATACCACCAAAGCGTTGAACCAGATGGTGAAAGGCTCATACAGCGCCCGTTCCGCCGCCTACCGGTATGAAAGCGTGCGCATAAACTCGGCGCCATACACGCTGGCCGGCATCACGACCAAAGATGTGAAAGCGCTCAACCATCATTGGAATGTGACTGGCGATTGGCCCAGCGAAGGCAATGTGATGCTCGGCCGTGACGTGGCCGACGCGCTCGGCGTCTCCATCGGTTCGACCGTGACCATCGGCTACCGTGCATCCGACGATGCGCAGGATTCCGGCGCTCCCGGCCAAACCGAAGCGCAAGCCATGGAAAACGGCCGCGTTTCGTCCGACATTATGGAGAACACCGGCACCGAATTCCGTGTCGGAGGCATCGTCGATACGGGCGGCAGCGAAGACGGAATCGTCTACGCAGTCAATGCTGACGTGGCCAAACTGGCCGGTTCCAAACGCGGTGCGGACGTGATCGAATATTCCGTCAATGCGGTAGGTAGCGAACTCAACGACGTCGTCAAATCAATCAATGCGAATCCGTCAACCGGCGTGAAAGCGCAGACCGTCACCAAAATCACCTCATCCGACACCCGCATCATCGCCATGCTGCAAACCCTGTTCTGGATCGTGTCGCTGGTCGTGCTCGTGCTGACGCTGGTCGGCGTGGGCACCACCATCAGTTCCATCGTGTCTCAGCGACGCAACGAAATCGGCTTGCGCAAAGCGTTGGGTGCATCGTCGCAGGCCATCGGCATCGAATTCTATGTGGAATCCGCCATCTACGGACTGATTGGCGGCCTGGTCGGCACTATCATCGGCTACTTGCTGGCCCGCGTGCTGTGCGTGTCCGTATTCGAGCGTGCCATTGGCTTCAACTGGCTGTTGGGCGTCGCTTCGCTGCTGTTGAGCGTGCTCATCGCCGTCATCGCATCCATTCCGCCGGTTCGCCGCGCAACCCGTATCGACCCCGCCATCGTTTTGAGGGAGGAATAATCATGAGTTCCGAGAATACGTTGAATATGTTGCTTGAATTGGATCATATTTCCAAGATTTACGGCGATTTGCGTGCCGTCGACGATTTGACTTTGACCGTTCCGCAAGGTGAATGGCTTGCGATTGTCGGTTCGTCGGGTTCCGGTAAAACCACGCTGATGAACATGATTGGCTGCATGGACACGCCTTCAAAGGGTTCCGTCATGCTGGAAGGCCGCAAGTTGGAGGATTTGAACGCCAAGCAGCTTGCCGACGTGCGTAAGAACATGATCGGATTGGTGTTCCAGAAGTTCTATCTGGTACCGCATCTGACGGCTGTGGAAAACGTGATGGTGGCACAGTACTATCATTCCGTAGTCAACGAGCAGCAGGCGTTGGAAGCGTTGGAACGCGTCGGTTTGAAGGAGCGTGCCCACCATCTGCCCGGCCAGCTTTCCGGTGGCGAACAGCAGCGCGTGTGCATCGCACGTGCGCTCATCAACTGCCCGAAATTGATTCTTGCGGACGAACCGACCGGCAATTTGGATGAGAAGAACGAGAAAATCGTGCTTGACCTGTTCCGTCAGCTGCACGAGCAGGGCACTACCATCATCGTCGTGACCCATGATGCGCTCGTCGCATCTTGTGCCCAGCGCGAGATTATGCTCAACCATGGCGTGCTCGTCGGCGAGAAGTGGAATGATGAGGCCGCACGGAAGGCCTATGAGCAGGCGGGTGGCAAGCCGGCATACACCGGTTCCACTACGGAAGGCGCACAGAATGGCGAGACGGCCATCAGCTTCGCCGATCCGACCAAAGTCGCGAAAACCGGGGGTGAGGAATAAGCTGAAATCAGCCGAATAATCCAAGCCATAGCACTGACGAATCGTACGGAGCGAACATGAGCAACGAATCATCGAATGCGATCAAAGTAATCGCACTGTCTGCGGCAAGCCTTGCATTGCTGTCGGCATGCGGCGAACCCACGGCGACGCCAATGGACGATGAATATGCCGGAAATTCCGGCGAAAGCGTGCAATCGCAGGAAGAAAATTCAAAGAACAGCGGTAGTGCCACCGACTCCGGCGATTCTGCGGATACGGACGTCAAAAACCATGCCGACGATCCGAACAGCACTACATCCGATAAGCAAGACACCGGCAACTACGCCGACGGTACCTACTCGATCAACGGCCAGTACGGGCCGGTGAGCGAAGACACTATCGACGTGCATGTGACGGTCAAAGACCAGACCGTCACCAATGTGGAGGTTATCGGGCATCCGTTCACGTCCATCTCCAAAAAGCACCAGAATGCGTTCGCCGAAGCCATCAACGGTGTGGTGGACGGCAAGCCGCTCAAAGACCTCAAGGTAGACAAGGTGGCCGGTGCCAGCTGGACGTCGGAAGCGTTCAACAAGGCGTTGGACGTGGCCCGTCAGGAAGCGTCAATCCAGTAGGGCCAGTAGCGGCGAAAAGCCCGCAAACGTACAATGAGCGCCTCAGCTACAGCCGCACCCAAAGAGTGATCAAAGGCCGTAGCGGGGGCGCTCACTAAGTTTCAGATTACTATGGCAGCTCTGCTCTGCGATGCCTTTCAGACGGCCATAACGGGCCACAGAACGGCCGCCATGTTCTCAGGCCAAGGAATACTCGCATCGCCATGCAACGCCTTACAGGCGAGCATGGAGCCGAGTATCGTGCTGAACAGGAATTGCGGATTCAATCCATTACGGAACACTCCGGCCTTCATGCCGCGTTCAACAAACTCAGAAAAACGCTTTTCCGCAGGAACAAGTACTTGATTGGCAATCGCATTCAACGAAGTGTTATCAGACGAAAGCACCACACCAACGGCCTTCAAACCAAAATCGCTGTCGAAAAAACAACCTTGAATGCGTTGCAACATCGTCAGCAAACCGTTTTTCGACAACTCGACATCGCTGAAATCCGGTAATCCCGCAACTTCCAGCTGCACACGGTGCAACAGATCATCAGCATTCTTATAGCGGCGATAGATCGTGGTTTTCGCAACGCCAGAACGACGAGCGACCTCTTCGATGGTCACCGCGCCGACGCCATCGGAAATCACAATCGCAAGCGTGGCCTTCATAATCTTATGATCGGTCTGCTCACGAAGCTGCTCGCGGCGGCTCTGCGCCTTGCGAACAGCCTCATGCACGTCACTGACCGCGTCGGAAACCACATCGGAAACGGCTTCGGAAACCGCCTCATGCACTCCGGTAATCATGAGATCACCTTGGTGCTTTCCACCTTCGCCACATACCACTTGTTGAACTTGACCAGAGGAATACGCAGCACCAGGCCAATCAGCAGCAGCGGAATCAGGAACAACAGTAGCGAGCCGAGCGCATGCCAGTAATCGTTGTTGTAAATACCGGCAATTGCCGCACGCAACGCCACAATCGAATGCGTGGCCGGCAGGAACGGGCTGATATCGCTGATGATCTTCGGCAGCACGGCCAGCGGATATGCGCCATTCGAGCCGGAAATCTGCGCCACTAGCACCAGCACGCCAATAGCCTTGCCTATATTGCCGAAACTCGCCACCATCGTGTACGTGAAGAACGAGAACACCAAGGAGCTCGTCCAGCCAGCCAGCATGAACAGCCATGGATGCACCGCCTGCACATGCAGAAACAGGAGATTGCCGCCCAGCGAGAACGTGCTCTGCAGCAGCGCGATCACACCGAACACGCCATAATGGCCGAGGAACAGCTGATGCGGCTTCGGATTGTCAAGACCCTCACGGTTCTTGCGTGAAACGCCGGGTTTCAGCGTTACAGCCATAAGCAGCGAACCTACGAATAGTGGAAGAATCGTGTAGAACGGCGCCAACTGCGAGCCGAAATTCTTAACAGGGAACACAGCTGTGCGCTTCACCTGGACGGGGGCCGCGAGAGCCGCCGCCAGTGAATCGGTGTTATTGCCGAGCACTTCCTTGACGGTGTCCATATTGCCGCTGTTCAGTGCGTCGGAAAGCGTGCCATTGAACGAAGACAGCGCGGTGCCCGCCTTGGTGAGGCTTTCGGCGGTGGAATCAAGCACCGTGCGAATATTGGTCAGCTGCTTGTCTGCCGACTTCGTGGTGCTGTTGAGATCTCCCAACGCGCCCTTCAGATCGGCGGCCGTGCTGCTCAATGCGGTGACCGTGTTGCTGATCGAATCGGAAATATCGTTGAGCTGCGGCTTGAGCTGGCTGTCGAAATCGGTTTTGATGCCGTCGATGGAGGCCTTCGCCTGCTGGGCGAGCTGGTTCACGCGCTCGCGGTCGGCTGTGGTGTCGCTCACTTTCGTGTCGATATTGTCGGCGCTGGTGTTGAGTGAGTTCGCTAGATCGTTGAGTTGCGTAATGGTCGCGCCCACGTTGGTTTTGAGATGATCGATGGCGATTTTCGCGACTTCCGGCATCAGATTGTTGTTGCTGAGCTCGTCGAGGGCGTCGTAGATGTTCTGGTAGCTTTGCGCCTGCTTGGTTACGTTTGCGGCCTGATTGCGCAGGGCAGTGGCCGTATTGCCGGCTTGGGTGCCCGCATTGTTGAATACGCTGTCAATATCGGTGGAGACCGCGCCGAAGCTGTTCGCCGAGCTGTTCAACGCGGTGCTGAGAGCGTTCGTGCTGGTTTTGACGGCTCCGGTCAGATCGTTGATGCTGTTTTTCGACTGTTTGAGCTCGTTGCCGGCGTTCTTCGCGCTGTCGCTCACGTTGGAAAGCAGGCTGTTGGAACTGTCGAGCAGGTTCTGTGCGCTCAATGTCAGTGAGCTGAACGTGGTCAACGCGGATGACGTGTCGGTGAGCGTGTTCGCGAAATTGCCCATGTTGTTGCTGAAGTTGGTGAGCGTGGCCTGCGATTCCGGTTTGTCAAGCTCGTCGGCCAGCTGCGAGGTGATGCTGAGCGCGGTGCTCGTCAACGTTTCGGAGAACATTTCGTTGATCTGCGCTGCTACGGTGTCGGCTCCTTGGCCGGTGATCTTTGGGGCGAGTGCGTTCTTCTTCTCGTTGTTGTAGTAGGTGAGCGTGGCATGGTCGCCGTCTGCGGTGAAGAACGTCATCATGCGGGTGCTGAAATCCTTCGGAATCACCACTGCCGCATAGTATTTGCCGGATTTGGTGCCGTCGATGGCCTCTTTTTTGGTGGTGAAGGTCCAGTCCATCTGGTCGTTGGCGCGCAAGGTGTTGACCACTTGGTCGCCGATGCTGATCTTTACTGGAATGAGGTCGGACTTGTAGCCTTCATCGTCGTTGGCGACGGCGAATTTCAGATTGCCGGTATTGGCGAACGGATTCCAGCTTGCGCTGATGTTGAACCAAGAGAACAGACCCGGAATCACCACCAGTCCGGTAACGATGATGATGGAGACGATGTTGCTGGTCAGGCGTCGAACGTCGCCGACGAACAGTTTCCAGATGTTTTTCATGCGTTGCTCCTTTCGCTGTTACCGTTGGGATTGGCGTTGCTCGCTGTGCCGGTGTTGCCGGCCGCGTTCATGGCCTGTACCAGTGTTGCGACGCCGTCGGCGTCGGCTTGGTTGGTGCCTGCGACGTTGGCGATCGCCTGTTTGGTTTCGTGTTTTCTTCGTCGTGCCTTGCGCATCAACTTGTCTCGCCTGTTTTGTTGCGCGCGCTTCTTGCGGCGCAGCCTCGCAGCTTGACGTTCCACCAGCTGTTCGCGAATCGCTTCGTCGCTGAGGCTGCCGAGTTCCACCTGGCGTTGCAGGCTGAAACGCATGTATTCGATGACCATCAGGAATCCGATGATGAGCAGCACCCAAATGATCCAGGTGGCAAGCACCACGCTCTTCTCGCCGTTGGTGAAGGAGAAGATCAGCACCAGAATCACTGGCACAATGAAACCGGCGATGAGCGCGCCACGCTTGAGCTTCGGATACAGTTCGGCGAAACGGCTTGCGCGTTCCTCGATCGCCTCACGGTAGCCGCCCTTGTCGGCAAGCACCTGAATGGCTTGGGACACGTTGTATCCGCGTTCCGGAAGCTGCACTTCCTCGCCGATGATCATGTCGCTTTCCTTGATTTGACGGGCGAACAGGCGGTTGAGATTGACCAGCAGCGGGCGAATCGCAAGTCCAATGAAGAATGCGGCCACGGCGAACAGCAGCAGCGTGCCAATCGACTTGAGCCAATGCCCATCGTAGAAGCCGGCAATCGTCTCTCGGAACGCGTCAATCGAATAACTGAATGGCACGAACGGGTAGACCATGCGGAAGAATTTCGGCATCATCTCAATCGGATACAGGCCGGAAGCGCCCGGAATCTGCACGATAACCAACGCGACACACAATCCCTTGCCGATATGCATGAACGTGGTCGATAGTGCGAATGTGATGCTCAGATATACCAGCGATGTGATGGCGCCGGTAAGTACGAACAGCGGTGCGTTCACGGTCTGCACGCCAAGCAGCAGGTCGCCGATGGTGGTGATCGTGCCTTGGGCCGCGCCCATGATGCCGAGCAGCATGTAGCGGGCGAAATATTTTTCGGAAGCGGTCAGGTCGAGGCCTTCGAGGCCTTCATCGTCGACTTCCACCTTGAAGATCACCACGAAGGCGAACGCGCCCACCCACAGGGCCAGATTGGTCATGAGCGGAGCCATGCCGGAACCGTAGGAGTTTATCGGGTACACGTTCTTCGTGTCGATCACGGTGGGGGACTGCATGAACGAGGCGATTTTCTCCGTGTCGAGGGAACTGCCGCCGGTCAGGTTTTTCAGCATGTCGACGCTGCCGAGTGCCTTCAGGTCGGTGCTGACGGTGATGAGCTTGTTCTCCACATGTTCAAGCTGCTTGTCGGTGTTCTGCAGGGTGGTGCGGGTGTCGTTCGTTACCTGGTCGAGCTGGTCGAGCACGGCGGAGGTTTGGGTGACGATGGTGTTTTGGCTGGTCACGGTGCCAGACAGCGTGCCAGCGGTCATGGCGAGCGAGCTCAGGCCTGAGTTGAGCTGGGGGAGCGCGCCGGAATTCAACGTGTTGCGGGCATCTCCCATGCTTTTCAGTGAATTTTGCGTGCTGGTGTTGAAGTCGGTGGCGAGTTTGGACACGCTGTCGGACGTGGATTGCGTGTTCTCGCTCAACGTTTTGAGGTCGTTGAGCGTGCCAGCGGCCGTGTTGTTGGTGTCTTCAAGCTTCTTGATGATGTCTTGGTACTGCGTGTTGTCGCTGACGTTCTTGAGCTTCTCGATGAGCTGGGCGTTACGGTCGGTCACGCTTTGCATGCTGCTGACGGCCTGCTGTGCGGCTCCGCTCGCGGAAGAGACGGCTGTGGTCACCTTGTTGATGCTGGTGGTGGTGTCGCTGGTGGCCTGCGAAATCAGGCCGGAACCGTTTTCCAAAGCAGTGTTGGCGTTGGAAGTGAAGGTATTGAGACCGTTCTGTGTGGTGCCGATGGCGGTGGCGGTGTTCGCCAGGCCCTTGCCGGCGCTTGCTGCGGCCAGTTGCACGTCGTTCATTGCCTGACGTGCGGATTGCGTTTGTTGCGGCACGTTGGCGAGCTGTGCGTCAAGATCTTCGATGGTGGAGCGGATGAGGTTTACGTTCTTCTGGGTTTTGTCGAGTTCTGCTGTGGTTTCGTTGACGAAGGAGTTGGTTTTGCCGTTGATGGTGCCGTTCGCGGAGTTCACGGCTTTAGTGAGTACTTCGCTGACAGTGGAGACGAAGGTGTTGTTGACGGTACGGTCGACGGTGGTCGCGCCTTGATCGGTGATTTTCGGGGAGATTGGGCTCGATTTTTCGTTGACATAGTATTCCAGCGTCGGCCGGTTCTTGCTGTCGGTCACGACGTTGGCGAGATCCTCGCTGAAATTGGAGGGGATGATGATTGCCGCATAGCAGTCGCCGGACTGTATCGCTTCCATCGCTTCGGCCTTGCCCATGAATTCCCAGCCAAGCTGGTCGTTGTCTTTCAGCGTGTCTTCGATCTGGTCGCCGAGGTTCATTTTGCCGAGCAGGGCGTTGTCGGTGCCTTTATCGACGTTGGCCACGGCAACTTTGATGCCTTGGGTGTTGCCGTACGGATTCCAGAATCCGTAGATGTTGAACCATGCGTACAGCGGCGGAATGATGATTATGCCGATCATGATGACCCAGGCGGCGGGTACGGTGACGAGTCGTTTGAGGTCACGACGCAGAATCTGCAGTACGTTGCGCATTGTCTCCCCAGTCCAATGGATGTTCGACCGTGTTCGCGCGTAGCGATACGTTATCCGTAGCGCTACGCCTCCCGTATCGTAATACCCGTTCTCGGACAAATTTGGGCACGGACGTAAATGCGCTCCGCCCATGACTGAAATAAACACGACAAACTGCGGCGGAACTGTGAATCTTGCCGTTAATGACCGCACAACTTGCATTCTGTGCATGCGCAAGTCGAGTCTGTTGTCTGCGATCTTGTGATTACGAGATGGCACGTGACTTGTGCAGACAGCAATCGCAGGTTGTGCTGGTTGCGCACAAACAATCCTCTCGTGTAGCGCACTGCGATTGGGTTTTGGTAGCGTTGTACAAGGAAGGACGAATAGTATGGGCAGAACCGAAGAAGTGAGCGCGGCCATCGCCGACGAAACCGAAATCACAGCGATCGAAGAGGCCGGAATCATTGCGCAATCAAAATCGGCGGAAGCCGACGACAATCCGGCCGACCGTAGACTGCCGCTGATTGCACGCATTTACGGCATCGTCATGCTGGTCGAAGGCGTGGTGACGTTGCCGATCATCGTGATTTCCTGCCTGTATGCAGTCCAAGCCGCGCTTTCCGGCAGGCTGGCGTTTGGCGCGCTGAACCTCACCACTATTCTGTCGGTTATTCATGCTGCGGTGCTGCTGGTCTCCACCGCATGCCTTGCGATTTTCGGCATGCTGCTGATTCTCAACAAGCGTCGGCACATCGCGCAATGGACGTATTTGATGATTCCGCTCACGCTTGCGGAAGGCCTATTGTCGTTGTCGTTGCAGGGTTTGGGTGTGAATCTGATCAGTCCGGTCGTGCAGCTGCTTGTATTGGTTGCGTTGCATATTACGGCCGATCCGTCGCTGCGCGAGGAGCGTCGTTTGCAGTTCGCGCTTCGTCGTTTGGATGCGCGCAGCGAGTATGAGACGGCTGTTTCGAAGGGCATGGCCGGCCGTGATCTGACTGGCAAAGGCTATATTTCGTTGGATTTCTTCAACTTATTCTGGCTGTTTGTGGTCGGTTGCGTGTTTGGTCTGGTGGTGGAGACGCTGTACCACTATGTGCTGTTCGGCGAATGGCAGGATCGCGCCGGATTTTTGTGGGGGCCGTTCTCGCCTATCTACGGTTTTGGCGCGGTGATTCTGACGGTGTTGCTCAACCACTTGTGGCGGTCGAATTGGATGCTGATTTTCTGCGCGAGCGCGGTGATTGGCGGCGCGTTTGAATATTTCACCAGCTGGTTCATGGAAGTTGCGTTCGGTATTCGCGCGTGGGATTACACAGGCAAATGGCTGTCGATTGATGGGCGCACATCCGGCAAATACATGTTTTTCTGGGGAATACTTGGCTTGGTGTGGGTGAAGCTGATTCTGCCGCATTTGCTTGCGATGATTCAGCGTATTCCGTGGAAGATTCGCTATACGTTGACGGCGGTGTGCTTTGCGCTGATTTTCGTTGACGGCGTGATGACGTTGATGGCGCTGGATGCCTGGTATTCGCGTATGGCGGGTATTGCGCAGAATTCGCCTGTTTCGCAATTCTTCGCCACGTATTTCGACGACGACTTCATGGCCAATCGGTTCCAGACCATGACGCTCGACCCGTCTACTGCCGGTCGCATGTAGCGGGCTGGCTGGGCTGGGCTATGCGGCGAAGCTTTGTGCGAGCTGGCGGATCAGATCCGGCCTATGTCCGCTCCATGAGGAGTTCGGTGAGATGACGACCGGAATCTGTTTGAAACCAGCGTTTTTGATCTGTTCGAAGGTGGACGGGTTCTTCGTCAGATCGACGGTGTCGTAACGCACGCCCAGCTTTGCAAGCTCTTGTTCGGTGGCTTCGCATTGCGGGTTGCTCGGATTGGTGAAGACGGTCACGGTCATTCGATTTCCTCCCTATGCAAATGGCTTTCGTCGTTTGTGAAAGCCGTGTCGGCCACGTTCTTCGGTTATGCTCGCTTACGCAAGCCACTATCTAGCATACACACTACCGGTAGTGGTGTGTCGTGAGATCCTTCACTGTATATAGTGGGGAATTCCCCAGAATTCCCAAAAATACGAACGTTTGTTCGAATATGCTCCAGTGTACCTCAAACTACGGAATTCGCGTCTGAGCGCATGTCGCAATCCAGTTGCCATTTATGGTGGGCGCATCGATTGAAAATGTGTGTTGATGGGTGTGGGGCGAATGCAAGCGGCTTTCGCGTGCGGATGTGGCCGTGACTACTCGATTGAGGGAAGGGAAGTACATGTCACCCCCCCCCATAGGATGTCTGATGGGGTGTAGCGCGAGTTTTCCCGTGCGAACGTGTCGAAAAATCCGACTTCCTGACTTACTTTGGCGTGGTAGTGCGCTTGGTGTGTGTGGGGAACTTCAAGGGGGTTTTGAGCGTTCTTTAGGGAAATGTATCTACGCTATGCTGAAGTCTGGCGGTTTTCCGTCGGAAATAGGAAAACCCTGGAAGTCGAATGGCTTCCAGGGTCGTGGATGGTTGGTCGCTGGCAAGGGCAGCGCATCAGAGTGCGGAAGTGTTTTCGAAGGCTCTTCCGCACTTGTCAACTGCGTTTGAGGTATAGCCCTCGCCGGCAGCCAGCCAAGTCTTTATACTACCCCCCCCCCATAGGCATACTCGGATTATGAGAGGGCGTGTTTGCGAAGTCACGTAATCAATAGAACGACGATTTGGCTTCGTGCAAGCTTTCCTTGAAAATCATCCCGGAAATCATCTCACACGAAGCCAAACCAGATCATTCCTACGTGAACGACGCTTCGGCTAAGCTAAGCTCAACTGGGCTCAGGCGCGCTTGCGCAGCACGGTGATGCCAGCGAAGCCGAGCAGAGCGAGCACAGCGAACACCGCAACACCGCCGACGGTGGCACCGGTGTTGCCGAGAACGGCCTTCTTGATCTTCTGGGCAACGGTCTTCTTGGTGTTGCTCTTGGTGTCGTTCTTCTTGGTGGTGTCGGCCGGCTTGCTGTCATCCTTCTTGGAGTCGTCGGTCGGAGCGTCCTTGTACATGGCGTACACGGCCCAGTTGCCGGTCACGACCATGTCCGGGTCGACCGGAACGTCGCCGTCGTTGGAGGCGAAGCCCCAGCCGGTGAAGATCTTGCCCTCGACGGCCGGTGCCTGGATGCCGAGCGCGTACTGGGAGAACTTGACCTTGTCCTTGGCGTAGTAGCCGACGGTCTGGATGAGCTTGTCGGTGCCTGCGTAGAAGGAGACCACGTTCTGGGTGGTGTCATCCTCGGTCGGAGCGTCCTTGTACATGGCGTACACGGCCCAGTTGCCGGTCACGACCATGTCCGGGTCGACCGGAACGTCGCCGTCGTTGGAGGCGAAGCCCCAGCCGGTGAAGATCTTGCCCTCGACGGCCGGTGCCTGGATGCCTGCGGCGTAGGTGGAGAACTTGACGTGGTCCTTGGCGTAGTAGCCGACGGTCTGGATGAGCTTGTCGGTGCCTGCGTAGAAGGAGACCACGTTCTGGGTGGTGTCATCCTCGGTCGGAGCGTCCTTGTACATGGCGTACACGGCCCAGTTGCCGGTCACTTCTGCGTCCGGGTCGACTGCGACGTCGCCGTCGTTGGAGGCGAAGCCCCAGCCGGTGAAGATCTTGCCCTCGACGGCCGGTGCCTGGATGCCTGCGGCGTAGGTGGAGAACTTGACGTGGTCCTTGGCGTAGTAGCCGACGGTCTGGATCAGCTTGTCGGTGCCTGCGTAGAAGGAGACCACGTTCTGGGTGGTGTCATCCTTCTTTTCCGCGTTCTTGTACATCGGGTAGACGGCCCAGTTGCCGGTCACTTCTGCGTTCGGGTCGACCGGAACGTCGCCGTCGTTGGAGGCGAAGCCCCAGCCGGTGAAGATCTTGCCCTCGACGGCCGGTGCCTGGATGCCCAGTGCGTACTGGGAGAACTTGAAGTGGTCCTTGGCGTAGTAGCTCACGGTCTGGATCAGCTCGTTCTTGGTGTTGTAGAAGGAAACCGTGTTCAGAGTCTTATCTTCCGAAGCCGGAGTGTTCTTGTACATCGGGTAGACGGCCCAGTTGCCGGTCACTTCTGCGTTCGGGTCGACCGGAACGTTGCCGTCGTTGGAGGCGAAGCCCCAGCCGGTGAAGGTCTTGCCTTCGACTGCGGGTGCCTGGATGCCTGCGGCGTAGGTGGAGAACTTGGCCTTGTCCTTGGCGTAGTAGCTCACGGTCTGGATGAGCTTGTCGGTGCCGGCGTAGAAGGAGACGGTGTACTGGGTATTGTCGTCCTGTGCCGGAGTATTCGCGTACGTCGCGTATACGGCGATATTCCCGCACACCGGATCGGTGTCCTTGAGCATGGGGCCCTCGGAGTAAGCCCAGCCGGTGAAGGTCTTGCCCTCAACAGTCGGTGCTGTGATGCCTGTGGCGAACATGGAGAACGCGGTGCCCTTTTGGTAGCCGGTCTTCTGGATAAGAGTGCCATCTGCGGCATAGAACGAGACTTCGACAATCGTGGAGTCGCTCTGAGTGGACACGGCCGAGTTCTGGTTCTGGTCACCTTCGGCCATTGCGACTGCCGGTGCCAAGGCAGCCAGAGTCGCTACAGCTGCAACGCCCGCAATAATCTTTTTGCTAAAAGACATTTGGGGAAACCCTTTCTTAGTTACGTAACTAATTGCCCCAAAGCGATGCCTTCGAAATACCGCCCTGAATGCGTGGCGTTCCCCCTCATAAGAATTCCAGAAAGCCATGATAGCTGCCCCCTAGCGACTTTTTCCAGAGGCTAGGGCGTGTTCGTTGGAATTGCAATCTTTCTCGATTCCCACACTTTCCTATTGCCGTTGTATTGGCGGAAGCCTTTTGGAATCGGCAAGGTGCCATCCCGTCAAGGCGTCTTGCCTGTAAGGGAGGAATCCGACGGTGGCGATGGCAGGGTGTTTGCCGGTGCGGATGATGATGTGACAATCCGTGTTTGGGGTGCGAACAATGTGAGCTCGTCTAATTGCATCTGGAGCCAAAACCGCGGGAATTGAAAAACCCTTGGAATCTAATGTTTCCAAGGGTTTCATATGTGCCCCCCGTGGGATTCGAACCCACAACCCACGACTTAAAAGGACGCTGCTCTAACCGTTGAGCTAGAGGGGCAACAAAGAGCTAGTATACAGCATATTTACGCAAAACGCCACACAAATCAGCTATAAGTGACAAAAAACGTGGATTATCACCAAGTCATCGCCGAATCATCATCGAATTCCCGCGAATCGCAGCATCATTTCTGCATATCTGCTCGTACAGTGGAATGCATGTCATGTACCACGATTCTTATAGGAAAGAAAGCCAGCTACGACGGCTCCACTATCATCGCACGCGACGATGATTCCGGTTCCGGCCGTTACGATCCGAAGAAATTCATTGCGGTCGCGCCGCAAGACCAACCGCGGCATTATCGCAGTGTGCTCAGTCATGTCGAAATCGATCTTCCCGACAATCCATGCCGATACAGCATTGTGCCGAACGTGCTGCCAAATCGCGGAATTCTCGCGGAAGCGGGCGTCAACGAGCACAATGTGGCGATGAGCGCCACCGAAACCATCGCAGTCAACGAGCGCGTGCTGGCCGCTGATCCGCTCGTTGAGTTGCAACCGGCGAACAAAGCCGCTAATACCCCTGAAATTCCGGGCGGAATCGGAGAAGAAGACATCATCACCCTTGTGTTGCCTTACGTAACCACGGCACGCGAAGGCGTCGCACGTCTCGCCGAACTGCTTGAAACATACGGCACCTACGAATCGAATGGCATCATCATTTCCGACGTAAACGAAATCTGGTATGTCGAAACGATCGGCGGACATCATTGGATCGCCCGCCGCGTGCCTGACGACTGCTATGCGACCATCCCCAACCAGCTCGGCATCGACGATTTCGACTTTGACGACGCCTTCAACACCCAACGTGAATTCATGTGCAGTGCCGATTTGCGTGAATTCATGGATGCGCACCACCTTGACCGCACTATGAGCGCGGCTGCAAGTAGCGGCTTCGGATTCCAGCCGACGAGCGCTTTCGGAAACGTCAATATGAACGGTGGCAGTAATAGCAGTAGCGGCGCGGCGCTGAGACGCAACCATTTCAATCCGCGCACAGCTTTCGGCACCGCCACCACCAAAGACCGCATCTACAACACTCCGCGTGCCTGGTACATGCAGCGCTACCTCAATCCAAGTGAGGATTGGGATTCGCCGGCCGCCCGATATACGCCCGCGTCCGACGATATTCCGTGGTGTCGCGTGCCTGAGAACGCTGTGACGCTCGAAGACGTCGATTTCCTGATGAGCGCACACTTCGAGGGAACCCCTTACGACCCGTACGGTACTCTCGGAACGTCGGAAAGCCGCCATCGCTACCGTCCGATCGGCATCAACCGCACCGGGCATATGGTGGCCATGCAGATCCGCCCGTACGCGCCGGAAACCAGCCGCTCGATCATGTGGATTTCGTACGGTTCCGGCCCCTTCACCGCGGCCACGCCGTTCTATGCGAACGTCGACGATACGCCCGCCTACCTGCGCGACACCACGCCGGAAGTCTCGACCAACAATCTGTACTGGGCGAACCGTTTGATCGCCGCGCTCGCCGACGCGCATTTCTACGAAACCAGCAATGCGATCGAAGAATTTGCGGAATCGGCCCGCGCGTATGGTCATCGTCTGGTGGAACGTACTGATGCCGAATTGCGTGAGATGACCGCGCAGTCGAGCGCGTCCGAATCACAAAAGAGTACAGAAACCGCGGAGATTACGGAAGACGCAAGTATTGCAATCATCGCCAGACTGCAGCAGTCCAACGAAGAAATGGCGGAATACTTGCGCACTCACGTTACGAAACTGCTCAACGACGTGCTCTACACGTCCAGCAATCTCATGCACAACAGTTTCGCCATGTCCGACCGCTGGAACTGAGCATAAAGTCTTGAAATCCGGCAAAACCCGTCCCAATGAGCTAGGTTTCCGCGCTCGGGGCGGTTCCGCATGAACGTAGGCTGTTGGAAGCGTCAGTGCTGCTTCCAACAGCCTCACGACTGCATCCTCGCCCCGTCGTCAGTTCTGCCATATATAAGGCAGATAGTGCCATCCAGACCGTCGATTGACCATCAAATCGTCGGAAATCGCAATCAGTTGAACCCGACGACGTGTTCCGCCACGAAATATCCCTTGCGAATCACGAAACGACCGATTGACCCGCGCAAATTCAACGCACGAGACATGGCTTTCTTGCGCACATCCTTGTAAATAGTGGGGGAGTACGCCTTAATGTCGTCCCACATATCCTTTTTCTTCTCATAATTTTCCGGATCGCGAGACAAAATCATGAACACACTTGCCACGGAACTTTCAATCGCCAGGAAGTGGATCATATAACGGTACAGGCCGTCCGGTACCGTGTCGCGTTCCGGAGTGGCGTGCACCATGCACTGGTTGACGAGGCGCAGCTGGTCGACACGGCGGATCATCACATCGGTCTGCACGCTTTGCCCGTCGCGCCCGATGAAATAGTGGTAGAACGGCGTATCCAAATACTTCATGGTCTTCACCCACGGGAATGGTTGGTACGCGTAAATGAAATCCACGTAGAACGTGTGCTCCGGCAGTTGCATGCCGGACTCTCGCACCACGGAAGTACGGTACGTCAGCGCGTGCATGAGAATGTATTCAGCCAAGCCGAAATGCCCAAGATCGTTCCAAGTCAGGCGCTCGCCGGCCTTCATGGCATGGCGGAAGTTCACTACATGCTTGTTGCGTTTGCCAACCTTGTCATACACATAATTGGTGACGAGCATGTCGATCGGCTCGGTGGAATCGGCCTCTTCGCGCAGCACGGCCATGACTTGTTCGAGTGCTTCGGGACCGACCCAATCGTCGGCGTCCACGACCTTCACATACATGCCGTTTGCTGCCGCGATGCCGGTGTTGACGGCCCCTCCGTGCCCCCTGTTCTCCTGGTGGATGGCGCGCACGATGCCTGGATAGCGGGCCTCGAATTTCTGTGCCATTTCCAGCGTGCCGTCGGATGATCCGTCATCCACGATCAGCACTTCGATATCGTCGTTGCGCTTCGCTGCGATTAACGACATGACGCATCGTTCCAAATATTCGGTCATATTGTACGCGGGCACCACGAAGGTGAGCGTCTTCTTCTCCTGCATAGTCTTCCTTGGTCGGCCGAGGTGACCTTCCGCGTGCGCGTGGTCACTGCGTAACGAAACTAACGTAGCACCTTGTTCGCTTCAGGGGAACGGTTTGTGCGCAATAGGCACCCTGAATAGTTCAATCTGCACCTGAAATTTCCCTTAAGGGTATCGTTGTTGACGATTCGTCGGTTTTCGTCGATGTTTATTGGCTGTTGTGCTGCTTACGATTCCTCTGTTGCGGGCACTGTTTAATTCCTGCGCTTGGCATCTGTTGGAGTGGGCTGCGATGCTTGCGGTGACAGGGTGCGGCTGGGTCTTACGACTGCTGTTCGGCTTGTGTGTCTTGGCTTCCGGCTGCGCCTTGTTCGGTGTTCTGTTCAGCGTTCTGCCCGGCTGGGCTTTCCGTATTGTTTTGTGATTGTGCCTCTTTTGCGGCCTTGCGCTCACGTTTCGCGATTTCCTTGATTTCGCGCCTTTCCTGCTTCTCCGCCTCTTTTGCGGCTTTGTCGCTTTCGAAACGCAGTTCCGGCTTGGCTTCCATGCGGCTCAAGCCATGCCAGGCCAGATTCACGATGTGCGCGGCGAGCTGCTCCTTGCTGAGCTTGCGCTGGTCGGCCCAATATTGGCAGGTGTAGACGGTCATGCCGATGAGCATCTGCGCGTAGTACGGCACGCCCTTGGCGGGCAGATGCTGCCGCTTGAACGCCTCGGTGAGTATGTCTTCGACGCGGATGGAGATGTCGCCGAGCAGCGAGTTGAATGATCCCGCGGGATCGGTTTTCGGCGAATCGCGGGTGAGCACGCGGAATCCCTCGGCGTTCTCCTCGACATAGGTGAGCAGTGCGAGGGCGGTGCGTTCGACGATCTGCCGCGGATGCGCCTGCGGATCGGATAGCGCGTTGATGAGGGTGTCGGTGAGCGCGCGCATTTCGCGGTCCACCACCACGGCGTACAGGCCCTCTTTACCTCCGAAATGCTCGTACACAATGGGTTTTGACACTTTTGCGGTGGCGGCGATCTCCTCCACGCTCACTGCTTCGAAACCCTTCGACGCGAACAGCGAACGACCGATTTCGATGAGCTGCTCGCGCCGCTGATACGACGTCATTCTGGATGTGTTAGCCATGCTGTCCAGTTTTTCACGTCCCGTGGATAGTCTGTCCGATTCTGCAGAATCGGACAATTGTGGTGCGTTTGACGGTGCTTACTTGTCCGTTTCTCCCGAATCGGACATTCGTGGTGCGTCCGCGGGGCGGGGCCGGAGTGTCCGTTGCGCTTTTTAGGCTGGAGCCATGGATACGAATGTGATTATTGCGATTGTCGCTGTTGTCGTTATTGCGGCAATTCTAGTGATTGGTGGTTGGTGGCTCGGTAAGACCCGCAAGAACGCCGTCAACAAGTCCACTGAGGATGCGAAAGCGGCTGCTGATGCCCGTCTTGCTGCGGAAGCAAAGTCGGCTGCGGCTGATTCTTCCACGGTGAAGCCGTCCGTTGATTCCAATGTTGATGCAGCTGAAAAAGCTCCGGCTGAAAGCCAGCAGAAGTCCTCAGCTCAAGCTTCCTCTTCCGAAACGGCGGCTCCTGCACCAGCCACCGAAGCCAAGCCCGAACCGGTTCATGAAACCCCCGAAGCCGCCGGCACACGCATGCAGCGTCTTAAGGCGCGCCTGTCGAAATCCGGCAATCCGTTCGGCAAGGCCCTGTTCAACATCCTCGCCAAGGATCAGCTCTCCGAAGCTGACTGGGAGGACGTCGAAGACACCCTTCTGCTTGCCGATGTTGGCGCGGAAGCCAGCGAACAGCTTGTCGAGGAACTACGCAACGACGCCCGAATCTCAGGCCAGTCCGATCCGGCCGAAGTGCGTGCCGCGCTGAAAGACAAGCTGCTGAAGCTCGTAGGCACTGACACGGATCGCCGCCTCAATGCCGATAAGGAAGGCGCGAACAAACCGAACGTCATCATCATGGTCGGCGTGAACGGCACGGGCAAAACCACCACTGCGGGCAAGCTTTCCCGCCTGCTCGTTTCCGAAGGCAAGCAGGTCATGCTGGGCGCTGCCGATACCTTCCGCGCGGCGGCCGCCGACCAGTTGGAAACTTGGGGTGCGAAGGTGGGCGTTCCGGTCGTGCGTTCCGACAAGGACGGCGCCGATCCGGCGTCCGTCGCATTCGAGGCCAGCGCCAAGGCCAAGGAAGAGAACGTCGACGTGCTCATCATCGACACCGCCGGCCGCTTGCAGAACAAGGCGAACCTCATGGACGAGCTCGGCAAGATCCGCCGCGTTACCGAAAAGAATCTTCCGGTCGACGAGGTGCTGCTCGTGCTCGACGCCACCACCGGCCAGAATGGCATGACGCAGGCCAAGGTGTTCGCCGAAGCCATCGGCATTACCGGTGTGGTGCTCTCCAAGCTTGACGGTTCCGCAAAGGGCGGCATCGTGATTTCCGTGCAGAAGGAGCTTGGCGTGCCCGTCAAGCTCGTCGGCCTCGGCGAAGGCCCGGACGATCTCGCCCCGTTCGATCCGGAAGGCTTCGTCGACGGCATCCTCGCCTGAGATGATTACGCTCTCGAGAAAGCCTCCCCGCGTGGGAGGCTTTCTTTTTACCCCCGACCAGTCCTATCTCGCCTATATAAGGCAGATACGCTGAAAAATGGGCTGATATTGGTTTTGTCCTGGGAGTGGTGCGCAATCTGAAACAAAACATGCCAGCCGCTTTATTCCGCCATTTTCGGTTGGCGTAATGGCGAGATGGCGTTACCTTGCTGTAACACGTCGTAACGTTTTCAAAACGCGGGCGGCGTTCCATACCGTTTTGTCAGCCCCATACGATGGGGCCGGAAATGTGAACTCAAAAAGAAAGAAAGAGGAGGGTGACATGGGTCAGCTTGATTCTGGAAATGCCGCGTGGATTTTGACTTCCGCGTCCCTTGTGTTCCTCATGACGCCGGGTGTGGCGTTCTTCTACGGTGGCATGGTCCGCGCAAAGGCCGTGCTGAACATGATGATCATGGAGGCGGCCGCTCTGTCCGTCACAATGGTGATCTGGGTGCTGTGGGGCTGGTCCATCGCCTACGCAGGAACTTCGGTCGGCGGTGTCTTCGGTGATCCGGCCACGGGCTTCCTGTTGAAGGATTCCATGGTTTCCGACGGTGGCGTCTTCACGTCGGCTTCACTGAACTCCAACAATTACCCGGTCAGCGTCGATGTGGCGTTCCAGTCCGCATTCGCCATGATTACCGTCGCTCTGATTTGCGGCGCTATCGCTGAACGTGTCAAGTACTCCACTTGGATGATTTTCGTCGCGCTGTGGATTACCTTCGATTACGCTCCGCTCGCCCACATGGTGTGGAATGGCGGTCTGCTGAGCGCTGACGGCGCGATCTCCCAGGCCATCGGCGCTGCCGCCCACGATTTCGCAGGTGGTACGGTCGTGCACATCAATGCTGCAGTCGCCGCTCTGGTGATCGTGCTGATCATCGGCAAGCGCAAGGGCTTCGGCACCCAGCCGTTCCGTCCGCACAATGTTCCGTTCGTGATGCTTGGCGCTTTCCTGCTGTGGTTCGGATGGTTCGGCTTCAACGCTGGTTCCGCGTTCGCAGCCAACGGCACCGCAGGCTACGCTTGGGTTTCTACTTCCGCTGCAACCGCCGCCGCAATGCTCTCTTGGGGCTTCACTGAGAAGATCCGTACCGGCCACTACACCGCCATGGGTGCCGCTTCCGGTATCGTCGCAGGTCTGGTCGCTATCACCCCGGCCGCCGATGTGGTTTCCCCGCTGTGGGCCATCGTGCTCGGCGCCATCGCTGGCGTGCTTACCTGCCTCGCTTGCGGCCTGAAGTTCAAGCTCGGCTACGATGATTCTCTCGACGTTGTCGGCGTCCACGGCGTCGGCGGCTTCACCGGCACTGTGCTCATCGGCTTCTTCGGCGAAGGTACCGGCCTGTTCGCAGGCGGCGACTGGAAGCAGCTGGTTGTGCAGCTCCTCGTTGCCCTCGTTGCCATCATCTGGTCCGCTGTTGTCACCGGCATCATCGCCTTCGCTCTGGAGAAGACGATTGGCTGGCGTGTCACCGAAGCTCAGGAAGTCGGCGGTATTGATCTTGCCGATCAGGGTGAACGTGCTTACGATTTTGCTGGTACCGCCAGCTCTGTTCTCAAGGAGGTGAAGTGAGATGAAGCTCATTACCGCTATCATTCAGCCGCATAAGCTTGACGATGTCAAGGAAGCCCTCGCTGCCGCAGGTGTTCACGGTCTGACCGTGTCTGAGGCTAACGGTTACGGCCGCCAGCGTGGCCACACCGAGGTTTACCGTGGTGCGGAATACACCGTGGACCTCATTCCGAAGATTCGCATCGAGGTGCTGTCCGACGACGCCGATGCCGAGACTCTGGTCGGTGTGATCGTCAAGTCCGCCGGCTCCGGCACCATCGGCGACGGCAAGGTCTGGGTTGCCCCGCTTGACTCGGTGACCCGCGTGCGCACCGGCGAGACCGGCTCTGCCGCTATCTGATAATTCATTCGGATAGATATTAAGGACTCCGGGCTTAGGTTCGGGTTATCAATAGACAGATCCCCGTACGTGCTTCGCGCCGTGCGGGGATTTTCATACGATTTTCGCGTCAGATTGTCTGCTTCGGATTTCCCTTATCTGCTCAGATTTGCTTGTTTTTGCGAAGATTCATAAGGATTTGCTATGACTTCAGCGGTTGATGGTCTTAAACAACGTTTCATGAATATAAGTCAGCCGGATGCCGACGGCGTGTACCGCAATGGTGCGGCGAAGCGCAAGGCTCGTACGGATCTGGCCATGGATTGCCTGACGAAGTTGTGGCAGGAGGCCTGCCAGACGGTTTCTTTTGACGTTCCGCAAGTTGGTATTGGTCTTGGTGCGGTCGGTTCGTTGGCTCGCGGCCAAGTTGGACCGAGTTCCGATCTTGACTTGGTGGTCATTTATGAGCTTCACGCGCTTACTGACCAGCAGCTCAATGAGCTTGCCAACAAATTGTGGTATCCGATTTGGGATTCTGGCCTTGATCTTGACCAGTCGGTGCGCACCCGCGCGCAGTGCGAGGCGGTCACAGACCATGATCTGCCCGCCGCGATGGGTTGGCTGGATGTGGTGCCGATAGCGGGCGACACGCAGCTGATCGAATCCACGGCCGTCTCCATTTTAGAGCGTTGGCGTAGGGCCGCCCGTAAGCGCTTGCCTGAATTGTTGGGTTCCGCCAAGTCTCGTTTGGACGAGTTCGGCCGTATGGCGTACGGCAATCAGCCTGATATTAAGGAGTCTCGCGGCGGTTTGCGCGATTCCGTGCTGGTATCCGCGCTTGCCGCTTCTTGGCTTGCCGACCGCCCGCACGGCCAGTATGACGATGCTGTCGAACGGTTGTTGGATGTGCGTGACTGCATTCATTTGGTTGCCGCCAAAGACACGAATATGCTGCTTGCTCCCTATCAGGCGAGGGTTTCGGCGATGTTGGGTTTGGCTGATCCGACGTTGCCGAGCGGCGAGCGTGAGGCGAAGTCGATTGATGATTTGCAGACGTTGCTCGCTCGTGTTGGCCGTCAAATCGCGTTTTCGCTTGATTCTACGGCTTCCCGCGCCGAGCATTCGTTGACTCATGAGAAGCCTCGTTTTGCGTTTTTTCAGGTGTTCCAGCCTCGTGGCGGTGGCAAGCGTCAGGCGCCTACGTTTGATGTGGTCGCGCCCGGTATTGCCAAGCATGAGGAGGAGATTGTGCTTGCGCCGGGTGCCGATCCGAAGTCTGACCCGTGCCTTGCATTGCGTGCGGCTGTTGCTGCGGCTGAGTTTGGTCTGCCGATTGCGCCCGGCACGTTGCAGAATCTGAAGTCATGTCCGATTGATGATCGCACTTGGAATGATGAGTCGCGCAGTCTGTTCTTGCGTTTGCTTGCGAGCGGTCCCGCGTTGTTGCAGGTATGGGAGGAGATTGATTTTGTTGATATTCCGGGTCGTTTGATTCCGGAATGGTTGGCGATTCGTAATCGTCCGAGCGCTTCGGCTGCTCATCGTTACACGATTGACCGTCATTCGGTTGAGGTGGTCACACGGCTTGGTCGTGAAACACCTCGTGGAAACCGTTATGATGATCGGCATTATCAGGCGTTGCTGTTGGCTGGTATTTTGCATGATATCGGCAAGCGTCCGTGGGTTGCCGATCATGCTGCGGAGGGTGCCCGTCATGCGTCCACGGTTTTGAAACGTATGGGTTTTGACCGTGACATTATTTGGTGGGTCACGTTGCTGGTGCGCGAGCATCTTACGTTGTCGGAATTTGCGACTGGCCAGAATCCTAATGATCCGAATGTTGGTGACGAATTGGCCTCCCGTCTTGATCATGATCCGCTGCTGCTTGACATGCTCTTTGACCTGACTCGCGCTGACGGTTCGTCATTGGGTGCCACGTCCGGCGAGACCATTTCCAAACAGTACGGCTGGAGCAAATGGCGCGAAACCCTCGTCCGAACCATGTACAACGCCACCCGCTATCACATGTGAGTCCGTGTAGGCCGTGGGCGAGTGTCCGGCAAAGCGACTGGTTACCAATATGGCGCCCGCCGCGCTGTCGTATATGCGCTATTTAAGAAAAAGTGGGGAACATATCACCTTCAGTTCACTTAAGCAAGTCAAAACCAGGGGAATAGACGCCTGTACGAAAGATGTCCCCAAGTTGTCCACTTGGTTATCCCCATTTGGTGGATAACTCGATATGTTTTCCACATAGTTATCCCCAATATGTGGATAACTTGGCTTTTTTCGACTTTCTTATCCACAGCGAACCGATTCGCGCGTGTCGTGTATCATCAACTCCAGCAATGCGGAGAATCCTCGATAATCTCAGCACAATACTGTTCGTGAAGTGGCACAGGTATTATGGTTTTTCCCGGTACACCACACATCGAAGAGCTGGAGAAGCATGGCGGAGAGCAATTCTTGGAACAACGGCCTGAATCAAGGGCAAAACCGCGGTTTTTCAGGCAATGGCAGCACTTCCGGAACATCCGGAGCAGCCATTCGCGACGCCATCTTTGACCGTGTGCCGCCACATGACGACGCCGCCGAAATGGCGGTGCTCGGCGGCATGCTCATGAGCAAAGACGCCATCGGCGAAGTCTCACAGATGATCGACATCACCGATTTCTACCAGCCGCGTAACCAAACCGTGTACGAAGCCATCATCAACCTGTTCTCCGCATCGCAACCCGTCGACGCGGTGCTGGTAGCCAATCAACTGCTCAAAGACGGCGACCTCGAAAAAGTGGGGGGATCCGACTATCTGCACAGCCTCGTCGCATCCGTGCCGACCGCAGCCAACGCAACCTTCTATGCCGACATCATCCATCAGCGCGCCATCTTGCGCAATGTGATCGCAGCCGGCACCAAAATAGCGCAGCTCGGCTACACGGCCGAAGGATCCCAAGCCGAAGACGTCGTCAACCTGGCGCAGGCCGAAGTCTACGAAATGTCGACCGGCAAAGTGAGGCAGGATTACGCGCCGATCGGCACCGTCATCACCGACACCCTTGACCAAATCGACCGACTGCAGAACGGCGAAGTCTCCAAGGGCGTACCAACCGGATTCCGCGACATCGACGAAGTGACGCAAGGCCTGCAGCCGGGCCAGATGATCGTTGTGGCAGGACGCCCCGCCATGGGCAAGTCCACGCTCGGCGTCGATTTCGCACGATCCGCCGCGTTGCACCACAATATGACATCCGTGATCTTCAGCTTGGAAATGAGCAAAAACGAACTTGCGCAACGAATTATCTCCGCGGAAACGAATATTCCGTTGGCAGCCATGCGCCGAGCGGAAGATATCACGCAGGAACGTTGGAATATCCTTAATAATCTGCAAGATAAACTGCAGAACGCACCATTATTCATCGACGATAGTCCGAACATGAGTTTGATGGAGATCCGTGCGAAATGCCGTCGATTGAAGCAGACGAATGACCTGAAATTGGTGGTGATCGACTACCTGCAGCTCATGACTTCCGGCAAGGCCGTGGAAAGCCGCCAGCAGGAAGTGTCTGACTTCTCGCGTGCATTGAAGCTGCTTGCCAAGGAATTGGAAGTGCCGGTGGTGGCGCTGAGCCAGCTGAACCGTGGCCCCGAAATGCGTCAGGACAAGAAGCCGCAGCTTTCCGACCTGCGTGAATCTGGTTCTATCGAACAGGACGCCGACGTGGTGTTCCTCGTGCACAGACCGGACGCCTACGACAAGGAGGACCGCCCGGGCGAGGCCGACATCATCATGGCGAAGCATCGTAACGGTCCGACCGATACCTTCAACCTCGCGTTCCTTGGCGCGTACTCCAAGTTCAAAGATATGCCGCAGGACTATCAGAGCCAGCAGGAGGTATAAGCATGGCGTGGAACTCATTCGCAACGCCGTTGATCGGCAAAGCCGTGCGAGCGGCCTCCCGCTTGGCACATGGTGGCGGCAGCGCGTTCCCCGGCAAAATCGTGGAACAGATCGACCCACAATTCCTCGCACGCACGCTACAGCAGCTGCCGCTCGGCGTGGTGCTCGTATCCGGCACGAACGGCAAAACCACCACCACTCGCATGGTGGCAAGCATGCTGGAATCGTTGGGATTAAAAGTGTTCACCAACCCGACCGGATCGAACTTCACCCGTGGCGTGGTTTCGTCGCTGCTGGCCGAAGTCTCGCTTGGCGGCAAACTGGACGCCGATATCGCCGTGTTGGAACTCGACGAAGCGTATGCGGTGCATTTCGTCAAACAAGTGCAACCTGACTACTGCCTGCTGCTCAACGTGATGCGTGACCAGCTCGACCGTTTCGGCGAAATCGACAATACCGCCCGCCTGCTGAGCAAAGCTGCCGAAGCGACCACCGGAACCGTGGTGCTCAATCGTGAGGATCCGCGCATCGCACGGCTTGCAGACGTCACGCATACTGAAGATGGTGTGGAAGTGCGCTATTTCGGACTTGACAAGTCGCTGCGCAGCTTCTTCCCTTCCGACGATGACATGTGCACGACGGTTGATACGGAATCGGCAGCTGATACTGAAGCGTCAGTTGGTATTGACTTGTCCGAATCTGCAGAATCGGACGAAAATATTGAGATTGGCGATGCTTCCGCAATTGCGAAAACTGGGGAACATGCAGAAAAATCGGAAAATGCAGAATCTGCGGAACAGCTACCGGCTGACGTGACCCTGCTTGCCGTAGGCGACCATCGTGCCAGCTTCGGCATCGATGGCGAAACGTACGAAACCGGCGTGAAACTGGAAGGTGTGTACAACCTGTACAACGCGGCGGCCGCGCTGGCTGCCGTGCGAGCGGTCGTGGCCGACGCGCAGGCAATGTTCCTGCCGTTCGAAGAGAACGTAACCGACGAACTGCTGCGCCAAGTGGGAATCTCACAGCGCATGATCGATTTCGCGCACTCCACCACGCAATCCATGATCGACGCGGCATCCGAAGTCACTCCGGCATTTGGACGCGGCGAAGTCATCGACGTGAACGGTTCACCGGTGGAGCTGCTGCTCGTCAAAAATCCCATGGGATTCCGTCTGTCGCTCGCATCCTTCGCCCCCGAAGGCTGCGACACCATGATCGCCATCAACGACGAATACGCCGACGGGCGTGACATGAGCTGGCTGTGGGACGTGGACTTCTCCTCGCTGCGAGGCACCGGTGTATCTATGGTTTCAGGCGTGCGCGCATGGGATATGGCGTTGCGTCTCGAATATGATCAGGTGCCGGTGAATAGCGTCAACACGGAACTTGAAGAGGCCGTCTCAACGTTCGTGAACGCGAATCCGGGTACCCCCAAGCATATCTACTGCACATACACGGCAATGCTCAAAACGCGAGCCGCGCTCGGCAGAATCGCCGAAGTCGCCGACGCTGGCGTGGGCAAGTGACGGCGCACATCCGCACAATCCGGCAAAACGTGCGAAAAACGCATGAAAATCGGCGCAACGCATGAAAACGCATGAAGAACGTATGAAACGCATGAGGGAGACGATATGAGCCAGACAATCGACATCGTGTCGCTATATCCGAAAGACATGAACATCTACGGCGACTCCGGCAACGTACTCACCATCCAGCGCCGACTCGCGCTGTACGGCTACGAACCGCACGTGCACGCCTACAATCAGAGCGACGCGTGGCCCGAACATGTCGATATGATTCTGGGCGGCGGCGGCCAAGACACCGGCCAGAAGAAAATCATCGACGACTTCTTCAAACGCGCCGACCTGTTGCGCTCGCTGGCTGCCGACGGCACCCCCATGCTCATGATTTGCGGCCTGTACCAGCTGTTCGGCGAATATTTCGAAACGGTGGATGGTTCCCGACTCGACGGCATCGGCGTGATCGGCGCGTACACGGTTGGTCAGGAAGTGCGCATGATCGGCAATCTGACCGAGCATTCCGCCGATTTTGGCGATATCATCGGCTACGAAAACCATTCCGGTCAGACCTTCCTGCGCGAAGGCGTGCAGCCGCTCGGTACTGTCGACGCGGACGGCACCGGCAACAATGGCGAGGATCATACGGAAGGCGCGCGCGTCAACAATGTGATTGGCACATACATGCACGGTTCGCTGCTGCCGAAGAATCCTGCGCTCGCCGATTTTCTGATCCGCACCGCCGTGGAACGCCGATACGGTTCGTTCGATCCGGTTGCTGCAGGGCAAACGCAAGCGCAGCGTGCGGAACTTGACAGCATCAATACGATTGCAGGCAACGCGCGTCGCGTGGCCATGTCACGCCCGCGCTGATCGGCCGTTCATTTTTTTGCGCGAGTTTCGCACGATCACGCTGTCCTGTGTTTTTGCGGCTTCGTTTTCGTTTTCCGTACGCTGTGAGCATACGGCAGCGAGCCTTCCGCAGAATTGCGACAATTGATCAGTTTCGTTGACTTTATTTGTGAAGATAATGCGATAGAGTGGGTACTACCATCACCTAAGGAGGTAATCATGGCTGATTTTGATTTTGGTGACGGCCTGCGTAAGGTCTTCCTCGCCGGCGTTGGCGCTTTGGCGACCACGGTTGAGAAGAGTCAGGAAATTGTCGACGATCTCGTCAAGAAAGGCGAGCTGACCGTCGAACAGGGCAAGGCCCTCAACGCCGAACTCAAGCACAAGGTCGCGGAGGTCAAGGAAGCCTCCGACGCCAAGGCTGCAGAGGAAGTCAAGGAAGCGAAGCCTGAAGCCAAAGCCGAGTAACGTTCAATCGTTCCCATCGCCGTCTGCGCGTCGCATCACGTTCAGACGGCGATTTGCTATGCGGAACTTGCGCGTCATGCGAAACTTGCGTGCCATGCGAAACATGCGAACAATCGCGTGCGATTCGCATGAAACGTGCGAATCGCATGAAATACGCGGGACGCAAGCCCCTATGAATCCTACTCATCGTAATCCGACCAACGTTTGCGAGCAGCGATATGTCTTTGAATTCCCCAATCGAGCCGGACGCGGCCCGCCCCGAAAGCGTGGAACCGGTCACACTCTCTGACCGAGTCAACGCGGTGATCAATCCGACGGCGGACCCCTCGCCCGACGCGGCGGCGGCAACGGCAGCCAAATCCGCGGAAAAAACGGGAATGCCGCAATCGCGCAAACAGAACAGCGCAACCTTTACGCAACCCGAAACCATCGGACTGTTCGGCTCTCGCAAAGACTCCTTCTCGCAGCGTTACCATCTAACGCGACGCGGCAAACTGAAACGACTTGCGCAAATCGCACAGATCGTCAATCAGTTCGACATCGTGCACGGACTGACGCCCATCAAAATGCGTCTCATGTTCGAAGCGCTCGGTCCGACCTTCGTGAAAGTCGGGCAGATTCTATCCATGCGCTCCGAAATCCTGCCCCAATCGTTCTGCGACGAGTTGTCCAAACTACGCGCCGACGCCGATCCTATGCCGTACGGTACGGTATTGCAGGTGCTTGAGGACGAATACGGGCGCCCAGCAAGCGAAATCTTTGACCATATCGACGCCACACCGCTCGGATCGGCAAGTCTCGCGCAAGTGCATCGTGCGAAACTTACCACCGGCGAGGACGTGGCCGTCAAAGTGCAACGTCCGGGTGTGCGCGAAACCATGGCGCAGGATGTGTCCATCATGCGCACCATTGCACGAATCGCCGCCAAAACCATGCGCAGCGCGCAAGTGGTCGATCTCTCCGGCGTGGTCGAGGAATTGTGGGACACCTTCGAATCGGAAACGGACTTCCTGATCGAAGCGCGGAATCTGGCGGAATTCAAACGATTCTGCGAACGCTACAAATATATGGACTGTCCGAAGCCCTACCCGGAACTGTGCACCGAACATGTGGTGGTCATGGATTACGTCGAGGGCATTTCCGTCTCGCATCCCAACGAACTTATCGAAGCGGGCTACGATCTGAAGGAAATCGGCACCAAACTGGTCGACAATTACGCCACGCAAGTGCTTGACGAAGGTTTCTTCCACGCGGATCCGCACCCGGGCAACATTATGGTGCGCGGCGGGCAGATCGTGCTACTCGACCTAGGCATGACGGGTCGGCTCAATGCGAAAACCCGTTCCGTGTTGAAAGACATGATTTTCGCGGTCGCCGAACAGGATTCGCCCGCGCTCGCCGACGGATTGCTGCGGTTTGCCGGAGCTGAAGCCGATTCCGAAGACTACCCGGCCTTGCTGGCCGACCTGGATGTGATCGTTAAGGAATTCGGCACCGTCGACCTTGCCGAACTCGACATCGCCGCCATGCTCACCGCATTGACGCAAATGGCGCAACGCCACGGCATTGAAGTGCCGAGCACCGTCACCACGGTCGGGCGTGCGCTGGTCACTTTGGAAGGCCTGCTCGACGAGTTCATTCCAGACGTGAATATGATTCAGATCATCTCCGACCATATCGCCGCAAGCACGTCGAAGAAGGATTTCGCCAAGGATGAGGCGAAATCGCTGGTTATCGAAGGTCATCAGGCGCTGCACAGCCTGCTCGCTGCCGCCAATGAGCTGAAAGTGGCCTCCCGTATGCTTACGCGCGGCCAGTTGCGCGTGAATATGGAGATGGTCGGTTCGCAGGAACCGATCCATCTGCTTGCCAACATGGTGAACAGGCTTACGATGGCGCTGATCGTCGTCGGATTGTTCATCGGCTCGTCGATTGTGTACTATGCGGGCATCAAACCGGTGATTTTCGGTATTCCGATCGTTGGTTTCCTCGGCTATGTGATCGCGTTCGTTTTGTCCGTCTGGATCGTGTTCGACATTTACTTCAAGGGACGTTCCAACAAAAAGCGATGACGCTAGTCTAGGGGGAGAGTGGATTCGCGTTGGATGAGGCGGCAGGGAAGGTATTCCGTGCCGTGGTGGGGCTGGCCGTTGATGGCGTCCATCAGGTAGCGGGCGGCTTTGCGGCCGATGAGTTCCGTTTCATTGTCGATGCTGGTCAGCGGCGGGCGGGAGCTCTTGGTGAGCACGTCCCAATTATCGTGGCCGATCACCGCCACATCCTCAGGAATGCGTAGATGCTGCGACTTCAACGCGTCAATGCATCCTCGTGCCAGCTGATCGCTCTGGCATACCACGGCGTCGAACTTCACGCCTTGGTCGAGCAGCAGTCTGGTGGCGGCACGCCCCCAATTCTCGTCCCAACGGCCATAGCGAATCGGGCCAGCCGGTTCCAAACCAACCTCGGCCAACGCTTCCAACGCGCCCTTGGTGCGGTCGGTGGAGGCCGTATACGTTTCATCGCCGCCAATAATGGCGATACGGTTGCGTCCGCACGAAATCAAATGATTTACGGCCATGCGCCCGGCGTCCACATTGTCACACGTCACCGAACAATCGTTGGTGTCGGTGGAAGGACCATACACATACACCAGCGGCACGCCCCAATCACGCCCCAGCGACGGGCGCGGATTCGTCTCGCACTGCACAATCAGCAGGCCGTCCACTTTCAGCGACAGCAGTTTCTCTACATGGCTGCGTTCCAGCGCATCGTCACCGCGAGCATTGGCGAGTAGTACCGATGTCGATTGTGCGCGCAGCTCGTTTTCGGCGCCAATAAGAATAGGCGTGGAGAAACGGCCTTGCAGATCGGAAGTGACCAAACCGATGGTTCCGCTTCTGCCGCTTGCCAACGATTGCGCCAGCTTGTTCGGGGAATAGTTGAGTTGCCGCGCTGCCTCCATCACGCGCTCGCGGGTGTCTTCACTGACGCGCGGTTTGCCATGCAGCGCCTTTGAAGCCGTTGCCAAAGACACGTTGGCCAGCGCTGCTACATCTTCAAGCCTTGCTGTTGAGTGAGTATCTGCAGTTGCCATGATGTTCCCCTTTTTTTACGGTGTGACGAAAACGTTGGCTGCGCGTCGATGCGCTTCGCCGCCCTTGTATTGCGTAATATTATACGACAAAACTGCGAAAGTTTTCGCATCGTGTCAAAAAGTGGACAAAACGGCTTTATATAGCCGATTGCTGACATTTTCACTTGCAAATTGCGAAACTTTCGCATTTGCGAAAATGAACACATTTTTCTTTCGCATTTTCTGCATCTCACGTCATTTTTTGCTGTCATAAACGATTCTTAAAATGCTAAGAATCGTTTATTTATAACGGTTTTATCGACATGAATACCTTTGCATTCTGATGTGCGAAAGCGATTTTGCAAAATCTGGAGAAAACCATATACTGAGAAAAGGCTTTCGCACTACGGTTCAATCGAAGGAGAACAACCGGAAATCGTGAAGGCAGACGGCGGAAGGCCCGCCGGATGGCTCAAAGCTGAGCGATACATAGAGAAAGAAGTAGACATGGTGTCTTTCAACAAGGTCACTCGCGTTATTGCCGGCATCGCGGCAACCGCGTTGCTTATTCCGATGGCTGCATGCGGCGGTGGTTCCAGCAGTGGTGGATCCGCGGCTCCGGCCGATATTCCGGCAGCCGGCACTGATGACGGCACTGAGATCACTCTGTGGACCCGTTCTCCGCTGGAGCGTCAGGCCAAGAACGCGGTGAAGGCCTACAACGCCTCCCACAAGAACCAGGTCAAGCTGGAAATCATTCCGAACGACGATATGGAAGGCAAGGTTGGTGGTGCCTCCCAGACCGATTCCCTTCCGGACATTCTCGCCGGTGACGTGGTGCGTATTCCGTACTGGGCTTCTGAAGGCATCTTCACCGACATCACCAAGCAGATCGACGGACTCGACAACAAGTCCGACCTGCAGCAGGGCCACATTGAAGCCGGTACCGTGGATGGCAAGGAATACACGCTGCCGTTCATCACCGACGTTTCCGTGATGGTATGGAACAAGAATCTGTACAAGGAAGCAGGCCTTGACCCGGAGAAGGGCCCGAGCAGCATCGACGAGTTCGTTGAGCAGGCCAAGGCGGTCGCGGCCCTCAACAAGGACGGCGTGGCAGGCTCCTACTTGGCCGGCCAGTCCGGTGGCGCTCTCGTGTTCGACCTGTTCCCGTCCGTGTGGGCTGACGGCGAATCCGTGATGAACGCAGATGGCACCGAAGCCACCCTCGACAACGATTCCATGAAGGCCGTGCTCGACGCCTACAAGGAACTCGCCAACACCACCAACGGCTTGGGCGCAGGCTCCAAGGAAGAAACCGGTGCCACCTGGACCGCTCCGTTCGCCAACGGCAACATCGGTGTGATGCCGTATCCGAACACCTCTTCCACCGCACTGTTCGAAGCTGAGAAGGACGGCGGCTTCGAAGTGGGTGTCACCCCGATCCCGGGCACCAAGGAAGGCAAGACCTCCACGTTCCTCGGCGGCGATGCCATGGGCATCTCCAAGGACTGCAAGCACGTCGCTCAGGCTTGGAACTTCCTCGCATGGCTCATGAGCGATGACGCCCAGAAGGAAGTCTTCGCAGCCAACGGCGACACCGCATCCAACATCCAGACCCTGAAGACCTCCTACGACGATGCCGATCCTCGCGTCCAGACCATCAACTCCGTAATCATCGACGGCAATGGCCAGACCCCGAAGTCCGCAGCTTTCAATGAGGCCTTCAACGCAGCCGGTTCCCCGTGGCAGCTGCTCATCCAGAACGCAGTCTGGGGCGATGGCGATCTCAAGGCCGACAACCAGGCCATCACCGACGTGCTGGGTCAGTGAGGTGAGCCACTGAAAACGAACTTCTCCTCCTTTTTCTCCTTTCCCCGATTTACATAACTTAAGAACAACTGAATATCGAATAACTGAATATCGAAAACAAAAATCGACAGACCACAGTTGTGGTCTGCCATGAAGATCGACAATACTTCAAAAACAATGTCGGTCTTCATGGCGGATTTCAACGGCCGCACGAGACGGAATCGCACTTCCAAACGCATATCCAATCGCTTGGCCATTTATGTCGAAAACCCCGAACGATTCAAGAGAGAGTCGCCAAAAGTGTTCCAAGGAGGGAATATGACTACTGTTTCCAAGAACGCTGCGCCAGTGAAGACGCATCGTTCCAAGGCCAAGGCGGAGGCAACCCGTCGTGGCCTGCTGTATGCGCTGCCTGATTGGCTGATGATCATCATGCTGTTCTTCGTGCCAATCGTACTGCTCGTCATCATGGCCGGTTCCCGCTGGTCGTTGATGGGCGGTAACCGTGGTTGGAATTTCCCTGAGAATTTCGTCAAGGTTTTCGAAAATAAACTGCTCGGACAGTCGGTGTTGTTCACACTTGAATACACCGTGATCGTCACGATTTTCCTGCTGGTGCTCGGCCTTGGCCTGGCGCTGATCGTGCAGGAAAGCACCAAGTGGAACAATATGCTGCGCACGTGCTTCCTGCTGCCGTCCGCAACCGGTCTCGCCTCTGCTTCGCTGCTGTTCTACGCGCTGTACTCCCCGCAGGTGGGCCCCGTCACCAAGATCCTGAGCTTCTTCGGATTGATGGATGAGGGCGGCTCCGTGCTCGCCACCGGCCAGAGCGCGCTGTGGGCCACCATTATTGTGATCGTCTGGCGTTTCTCCGGCTACTACATGCTGCTCATGATGATCGGCCTGCAGGCCATTCCGGGCGACCTGTATGAGGCCGCGCGCATGGACGGTGCTGGCACGTGGCGCATTTTCCGTTCCATCACCCTGCCGCTGATGAAGCCGACCATCGTGATGTGCCTGATCTACTGCGTCACCGGTTCCATCCTCGCGTTCGACCAGTTCTTCATTCTGACCAAGGGCGGTCCGAACAATTCCACCATGACCGTGGTGCAGCTTATCTACAACTTCGCATTCGATTCCAAGAAGGATCTGGGCATGGCGGCCGCACTGTCGCTGATCGTGCTTGCGGCCCTCGTGGTGATCAATTCCATCCAGATGCGCGGTATGCGCGACAACACCAAGTGAGCAAGGGGAGGGAACTCACATGACTACTCCATTGTGGAAGCGCGTAATCGTCTATATTCTCGAAGGTCTGCTGGCTCTGGTCTTCATTTCGCCGCTGATCTGGGTGGTGGTCTGCTCGTTCAGTCCGCAGCCTGGTTCCGCACAATCCAAGGGCTGGGGTGTGAACAACTATCTGACGTTGTTCGGCTACCAGGAAGGCCTGCCGAAGTACCTGTTCAACTCGGTGGTGGTGACGTTGGTCGCCGTGGTGTTCTCCGTGGTGGTGTGCACGCTCGCAGGCTATTCGTTCTCCCGTTTCGACTATCCGGGCCGCAATCTCGGATTCATGGTGACGCTGTCCATTTTGATGGTACCGTATGCGTCTCTGCTGATTCCGCTGATGGTGTGGTACAAGGATATTGGTCTGAACGATTCCTTGCTGGGTGTCGGTTTGGTTATTACCTTGTTCCAGCTGCCGATGAGCACGTTCATCATGCGTAATGCTTTCGATGCGATTCCGAAGGATATGGAAGAGGCCGCCATGGTCGATGGCTGCAACTCCCTGCAGTCGTTGATTAAGATTCTGGTGCCGGTCGTCAAGCCGTCGATGGTCACTGTCGGTCTGCTTGCTTTCCTTGAGGCTTGGAACAATTTCATGATTCCGCTGTACCTGTCGAGTTCGTCGAACGCCACGCTGCCGCTCGCTTTGGTGAACATGCGTCAGCAGACTATGGGCGTCATTGATTACGGTGCCACCGAAGCTGGCGTCGTAATTCTGATGATCCCCGCAGCCATCCTCTTCCTAGCCCTCCAGAAGTACTACGTCAAAGGGTTTATGGCTGGAGCCGTCAAGGGCTGACACCTGGCGATGTCAGCCCTTGGGAGACAGCCCAGTGGACTGTTTCCAGGCTCCGGCCTGAGCAGAACCGAAGGCGGAGTAGCCAAGAGCCGTCAAGGGCTGGCGAAGTCCTTAATCTTAAGGAAATATCATGAATGTAACTATTACTTCTCCTTTCTGGAAGCAGCGTCGCGACCAGATCGTTGAATCCGTCATTCCCTATCAGTGGGGTGTGATGAATGATGAGATTGCCACTGAAGTTCCGGATGATCCGGCTGGCAATCAGCTTGCCGATAATAAAAGTCATGCCGTGGAGAATCTGCGTATCGCAGCCGGTGATGAGACCGGTGAATTTCATGGCATGGTCTTCCAGGATTCTGACATATATAAGTGGTTGGAGGAAGCGGCTTACGCACTGTCGTATCATCCTGATCCGCAATTGCGGGAACTGTGCGATAAAACCGTCGACCTCATCGCACGTGCGCAACAATCGGACGGATATTTGGACACTCCGTACCAAATCAAAACCGGTGAATGGGCGCATCGTGAGCGTTTCACACTGATTCAGCAAAGCCATGAAATGTATGTCATGGGCCACTATATTGAGGCTGCTGTCGCCTATCATGAGGTGACCGGTAACCAGCAGGCGCTTGACGTGGCGTGCCGTATGGCGGATTGCATCGATGCCAATTTCGGCCCGGAGGACGGCAAGATCCACGGTGCTGATGGACATCCGGAAATCGAATTGGCGTTGGCGAAGCTGTATGATGCGACCGGTGAGGAGCGCTATCTGAATCTGGCGCGGTATCTCATCGACGTGCGTGGTCAGGATCCGCAGTTCTACGCCAAGCAGATCGCCGCTGTCGACAACGACTACATTTTCCGGGATCTGGGATTCTACAAGCCCACGTACTTCCAAGCCGCGCAGCCGGTGCGCGAGCAGCAGACCGCTGACGGCCATGCTGTGCGCGTGGCCTATTTATGCACTGGAATCGCACATGTGGCGCGTATTACCGGCGATCAGGGCTTGCTGGATGCGGCGCATCGTTTTTGGAACAACATCGTGTCGAAACGCATGTATGTAACGGGTGCGATCGGTTCCACACATGTGGGGGAGTCGTTCACGTACGATTACGATCTGCCGAACGACACCATGTATGGCGAAACGTGCGCTTCTGTGGCGATGAGCATGTTTGCCCGCCAAATGCTTCTGTTGGAACCGAATGGTGAATATGCCGACGTGCTTGAGCGTGAGCTGTTCAATGGTGCCATCGCGGGCATCAGCCTTGATGGCAAGCAGTATTACTATGTGAATGCGTTGGAGACTTCGCCGGACGGTTTGGACAATCCGGATCGGCATCATGTGCTTTCGCATCGTGTCGATTGGTTTGGCTGCGCATGCTGCCCAGCTAATGTCGCGCGATTGATCGCGTCGGTGGACCGTTATGTGTATACCGAACGTGACGGCGGTCGCACGGTGCTCGCTCACCAGTTCATTGCGAATCAGGCAAGTTTTGATTCCGGGTTGCATGTGGAGCAGCGTTCCGATTTTCCGTGGAACGGTCATATTGAGTACATGGTGGAATTGCCCGCTGAGGCGGCTGATTCGGTACGTTTCGGCGTGCGTATTCCCACATGGTCGGCTGATTCCTATGCGCTGACATGCGATGGTGTTGCTGTGAAGACGGCTCCGGAAAACGGTTTCGTATATTTCGCAGTTGCTCCGGGAACTGCATTGCATGTGGTGCTGGATCTTGATATGGCAGTGCGATTGGTGCGTGCCAACTCTCATGTGCGTTGCGATGCAGGTCGTGTTGCGGTGATGCGCGGTCCGCTCGTCTATTGCGCGGAGCAAGCCGATAATGCCGGCGATCTGTGGACGTACCGTCTTGCTGATGGCGTGGATGTCGCGGATGCCACGGTTACTTTCGAGAGTGATTTGCTTGGAGGTGTTGACGCGGTGACGTTGCCTGCCGTTCGTGAGGCTGCGGATGCCGTGGACGCCCCGTTGTACATGTCCGCTCAGCGTGACGCCTCAGATGAGCGGACGTCGCTCAAGCTGGTGCCCTACTACGCATGGGCCAACCGCGAACTCGGCCAAATGAACGTGTGGTTGCGCAGCTAAACAAAAGAAAGACTTGCTACCCGGCGCTATGAGTGCCATGGTGCCGGGAAGCGGGTGAGCGCGGCGTGATCGATTGGAGCCGAATGCGCCGCGCTGACTGGAATGAGAGACCGGCTGCCCCTTATGGGGTGGCCGGTTTTGTCATAGCCCCTAGTATAAGACGGGAAAATGCGAAAACTTTCCTTTTCGCATAAAAGCCATCGTATGGCAGTTCACTTAGAAAGCATTGGAGAAAACTGAAAGAAAATTTGCGAAACCGTATTCGCGTCATGTATTCTTGAAATGTCGGTGGACGCTCCAATCTCATGTCCATCGCACGACTCTCATTCCTACAGAAAGAAAGTTGGATGCCAGGGAACGAGCCTTGGCAACCAAGGGCCAACGATGGTCCATGTAGGAGGAATTGATGACACCATCAACAAGGAAGAAAGGGATTGTCACGTCATTGGGCGTGCTGACGGCAGTGGCCACACTGTTGTCTGGCGGTGTGATGACCGCATACGCCAATGACGCGCTGGCCAATCCGAACTCTGCCATGGGGTATCCGAGTTTCAAGGGGGCCGCCGACCCGATTCCGGGCACCGGCGTCGCTTTCGATCCCTCGACAAGCTACCTCAAGCAGGTGTTCGATGCGGATGTTGCCAACGGTGCCGGAACCGACACCGCACACGACTTCTGGATCGACAAGATGCTGACGCGCACAGGCACCGCACCAAACGGTACCGGCACCAACGATGCTGGCGACTACAACTATGCGGGCGCAGACAAGAACGAATACCTGTTCTCACGTGGCCGTGCCGCATTCATGTACACGCATACGCCGGAAGCACTTGGTTTCGTAGGAGATGTCGCATACTGGGATCAGACCGGCAACGACGGCTTTACCGTTGAGGTAAGCATTGGCGGTTCCAAGCAGACCCTGCGCGAGAACACCGACAAGCGCAAGCAGACGCCAAGCTACTTCACCACGGAATTCACCAACGGCGACAAGACCATTACCGTCACCGAAGTCAAGTACATCACCTACACCAATGTGATGGTCGCGAATTTCACCATCACCAGCACCACCGGCGGTGACGTAACGCTGACAGCAGCCTCGCCATTCGCACAAGACGGCAATGACGGCGACACTGAACTGACCGGTCGCTTCAATGTGAAGAACGATCTGACCACCATCTATCCACGGTTCTCCGGCAACGGTTTCACCGTAAAGGACGGCAAACTCGCTTCCACCCTCACCTTGGAAGCGAACGTGCCACAAACCACCAAGCTGCAGCTTGGCCTGATCGCCAACGAGTTGCCGGACTCCACCGCGGAATACGAAGCCCGATTCAACGGCGATCTCACCGATCCGGCCGCTTCCTACAAGGATTCCGTGACCACCTACAACCAGTGGTGGGTCGATAACATTCCTTACGTGGAAACCCAGGAACACAATATCGACAAAACCGTGTTCTACCGCTGGTGGCTGAGCCGTTTCAACATGTTGGATGCCAATATGCCGGGCAATACGTTCCAGTATCCGACCTCCATCGAAGGCGTGCTCGGATACAACAACCAGATCGTGCTGACATCCGGCATGTTCATCAACGACACCAAGTGGTTCCGTAACGCCGAATACTCGTACGGCACTTGGGTGTCGGCCGGGCAGACAGCCAAGAAAGGCCAGTCCGGGTATTACTACTACCACGACAATCCGGGCGATCCAGCCAATTGGAACCACAGCTACACGCAGTACATCACCAAGGCCGGTTGGGACTCCTACAAGGTGCACGGCGGCCCGTCATCATTGGCTGAAGCGTTGGGTGATTACGGTTCCGAAGATGTCAAAGGTCTGCTCAATTCGCAAAGCGAGCCAGACAGCAACGACAACCAGAATAGCAACGGCAACAAGCTGATCGACTGGTCGTGGTGGTCCATGACCGGCAACGATGCCGACGCGGTGTCGTTCTCCGAACCCGGTCGTTCCGGCCAGCGTATGGACCGTGCCGACGGTTCCGCCAACATGTGGGCCAACGCCAATGCCGCCGCGCAAGCATACAAGGCTGCCGGAGACACCGAAAAAGCCGCTGAAATGCAGCAGATCGCCGACGCCATCAAGCAGGATGTGCTCGACAACCTGTGGGATTCCGACAGCAAACTGCTGCTGCACAAGTGGCTGAACGACGGTCAATTCGCGAAATACAAGGAACTCAACAACTACTATCCGTATTCCGAAGGTCTGATGCCGATCGGCAATGATGATTACGATAGTGCGTTGCGCTTGTTCGAAGATGCCGACGAATTCCCGATTTTCCCGTTCTTCACCGCGAATCAGGCAGACAAGAAGGCGCTGAATTTCCCAGGATCAAACAATTTCTCCATTATCAATGCAACTCCGCTGCTGCAAATCTATTCTGCGGGAATCCGTGATTATAATGCTGCAGACAACGGATATATCACGAACGAATCGTTCAAGAAACTGCTGTATTGGGTGGCGTTCTCGCATTATCAGGGAGGCGACAACCAGTATCCGGACCAGAACGAATTCTGGAATATGGATAATAATTCCGCAGGAAGCACGATTCCGGAGAAGAACGCCGACGCCAGCAAGAACGGTGGAAAGATCACCTACCGTTCCTGGATTCACCACACCCAGCTTGGCACCACCAACTGGACGATTGTGGAAGACGTGGCAGGTATGGTTCCGCGTGAAGACAACAAGATTGAACTCAATCCGATCGAGATTCCCGGTTGGAACCACTTCACCGTCAACAACCTGAGCTACCACGGGCAGGATCTGTCGATCGTATGGAACAACGACGGCACCTACAACGCTCCGAAGGGATATACCCTGTATGTGGACGGCAACGCCGTGTTCACCTCCGATAAGCTCGCCCACCTCATCTACGATCCGGCCAGTGGAACCGTTGAGGTTGCCGATGATTCCGGAGCGGTGATCACCGGCGCGACCACCGCCACCATGCCGAACGCCAACGAAGTGACCTACGCATCGAACAGCAGGGTTACGCAGATCTTCGCGCAGTCCGGACAGAACGTGGACGAAGCGTCCAAGAGCCAGGCCAACGTGGCCAAGGACGCCGATGTGGAAGCCACTTACGAAACCAAGGGATACCCGGCAACCAATGCAGTGGACGGCAAGAACGTGATGGAATCCTTCTGGGGCACCAAGGGATCCAAGAACGCCAAGGATTCGCTGACCGTAACGTTCAAGAATGGCGTGCAGAACATCGACGACGTGCGTTTGTACTTCTACCAGACCTCGTCCAGCCAGACGATTGCCGGCTACAGTGAGCCGTCGGTGTACACGCTTGAATATCAGGATGAGGCCGGCGCATGGCATGTCCTGCCGAACCAGGTGCGTACGCCTACTTACGCGGGAGCCAACTACAACCGCGTGCAGTTCTCCAAGGTCGTGGCCAAAGCCATTCGTGCCACCTTCACTCCGCAAGCAGGTCAGGCCATTGGCTTGAAGGAGATTCAGGCCTACGAAACCGACATTGTGCCGGAAGGCGAACCTACGAACCAGGCGCCAAGCGTTGACGCCTACATTGCCAGCAGCACCTCGTCCGGTGCGCAGCTGGTGGGCACGGTGAAGGACGACGGCCTGCCGTCTGACACGCTCACCACCACATGGGAGCAGGTGTCTGGCCCTGAAAACGGCGAAGCGAAGTTCGTCGACGCAACCGCTGCCAACACTACGGTCACGTTCAACCGTGAGGGTGACTATGTGCTCAAACTCACCGCATTCGACGGTGAGAAGACCGGTTTCAAGGAAGTCACCGTTCACGGCATTCCTTCCGACGGCACGGTGAATGTGGCTTCACAGTCCACTGCGAGCGCCAGCTTCACCAATCCATATCAGGCGAAGGACAATGCCAAGAAGGTTATCGACGGTCAGGTGTTGTATACCAATACTCCGAATGAGACCTGGAATAATTGGGGTGACAATACCGGTACCGAGCCGTGGCTGCAGCTTGCCTGGGATGGCACTGTTCCGTTGAAGAAGGCGAAGCTGTTCTTCTGGACTGACGGTGGCGGTGTGCCGATGGTCAAGTCGTGGAAGTTGCAGTATGCGGATGAGAATGGCGATTGGCAGGATGTGAAGCTTGCCGCCGGCCAGTCTTATACCACGATGCAGGGTGAAGGCAATGAGGTTCGTTTTGCCGAAACGGTGGAGACGAACAAGTTGCGTGTGCTGTTCCCGAAGGGTGCCATTGTTGGTGCTACCGAATTTGAGGCGTATGCGCTTGATCCGGTGAGCGTGGATGGCGTGAATCGTATGGTGCAGACTGGCAGCAAGGCTGCCGATGTGAATCTGCCGAAGACGGTGAGTGCCAGCTATACGGACGGTTCCCGTCGTGACTTGAGTGTTGCGTGGGATGCCATCACTGACGATCAGCTTGCTTCCGATAGCGAGTTTGCGGTTTCCGGAACGGTTATTGGCGCGCTCGCTGGAACCAAGGCCACTATTGGCGTGCGTTCCGACGCGCAGTCTCAGACTGCTGGTGCGGCTCAGCCGATCGAACAGACGGTGTACCAGAATTCCAAGTCGGTGGCTTTGCCGTCTGTGGTTCCGGTGCGATTCCCCAATGGCATGCTTGACGATCGCACGGTTATGTGGGATGAGGCAAGTGTTGCCGGCGTCAGGTTGGACACCATCGGCGATTATGAGGTGTCCGGCACGGCTGAGGGTTCAAGCTCGCAGGCCAAGATTACAGTGCATGTGGTCGCCGATCCGAATGGTGGTGCCGATCCTGATCCTGAGCCGACGCCGGATCCCAAGCCGGAGCCCGATACTCCGTTGACTGGTTGGATTGAAGGCAGGGCCATTGACACCACGGTGAGTGCCGAGGCGAGCTGGTCTCCGGCTTCCGGCAAGCTCAACGATGGTGTGCTGGTTGACGATACGTGGCCGTCTGATGATGACGCCGATGTGAATGGCCGCGTGTGGGGCAGCTGGGGTCAAGCTTCCGCTGGCATGTACGCGCAGTACACCTGGAGCAAGGAAGCCACCGTCGATTCCAGCCGTGTGCAGTTCTGGGCCAACTTCGCGGAGCGTAATGATGCCAAGGGTGGTTTGGATGTTCCGGACAGCTGGAAGATTCAGTACTTGGCTTCTGATGGTATATGGAAGGATGTGGAGAATGCGCAATACTCCACCGTGCGTAATTCCCCGGCCTCACGTGCCTCTGACGATGCTCAAGGCTGGAGCGTGGCCACATTCACTCCGGTGAAGACCACGTCGTTGCGCTTGGTGCTTGATCCGCCGACCGCCGAGGGCGTCACCTTCGGTCTGGCGGTTGCCGAGTGGGGCGTGCATGCTGCGGAAAGCACTCCTGATCCGGAACCGACTCCTGACCCGGATCCAACCCCTGATCCGGAACCAAGCGTGGACAAGAGCAGGCTCGAATCCACCATCAACGCAGCCGGTTCCGTGCAACAAGCTAATTTCACGCCGAACAGCTGGAAGGCATTCTCCGAAGCCATGGGTAACGCTCAAAAGGTGTATGCGGACGAGAGCGCCACCCAGGATCAGGTGGATGCGGCCATCAAGCAGCTTGAAGAAGCCCAGCAGACACTGGTGAAGAAAGCCGACACCACTGAGTTGAAGACGGTTCTTGACCAGGCACAGGGCGTCAGCGGTGACCTCTACACCGAAGCCAGCGCCAAGAAGTTGGCTGAAGCAGTGGATGCCGCCTCCAAGGTGCTGAACGATGAGAACGCCACCCAAGCTGATGCGGATGCCGCAGTCAAGCAGCTGACCGAGGCCATCGCCGGACTTGAACTCAAGCCAGCACCGAAGCCGGACGACGACAAGACCGACCCCAAGCCGAATGCCAAGCCTGGAAACAAGCCGGTTTCCAAGTCTGAAGTCAGTGCCGCAATCAGCAGCACCGGCAGCAATGTCATCGGCATCGCCGTCGTAGGAATGATCGTCCTGCTGACGGGAGCCGCCATCATGCTGACGCGCCGCAACCGCGACTAGCGCTAGCAATTGCTCAAGTCCTCTTACGGATCGCACGAGGAATACCAACGTAACCTAAGCAATCCGTAAGAGGACTTTTCAATATCCAATCGTGAAAACAGGAATATTCATGAGCTTTTCGCACATCTCACATGCGTCGATGAAGACGCTGGTGGCAGGCATCGCAGCCGCAGCCACCTTATGCACGGGAGCAATCGCAACCATGCAGACAGCCAACGCGGCCGACGCAAGTACCGCGCCCAGCGTCGCCGGACACGCCTACAACGATCTGCCGGTCGGCAATCCCGACGTCACCGTCACGCAAATCGACAACAGTGCGTTGCCGGCAACCCTTCGCAACCCCATCGGGCAGAACGAAGGAACCAATACCCCCAACGACCTGTCGCAAAACTACTATTCCGCAGACGCATCCACCCTTGAATACGATGGCAAACTCTTCGTATTCACAGGACACGACGAGGCCGAACCAACCTACGGGTCCTTCAATATGAAAGACTGGGGCGTCTACGTAACCGACAATCCGGAATCCGGCAAATGGACGCACTACAAGACCATCGCCAAAGCCGACCTGTTCGACTGGGCAACCGGCGACGGAGCCTACGCAGGACAAGTAGTAGTCGACGATGCTGGCACCGCAGACACGGCCGACGACTGGTTTTACTACTACGTGCCAGTCAAAGACAAGAACGCAGCCGCGGGAGCCGACCCGTTCTCCATCGGCGTGGCCAAATCAAAAAGCCCCCTCGGACCATGGGTCGACGCCATCGGAGCGCCGTTGCTGACTACCATGCAGACGCAAATCGAAACCATCGATCCCGCATTCTTCGTGGACAATGACGGTACCGGATATCTGCACTTCGGCACCTTCAACAGCGAACTCGCCGTAAAAATGCAGCGGGACGCCAACACTGGCCGCACCTCATATGTTGCCGTGGAAACCATGGACGGAACGGCGGATGGAGCGCCGAAAATCTACAATATGCGTGACGCCGACGCGCTCGCCAACATACCCGACTACGATGCCAGCAAAGACGTGCTTGGCAGCGACTATGCGAACCAAGTGAACGCGTCGCTGACCTTGGGCAACAACGGCGGCGCTTATGCCAACGGGCCCAAAGGCTTCTTTGAGGCGGCATGGGTGTTCCGTGAAGGAGACACCTACTACAACGTGTACGACGGTGGCAAACCCGGGTCGGGAGTGGCGACCTGCGTGGAATCCAACTATCAGGCGTGCGTGCAATACTCCACGTCGGCAAGCCCTCTTGGGCCGTGGACGTACCAAGGCGTAATCGTCGAATCGGGATCGTCCACCACCATGCATCCGTCGATTCAACGATTCGGCGGCAAATGGTGGGTCACCTACCACACTGGAGACAAGACTGGTGGTACTGACTTCCGCCGTGCAGTCTGCATCGATGAAGTGACGTGGAATGGCGGGCGCATGAACGCCGTTTCGCATCCGACCAAAGCCGAACGGTTGCAACCCTCACGCAACGTGGCCCCCTATGCGTCAGTGGACGCGACCTACACCGAAACACCCGCCTACAAGGGTTCCGTGAACGACGGGCGAGTGCTGGAAACTGCTGTAGTACCGCCGAACCATTGGACGAACTATCGAAAGATGCCACAAACACAATCCTCCGATTCACTGATCTACCAGTGGAATGGCGCTGTACGTGTGAATGGATCGAAAGTCTGGTTCGATACCGATGCGAACGCATTGCGTGCCCCTGCCTCATGGAAACTGCAATATCTTGACGCAGACGGTTCCTGGAAGGACGTGCCCAATTCCAGCGAATACGGCGTGGATACAGGCAAGAACGCGCCTAATGAAGTGACATTCGACGCAGTGACCACCACTGCGCTCAAACTTGACATGACCGCGCAAGCCGTTGACGGGGGCTATGCTTCCGTTGGCGTTCCTGAATGGGAAGTATATGCGCAACAGGGAGCAGTTGTGGCTGAACGGCCAGCCGACGTCTACGCCAAGACCGGAGACGCGCCGGAATTGTCGAACACGGTGAAAGTCGCGTACGGCTCGGAAACAGTGGAAACTCCGGTTTTGTGGCGCACGGTGTCTGCTTCTTCGTATGCGCAGGCGGGTGAGTTCACCGTGCAAGGTGTGGTTGCTGGCATTGAAACCAAGCAGCAGGCTGATGATCTGGCAGCCGGCAACGTAGCCGTGACCGTACATGTTTCCGACGATTACGTAAAACCGGCTGATACCATTGCTCCTGCCGTGCGTGTGGCATTGGCTGGCACGGCTGGCAATGATGGTTGGCTGGTCACTTCACCGATCGCTCTTATTACGGCTTCCGACAATGCGGCTGCGCCGATCGCAAAACTCGAACTTGCGGTCGGGGATGGCGCATGGGTGACCGTCGGAACGAATGTGAACACTGCGGTAAAGGCTGTGACTGGCGAGGGTATAGTGAGTGTGCGTGCGCGTGCCACTGATGCGGCCGGCAATGTGAGCGAAATCGCTGCTGCGGAAGCGCGTGTGGATGCTACGGCTCCTACGGTAACCGCCTCGGTAGATACGGTTTCCCGCACTATGACATTGACCGCCTCAGATGGTGCTGGATCCGGTGTGAAAACGGTGGAATACCGGGTTGGAAACGGCGAATGGCAGCAATATGAAGAAGGCGCGGCGATTACTGCTTCTTCGTCGAAGCGCGAAACGGTGAGCTATCGGGCTTCGGACATTGCTGGCAATATGTCGGCTGCGGGCGTCAAAGATATTCCATCCGATACGTCGGTGCCGTTGGCCGGCTATATCGAGCAAGATGCCGTTGCTACTGACGTGGACAAAAAAGCGTCTTCTTGGACAGCTGGTGTTGCCGCGCTTAACGACGGCAAAACCATTCCGGGCGATTGCACGGTTGATAACGCCTGCATTTGGGGTACGTGGCCGAATACCGGTGAAATGAAGCTCGACTACGAATGGGATCGCGAAGTCACCATCGATTCCAGCCGTGTGCAATTCACCTCCGATGGAGGGGGCTTGGGAATGCCGGCGTCGTGGAAACTGCAGTATTGGGATGCTGGAACGAATGCGTTTGTGGATATTCCCGATGCCACATATACATTGGTCACCAATGCTCCCGGCGCTTACGGTACCGATAACGGCGGATGGAGCGAGGCAACCTGGACTGACGCGGTGAAGACCACTAAGCTGCGCATGGTGATTCAATCCGGCAGTGCATCGCCGGCTGCCGCCGAATGGCAGGTTCATGCACCTGAACCGACTCCGGACCCGACCCCCGATCCGACGCCTGAGCCCGAGCCGGAACCAACGCCAACTCCAAAGCCGACTCCGGATATCGATAACAACGGCAAGCAGGACGGTAATAATGCCGAGCCTTCTGCGAAACCGCAATCATCGCAGCAATCTCAGTCTCAACGTAAGAAGAAGCTAAGCTCTACAGGCGTCGCTACTACGGCAATCGTCATTGCCATGACGGTGCTGGCCACGGCGGGGTGCTGCATCTTCGTGGCCAAGCGGGGCAAGCTGCGTAACTGAATCCAATATAAAAGTGGTAAGTTCTCAGCCTCGGCCTCTGGACTGAATATGTGTGCTTGACGCACTCAAGGTACCGCTACGCGGTCTTCGCGGCAAGCCGCTCACTTCGCCTGAGGAAAGCCCATTGGGCTTTCCTCTTCACGGCTCAGTGGCCAAGCCTACGATCAAGCACACGTATTCAGCCGCCGACCTTTGGGGTCCGACCCCTACGTTTGTGTGAACTCGGACGTCATCGGACCCCATTTTGCTCATAACTCGCCTATGTATGGCAGATTTGCGGGTCTGTCAGGAAGCATCTCGCCTATATATGGCAGAAGACTTCGCTAAAAAGCCATATAGGGGGTATGAAAACGCATGTTTTCTGACTCCAGTCTGCCATATATAAGCGAGATGCCTCGTGACGAGACTCAAAATCTGCCATATATAGTCGAGATATGGCTCGGCTGTTGGTGGCTTGAGACGGCGACATACGATCGCGGATCGCGTAGGTGGTCGCCGTTTTTGTGATTTATGGGCTAATCTCAGAAGAGACAGATTCGATGGCCGCGAACGGTGAGAACCAACGCGAGAGAATGCGCGAGCGGCCGCGTAAGGGAGGAAAGCCCATGTCCAAATCATTCGTCAACAAGGCGCTGCTCGGCGGCGCAGTCGCTGCAGGCGCCGCAGTGTGGGCGATCGCGCCGCGTACCTTCTCCGATAAGCGCCGCAATTATGTGCCGTCCATTCCCGACGTGTGGTACGCGCATCGTGGCCTGCATGACGCGGGTTCCGGTCTGACCGCGCAGTATGCCAACGAGAGCGGCGAGTATGTGGCGCTGGCACGTCGCATGGCCATGAAGGCCGGCTATGGCAGCCCCAGCGTGACTGGTGCGATCGCTCCGGAGAACTCGCTTGCGGCATTCGCAGCGGCTTGCGAAGCCGGCTATGGCATCGAGCTTGACCTGCAGATGACCGCCGACGGCGAAATCGTGGTGGTGCATGACGGCGATCTGATGCGCGTCGCCGGAGATCCACGCCGTATCGCCGATCTCACGTACGATGAGCTGACCCGCATCCCGCTGTTCCCGACCGACGCCCCCGGTGCCGCCGTGGCAGCGCCGTTGCCGGGTTCGCTTGAAAATCCGCCGCTGGTCACCACACCTGACAGCGCTCCGGAAGGGTATTTCCAGCATGTGCCACTGTTCGCCGACGTGCTCAAGGTAGTGGCGGGTCGTGTGCCGCTGATCGTCGAATACAAGTTCGACGACAATTCCAAGTGGGGTTCGCGCGATGTCGAGCTCATGGAAAAGGGCGACGCGCTGCTGCAGGCCTATTCCGGCGCGTATGTGATCGAATCGTTCAATCCGGCTGCCGTCAACTGGTATAAGGAGAACCGTCCGGAAGTGTGCCGTGGCCAGCTTTCCTGGTGGCCGCAGGGGGAGGAGAAGCCGTCTGATCCTGCTGCGCTCGCCAAGGAATATGCGGCCGGTGCGCTGATTTTCGACTGGATTTCCCGCCCTGATTTCGTCGCCTACGATTGGCATGGCGGCAACAGTCCGCAGGTACGGTTGGCCCGTTTCATGGGTGCCGTTCCCGTGTCGTGGACGGTGCGCAGCCGCGACGAGCTCGCCCAGTGCGATGACTGGTTCGACCATCATATTTTCGAGGCGTTCGTCCCCGACGAGCAGTAGAGGTTTTACATATGATTTCGGCCTGCCGCCGCATGATTTGCGTTGTGGCAGGCCGTTTTTATTCGATTTACTTGATTGACTGATTGGGTTGATTCGGTTGAGCTCTGATGCGGTCAGTCGATCACGCCATATAGACGGTCGCCGGCATCGCCCAAGCCTGGCACGATGTAGCACTTGTCGTTGAGCTTCTCGTCGACGGCGCACAGCACCAGCTTGAACTTAATGGATGGGTCGAGGTTCTCCTCAACGAACTTCAGGCCTTCCGGAGCGCCCAGAATGCACACGGCGGTAACATCCTTTGCGCCGCGCTCGGCCAGGTAATGTGTTGCTGCGACCAGCGTGCCGCCAGTGGCGAGCATCGGGTCGATCAGGAAGCACTGACGGCCGCTCAGATCGTCGGGCAGACGGTTCGCGTACGTGATCTGCTGGGTTGGGTTCTCCTCGTCGCGCTTCATGCCAAGGAAGCCGACCTCAGCGGACGGGATCATCTTGGTCATGCCGTCAAGCATGCCCAGGCCAGCGCGCAGCACAGGCACAATGATCGGCGCCGGGGAAGCGATGTGCTTGCCTACCATCGGAGCGACGGGGGTCTCGATCGGCTTGTCCACGACTTCGACGTCGCGGGTGGCCTCGTAGGCCTCAAGCATCACGAGTTCGGAAACGAGCTCGCGGAACGTGGAGGACGGGGTGTTCTTGTCGCGAAGAACGGTGAGCTTGTGGTCCACCAGCGGGTGGTTCAAAACATGAATATCCATGTCTTCTAAGCGTAGTCCATAATCGCGAGGAAAAGCGCGGGAACTGGGAAAGGAGCCAAGAAAGAAACTGAAAATCGTATGAAAAAAGCAACGAAACTTAAGAAGAGGGAAAGCGCCGAACCACGAAAGCGCCTGTCGGCGCAAAGGCCGCTCGCAGCGGCAAAAAATGGAGCCCGGGGCTATGCATGGCCCGGCGCGAGTTCCTATTCTACAGATGCTGTAGACCGTACGTTACGTCGTGTCGCGAATTGATGGTGCGAGCGCCGTAAAACACTTCCGGTAGCGGTACAGAGGTGGGTGCAGAGGCAGGTGCAGGGGACGGGTACGGAACGCGTTACTCCAGTTTTCCGCGACGCCACAGATTCGCCCCATGGCGAAAATCCTTGGCCGTGACGAACAGATTGCCGGCCGTGTGCATCAAACGGGACGATTTCGTACGTACCTGCTTTTCCATGGCGGAAATGCCGGAATCGCTGCTATCGGAACCTTCCGCAGCTTTCAATCGTGCGATCATATTGCGTGCCTCGATGCGCAATCCCAACGCAACCACGTCGGTGAACGCGGCCGCACGTTCCAGCGCAACCGCAAAATCGCCGGTGAACGCGCCTGCGAGAATCGAATCGGCAATATGCGCAATGTCATCTTCCGTGGGCGCCTGATCGACGCCGGCAATCGCCGAGGCGGTAGTGGCAACCGGCTCTCCAGCGCGCCACAACCGCGCGATCGACTCGCGATTCTTCCGCATCCACGTGCGCAGCAGATACAGCCGCCACAGAATGCCCGGCAGCGAATCCGGCTCGGCGCTGCTCCACAGTTCGGCGATCACGTCAACGCCCTCGCGGTCCACCAGCGTGAGCACGCGCTCCACCAGTTCGGCATCCTGCGTATGATGCACGCGGTCCAACAGTGCGGCCGCCGAAGCGTGGCTCATCTCGTTGATTTGCGCCGGATCGGCACCTCCCGCGATATTGTCGGCCATCATCTGGTCGAGTTGCCCCGGGCGGGCCGGACGCGGCGATCCGGTGTTGGTGAAACCGGCGGAACGGCTTGGTACAACCGATCCGGAACCGTAATGCATGCTAGTAGACAATGGGCGAAACCTTTTGAATATCGATAATGCTGGGACCTTGCGGCGTATCGATTATAAACAGCGCTACGGCGGTGCCGGTAGGCATGAACGGCGTTTTGGCGATGAGCTGCTTGGAGAGCGCTTTGCGGGCGCATAGTCCGCGCAAGTGATCGAACATGCCTCCGATAACCGGTCGGTGCATGCAGATCGCCGTGGTTTCGCGGGTCTCGAGCGTGAGCTGGATCTGCTTGAGGAACGCCAGCCATGCGATGGTCGGGTGCTCGGCGAAGGCGTCTTCCGTGAGCGCGTCGATGTGTTCCATCGGGCGTTCGGTCTGCCAGCTAAGCACCTGCAGTGTTTCCTGGCAGCGCAGCCATGGTGAGGTTGCGAGGCGGGTTGGGTTGTAGCAGGCGAGTTCGCGGTTGAGTGCGAATGCCGCGGCCGCGCCTTTCGGAGTGATCGGCCGGTTCGCGTCGGTGCCTTTCCAGGATTTGCGCGATTCGGCTTTGGCGTGACGCACGATCATCAGATTCTGCGCGGTCGCGGCACCCTCCTGTACGCGGTCCACAAAAATGGCGAGGGTGTCTTTATCGGTGGAATGCGTGAGGATTTTACGTGCTTCACGTACGGAAACCCACACGATATCGTTGATTTCGCCTACATCCGCGCGATGCACGGGGCCGAATGCGTCAAGCAGATGTTCCGCATCATCTCCGGAAATCGGTTGCGCCATCCAATACAACGTGTGCTTGGTGTCGACGGCGCGATCGTGTGAATGCCGGGTTTTCTTGCCTTCTTCGGACAGTGGATATTCGACTTCGCACAGATACGGGCCGAGTGCGATGGAAACGCCTGTCTCCTCGCCGATTTCTCGCACTGCGGCATGACGATGCGATTCGCCCTGCTCGAGTTTGCCTTTCGGCCAGCTCCAGTCATCGTACTTTGGTCGATGCACGATGCACACTTCAATGCTGTTGAGTTGTTCCTTTGGAGTTTTCTGCGCTGCGATTGCTGGATTTTCCGCGATTTCGCTACCGGTTTTCCACCGCCATACAATACCCCCGGCGGCTTCTACGACACGTCTCATGCTCTCGCTCATATCTTTCATTGTAAGTGGTTGGGCACGGGTTTCCCCATGATTGCGCGACGGCAATCGTGCCATCCGAGTTTTCCTGCGTTTTCCCACGATGGTGATCGCGTATGCCGCAACATAGGAAATGGCCGATTCTGCAACAGCAGAATCGGCCATTTCCTACGGTTTAGTGCCTTGCCGGTCGGCGCGTATGCTTCTTGATGAGATATTCCTGGGAATCGACCAGCGGGCGACCCTCCTCATCCTTCGCATGACGCACGTAGGTTCCGTCGGCTGCCATATGCCACGAGGTGGTGGAATCGGCCATTTGCAGATCCACGTACTTGATCAGCTCGTCGATCTGCTCCGGAGCGGTGATGCGTACCAGCGCTTCGACTCGACGGTCGAGATTGCGGTGCATCAGATCGGCGGAACCGATCCACACTTCCGGACCTGCGGCCGGACCTTCACCGATCTGCGGGCCATCGGAGTTCGCGAATGCGTAGATACGGCTGTGCTCGAGGAAACGACCCAGAATGGAACGCACGCGAATGTTCTCGGAAAGTCCTGGAACACCCGGCTTGAGCGCGCAGATGCCGCGTTCCACGATGTCGATCTTCACGCCGGCCTGGCTTGCACGGTACAGCGCGTCGATGGTCTTCTCGTCCACGATGGAGTTGACCTTGATCTTAATCCACGCTTCCTTGCCTGCGCGTGCCGCATCCTCTTCGCGGCGGATGCGCTGAATCAGACCGGAACGTACGGTACGCGGCGCTACCAGCAGACGGTGGAAGCTCGACTTCGGCGCATAACCGGACAGCTGGTTGAACAGGCGGGTCATATCCTGGCCGACCACCGGATCGCAGGTCAGCAGGCCGAGATCGGTGTAGATGCGGGCGGTCTTCGGATTGTAGTTACCGGTGCCCACATGGCAGTAGCGGCGCAGGCCGTCGGCTTCCTGACGCACCACAAGGCTCAGCTTGCAGTGAGTCTTCAGGCCCACGATGCCGTACACCACGTGCACGCCGGCGCGTTCCAGCTTGCGTGCCCATGCGATGTTGGCGTCTTCGTCGAAGCGTGCCTTGATTTCGACCAGTGCCAGCACCTGCTTGCCCGCATGCGCCGCGTCGATGAGCGCGTCGATGATCGGGGAGTTGCTGGACGTACGGTACAACGTCTGCTTGATGGCGAGCACCTTCGGATCCGCCGCAGCCTGCGCTAGGAACGCCTGAACGGAGGTAGAGAACGAATCGTACGGGTGATGCAGGAGGATATCGCGTTCGCGAATCGCTGCAAAAATGTCTTGCGCGCGGGACGACTCCACCTCGGCAATCTGGCGATTGGTGGTCGGCACGAACGAACGGTACTTCAAGTCCGGACGGTCGATGCCGCCAAGTTCGAAGAGCACGGTCGCATCGAGCGGTGCCGGCAGGCGGTACACCTCATCGGCACTGACGCGCAGCTGATCGGCGAGCAGCTGGGAAAGGAACGGGCTGGTCTCGTCGGAAATCTCAAGACGGATCGGCGGTCCGAAACGACGGCGCAGCAGCTCCTTCTCCATGGCGTTGAGCAGGTTCTCTGCATCATCCTCTTCCACGTCGATATCCTCGTTACGGGTAACGCGGAAGGATCGCGCTTCCTTGATGATCATGCCCGGGAACAGGGATTCCAGGTGCGCGATGATCAGGTTCTCCATGGTGATGAAGCCGTAGCGCACGTTGGTGGCATCGTCGTCGGTCATGTCGTCGACGGGCACGAGACGGTTCAGGTTTCCAGGAATCTTCACGCGAGCGAAGTGGGACTTGCCGGAAGCCGGGTTCTCCACCAGCACGGCGAGGTTGATGGAACCGCCGGAAATGTACGGGAACGGGTGGGCCGGATCCACGGCGAGCGGCGTCAGAACAGGGAACACCTGCTGACGGTAGTAGCGAGACAGGCGCTCCTGTTCGGCGGCGGTGAGCTTGTCCCAGCTCAGCAGCACGATCTGTTCCTTCGCCAGGTCGGGAAGAATGTGATCGATCATGTAGTGCGCGTGCTCGTCCTGCAGGCGGTGCGCCTGCTCGCTGATGGCGCGCAGCTGCTGCCTTGGGCTCAATCCGGAGGCGGCCGTCACGGCGATGCCGGTGTCGATGCGGCGCTTCAGACCTGCGACGCGAACCATGAAGAACTCGTCGAGGTTGTTCGCGAAGATCGCGGCGAAGCTTGCGCGTTCGATGATCGGCAGATCTTCGTCTTGGGCAAGTTCGAGGACTCGCTTGTTGAACTTCAGCCAGCTCAACTCGCGGTCGAAGAAGCGGTCGTTCGGCAACGGCTCTTCGCCGGCCTGAAGCTCACGCTTGTCGTTTTTATCGGTCTCGGCGATATGCTCAGCTATCTGGCTGCGCAAGATCGCCTTCGAGGGTGCGTCAAAAATCTGTGCCATACTTTCCTACTTTATCCTTAAGTAGCTGGAAATGCTGTAAAAAGCCGGCAAAATTTAGCTGGAGTTAACATTCGTTCGCTCATTGTGCAAATTAGGGTGTCGACACGCCGTGTTTTTGTCGCAAACGCACGCAAACGAACAAACACGCCTTGCGTTTCGCACACGATGGAGCATTTTTATGATTCTTGCGATCGTAAAGCAACAGTTGCGACAAATACGGAACATCAGCCGGTTTCGGTTTGCGATTGCCGGATTGCTGAGCATAATTACGAAGTACAAGAACAACTTAAAGAGCAGAGCCCACAAAGAGTGTATGGCCAAGATAGGTCGTTACGTTGAACGGGCATTGGATAGACTTACCGTTACGACGATGTTGTTGTGCAGAGATTCTGCCCTTAAGGTTCTTGCAAGGAAGGCCCGCTCGGCGGGCCTTCCTTTTTGTTTGCCTGTTCTCAGGGAGTTTTTCGGGAAAACGACGGACGCCGATTATCGTCGTTGTGTGGATAACGGTGCATAACACGCCGGGGTTGTGGATAACTCGCGTCCTCCGACCACAGGGCCGGTTCAGCTTGCAATGGTGCTCGCCGAAGCTTTTCAATCGACGGTATGAGTAATGCAACGTCTTTTTCGAATGTTCCTCCGGTGCCGCTGCCGTCGGGCGGGCTGTTGCCGGTCGCCGGCGCGATCGCGCCGCAAGCGTCACCGCCGACACAACGCAGAACCGTCTCTGCGCAACGGTTCTATACGCCGCCGGGATCGAATCGCGGTGGAACGCAACTGGTTGGCGCTGTGCCTGGAACGTATGGCATGGTTGCGCAATGCGGTCGCGCATCGGTGGAGGAACCCTGCGATATGGGCAATGTGGTGGTTATCGACTCCGTGGTGGCAGGAGTGGGCACGAGCACTCTGGCCGCCTTACTGGCCCGCGAGCTGAGCGAACGCGGCCTCAAATGTGTGCTCGTCGACGCCGATCTGCAAGGAGGTGGGCTGGATGTGCTTCTTGGCGTGGAAAACGAGGACGGCTCACGCTTCGGGGAAATCAGCGCTCCGCTTGGCAATATCGACGGCAAAGCGCTACTGCGGGAGCTGCCAATCTGGGATGGTGTGCCATTGCTGGCATGCGATCCTTGGAAAACCGAAAATCCGCAATCGTGGGAAGTGCAAGCGTGCATTCATGCGCTATCGCAGGTGCGAAGCGTGGTCGTCGTCGATATGGGGCAATGGAACGGACTGCAGGATTTGACGGAACTGCGCAAGGCCATCCGCATTACCGTGGTCGAACTGACGGTACTTGGTCTTGCGCGGGCCAAAGCGAATCTGCGGGCGCATTACGGTTCGATCGGAGAACACGATGCCGCAACGCAGGAACGGGAGTTTCTCGTAGGCGTGCAACCGCGCGGAACCGTACGCGACCATGGCACGACGGCAATCGAGGAAGCGGCGGAATACCTCGACTGCGATATCACCGCGGTCATCAAACCGGATGCCAAGCTTTGCAGCGAACTCTTGGAAGGGCTTGGACTGCGCAAACCCAATCGTACGAACGCGAAAGCCATCGCAACGTTGGCGGATCTCATTCAGGAAGCGTTGGGAGAAAAGAGCATCAGTCATGGAACTCGGGCCACTTAGCGACATCGCATCCGAGCCGGGCGTCACCGACATCGCGGTAACCTGCGACGGAACGGTGTGGGTGGATCGCGGCCAAGGTATGCGGCCACATGCATTGCGCGTGCCATTCAGCGGTCCCCAAGCCATCCGCGATTTCGCCGTGCGGCTGTGCTCGCAGCTTGGCAGAAGGCTCGACGACGCCTGCCCGATAGCCGACGCCTCCACGGTGGAAGGCGTGCGCGTGCACGCGGTTATCGCACCGCTCGTTCCGCAAGGCGCCGCCATCAGCATACGATTGCCGGACGTTGTTGCGCCCAGTCTGGAATCTTTGGCGGAAAACGGCATGTTTCCAAGCGGATGGATGCCTTTGCTGGAAGGATTCGTGGAACGAAGGGCCAGCGTGCTCGTGACCGGCGGAACCGGAGCAGGCAAAACCACGCTGCTCAAAGCAATGCTTATGCGATGCGCGCCGGGGGAGCGCGTCATCACCGTGGAGGAGGTGCGCGAACTTGGCATGCTCAACCATGCCAACCACGTGTCGCTGGTGACGCGCGGCGCCAACATGGAAGGCAAAGGCGCCATAGGGCTGTCGCAGCTGATATGCGCGACGTTGCGTATGCGGCCGGACCGCATTGTGGTGGGCGAATGCAGGGGCGGCGAAATCGTGGATCTGCTGCGCGCGCTGAATTCCGGGCATCGCGGAGGCATGACCACCTTGCATGCCAATCAGGTGACGGCGGTTCCCTCACGTTTGGTGGCCTTGGGATTGCTCTCCGGGCTGAATCCGCAAGCCACCGCGGCGCTCGCGCAAGACGCGTTCGACGTAGTGCTGCATGTGGGCCGAGTGGGAGGCAGGCGGCGCATCGCGCAAATAGGACGGCTTGAATTCGCAGAGGGGAAACTGCGGGGAAACCTATTGGCCGGGTGGAACGGCAGCCAAATGCGGGCTTCGCAACAGTGGCCTGATTTCGTGCGCGTATGGAGTCGTTGAATCGAGGTGGGCAGATGGAAAGCCTCAGCATTATTTGCGCGGTATTGTGCGGACTGGCCGTATGGCTGTGGCCTCGCCGAAACGTATGCGATGTGGGCGAACGGGCGGGAAACGTAGTGGGGCGCGCAGGCGAAAGCCTTGATGAAAAACCTGATGGAGGATTCGGCGGGCGGTCTGACGGAATCGAAGAGGCGAACATGCCGGCGAAACCATTGCCCGCCATCGGATGTGTGGCGTGCGTGGCTTCCCTCCGCGCATCCGTGCGCAGCGGAGCCACATTGGTGCAGGCGTTCGAAGAATTGGGTGGAACGCCGTTCGCCACACCCGAACTTACCAGGCTTCGCATAACCATGGTGATCCGCAGCCGATGCCCGCCCAAAGAGCAATGCGGCCAAGTCGAACGGCTGAGCGGCGAGCTATATGCGGCCTGTCAGCTGAGCCTGACGCTCGGATGCGAAACCGGCCGATGCCTGCAGGCGGTGGCTGAATCGTTGAAACGGCAACGATTATTGGATGATCTGCGTACCAACGCATTCGCCATGCCCAAAGCGACGGTGAAACTCCTGATGGCGTTGCCGCTGCTCACTGTGCTCTTGGGAGAAGGTATGGGTGCGCACTCATTGGCCTTCCTTGTTTCAGGGGTCAAAGGCTTGGCATGCCTCGGATTTGCCCTCTGTTGCTACACGTTCGGACTTATCTGGATACGTGCGCTGATGCGGCAGGATGATATGAAAGGAGCCATGTGATGACTGGCTTATGGATGCTGACGGCGGCGGTGTGCGCGGCCGAAGCGATGTGGCTGAAGCAGTGGAGGCCGGTCCGTGTGCCAGCCGACCTTGCGCCCGCCGGACGAGTGCGGGAACTTCCGCTGCCGCTGGTATTGGAGATGCTCAGCGTCGCCATACGGCAGGGATCCTCCATTCCACGCGCGCTGATTGCCGTGGGCGATATCGCTGCGGGAGAATTCGGCGCGGGACTACGGTCGGCCGGAGAACAGTTGAACAAAGGTGTTTCCTGGGATGATGCGTGGCCAGATGATGGCGATCTTGCGGTGGTGCGCGATGCGTTCGCCTCGTCATGGCACAGTGGCGCCTCGCCGGTGGAACGTTTGGAAACAGCGGTCGAACAATTGGATTGGGATGAGCGCTCGCAGATCGAACAGGCTGCAGCGAAATTGTCGGTTCGTTTGTTGCTACCGACCGGATTGTGCTTTCTTCCCGCATTTGTTGCGGTGGGGATTATTCCGGCCGTTATGTCGTTTGTGGGATGACGGCAGGAAAGCAACGTGGGAAATATGGCTCGGGAAATGTGGGAAACGGACAATCCTCGAAGAACGATGTTTTGTGGATAAATGTGGATGACACGCCGTGGTTGTGGATAACCCACGTCCTCCGACCACAACCCTGAAAAAACGTTCCGACGGGCACGATGATGCGCAACACTGGGTGCACTCGGCCATCTGGCCGAGGTTGTTCGAACGAAAGGAACGCCATGAACAACGAAACGCCAATCAACGTCGATGGCTCGCCAGACCTGATGGGCAAGGCAGGACAGCTGCTGCATGCCATGCGTGAACGGGCCGGCAAAGCGGTATGCCTGCTGGACGCGCGTATGCGCACGCTGACCGTCGAACCGGAGGAAGGCGCTGCCACTGCCGAATATGCGGTGGTTTTGGTTGCCGCCACCGGATTCGCAGCCGTTTTGGTGGGCATTATGAAATCCGATGCCATCAAAACGCTGCTGACCAACATCATCAAGAAAGCGCTGAGCGTCGGGTGATTCATGCTGAGGCAATGGTGGAAACGCCATACCGATGATGCCGATGAGGGAGCGGCCACCGCGGAATTCGCGGTGGTGCTCCCCTGCGTGGCGGCGGTGGCGATTTTGGTGTTGTGCTTGGGGCGTGCGTCTGTGGTGTCCATGAATTGCCAGGATGCGGCGGCGGCCGGTGCCAGGGCTTTCGCGGTTGATGATACGGGCGGCGAATCGAAGGCGAGGACCGCGGTCATGGCGGCTGCGGGAGGTTCGGCGACGGTACGGTTCGAGCGTGGGGCGGACTTCGTCACCGTCACGGTGCAATGCCCTGTGGTGCCGGATCCGACCGGTGTGCTGCCCACTCGAGTTACCGGCAAGGCGACCCGCTACTTCTAGCGTTGCTCCGAAGCGTGCTGGTCTCTGCGCAGTGAGATGCGGGATTGTTGGTTGTGGCCTGTGCATGGAGGTCTGTGAGGTTTGGAGCTTGCGACATACGACGTGTGAAACATGTTGTGAAACACTATTGGCAACCATTTGATGGATGCGGGTCGGAAAGGAATGGATAATGTGAAACGCCTTGTGAAACATTGGTTTGCTTGGATTCGCGGGTCCGATGAGGGTTCGGGGACCATATCCGGTGTGGCTTTGATCGCAGTGGCCGCCATCATGCTGGGCGCGGCCGCGTCGGCGGGCAATCTGCTGCTGTGCTTGCATCGCGCGCAGAATGCGGCCGACCTGGCGTCGGTAGCGGCGGCCAATGCGTTGTATTCGGGATCGTCCGATCCTTGTTCCGTGGCGGAACGCACTATATCCGGCAATAATGCGACGATCGGATCCTGCACGATAGAAGGCGAGGATGTGCTGGTCGAAGCGCAGGTCGGCACGCAAATGCCATTCGTATCGCATGTCGGCAAACAGTCACGGGCGGGGCCGATTGTCTGCGAATAAGTGTGGTGTGGAGCGGTACATTGTGCGGGAAATCGCGCTTCGTAAAAAGGGATCTTTCTACGTAAAGGAACATTCGTTCCACAAAACGCGGCCATTTGTATGGAAAGCCGTTCGCATGTGGCGTGTGGAGCGAATCGCGGTTATCGTACTGAAGTATGAGCGAAACGTCATGTGTGAATGCGACCGTTGCCGTTGTCGGCAATCCGACGTCAAACAAAGGCAAGGGTGCCGAGGTCGGCAAGCAGGTGGTTGAGCTGCTGCAAGAGGCCGGGCGCAAGCATGGCTTCAACGTGATCGACGTGACCGGCGAGAGCTTCGACGATTCCTTGGCGAATGCTAGGAATCGCAGGAACGAATACGACTACCTGGTGGCGGTCGGCGGCGACGGCATGATTGCGCTTGGAGCCAATGCCGTGGGCTGTTCCGGTAAACCGTTGGGCATTGTGGCGACGGGTTCCGGCAATGATTTCGCCCGCGGTCTTGAGCTGCCGGTCAATCGCGTGGAAACCGCTGTCGACGGCATCGTCGGCGCGATTGTGCGCGGCACGCATATTGACGTTGATATGGGTTTGGCCACGTCGTTGCAGGGCGGGTATGCCGTCGATTCCAGTACCGGCGATGATCTGGTCGGCGATTCGGACGTGCCATTGCGCCCGGCGGTCAACCGCTTCTACGCGGGCATGCTGTCGTGTGGTTTGGATGCGAGTATCAACGACCGTGCCAACCATTCCCGCTTGCCCAACGGTTCGGTGCGCTATTTCGTGGCAGCGATTGTGGAATTGACGCATATGAAGCGGTACGGATACCACATCAAAGCCACGTTGGCCGATGGAACGGTGGAAGAAAGAGACATTATTTCACCGTTGCTTACGGTGGCCAATTCACGGCATATTGGCGGTGGCATTGAGATTTCGCCATATTCACGATTCTCGGATGGGCTGCTTGACCTGGTATGGCTCGACCACGTGCCCAATGTCGCCGAATGCGTGGATGCGGTGTCTCACGCGTATAGCGGCAAGATCCTCGGGTGCAAGGTGTTTGGGTGGAAGCGTGTGCGCGATATCGAAATCACCCGCGCGCAAGAGGGTGATGAGCCGCCGGTCTTGATGGCGGACGGTGAATATGTTGGTCGCCTGCCTGTCAAGGTCGTAGTTCAAGACCGTGCGTTGCGTGTGCTGGTGCCGCCGGCCGTGGCGGAAAGCCAAGCTGCCAACACCGAAGAAAAAGTGCTGGAAGCCATCAAGCGTGATCACCGTGATCCTGTCACCGGCAAAACCGACACCTACTACGCGAAGCGCTCGCGGTAGTGCGTGCACATGCCGGTCAAACCGCAACATTGCATATCGAAGATGGCACGTATGCAACTGATTGCGTGATCGGCAATCGTAAGCAATCGCAAATAATTTCGCGATAATAACGAAAAATCCAGTACCCGCAAGATCTTTATCTTACGAATACCGGATTTTCTGTAACTAGCGAACGCCGTAACTATCGAACACGGATTGCGGTCAGGCGGCGACTTCCTGGCGGGCGATGGCCTGCTCGTAGTCGCGGGTGCCCTTGAAGACTTCCTGCAGCCACGGGTTGACGTGCTGCTTCTTCGCACGGTACAGGATGTAGCCGAGTGCGAGCACGTTGGCCACGAGTGCGATGATCGACACGGTCAGGTTCACGTTCGGATTGTTCACCGACTGCACGACGAACTTGGATTCATCCTGGAACATGGGGAACACCTGCGCGAACATGCACCAGATGGCGAGCGTGTTGGCACGGTTCTGAATCCAGCCGCCCTTGTTCCAGAAGAAGTTCGCCACGGTCGGGGCGAGCAGCAGCGCGAGGCCGCAATACCAGGAGTGGGTTGGCAGGCAGTTGTAGGTGTAGCAGAAGTTCCAAATATCGTATGCGACGATGAACACCCAAGTCATGTCAGGCCACAGCATATCCTGCTTCTTCTTCGACACGTAAATGCCGAACCAGCCGGTCATGCAGGCGATGTTGATCAGGCCGGCAACGCCGTTGAACACGTTGTGCCAGCCGCCATACAGCGTCACGCCTTCGGTGGAAACCCATGTGGTACCCCAGGCGCGAATGGCGGATTCGAAGTCGGAGACCACAGCGATGAGAATGTTGATGGCCACGATCACGAACGGGAAGCATTTGAACCACTCGGACTTGCCGATCTTGCCCCACTTGTATTTGAGTGCCATGAAGCCGATGCAGCCCGCGGTGGCAGCATACAGTTTGGCATAGTGGAACCAGCTGGTCATATGAACGTAGGTCGGGTTGTTGAGCGCCCACTCGGCACCCATCGCGGCGGCCACGTAAATGGTGATGAAGTAGATGGTCAGAATGGCCGGCACGATCAGGAACGCGATCACGCCACCGGTCTTGGTGCGACGGGCCAGCTCATTGGCGCCGATCAGGCAGCAGAATACGAGGATCCATCCGATCCACTGGTATATGGCGGTGTCGCCATAGACTTGGAACAACATCGCTCTTCCTTTCTCTCAACACGTATGCGCGCGGGGTGAGCTGCGTTTACATGTATTCGTTCAGGTGCAGCGTCTGTGCCGCGACCTGTCTGATGACGGTGTCTTCAATGTCGGGATGCAGTCTGATCAGCGAAATCAGGCCAACGATGAGCGTATAGAACGTCTCATGCTCGTTGGTGATGGGCATGCCATGCAATTTCTCGAAATCGCGCACTGTCGAATTGCAGATGTATTCCGCAATGCGATCGGCCACGCGGTCGATGAATTTGATGTACAGTCCCGCGTTGCCGTCTTCGATCATGCGTTGGCTGAACGGGCCCTCATCGGCGATGAGGGAACGGGTCAGTCGCACCACGTCATCGAGCGCTTTCGAGATGTTGCCGACTTCTCGATTGGCGTTCCACTCCTCCAATTGCGAGATGACTTCGTCGATGACGTCGTCGAGCACGGCGTCCGCAACTTGGTCTTTGTCTTGGAAATAGTGGTAGAAGAGAGATCTGGTCATGCCTACGCGACCTGCGATATCGCTGATCGTGATTTTCGAAAAGCCCTTTTCCAGGCAGATTGCGCGGGCTGCATGCACGATTTGCGCGCGGCGTGCATCTCCGACTGTTGTTGCGGAGGCGTTGTGCTGTCCGTCCATGGCTTTCTCTCCTTCGTTCGAGTGGCGTCTCTCACCTGCGCGACACGTTGACACTCTGTCAATTTCTTGACTGCCCTCAGTCTAAACCGTACATTGACACAATGTCAATTTCGTAGTGTCGATGTCGTCACTCCCAGCTTAAACGTTGCCGCGGCGCTTGTCTTTGGGGACACGCGCTTCACCGTTACGGGCAGGCTGTGCGGCCGGTCTTTGAGAAAAAACGTGTCGTAATTAATCGGTAGCCTAGTGACACCACAGCGGAAGGAATTGCGATGGCACTGGCACTCTATAGAAGGTATCGTCCCGACACGTTCGACGGCGTGATCGGGCAGGATCAGGTCACGATTCCGCTGATGCGAGCGCTTGATGAGAACAAACTTACGCACGCTTACCTGTTTTCCGGTCCGCGCGGCTGCGGCAAAACCAGTTCCGCACGCATTCTCGCGCGTTGCGTCAACTGCGCGAAAGGCCCGACCTCGCACCCGTGCGGCGAATGCGAAAGCTGCAAGGACCTCGCCACAGGCGGCCCCGGTTCCATCGACGTGGTGGAAATCGACGCCGCTTCGCACAACGGTGTGGACGATGCCCGCGAACTGCGCGAACGTGCCGGATTCGCCCCCGCCCGCGACCGCTACAAGATTTTCATTCTCGACGAAGCCCACATGGTCACGCCGCAAGGCTTCAACGCGCTGCTGAAAATCGTGGAGGAGCCGCCGGAGCATGTGATGTTCATCTTCGCCACCACCGAGCCAGACAAGGTGATCGGCACCATCCGTTCGCGCACCCACCATTACCCGTTCCGCCTAGTGCCGCAGGAGGTTATGGGCCCGTACCTCGAGCGGATCTGCGAAGACGAGCATATCGAAGCCGAGCCGGGCGTGCTGCGCCTTGCCATGCGTGCCGGCGGCGGTTCCGTGCGAGACACCCTTTCCGTGCTTGACCAGCTCATGGTCGGTGCGGTCGATGGCAGCATCGCATACGACTCCGCGGTTGCGTTGCTTGGCTTCACGCCTGACGCTCTGATCGGCGAGGCCGTCGACGCCGTTGTCGACAAAAATGGCGAAGCACTGTATGGCGTGATTCAGAAGGTCGTGGTCGGTGGTTTCGATCCCCGTCGATTTGTTGAGGATTTGCTTGCCCGCGTACGCGATTTGCTGGTGCTCACGTTGGGTGGAGAGCGTGCGGAAAGCGTGCTTTCCGACGATGCGGCCGCCGAGAACATGGATGATTTGCGTCGTCAGGCTTCCGCTTTGGGATTGTCTGCGCTGACGCAGATGGCTGACACGATCAATGCGACGCTTGCCAATATGACCGGTGCGATTTCGCCGCGCATGCGATTGGAATTGCTTGCCGCGCGCTTGTTGGCCGGGCGTGAGGAAGGGATGGCTGTCGTTGCGTCATCTTCCGGTGTACCTGATTTTGCCGGCGATGCCGGAACTTCCGCGGCTGCCGAATCGTCGCGTGGATCCATGGCCGGCTCCCGTCGCCGTGCGGCACGACATGCCGCAGGAAATGTGCGGGCGCAGGATTCTGCGCCTGTGATCGATACCCCTTCCGCGCCTGTGCAGCCGTCCGTGGCGCCGACGAATCCTGCCGATGCCGTCGCATCCGGCGTGGCTTCCGTGCTTGCTGACGTGCAGCAGGCGATGAATGCGACGACTTCCGTCGCTTCCGCTGCGCCTGCCGCAACTTCCGTACCAGCTCCCATTCATGACGATCGCACCCCCGACCAGAAGTGGGATGCGCTGGTCGCAGCCCTTCCGGAAGACGTGCAACGTTACGTAAGCCGTGAAAAAGTGCCTCGCGTGCTACTGAGCGGCGACAGCTTGTGGATCAAATTCGACAAGGCGCTCAGCAAATACGCGTTCGCCAAGGGCGTGGCGAAGGAGTCGGTGGATGGAACCACCGAAGTGGTGAAAATCGTCCGCGCCGAAGTACATAAGGTGTTCGGCCCGAATGTCACGCTTGCCCCCGCCAAAAAGCTGGCGGACGGTTCCGAATCGGTGCCGTGGAGCAAGCTTAGTCCGGAAGAGCAAAGCAAGATCAACGTGCAGCTGGCGCAGGAGCGACTCAAATCCGCAACACTGCTGACCGCGAATCTTGGCACCGCCGCAAGTCTTGAATCCTCCGGCAAAGAGTCGGCAAGCAAGAGTGGACAAAAAACCGAAGATGGCGGCAATGCCGGGAATTCCAACGATGAGGAGGGCCACCGAGCCGAGGCGGAGGCAGCCGCCGAAGCTGATCCGTGGGCAAATCCGCAACCGGCTGCGCCTGCGCAACCGCAGCAAGAATCCGATCCGTGGGGGAGTCCCGCGCCAGTAGCTCAACATGTGGAACAGTCCATTCCAGATGATGATCCGTGGGGCGCGCCCGCACAACCGATGCAATCGCAATCGGTGGTTGCAAGCGGCGTCAACGATGTGAAAGCGCCGGAACAGCATACGAAACATGTGGCCGTTCCCGATATCAGCGACAACGTTGATCCGTGGGCCGTGCCGATGCCAGACCCGCTTCCAACTCCGGTGGACGACGATCCTTGGGGTGCCCCTATGCCAGTTCAGGCAGGGCCGGCGGAGCCGTCTCCCGCTCCAGTGGAACCTGAAACGGCTCCTAAGCATGCCAATCACCAGCATCGCGCACCTCGGCAGGAAGCGGCACCGCAGCAAGGCCAGCCGAACGCCGATCCATGGAGCCAACAGTTCTCCGCGCCTGCGCAGCCAACACCGCAGGTCGCCGCGGAAGACGACGAATATTCCATGAGCGACGAATCGATCGGAGCGTCCAGCGCGTTAAGCGTGGATGATCTGACACGACTATTCGAAGTGAAAAAAGTCGAGGATTTCGGCCCCGACGACGCCAAAAACCCGCGCAACATGCAGCAGAAGAAGAATCTCGACGACTGATGGCGGTGCAGTCGCAAGCAAAAATGCGAAACCGAGCAAAATCGACGAATCAACGCAATCGTAAGCACTGCATAATCGCGAATCTTATGGAAACCAAGGAAAGGTGAACCATGGCACTGGCCTATGACGGCGCCATCCAACGACTCATCGACGCATTCGCGCACCTGCCCGGCATCGGGCCGAAAGGTGCGCAACGTATCGCCTTCTACCTGCTCAACGCATCCGACGAAGAAGCGCAAACCCTGATCGACGCCATCACCGAAGTCAAGGAAAAAATACGATTCTGCGACATCTGCGGCAACGTGTGCGAAACCAGCCCATGCCCTGTCTGCGCCGATCCACGCCGCGACCACAGCGTGATCTGCGTGGTCGAAGAGTCGAAAGACGTGATGAGCATCGAACGCACACGCGAATATCGCGGCCTATACCACGTGCTCGGCGGCGTCATCAATCCGATGGCCAACGTGCAGCCCAGCGACCTCAACATCGCCAAACTCATCGAACGACTCAAAGACAGCGAAGTCGCCGAAGTGATTCTCGCGCTCAATCCGAACGTGGAAGGCGAGGCGACCACCAGTTTCCTTTCGCAGCTGCTGTCTCAAACCGACATCAAGGTCACGCGCTTGGCGAGCGGTCTGCCGGTCGGCGGCGATCTCGAATATGCCGACGAAATCACGCTCGGACGTGCGTTGGCGGGGCGTCGCGCGGTCTGACGCTACATTGCCTGCGCGTTGCTTATGCTGGCTTGCGCTGGCATGTATTGGATTGCGCAAGCGTCGTACGGGCGATCTGCGGAAGATTTGACGGAACGTACGCCGAAAAAATGTGTGGATTCCATATATTGTTCCGCATGTTGGGCGTGCAGGGGCTTGACAAATCGGATTTTTTCTATAATCGAGCAGCCTGCCTAGAATATCGGCAGACGACACATTGAAGAAGATTGGATAAGTTGTGGCTCTCATCGTGCAGAAATTTGGCGGCTCTTCCGTAGCCGACCCAGAATCGATCAAGCGCGTGGCCCGACGCATCATCGAAACGAAGAACGCCGGCAATGACGTGGCCGTCGTGGTCTCCGCAATGGGAGACACCACCGACGACCTGATCGATCAGGCGCTCAGCATCGACTCCAACCCGCCGGCGCGCGAGATGGACATGCTGATGACCGCAGGCGAGCGTATTTCGATGAGTTTGCTCGCAATGGCAATTCATGCGGCCGGCTCTCACGCCTACTCCTTCACCGGCTCCCAGGCTGGTTTCATGACCGACGCCCAGTTCGGTACCGCGCATATCAAGGCCGTGAAGCCTGACCGCGTGCGTCGTGCGCTCGACAAGGGTTCCGTGGCCATCGTGGCCGGCTTCCAGGGCGTGAATGAGGGTGGCGACGCCACCACGCTCGGACGAGGTGGATCCGATACCTCCGCAGTGGCTTTGGCAGTGGCGCTGGACGCCGACGTATGCGAGATTTACACCGACGTCGATGGCGTGTTCACCGCCGATCCGCGCATTGTGCCGACTGCACGCCGTATCCCCGTCATCGACTACGAGTCGATGCTGGAAATGTCTTCCTGCGGCTCCAAGGTGCTTGCCCTGCGTTGCGTGGAATACGCGCAGCGATTCGACATGCCGTTGCATGTGCGCAGCTCCTTCTCCCACCGTCGCGGCACGCTGATCGTGCCGGAAGACGTCGATCCGCGCACATTGCCGAACATCTGAGATATCTGAGATTCGCATTCGGCAATCGCGAGACATCGCAGGCAATCGCAAGAAAACCAAGACTTTACGAACAAAGGTAAGAACATGAGCGAAAACAACAGCCAGTCCTTGGGTGACCTGTTCCCCGATCTTGGACCGGAAGTCCCGATCATTTCCGGCGTCGCGCACGACAACACCGAATCGCTGGCCACCGTGCGCCGCGTGCCGAACGAGCCGGGCATGGCCGCCAAGGTGTTCACGCTGCTGGCCGAGGCCGGCGTGAACGTCGATATGATCGTGCAGGCTTCCGCTTCCACCGGCACCGCCGATATTTCCTTCACTGTGCCCGGTTCCGCCGCTGCCAAGGTGCGGGATGTGTTGCAGGAGAAGCAGGACGAGCTGGGCTACCAGTCCTTCGACATTGACGCCAACGTGGGCAAGGTGGCCGTGGTGGGCGTGGGTATGAAGACCCACTCCGGCTTGGCTGCCAAGTTCTTCAATGCGCTGAGCGACAAGGGTGTGAATGTGCTGATGATCTCCACGTCCGAAATCCGCATCGCTGCGCTGGTTCCGCTCGAGCAGCTGCAGGACGCCGTCCGCGCGCTGCACACTGCCTACGGCTTGGATGCCGAGCAGGTGGAAGCCGTGGTGTATGGCGGTACTGGTCGCTGACGCAATACCGCGCAATAACAATCGAAAAAAGACTTGACTGGATTGCTTGAGGCGCTCAGCCAAGTCTTTTTTATTCCCATATCTGTTTTACAGATATTTTTTCAGATAATCTGCAAATGAAAAAGCGGAGGATTGCTGAATAATCAACAATCCTCCGCAATATTATGTTCTGCAGAAATCAGATATCACAATGTGCAATCATGCATGATCATGCGTAACTGCAGAACATATGCAGATCGTTATCACTTCTTGGTGATGTAGCCGAGTGCCTTCAGCATTTCGGCGCTTTCCAAAGCGCCGCCGGCAGCGCCGCGCAAAGTGTTGTGGGCGAGCCCCACGAACTTCCAATCGAAAATGGAATCCTCGCGCAGACGGCCGATGGAAACACCCATGCCACCCTCGTAGTCCACGTCCTTCTTGACCTGCGGGCGATCGTCGTCGGTCAGGTACTGGATGAACTGCTTCGGCGCATGCGGCAATCCAAGCTCGGAAGCCTTGCTCGTGTAGTTGATCAGGCGATCGACGAGCTCTTCCTTGGTCGGGTTCTTGCCGAAGTTGATGAACACGGTGGCGGTGTGGCCGTTGAGCACAGGCACGCGAATGCACTGCGAGGTGATCTTTAGCGGGCCGTCGAACGGCACGATCTCGCCCTTTTCCTCATCGACGTGGCCGAACACCTTCAGCGGTTCCTTCTCGGACTTCTCCTCTTCGCCGGAGATGAACGGAATGATGTTGCCCAGCATTTCCGGCCAGTCGTTGAACGTCTTGCCGGCGCCGGAGATGGCCTGATAGGTGCTCACGATAACCTCGCGCGGCTCGAATTCCTTCCAAGCGGCGAGCGCCGGGGTGTAGGCCTGGATGGAGCAGTTCGGTTTGACGGCGATGAAGCCGTGCGTGGTGCCGAGACGCTTGCGCTGGTGCTCGATCACCTCATAATGCTCCGGGTTGATCTCCGGCACGACCATCGGCACGTCCGGAGTCCAACGGTGGGCGCTGTTGTTCGATACGACCGGCGTTTCGGTTTTCGCGTATTCCTCTTCGATGGCGCGGATCTCGGCCTTCGGCATGTTCACTGCGGAGAACACGAAATCGACGTTTTTGACCACGTCTTCCACGTCGGCCACGTTCTTGACGACCATGTTCTTCACGAATTCCGGCATCAGCGTTTCCATCTTCCAGCGACCGCCGATGGCCTCTTCGTAGGTCTTGCCGGCGCTGTGCGCGGATGCGGCAAGGGTGACCAATTCGAACCACGGATGGTTTTCGAGCAGCGTGACGAAGCGCTGTCCGACCATGCCCGTAGCTCCGAGAATGCCGACCTTAATCTTTTCGGACATAACAACCTCTCGCTTATGCTGGAACGGTTTCGTATGATTTCACGCTTGAGGTCGACCAGCCGGCCCCAAACGACGTCGTGGGCGGCCACATGCGTTGTTCAATCTTACGAAATCCGCGGAACAAGCAGGTTCCCCTATCCGTATGCTGGTCTGCCCCGCTTTCCATGCGTTCCCGTGCGCTTGTTGTCGATCCGTACGATGATGCTTCGCGAAGCTTCTACCGGCATTTTGGATTTCGCGATATTCCTGGCCCCATCAGCATGTTCGTCAAATTGGTGTGATGCGGGCTGGGGTGGGCTGGCTGTCTGCACAACTCAGGAATCGGGCCGGTTTTGAGGGTTGTGCAGACGGGGATCGCTGGCTTTTTGGACGGAACGCTCGCGTACACTGGAAACCATGTCGAAGGCATCAGAAGAAGCGCAGAAGCAGTTGGACCGTATCGTGGCGTTGGGCTACCCGGATGTGGCCGATATGTCGGCCGCCGCGTTCCGTGCTTTGGCGCGCCCGCTCATCCGTGCGTTGGAGGATTCCGATTTGGGCACGCAGATTCTGTTGGTGCCTACGCGCGAGTTGGTTTCCCCGGAATCGTTGATCGCGCGTACGTCGATCAACCGTATGGCTGGTTTCACCACGATGCCGCCGCGCGATATCGCCAGTTTTCTTCCGCAGGATGGTTTCGAACCTCCGGAAGGTCCGTTTTACCTGGTGGTCGAGCCGCATACGGGAACGTGCTACATCAATCGAGAGCCCGATGTGGCGCGCAAGCTGATCGATTCCGACGAGCGTTTGCCGCTTACGTTGGAAGAGGGTCTTGCGATTGCCACGCAGCATCCGGAATGGTTGTTGGAGAAGAACGGTTTCAATTTGTTGGGATCGCGTTCCGCGGATGGTCGTGTGCCGAGTATTTGGATGAGCCAGAATGCGCCTCGATTGGGTGCGGTATGGCCGAATTCCCGTCATACTTGGCTTGGCAACGCGTTTTGCGTGTCTCGTCGCGGCGTCAGCCTGTTCCATTGATGTTCTGCTGATATTTCGCAGATTTTCCACAGATTTTCCGCATTCCACAGATTGGCGATTGTCCGACTGTTGCGACGGCCACGCCTTGCGGCGGTCGCGCCTAGCGCTTGAATAGTTTGGCGATGGCGTGGCCGGCTGCGGCGCACATTACCGATCCGATGCCCAGCAGTGTGGCGGTGACCTGCGGGCGGCGCAATTCGTTGCGGATGCCGATCAGATCGGTCACGCAATGGTCTTCGAAGAACACACGCAATTCGTTGCTGGAGTAGCGCCCGATCAAGTCGCCCCACGTGAGCATGCGCGTCACGTAGCTGACCGGATTGTTTTCGCGGAATTCGAACAGTCGAATGCCTCGCAGCCGCGATTTCGGACCATAGCATTCAAAGCCGCAGGTCGGCGCGTAGCCAAGATCAATGTCATGCACGTGCCCGACGAACGCGTTCTTGTGGTCATGCCCGCAGAACAGCGCGAAATAGCCGCCCGCATCGCGCAATGCCTGCACTTCGCCAACGTTCTCATCCGCACAGCCGATCGCCTCGCCAAGCCTCGAGCCAGGTCTGCACACGTCACGATTCAACACATAGCAATGCCCTGCGAACGTTCGCGCACCCTCCACCGCATTCGGCGTGTATGCGGGCACTTCGCGCAGGCAATCGTAGAACTCCTGCGGCGGAATATGCTGGAACGCGATCGCCGGAACCGCCAAACCGTCGCCATTGCGCTCGCCCAACTCGCGTTGCACTTGCTTCAGCCATTCGATCGCTTCCGGCGAAGGCGTGCCATAGCCGTCGGAATCGGCCAAATCCCATCCGCGCGAATTCGACGCGTATTTTGCGTAGGATGTCAGCGATTCCCGTCCTCCGGCAGCATTGCCAACAGTATTGCCGGATTTACCAGTATCTCCAACATGCTCGCAATCGTTGGAAATACCGCGATTGCCGTCAAACGCATTATCCGCATAGTCGCCGGAATTTACCATCATCACGCTCATCGCAATGCGTCCCGACCCGTCGGAAGCCTCGATCGGAATCGCAAACGTGCCTGGTTCGAGCGCCAAAGGAGACGACCCGGCAACGGGATTCATGCAACCGGAAAACTCTCGGTAGAGGTCATCCTGTTCGTCGGCGAGAATGCCGCACTGGAAATCGTGGTTGCCGTAGGTTGCCGCGAAGGGGATTCGCGCTTCCAATGCAGGTCCGAGGAATGCTGCGAACGTGTCTCGTACTTTCTGCCGCGTGCTGTCGAGTATGGTCGCGGCGGTCGCGCGATTGATGGATTGCGCCCATGATTCAAGCTTGTTGGCGGATCCGTTGCGCCCGTCGCGTTTGTTGCGTTTCACGAGTTTCGGCGAGTCGGTGCCGATGCCGTCGATCATCCAATTGTCGTCGGTCGGGGGCTGTTCGAGCAACGCTTTGGTGAAGGGATGTCGTTTGATGCCGCGGATTTTCGCTTCGATTTCGGTGACCGCGCGTATGTGTGTGCCCGGCTGCTCTCCGCGACGGCGCAGGAACGTGTCGATGTACGCGGGGTCGTATCCGCGAATCTGGTCGCCGGTGAAGACGATCAGATTGGGATGCGTTTTCTTGATGGCGGCTTCGATGAGACGGATCGTGTCTTCGCGCACGTTTGGTCCGTCCTGAATATCGGCCATCTGCAGCACACGGAAGGTGCCGTCGCTGTTGAATCGCAAGGTCATGATGCTCACTGTAATGCGGCAAATTTGGATATGAGGTGAAAAAGAGACGAAAATCGTGGTCTGTCCGTCATATGGCGGAATGCCGGCGATATATGGGATTGGTTGCCGCTACTATGGGCGGCAGTGCAGGTAGGTAACATGCATGTAACAATGTGGGCCGGCAGAAGGCTTGCCCAGCTTTACAGATAAGGAGGAGTGATGGGTCAGGATCAATCTTCAGTGTTTGATCTCGCGGCAGTCGCAGCGGCGTCCAACGGAGGGAACAACGACCCGCTGCTGCCTCCGGCGCGTTATATTGGAGCTCCGCAAAAGCCCAGCAAGATGCCGTACAACAAGTACGTCGCATACGATAAGCAGGTGCCGTTTGATTACCCGGAGCGTACGTGGCCGGGCAAGCGACTGCAGCGTGCACCGCGTTGGTGTTCCGTCGATCTTCGTGACGGCAACCAGGCCCTCGTCAACCCGATGGATTCCGAGCGCAAGCTGCGTTTCTGGAATCTGCTGGTGTCGTTGGGCTTCAAGGAGATCGAGGTCGGCTTCCCGTCGGCTTCTGAAACCGATTACGATTTCATTCGTATGCTGATCGAGCGTGAGCTCATTCCTGACGATGTTACGATCGTGGTGCTGACGCAGGCTCGCGAGCACCTGATTCGCAAGACTTACGAGTGCCTGAAGGGTGCCAAGCGCGCCGTCGTGCACTTCTATAACTCCGTGTCCGTGCTGCAGCGTGAGGTCGTGTTCCGCAAGGATAAAGCCGGCATCAAGAAGCTCGCCACCGACGCGGCCACCCTGTGCAAGGAGCTTGAGGGCGAGGCCCAGGGCATCGACCTGTATTACGAGTATTCTCCGGAATCCTTCACCGGCACCGAGCCGGAGTACGCCGTTGAGGTGTGCAATGCGGTGATCGACGTCATCAAGCCGACTCCGGAGCATCCGATGATCATCAATCTGCCGGCAACGGTGGAAATGACCACTCCGAACGTGTTCGCCGATCAGGTGGAATACGTGTCGAACAATCTGGTGCCGCGCGACGCCGTGGTGCTGTCGCTGCACCCGCACAACGATGAGGGCATGGGCGTGGCCGCCACCGAGTTGGCCGTGCTTGCCGGTGCCGATCGTGTCGAAGGCTGCCTGCTGGGCAACGGCGAGCGCACCGGCAACGTCGATCTGGTCACGCTTGGTCTGAACTTCCTCACGCAGGGCATCGATCCGCAGATCGATTATTCCAACGTTCCTGAGATTCGCAAGACGGTTGAGTACTGCAACCAGCTGAAGATTTCCGAGCGTCACCCGTATGCCGGCAATTTCGTGTTCACCGCCTTCTCCGGTTCTCACCAGGATGCCATCAAGAAGGGTCTTGAGGCTCGTCAGGTGGCCGCCGATCGTGCCGGTGCCGATTTGGACAGCTTCGTGTGGCTGGTGCCGTACCTGCCGATCGATCCGAAGGATATCGGCCGCACGTACGAGGCCATCATCCGCGTGAACTCCCAGTCCGGCAAGGGCGGCATGGCCTACCTGCTGAAGACCAACCACAATCTTGATCTGCCGAAGCGTCTGCAGGTCGAGTTCGACAAGGTTGTGCAGGCGTACGCCGATGAGACCAAGAAGGAAGTCAAGGACGAGGATATTTGGCGTCTGTTCAAGGACGAGTATCTGCCGGTCGAAGAGTCCGGCGCTACTGCGGCTGGTGCCGTGGTCGGCGACAGCAAGGACGACTCCCTCGAGCAGTGGGGCCGTCTGAAGCTGCTGAAGGTGTCGGTGTCGTCCGGTGAAGATGGTTCCGATACCGTGCTGAAGGCCAGGATTCTTGACCGTGGCGTGAACGTCGGCGTTGATGAGCCGGTGGAGCGTGAGGTTTCCGGCATGGGCAACGGCCCGCTTGCCGCTTTCCTGAACGCGCTGAGCAACTTCGGCATCGAGGCTTCCGTGATGGATTACGTGGAGCACACCATGTCCGTCGGCACCGACGCCATGGCCGCCTCCTACGTGGAATGCCAGATCGGTGAGGAAGAGGATCCGCGGATCGTGTGGGGCGTCGGCATTGACACGTCCATCGTCACCAGCTCGCTGAAGGCCATTATTTCGGCCATCAACCGTTCCGAGCGCTGATTTCCGCGGGTTTTCGGTTCTCGTAGCTGAAGGGCTTGTGATGTACTTGCGAGTACGTCACAAGCCCTTTGCTTTTTGATTTCATAGGATTCCCGAGTTTCCGGATTTTCCAGTTTTTCCGGATTATTCGGAAACTCGGAAATTCAGGATTGCGATCCCCAAATGCAGACATTGTTGCCGATTGCGGAGAACGTCATGACCGGCTTGCCGTCGATCTCGCGGGGGAGTGTTGCGAACCGTGCAATGTAGGTCACGTCGTCCAATCGGATTTCCGCGTCGCTTGCGCAACAGTTGAATCCGTTCACGGCGCCGGAAAGCGGTTTCCACGATCCGCAGGTGATCGGCCCGTCCGTCGACCTCGGCAGATTCGCGTCGGGAGTATCGAAGAAACTTACGATTTCACCCCGGGTGATCCGCCCGTCCTCATGGAACGTATATCGCGTCGGACGATTGATGCCAACGTACGTGCCATCATCCTCTTGCTTGCCGTTGAAGAACGTATGCTGATCATGCAGTACAACGTTGTAATCGCCTGTGAGATCGGCAATGCCGGTCGGCGCGACGGCAACGGAACCGCGGTATTCGTATGGTGCCGCAACCAGCCAGCCGTCGGAAGTCGGCAGTAATTCGCGTACGTGAGATTCGTAATCTTCATCATCGCCCTCGCTAAAGCGTTCCGCGAAACGGGTGTGGTAGACGAGGAACATGCGACCGTCCTTCGACCGACGAATGGCGGAATTATGCCCCTGCGAGACTTCGACATCGGCAAGTTCTGCCGGACCGCCATCCCACTGTACGGAAGACGTCAATCGAATGCCGGTGCCGCGCTCCTGATTGTCGGGAATCTCACCGTACGAAATCGCGGGATTGCCGTTCTGGTCCACGTACGGGCCAAGCAGCGATTTTGAACGGAACAGACGAATCTGATATCCGCCGGTGCGCCCAAGCCAGCCGTACGACATGAACAGATACCACCATCCGTTTTCACGAATGAAGTACGATCCTTCGCCGGAATTCCAGTAGCCTCCGGCCACTTTCACGCCGTAATAAGGATCGGAGGAATCCTTGACCAGCGGGTATCGCACGGAATAATCACGCAAGCCGGTTTCCGGATCGAGCTTGAACATCCAGATGCCGCCGAACCATGAACCGAAACTCATCCACATTTCGCCGTGTTCGCACAATGCGGGCGCCGCGTCGATGGCGTTGATGCGCGTGTCTTTGAGCGACAGGTAGCGGGTCAGGTCATATCCGACGGTGCCATCGGTTTTGGGCTCAAGTTCCAGCACTTTCGGCACGTCGGTGTTCCACAGGTTGCTCTCGTCGAAACCGGAATATACCACCGGCCCCACGTACGTCCAGTCGCCGTCCACATGGTCGGCGGTCAACAGCACGATCACCGAGCGGAACTGGTCGCCGTTCACCGACAGGTACATGCACCACTTGCCCATGGTCTCGTTCCAGATCACGTCGGGCGCCCACGTGTTGCCGAGCAGGTCGGGATTGGAATCCTGTTTCGGCCATGCCTGCCAAATATCGCCGAGCAGCGCGTACGGGTCGCGGCTCAGATTGTTATCGAACCGCTCCCAATGCACCATATCCGTGCTGCGCGCGCACCGACGATGCGTGCCGAACAGATAGTAGACACCGTTTTCCTCGACGATTGCGGGATCGTGCACGGCCACCCGACCGTTGGCGAGCGTGTGCTCGATGCCGTTGGGCGAGGTGGCCGGTGCCGCAGATAGTGGTTCTGCAGACGATTGCACTGCAGCATTCACGGTTGTTGTGCCGTTTTCACTCACTTCTGCGACCCCCAAATGCACAGATTGTTTGTGCCCAGAGCGCTGAAGGTCATGACTGCCTTGCGATCCTTGTCTCGCGGAAGCTTGTCGAACGCGCCGGAATACGTGACTTCGCCCTCGTTGCCGGTGAGCTTAAGCGTCATCTGGTTGGCGCCTTCCACGGCCTCCCAAGTGCCCGTCTGGTCGCCGGTCACGGTGCCGTCTTCCTTCAGGGTGATGTTGATGGGCTTGTTCACGCCGCGATAGACGGTGCTCGTCTTATCGGTGACCTTCTTCGGGCCCTTGAAATAGCTGGACTTGTCGTGCGTCACCATCTCGTAATCGCCGGCGATGTCGGCGGTCTTGTAGCCCTTCTTGTCGGCCTTGGTGCCCGTGTATTCGTACGGTGCGGCCACCAGCCATCCGTCGGCGGTCGGCAGCAGCTCGTGCACGCGCACCTCATGCTTTTCGCCGGAACCGGAGAAACGGGTATGGTACACGAGGTAAGCGGTGCCGTCGTCGTCAACGAACGCGGAATTGTGGCCCTGGGAGACCTCGATGTTCGCGTTGTCGTTGCCGCTCCACTGGATCGAGCTCATCAGGCGCTCGCCGATGTCGCTTTGCCAGTTGTTGCCGATGGCCTTGGTGGAAATCGCGGTGTTGCCGGCTTCGTCAACGTACGGGCCGGTGATGTCCTTGGAGCGGAACATGCGGATCTGGTAGCCACCGGTCTGCTGCAGCGCGCCGTAGGAGGCGAATAGATACCAGTAGCCGTTGTCGTGCAGCAGGTAGGAGCCTTCGCCGGAGTTGCCGAAGCCGCCGCCGAGCTTCACGCCATAGTAGGCGTCGGACTTGTTCGCTTCGGTGGGGTAGGTGGAGTTGTAGTCGCGCAGGCCGGTCGCCGAGTCGAGCTTGAACATCCACATGCCGCCGAACCAGGAGCCGAAGGTCATCCACATGTCGCCGTTGTCATCGGTTTTCACGCACGGGTCGATGGCGTTGATGCCGGTGTCGGTCTGCGAGGTGTAACGGGTGATGTCGGCATCCTCGCCAAGCACCTGCGGCACGTCGGTCTTCTTCACGTTCACGCGTTCGAAGCCGGAATAGACCACCGGGCCAACGTACGTCCAATCGCCTTCGATGTCGTCGGCGGTGAGCAACACGATCACAGAACGGTAGTTCGCGCCGTTGATCGACATGTACATGCACCACTTGCCCATGGTCTCGTTCCAGATCACGTCCGGTGCCCACATGTTGCCTTTGACGTCAGGATTGGAGGACTGCTTCGCCCAGCCGTCCCAAATGTCTTTGAAGATCTTCTCGTAGTCGGTGCTCAGATTGTTGGTGAAGGTGCTCCAGTTGATCAGATCGTCGCTTTTGAGCCAAGCGCGATGCGAGCCGAAAATATAGTATTTTCCGTTGGCTTTGACGATGGAGGGATCATGCGATTCGCCGCGCTTGATGCTGGCGGTGCTGGTTTCGGCTTTCGACGATGCGGACGATTGCTTCGTCGAATTGCCGGAGCATCCGGCGAGCGTTCCGACCAGCATGGCTGCGGCGATGATGCCTGCCGCGATCTGCTTTGCTGTTGTACGGAATTTCATTTTTCCCCTTCCTTGCGGATGACATTGATTTGTACAACGATGTAATTTCTTGTATAGTGTACAACGTTGTAAAGAAAAGTCGAATCATAAGGGGTTTCTCGATGTCGAGTTCCTACGAATTGCTGTGCTACACGCGCGAAGCTACCGGCCGTGAAAAGGCGAATAATGAGGACATCGCCTATAGCATGCACCTTGCGTTGCGTGCCGATGGGGCCGCCCAATGGGAGCCGCTCAACGAGAATTACGGTATTTTCTTCGCCGCCGGCGTGCCTATTCAGGCCGCCACCGCCGAGTCGCGCCGAGCGTGCGTCGCGGCGGCGCATTTCGTCGCCGATCCGTTCGATGAGGCGCATCCGGCCACCGATGCCGTCGCATATGGCGCGGTGATGCCGGGGATCGACATCACGTTGAAATCCCTGAAGAACCCGTATCTGTTCCGCCTTGCGGATGGCCGATTCGCGCTCGCCGCCACCCGTACCGCGCGCGGCGGCGAGCCGGATGGCTCCGAGCGATCGGCGTTCCTGTTGGCCATCAGCGACGATCTGACCTCCTTCACGCAGCTTGGACTGGTGATGCTGCGTACCGGCGGTGGCGTCAATCGTCCGTCTGTCGCATTCGACGCGGACGCCTCCCGTTATGTGATTTCCTGGACGTCGAACGACGGCAAATCGTATGTCGCGACCGTTGCCGATATTGTCGCCGTGGCCGAATCCGGCGAGCCGATCGATATTGCGGAAGCTGTGGTAACGGCGGAATCAAGCCGTTCCTGCGATTGCAATATTCCCAATGCCATTCCTGGCAACGTGATTGCCGTCACTGAAGAAGAAGCGTCGAAACTGATCGAACGATTCGGTCGTATTTACAACGTTGAAACATCGGTGGCGACGCAGCATATCGACATGGCGGCAAGCAGGGAAGCGTCCCGTGAAGCCGTGCAGGCACTCGCCAAGGTCCGCGCCGATCTCGTCTACAGCGACGGTTCCGGTGCCACCCGTGCCGTGGATTGGAACAAAGACGAACTTGAGGCGATTGCGCAGGACGCCGCCGAAGGCAAGTTCCAGCCGGGCGACACGCGCACGGTGAGCGGCCGCATCCGCCAAACCGTATACCCGGTGCCATTTGCCGTGGAGCGTGCGGACCCGTCGGTGTTCGCTTGGAATTTCAACGGCAAGCCGATGTTCATGTTCATCGCCACCGACGATACCGACGGCAACTGCGTCGATCCGAACGATGGCGCCACGCATATGCCGTTGCGCATCGCCGACTCCATCGAAGCGCTTTCCGACGCGGCGGGCGGCCGTGCCAAGGAAATCGATCTGCTCAAATGCGGTGATTACAACGCTGAAGGACGCGCCATGACCGGCTGCTTCTGGGCGCCGGAACTGCATGTCATCGATGGAAAACTGTCGGTGCTCTTCATGCCATGCTTCGATGGGCCGGCCACCAATCCAGACGGCACGCCCAACGATCGCGCAGGCAAGCCGGACATGTGGACGGGCAGCTGCCATATCATGCAGCTCAAGCAGCATTCCGACGGCACGGATTTCGATCCGCGCGAACCCGAAAACTGGACGGTGCCGAAGCCGATTCTCACACCGACCGGCGGCGTGCTCAATCCCATCCAACGTATCTCGCTCGACATGACCGTCATCAGCGATTCCGGCCGCTGGTATTACGCGTGGCAGCAGGTCGGCAGCATTTGGATCGCCAGCTTCGATCCGGCCCGTCCGGAACGGCTCACCTGCGAGCCGAAGCAGGTCGTTGTGCCGGAATTCGCCTGGGACAACATGATCGCCGAAGGCCCGAACGCCATCGTGCATGACGGCACGATCTATCTGATCTATTCCGGCTCGCTGGTCGGTATCGACTACACCACCGGTCTGGTCACCGCTCCGGCTGGGCAGAACGCCGACCTGACCGATCCGAACGTGTGGACGAAGCTCGACTATCCGCTGCAGAAATCCGGAGTATACAACGGGCAGTGGCAGCTCGGCACCGGCCATGGCATGTGGTCCAACGACGAGGACGGCAATCTCATCTATGTATTTCACAATGCGGAATACGAGAATGGACGGTATGGCGGCCGCGACGCCCAGGTGCGCCGCGTGCACTGGTCCAAGGAGGGTATGCCGATACTGGACATGCAGGCGGCGGAAGAGCTCAATCCGGACTATGCTGATATAACGATGAAAATCGTGGTTTCCGGCAATAAAGGCTGATTTCGTTGGCTTCAGCGCCGCAAGGGGCGAAAGCCGGTGTTGGGTCCGAATGTATGAGACGTTTTTGGTGAAAAGGGGTTGACATGCCGAAGCAGAATGGCGCCAACGGCGAGCACGTGGTGACCATGCGCGAGGTCGCGAAGGCGGCCGGCGTATCGATCAAAACGGTGTCCAATGTGGTCAACGACTACGAGTTCGTGTCGCAGGCCACGCGAGACAAGGTCAACAAGGCCATCGACGAGCTCGGCTACACGCTGAACGTGTCCGCGCGCAATCTGCGCAGGGGGCAGACCGGCATCATCGGCCTCGCCGTTCCCGATCTGCAGATGCCGTACTTCGCGCAGCTTTCGTCGCTGGTCATCGAAGAGGCCAAGAAGCTGGGCCTGCGCGTGATCGTCGAGCCGACGCAATACTCGCGCGAAGGCGAGATTGAGGCGTTGCACGGCTCCCAGCAGACGATGATCGACGGCCTGATCTACAGTCCATTGGAACTTGATCAGGATGATGTCGACCAATTGGATGTGGACTATCCGCTGGTGCTTGTCGGCGAACGCATCTTCACCGACAAGGTGGACCATATCGCCACGGAAAACGTGGAAGGTGCCAAGCGCGCCACGTCGTATCTGCTGCAGACCGGCTGCAAGCGCGTGGCCGTGGTCGGCGTGCATCCGGGCGAGAAGGTCGGCTCCGCCGCGCTGCGCTATCAGGGCTACCTTGAGGCGTTGGAGGAGGCCGGCGTCGAATTCGACGAGCGTTTGGTGGTCGAGTCGGGCATGTGGCATCGTAGCGATGGCGTGCGCGTGATGAACGCGCTGCTTGATTCCGGCGTGGTTCCCGACGGCGTCGTCGCGCTGAACGACATGCTCGCCTCCGGTGTGATGCATGCGATCCAGATGCACAATCTGCGCATTCCCGAAGATATTTCGGTGATCGGTTTTGATAATTCCGACGATTCGCAGTATTTGTCTCCTGCGTTGACGTCGATTGCTCCCGGTCTTGAGGCGGTGGCGCGTCTGTCGGTGAAATTGCTGAAGGATCGTATCGACGGGGTTTCGCCGTCGAAGGATCTCAAGCCGGAGCAGAAGGTGTTCCGCAAGGTTTCGTCGTCGTTGGTGGTGCGTCAGTCCACCAAGCTGCCCACGAATTCCTTGGTGGTGTGATCTTCCTTCCTTCTTTTTCTTCTTCTTTTGGAAGGAAGGAAGTGATTGGTGCCTCGGCGCTTGCGTCCGGTTTTTTACGGATTGCCGGTGCCGAGGTTTTTGTTTTCCCTTTCTGGCGATTGTCTGTTGCCGGGTACTGCGATTCGATTCTTCCGAGGAGTCGGATGCGAGAAACACGCGGTGCGTTCCTCCGATTTGTTACAACGTTGTAATAGTGATATATTCAACGTTGTAAATTACTGGAACAGCGGATTGAAAAGGAATAGACATGGCTGTTTACAACAATCCGATCGTGCTTCAGCGCGCAGATCCTTGGGTCCTCAAAGTTGACGGCGAGTACTACTTCACTGGCTCCGACCCGGAATACAACTGCATCGCCATTCGTCACGCATCGAATATCAACGACCTGCAGAAGGCCCCCGAAACGGTGGTGTGGCGCAAGCATGAATCCGGCCCCGCGAGCATCTATATTTGGGCGCCGGAACTGCACCGCATCAACGGCGCTTGGTACATCTACTTCGCAGGCGCCGCAACGGATTTCGAGGCTTCCGGACTGCCGACGCATCGTATGTTTGTGCTGGAGAACACCGATGACGACCCCACCACCGACAACTGGGTGGAGAAGGGCCAGATCGTCACTCCGATCGACTCCTTCGCGCTCGACGCCACCACCGAGGTGATCGACGGCGTGCAGTACCTGGTGTGGGCTCAGAAAGATCCCGCGATCGAAGGCAATTCCAACCTGTACATCGCCAAGATGGCAAACCCGTGGACGCTGGAAAGCGAGCCGGTCATGCTCACCAAGCCGGAATATGACTGGGAATGCATCGACTTCCTCGTCAACGAAGGTCCGGCCTTCCTGTTCCACGAGAACAAGATCTACATCACGTATTCCGCCTCCGGAACCGGTGTGCCGTATGCCGTTGGCCTGCTCACCGCCGAGCGCGGCAGCGACCTGCTGAACAAGGATTCCTGGACCAAGAGCCCGGTGCCGGTGTTCAAGACCTGCGCCGAAAACGGCCAGTACGGCCCCGGCCACAACTCGTTCACCAAGTCCGAGGACGATTCCGAAGACCTGATGATCTACCATTGCCGCAACTACACGGAAATCAAGGGCGATCCGCTGTTCGACCCGAATCGTCATGCCCGTGTCGGCGTGGTCAAGTGGACGGAGAACGGCCCCGACTTCGGCGTGCCGGAACCCGACAATCTGTGGACTCCGGACACGACGGATGTGTTGCCGGCCGACGGCGGCGCTCTTGCGGGAACCCCGGCCGCGAAATGACTGTGGTGATCGCAAGAAACGTTGCGATTCCAACAAAACGAATAATTGAAGATCATAAAGAAAACAGCTTTTCCATCGGCGTGTTTCCGATTTGTACAACGATGGAAAAAGCTGTATAATCAGAATTACAACGTTGCAAACGGCAGTGCAGCTGACGAAGCGTGAACGACATCGCAAACAAGGTTGTTGATGAATGTCACTGCAACGGTTGGAGGAAATGTCTTGGGAGACCAAGAGGAAAAGGAGAAATCCATGAAGATCAAGAAGAGCACCAAGGCTCTCGCGGCCGCGGCCTCCTTGGCCATGATGGCCACCGTCGGCCTGTCCGCCTGCGGCGGCAGCAGCAACGACGCCGAGACGACCGCTGACGGCAAGGTCAAGATCACGATGTGGCACGGCTTCTCTGAGGCCGATGGCAAGACCCTCGAGTCCATCGTCGACGACTTCAACAAGTCCCAGGACAAGTACGAGATCGACGCCCAGCTGCAGCCGTGGAGCACCATCGGCGAGACCATGGTGACCAAGGTCACCTCCGGCGACGGCCCGGACTTCGTGACCACCGGCGCCGACAATGGCCAAGGCTGGTCCATCGACGGCACCTTCCAGTGCGTCACCGATTTCTATGACGACAAGGACAGCGGCACCGATGAGTACATCGAGAACGTCGTTGACCAGATCACCTTCAACATCGACGGTTCCGAAGAGAAGTGCGGCGTCCCGATGGGCTACGCGCCGACCGCCGTGTGGTACAACACCGACATGTGGAAGGCTGCCGGCCTGACCGACGCCGACTACCCGCAGACCTGGGATGAGCTGCTCGAAGTCGCTAAGAAGCTCACCAAGTCCGATGGCTCCCAGTACGGCATCGCTTTGCCGGATCTCGGCTGGGCTCCGTTCCTGAAGGGCAACGGCTCCGGCATCTACACCACCGATGGCAAGGTCTCCATCAACACCAAGGAGAACAAGGCCTTCCTCGAGAAGATGCGTGACTTCTACAAGGGCGGCTACTCCGTGTCCGGCATGGATGAGACCGCTGCTCGTGAATCCTTCGAATCCGGCCAGTCCGCAATGGTGATCGTCGGACCGTGGGAGGATCAGGCCTCCACCGACAAGGGCATCAACCACGACCTGTTCCCGGTTCCGAACGGCGACGGCACCTATGTGTACCCGGACGGCACCAAGGGTTCCAACACCGGCTCCACCGGTCTGTACTGGTGGGTCACCTCCCAGGTTGGCGACTCCGCTAAGAAGCAGGGCATCTACGACTTCTTCAAGTTCTACAACAACCACGACAACCAGGTGACCTGGTCCCTCGGTTCCGCCTATCCGCCGAACAACACCACCGTCACCGCCGATGAGCTCTCCGAGCGTCCGCTGATCGCCAAGATCGGTGAGAACACCAGCAAGTCCTTCATCGGTATCGCAGGCCTCAAGGGCGGCTTCGGCGACATCGCCGCCTCCGTCGACACCCTGACCTCCAACACCGCCCGCACCGACGACGACATCCAGAGCCTGCTGGACGACGCCGAATCCCAGATCCAGGGCTACCTCGACGAGTACGCCGAGTAAGCGAAGCGGGATTCACCTACAATCAACATAAGTGAGCGGGCCTGACCCGCTCACCACCCCAGCAAAAGGCCACGGTGCTGGCCCTCACGCCAGCGACGTGGCCTTTTGCTGTATTAAAAACACATCCCTGGTGGCATTAAGGAGGAGATAATGGCACAAGCAACTGCCGCCCCAGGATCCGCGCATTCCGCAGTGGCCAAGGAGAACAAGAAGGCGATTCAGGCCCGCAACCTGCGCACCGGCCTGCTGTTCACCGCACCGGCCCTCATCGTTCTCGCAATCTTCGTTTTCTATCCGGCAATCAAGACGTTCATCACGTCTCTGACTTCCGACCGCATCAACCGCGCCGGCAAGTTCGTCGGCTTCGACAACTACGTCAAGCTGTTCCAAAGCGCCGACTTCTGGACCGACGTCAAGAACACCCTCGTCTACGCAGTGGCCTACGCTCCGATCGTCGTGATCGTCGCACTCGCGTTCGCACTGCTGCTCAACCGCAAGGACCTCAAGTTCGTCGGATTCTTCCGTACCTGCATGTTCCTGCCGTTCGTCATCTCCCTGACCGTCGCCGCCATCGCATGGCAGTTCATCCTCTCCCCGTCGCTAGGCCTGGTTCCGTACTGGATCCAGCAGCTGACCGGCATCGCGCACGTCGATCTGCTCGGCACCCGCGAAACCGCCATGGCGGCCATCGTCTTCATCACCGTGTGGAAAAACTTCGGCTACTTCATGGTCATCTTCCTCGCAGGTCTGCAGGGCATCTCCGCCGAACTGTATGAGGCCGCTTCCCTCGACGGCGCCTCCGCATGGCAGAAGTTCCGTTACATCACCCTTCCGGCGCTGCGCCCGACCTTCAACTATGTGGTCATCTTCGGCCTCATCGGTTCCTTCCAGGTCTTCGATCAGGTCTTCATCCTGACCTCCGGCGGCCCGGCACGCGCCACCGAAACCATCGTGTACCGCATCTACACCGAGGCATTCGGCAACGGCAAGCTCGGTTACGCATCCGCACTGTCGTACGTGCTGCTGATCATGACGCTCATCGTGGGCCTCATCCAGCTGTACACCAACAACAAGCATGAGAAGGAGGAAATCGCATGAGCACCGCGACTCTTTCCGCACAAGAGCAAGAGAATGCCCGCATCAACGCCGAAAACGAGCGTCTTCGCAAGCAGGCGACCCGCAAGCGTCGCATCGGCCTGGGCTTCAGCTACTTCGCACTGATCCTCATCACCATCCTGATGATCTTCCCGCTGCTGATCGTCGTGCTGGTGTCGTTCACCCCGAACGCCATCACGCAGACCTGGCCGCCGAAGCTCATTCCGAGCCAGTTCACCCTTGAAAACTACCAGTCGCTGTTCAAACGTCTGCCGATCGGCCGAGAAATGCTCAACACCGTCATCTTCGCCGGTGCCGTGACCATCATCTCCGTGTTCTTCGACTCCCTGGCCGCCTACGGCCTGTCCCGTGTGAACTTCAAGGGCCGTGGCCTGCTGCTCGGCGTGCTGATCGCCACCATGATGATCCCGGGCATGGCCCTGCTCATCCCGGTGTACAAGCTGCTCGCCAACATGGGCCTCATCAACAGCTACTGGGGCATCATCATCCCGCGTATGGCCGACGTCGGCGGCATCTTCCTGCTGCGCCAGTTCTTCATCTCCATTCCGAAGGACCTCGACAACGCGGCCCGCATCGATGGCGCAGGCGAATTCCGCATCTTCGCGCAGATCATCCTGCCGAACGCGGTGCCGGCCATCCTCACCGTGGGCATGTTCAACTTCATGGGCAACTGGAACGACCTGCTCTGGCCGTTGATCATGACTTCCAAGCCGGAGACCCGCACCATCACCGCAGGCCTCGCAATGCTGACCGGCCACGGTTCCTCCGTCACCCCGTACGGCGTGGTGATGGCAGGCGCCCTGATCTCCGCACTGCCGCTGCTGGTGGTCTTCTTCTTGGTGCAGAAGCGCTTCGTCGAAGGCATCGCCATGACCGGCATGAAGTAAAGCCCAACTTCATCGCCTGATCAAACAATCCGTAATTGAAAATCCATAATTGAACCTTGTTTTCCTTCCTTCGATAACCGCACCGTTTGGTGCATAGAACAAGGCCGTCGGCGTGGCTCCTCCCCACGGTGGCGGCCTTGTTCTGTATTCTCGTAAAAAACGTTTGTACACGTATTCGATACACGTATGTAGACGACGCAAAGGAGCGCGCATATGACTTCGCATATTCTCGAACGGGTCCCTCTACAGCAGGTGAGGCTACTGCCAGGAGAACATTTTGACGCTCAACAGGCCGGCGCGCGGTACCTGCTTGATCTCGACGTCGATCGCCTGCTATATCCCTTCCGCAGGGAGGCGGGACTGCCGCAGCCGACCGATGCCGACGGCAATCCGGTAACGTCGTACCCGAATTGGGAGGAAACGGGGCTTGACGGCCATATCGCAGGGCATTATCTGTCGGCTTGCGTCGGATTCGCGCAAGTCGCAGACGATCCGCAACCGTTCATCGACCGCGCCGCCACCGTGGTGCGGTCATGGCATGAATGCCAGCAGTCGTTTGCCGGCGATGCTGTGATGCGCGGGTATGTGGGTGGTGTGCCTGATTCCCGCACCGTGTTCGGGCGCCTTGCCGCAGGCGATGTTGAATCGCAGAATTTCTCGATGAACGACGCATGGGTGCCCATGTACAACGTTCACAAAACGTTCGCCGGTTTGTTGGATACATGGGCCGATTTTGCTTCTATCGATGAACAGACTTCGCAGCTGGCACGTACCGTCGTGCTTGATCTGGCCGATTGGTGGTGCCGTATCGCCGAGCCGCTGGACGACGAGACCTTCGACAGGATTCTGGTGAGCGAATTCGGCGGCATGTGCGAATCGTTCGCCGAACTGTACGCGCGTACCGGCGAGGAGCGCTACCATGTGATGGCCGACCGCTTCAAAGACCACGCCATCTTCGACCCGCTGGCGCAAGGCGAGGATGTGCTCACCGGCATGCACGCCAACACGCAGATTCCCAAAGTGCTTGGATGGGAACGTTTGGGCGCGATTTGCAACGATGAACAGGCCGACGCCGCCACTAACACCTTCTGGGATTCCGTGGTACATCACCGTTCCGTAAGCATCGGCGCGCATTCCGTGTCCGAGCATTTCCACCCGACGGACGATTTTTCATCCATGATCGAATCGCGAGAAGGCCCGGAAACCTGCAATTCGTACAACATGTCGAAACTTGCGGAACGACTGTGGCTGCGTTCCGGCAGCGCCGACTATATCAACTTCTACGAGCGGGTGCTGGAAAATCACCTGCTGTCCACCATCAATCCGAAGCAGCCGGGATTCGTGTATTTCACGCCGATGCGATCGCAGCATTATCGTGCCTATTCCACACCTCAGGAATGCTTCTGGTGTTGCGTCGGTTCGGGATTGGAGAATCACGCCCGATATGGACGATTGATTTACGCGCTGCAGCGGCCGGCTGCGCAGGATTCGGCTGATTCGGCTGCTGCTGGTTTTGCCAGTTCTGCCGCCGAGACGGGCAATACCGTTTCAAACAATGCCGAGGCGGAAGCTACGCGCCTGCTGGTCAATCTGTACATCGATTCCACCTTCGACTGCCCGGAGCAGGGTCTGCGCATCACGCAGCGCGCCGCTCGCATTGAGGATGGCGTCGATTACACGGTGACGTTCACATTGGAATCCACGGCCGAGCATGTTCCCGATACTCCCGGTGGTTTGCGGGAAACCACGCTGTTTCTGCGCCGTCCGTGGTGGGCGGAGCATTACGGCGTGATGGAAGCCACCTGCGCCGTCTGCACGCTTGATCCGGCACGCACCAACGATATTCCCGAAGGATATCTGCCGTTGCGTCTGCGCTGGAACGGCGTTGCGGAAGTGGTGATGCGGTTGCGGCCGCGGATCACCGTCGAGCGTATGCCGGACGGTTCGCCTTGGGTCAGTTTCATGAAGGGGCCGAAGGTGATGGCGCTGGCTTCGGATAGCGACGATATGGACGGCGAATTCGCGGACGCCGGCCGTATGAGTCATATTGCCACCGGTCCGTTGCGTCCGCTCATATCCATGCCGATCATCAACGGCAATCCGGTCAAGGCGTGCGCGCAGGTTTCCAGACCGTACGTGCATGGCCTCACCGTTGCCGCGACGGACGTTTCCGGCCGTACCATGCTGTTCGACATGCATGAGTTCAGCAGTATGCATGGCTGCCGGTATTCCGTGTATCTGCCGGTTGCCGACGATGGCAACGTGTGTGCGTTGCGCGCGCAACTGGCCGATATCGATGCGCGTCAGGCCGCTAGCGAGCAGACCGTTGTCGACACCATCGCATGCGGTCAGCAGCAATCGGAAATCGATCATCGGTATTCGGGCGATAACGACATGATGGGTGCCGACGGCACGTTGCATTGGCGTCGCGCGTTGGCTGGTGGCGAATTCCAGTATGCGATGCGCGGGCGTGGTCAGGCGCATCGTTTGGAAATCGAGGTGATTGCCGATTCCGCGGAAAGCGACGGTGAAAACACGGCGTATGAAGTGATGCTCGACGGCCTGCCATTGCAGCGCGGCGAACATCGTCGTATCGATGGCGATCCCACGGCAATCGACGTGTATCCGCTGCCGGATGCCGCAGAAACTGCGGAAACCGCAGAAAATATTGAGAATACCGGAGAAAACGACAATGCTGACGACGCTGCGATCGTACGCATCTCGGCTTCGGCGCATGACGGCGCGAAAATCACCGCCCTACGATTGCATAAGTAGGATTGCAGCGATGAAAATCGCGATATGGCAGACGATTGACCGTCCGGGGGCGTCTGCCATGGCGATCCGGTGATTGGAGGATGCTGATACGCATTGTGGCGGCAACGATGGTATTCGTTGCCGCCACAATGTTTTTGCGGTTGCTGTTCCGGCTGGCGTCGGTTGCCGTCAATGAGCGGGTGCCTTGCCTGCCGCCAACGGTTGTTGCGACGGTTATTGGGCTCCGTTCGACTGGTCGTCTCCGGAGTTGTCGCCACTGCTGTTACCGCCGTTGCCGCCGTCTCCGGAGCTGTCTCCGCCGTTATTGCCGCTGTCTCCGTCGTCTCCGGAGTTGCCGCCGTCACCGTTTCCAGCGCTGTTCTGATCGCTGTTTTGCGTAGGATCGGGTGTGGTCTGCTCGGTGTTCTCTTCGGCCTTCGGCATCTCCTGATTCTGCCGTGTCTCGGTCTTCTGCGCGCCGGTGCCCCATGTGCCGTCCGGGCCGCCGATCTTGCCGTTGTCGGTCGGTTCGGTGAAGGTCAGCACCTCCTGATTCTGCAATGCGAGCGACATGAACTCCTCGAACAGATGCGACGGGTAGCCCGTGGAGGAAACGCCATAGCCTGCGAACGATGGCACTTCCTGCGCGCTGCCGTCTTCCGCAGGATTCCAAATGGCCCACACATTGAGCAGCTGCGGCGTGTAGCCCACGAACGAAGCGGCCTTCTCGTCGTTTGCGGTACCGGACTTACCGGCCACCTGGCGTCCGAGACGTGTCGAAACGCCAGCCGCGGTGCCATACGTGGTGGTGCCCTGCATGGCCTTCTGTACCAGATGGCAATCGTTCGCATCGAACACCTGCTGGTTCTCCTGCGCCGTCTTGTACAGTTCCTTCGAACCGTCGGACGTGAGCACCGTGTCGACGATGTGCAGCGTGTTCTTCACGCCATCATTCGCAATGGTGGAGTGGCCTTGCGCCAGATCCCACACGGTAATGCCGTTGATGCCCAGAATGTTGTAGGTGGTGTCTTCGGCGATGTCTTCCTCAATGCCCGCCTGATGCGCGATCTTGGCGAGATTCGCGGCGCCGAGGTGCTTGTTGACCTCCATGAACACCGTGTTCACCGAATTCGCGGTCGCCTGATAGAGGTTGATATACCCGTAATTGGTGTTCAACGCGTTCGGCACCTGCGCGGTGGTTCCCGGCGTCGTTTCAAACGTCAGGCCAGAATTGCCGTTGAAGATGGTGTTGAAATTCACACCCTCCTGCGCGGCTCCCAGCAAGCCGAACGGCTTCATGGTGGAACCCGGTTCGAACGTGGCCTGCGTGGCGTTGTTGAGCTGCTTGGTGAGGTAATCGTTGCCCGCATACATGGCTTTCACGGAACCGGTTTTCGGATCGACCGCAATGCCGCCCACCTGAATGCTTTCCGGCATGCCCTCCGGTCGGGTGTCGCCGACCTGCTGAATCTCGTCCTGCATGCCCTTGTCGAGCGTGGTGACGATCTTGTAGCCGCCGGTTTCCAGATCATCGGCGGTGAACGCCTTGGAATTGACCAGTTCGTTCTTCACCGTGGTCAGCAGATACCCGTTCGCGCCGGCCATCTGGTTGCTCTGCTGTATTTCCGCCACGGCAGGGAACTGCGCTTCCTTCTTCTCCTGGGCGGTGATGTAGCCGTCTTCCTTCATGATGCTGAGCACGCGGTCGTATCGCTTTTCGGCCTGTTCCTGATTGACGGCCGGATCCCATGAGCTCGGCGCCGGAATGATACCGGCCAACATGGCGGATTCCGACAAGGTCAGATCGCTGGCGTTCTTGTTGAAATACGCCTTCGCCGCCGCCTGAATGCCATACGCGCCACGACCAAGATAAATCGTGTTCATGTAATTGCACAGCACCTGGCTCTTATCTTGTGCCTGCGCGATCTTGATGGCCAGGAACGCTTCTCTCAGCTTGCCGGAATACGACGTGGTTTCGCCCAAATAGTAGCGTTCCGCATACTGTTGGGTGATGGTCGAACCGCCCTGACGGCTGCCTGTGGTCAGATTCGTATACAGCGCTCGCGCGATGCCATACAGATCGATGCCCTTGTTGGTGTAGAAGGAACGGTCTTCCGACGCGACGATGGCATTGCCCACGTAATCCGGCAATACCGCGCAATCGATGATTTCGCGGTTCTGTTCCGCGTAGCTGCCAATTTCCGTAGTGCCGTCGGAATAGTAGACGGTGGTTTTTTCGGCGAGGGCGAACTTTTCCGGTTCGGGGATTTCCGTGGTGATATACATGTAGGCGAACAGGCCGATACCTGCCGCGAGCAGCGCTGCGAAGATGCCGAGTACCCACTTCAGCACGAGATGCTTGCGCTTGTTCTGCTTTTTCTTAGGTCCGTTGGCGCGGTGCGATCCGTGGTTCTGCGGCTTGGGCGCGCTATGGGATGCGTTGCTGCGATTGCTGCCGGCGCCGCCGCTGCGGGCGCTTCTTGAGCGTGAGCTTACGCTTCGTGTGTGTGAAACCATAGGTTCCACCGTAGCTGATTGACTTGAGAAATCAGGTGGAAATAGGTGCGTTTGCCTTGGCGGGGGCATTTTTTGCGCAGCTCTTTTACAAATCGACAGTTTGCAGGACGTTGCCTCAATATCGGCTGATTTTCAGGGTTTTATCAGTTTTTCAGGTGCCTTTTCGCTGTTTCGCAGGTATGCTTGAAATTTGGTACCTGTGAAACGCATATATGCATATATATAACAGAGGAGTCGTTTACAGATGAGCATTCGTGTAGCTATCGCTGGCGTTGGCAATTGCGCTTCTTCGCTGGTGCAGGGCGTTGAATACTACAAAGACACGAAGGACGAGGATAAGATTCCCGGTCTGATGCACAACAATTTCGGCGGATATCGCGTGCGTGACATTGAATTCGTCGCCGCATTCGATGTGGACGCGCTGAAGGTCGGCAAGGATCTGTCTGAAGCCATCGAAGCGTCGCAGAACAACACGATCAAATTCGCCGACGTGCCGAATCTGGGCGTCGAAGTGCTGCGCGGCCCGACCAACGATGGTCTGGGTGAATACTATCGCCAGATGATCGAAGAGTCCGACGCCGAGCCGGTCGACGTGGCCCAGGTGCTGCGCGACAAGAAGGTCGACGTGCTCGTTTCCTACCTGCCGGTCGGTTCCGAGCAGGCCGACAAGGCATACGCCCAGGCCGCCATGGACGCCGGATGCGCGTTCGTGAACTGCCTGCCGGTGTTCATCGCATCCGATCCGGAATGGGCTCAGAAGTTCCGTGACGCCGGTGTGCCGATCGTCGGCGACGATATCAAGTCCCAGGTCGGCGCCACCATCACGCACCGCGTGCTCGCCCGTCTGTTCGAGGATCGTGGCGTGCGTCTGGACCGCACGTACCAGCTCAACGTGGGCGGCAACATGGACTTCATGAACATGCTGCAGCGCTCGCGCCTGGAATCCAAGAAGATTTCCAAGACCCGCGCCGTCACTTCCGTGGTGCCGCACGATATGGATCCGCATAACGTGCATATCGGTCCGTCCGATTACGTGGCATGGCTTGACGACCGCAAGTTCGCGTTCGTGCGTCTTGAAGGCACTACGTTCGGCGATGTGCCTCTGAGCTTGGAATACAAGCTGCAGGTGTGGGATTCCCCGAATTCCGCCGGTATTGTGATCGATGCCGTGCGTGCCGCCAAGATCGCGCTCGACCGTCATCTGGCCGGCCCGATTCTGGCTCCGAGCTCCTATTTCATGAAGTCGCCGGCCGTGCAGCACGAGGATGGCGAGGCCCGCCGCTTGGTGGAGGAGTTCATCAAGGGCGAGGTCGAAGGCAGCGAAGAGCAGCTTGACGCCGATGTCGCCGCCGCCAAGGCAGCTGGTAAGGATGTGTGGCGTGCCTGATTTTTGGTTCGTCTGATATGAGGAATCCCCAATCTACCGTCGGTGGATTGGGGATTTTTAATTACGATTTGGAAACGATGCGTATCGTCACTTCTTGAGGAGGGGTTCGACCTGTTCCTCGTACGCGGTCAACGCGGTGTCGATCACGTTGTGCATGTCGTAGTACTTGTACGTGCCCAGACGGCCGCCGAACACCGTCTTCGGCTCGGCCTTCGCGAGCTCCTCGTACCTCGCGTACAGCGCCTTGTCGGCCTCGGTGTTGATCGGATAGTACGGCTCGTCGCCGCGCTCGGCGAAACGGCTGTACTCCTCCCACACCACGGTCCTGTCGGGATTCTGCGAGGCGGCGCGTTCCGGATTGAAGTTCTTGAACTCGATCGCGCGCGTGTACGGCACGTCCGCGTCGGAGAAGTTCATCACCGGGCAGCCGAAATGGTCGCCCTCGTCGTAGCGGACCTCCTTGAAGTCGACCGTGCGCCACTTGAGCTCGCCCAGCGAGTAGTCGAAGTAGCGGTCCACCGGACCCGTGTACACCACCGGCACGCCGGCCGCGGCCAAAGCCTTCCTGTTGTACGGCTGGGACTCGTCGAAGAAGTCGGTCTCCAGGGTCACATGGATGCGCGGATCGTCGATCATGCGCTCCATCCACGCGGTGTAGCCGTCGGCCGGCAGGCCCTCCCACGTGTCCTTGAAATAGCGGTTGTCGTAGTTGAAGCGTACCGGCAGGCGGTTGATGATGCCCGCGGGCAGGTCCTTCGGGTCGGTCTGCCACTGCTTGCCCGTGTAGTTCTTGATGAACGCCTCGTACAGGGGGCGGCCGATCAGCGAAATGCCCTTGTCGTTGAGGTTCTGGGGATCCTTGCCGGCCAGCTCGCCGGCCTGCTCGGCCACGAGCGCCTTGGCTTCGGCGGGCGTGTAGTGCGCGCGGAAGAACTGGTTGATGGTGCCCAGGTTGATCGGCAGGGGGTAGACCTCGCCGTCGTGCGTGGCATACACGCGGTGCACGTAGTCGGTGAACGAGGTGAACCTGTTCACATAGTCCCACACGCGCTTGTTGGACGTGTGGAACAGGTGCGCGCCGTACTTGTGGATCTCCGCGCCGGTCTCCTCGTCCATGTAGCTGTACGCGTTGCCGCCGATGTGGTCGCGCACGTCGATGATCTCCACGCGCACGCCGAGCCTCTCCACGGCCTGCTGGGCCACGGTCAGGCCGAACAGGCCCGCGCCCACGACCACCAGATCGGGATATTCCACCGCTTCAGTCATAAGAACAACCTTCCGAACTTAAAACAAACACACAATATTCGTGTGCGATTCCTCATCAAGCATACCCGTCCGCCCTCCTTAACGCGGGGCGCACATGGGGAAGCGGCATTTTGACGTTTGATTTCCCTGTGTCGCTGATCGTGGGGCTGACTGCTCCACGGATCATGGCATGGTCTGTGTGGTTCGTGCGAGGTCTGTGGCGCGGGTTGTGCTGCGGTTCGTGCGGCTTGCGGCGCGGTTCGGTCCGGGCATGGTGTACACTGGTCTTTGCCTCCGCGTGGCGGTACGTCACCCAACTCCCCCAGGGCAGGAATGCAGCAAGGGTAAGTGGCCTCTTCCGGGTGCGTGGAGGTTTTCTTATATCTTCATGCCATTCGCGCATACCGTAGAGCCAATGCCGTATTCTCGATGATTATGACCGACGAATTCAAGCCAATCATCCGAGACCCGCACAAGTCCGCGAATATGCTGGAACAGCCGGTCGCGCCCGTTCCCGTGCCGCAGCCGCCGTCTGATCCGATCGAACAGGTGCTTTCCCCACGTGAAGTGAGCGAAGGGCTTGCCAAAGCCGATCCGCTGACCCGTCATCCGCGCGTGTCGAGCATTATGCTCAGCGTGGTGTTCGGTCTGCTGCTGCTTGCCGCCGCGGTGGGCGTCTGGTGGTTGGGCGTGCGCACGATGGAAGGCCAAAGCTATGAAGACATGGTCTGGTCGAAATTCGATGCGGCCCTGCCGGGATGGCTGGAACCGGTCGTGCATGTCTTCACCATTTCCACCGTTGTAATCGCAACAAGCGCGATTATGTCGATAATCGCCCTCGCTGTACTCATCGTAAGAAAACGATGGCTGTTGATTGCTCAACTGGCGGTATTCGGCGGAATCTGCTTTGCCACAGCAGAGTTGCTGAAGCCGCTGCTGCCACGTCCGTACTTAATCAATCTGGAATCAAATCCCAATAATTCCGCGCCTTCCGGGCATGTCATACTCGCCGCCGCGGCAGGAGTGATCCTACTATGCGCCGTGCCTCGCGTATGCCGTGCGCTCGTTGCCGTGATCGGCTGGCTGTATGCGGTACTCGTCGGATTGTCGGTGATCGCGGGACAGTGGCACCGGCCGACCGACGTGATCATGGCATTGCTGATCGTCGGCGGAGTGGCAATGATCACGCTTGCCGCGACGTTTGCGAACGGCATGGATGAGCCCGGTTCGCGCGCGTCGTCGCCTTCCGTGCAGATCGTCGGCAGCGTGCTGTTGACGTTCGGCGTGCTCGGCACCCTGTATGGCGCATACATTATTTGGCAGATTCAGCCGGGACTTGCGATGAGTGCGGAATGGACGAATTCCGGCGCGCACCTTTCCACGGTGATTCTGACGGCTTCCGTTGCGTCGTTGGTGTTCGGGCTGGTGTTGACCATGCGTCAGCTGACCGCCTCGCCATTGACGAAACTTGGGCTTGTCGGCGCACCTCCGGCCCCTCCGAAACGCTGACGGCAAAACGTACGATCACGCCGAAAATTTCCGGCACCGGTCGCTCGCGCCACACGGACGGTTTGCCAACTGCATACGGTCAGTGAGTATTATTGCGTTGCAAACGCTAGTAATAAGGAGTGGCTATGGCTACCGGCAGCAAGCTCGTGATTGTGGAGTCTCCCACCAAGGCCAAGAAAATCGGTGGGTATTTGGGCTCCGAATATACGGTGATGGCCTCGGTCGGCCATATTCGAGATCTTGCGCAGCCGAGCCAGGTGCCGGCCGCCGACAAAACCAAATTCGGCAAGTTCGGCGTTGACGTGGAAGACGGATTCAAGCCGTATTACATCGTCGACGGCAACAAGAAGAAAACCGTGTCCGAGCTGAAAAGCGCGTTGAAAAAAGCCGACACCCTGTACCTCGCAACCGATGAGGATCGCGAGGGAGAGGCCATCGCCTGGCATCTGGTACAGACACTCAAGCCGAAAGTGCCGGTTAAGCGCATGGTGTTCCACGAAATCACGAAGGAAGCCATCAAAGCGTCGCTTGACAATACTCGCGACGTTGACGACGACATGGTCGACGCCCAGGAAACCCGCCGTATTCTGGACCGCCTGTACGGCTATGAGCTTTCTCCGGTGCTGTGGCGCAAGGTTGGGCCGGGTCTTTCCGCGGGCCGTGTGCAGTCCGTCGCCACGCGTTTGATCGTGGAGCGCGAGCGCGAGCGTATGGCGTTCGTGCGTGCCCCGTATTGGGATGTCACCGCAACGTTGGAGGCGCCGGATGCCGATGGCAATAATGTTGCGTTCGATTCTCGTATGGTGTCGTTGGGTGGCCGTCGTTTGGCTGGTTCCAAGGATTTCGGCGCCGATGGCAAGCTGACTGCGGCCGGTGCGAAGGATCAGGTCGTGCAGTTGGACGAGGCGCAGGCTTCCGCGATTGCTCAGGCATTGGAATTTGCAACGTTTACTGTCGCGTCGATGGAAACCAAGCCGTACCGTCGCCGTCCGGTTCCACCGTTTACCACGTCCACCTTGCAGCAGACCGCCGGCAATCGTCTCGGCATGAGCTCGCGTCAGACCATGCGTGCGGCGCAAGGATTGTACGAAAACGGCTATATCACCTACATGCGTACCGATTCGGTGACGCTGTCGCAAGAGGCGATCGCAGCCGCACGCGAAGCGGTCGTCAAGCATTTCGGCGAAAACTATCTGTCGGACGCGCCGAAACAATATGCCACAAAGACGGCAGGCGCGCAGGAAGCCCACGAATGCATCAGGCCGGCGGGCGCGAAATTCCGTGACCCTGCGGAAATCGCAAGCAAAGTGCCGGCCGACCAGCTCAAACTGTACACGCTGATCTGGCAGCGCACGCTTGCCTGCCAGATGGCAGACGCAACCGGTTCCACGGCGACCGTGCGACTGTCCGCGTCGACCGAATCGAATGGGGAAGCCATGTTCCAGGCTTCCGGCACCGTTATCGAGTTCCCCGGCTTTATGAAGGCGACCGGTGAGGGCCGCCGAGCGTTCGCCGAATCGAAGAAGGGTGATGTTGCTGGAAGCGTTGAACAGGCCGCGCAATCCGGCAAATCCAGCAAAGCGGATAAGAAGTCGGATGACAATGTGTCGCTGCCGCCGATGAATCCGGGCGATGCGCTCGCTGCGGTGGCGGTTGGTGCCGACGGACACGAAACTCAGCCTCCGGCGCGTTACACTGAAGCGTCGCTTGTGAAAACGTTGGAACAGAAGGAAATCGGCCGCCCGTCCACGTATGCGAGCATTATTTCCACGATTATCGATCGCGGGTACGTGTATGAGCGCGGTCGTGCGTTGATTCCGTCGTGGCTCGCGTTCTCCGTGGTCAAATTGCTGGAAACAAAGTTCCCGCGGTATGTGGATTATGAGTTCACTGCCGATATGGAAAGCGGTCTTGACCAGATCGCGAGCGGTCAGGAGACCGGCAGGAATTGGCTGACCCGCTTCTATTTCGGTTCCGGTGAGGGTGCCGCGCAGTCTGCAGACGAGGCACATGCCGGCTTGCAGCAGCAGGTCGCGCAGTTGGGTGAAATCGACGCTCGCGAGATCAATACGATCGAGATCGGCGACGGTTTGCATGTGCGCGTCGGTCGATATGGCCCGTATTTGGAGGATATGAACCATCTGGATGATGAGGGCAATCCGAAGCGTGCCTCGCTGCCGGATACGCTCGCTCCGGATGAGCTGACGGTGGAAGTCGGTCATGATTTGATCGAGAACCATTCCGGCGGTCCGCGCGCTCTTGGCGTCGATCCGGTTTCCGGAGGCACCGTTGAAGTGCGTAATGGTCGTTTCGGGCCGTATGTTGCGCTGGTGATGCCTTCTTCGGATGCTGGTGCTGACGGTGACGTGGCTGGTGGTGGCAAGTCGAAGAAGGGCAAGAGCGCTAAGAAGGCTGCCGATCGCCCGAAGATGGCGTCGTTGTTCAAGACGATGAGTCCGGAATCGTTGACGTTGGATGATGCGTTGCGTCTGCTGAGCTTGCCGCGTGAAATCGGTTCGTATGAAGAGGTGGATGCGCAGACCGGTGAAGTGCAGACGGTTACCGTGCAGGCCAATAATGGTCGTTACGGTCCGTATTTGACGAAGACTGGTGCCGATGGCAAGTCGGATACGCGTTCGCTCGCTTCGGAAGATGAGATTTTCACGGTTGATTTGGATAAGGCGAAGGAACTGTTCGCCCAGCCGAAGTATGGCCGTGGGCGCGGTCGTGGCGCTGCCAAGCCACCGCTGCGTGAACTGGGCGTCGATCCGGAAACGCAAAAGCAGGTGACCATCAAGGAAGGCTTCTACGGCGCGTATATCACCGATGGTGAAACGAACCGTACGTTGCCGAAGCAGTATGCTCCCGAGTCGATCGAGCCGGCTGAGGCGTTCCGTCTGCTGGCGGAGAAGCGTGCGCAGGGTCCGTCGAAGAGGCGTGGACGCAAGGGTGCTGCTGGCAAGGGTGGTGCTAAGAAGACTGCTGCTAAGGGTGCTAAGGCTTCTGCTGATCAAGTTCGTGCCGATCGCCGTGCCAAGGTGCGCGAGTTGGCCGATAAGGGTTGGGCCAACACCCGTATCGCCAAGGAGATCGGTTCCACGCCGACCACGGTGAAGGCCGATGTGGAATGGCTCGCTGTCAACGAAGGCTACACCCGTCCCGCCGTAGTTCCCGCCCGGTGATGAACAGTCCGGTGGACTGTTCGTAGCAGTGAGCAGCGGTAGCGTTGCGAACGCCGCAATGTAGAGTGATGAATATGCAAGGCATATTCATCTCCTTTGAAGGTGTAGACGGCGTCGGCAAAACCACGCAGGTCGAACGGTTGCGTGCGTACGTTGAGGCGCAGGGGCGCGAATGCGTGGTCACGCGCGAGCCGGGCGGTACTGTGCTTGGTGTGGCGATTCGCAAGCTGCTGCTTGGCGGTGTGGAAGGTTCCGACGCGGATATTGCTCCGCGTGCGGAGGCGTTGCTGTTCGCCGCCGACCGTGCCCAGCATGTTGCCGAGGTGATTCGCCCTGCGCTGGAACGCGGTGCCGTGGTAATTACCGATCGGTACCTTGATTCTTCTCTTGCATACCAGGCTGGCGGCCGCGAATTGACGGCAGGTGAAATCCGCGACTTAAGTATGTGGGCAACGTGCGAGCTATTGCCGAATCGCACGTATCTACTGGATCTTGACCCTGTGCAATCGCATGCACGACTACAGCATGATGAAGATCGCATGGAATCTGCAGGAAACGATTTCCAACGTCGTACACGACAGGCGTTTCTTGACTTGGCAAAGGCGGAATCACAACGTTTCCGCGTGATTGATGCCAGCCAATCCATCGATGAAGTATGGTCGCATATTCAAGACGATTTTGCACAAATCAGCCAAACGAAAACTTTCCAATCGGAGGCCGCCCAGTGAGCGTGTGGGATTCGATTGTCGGCCAGCAGCGGGTTGTCGAACAACTCAAAGCCATCGCAAGTGGCGATCCGAAAGCCATTGCGCAATCCTGGCTAATCTGCGGTCCTCCAGGATCGGGCCGTTCCAATGTGGCGCGCGCGTTTGCGGCGGCGCTGGAGAGCCCCGATCATGGTCTTGGCGACGAGCCGACCAAAGCCGTGCAGCAGGTGCTTGCCGGCACTCATCCCGACGTGACCGTGCTTGCCACCAACAAAGTGACCATCGGCATCGACGAGGTGCGAGACATCATCACCACTTCCGAACAGATGCCGAGCACTGCGCCGTGGCGCATCATCATTATCGAAGATGTCGATCGCATGCTGGAACGCACCACCAACGTGCTGCTCAAGGAGATTGAGGAGCCGAGCGCGCACACGATTTGGCTCTTGTGCGCGCCGAGTGCGCAGGATGTGTTGCCGACGATTCGCTCGCGCACTCGCATCGTCAATCTTGCTGTGCCTTCCACGCAGGCAGTGGCCGCATTTCTGGAACAAAATGGCGGATTTGAGCCGAAAATCGCGGTACGTGCCGCACGCCTTGCAGAAGGGCATATCGGCATTGCGCGCTTGTATGCGGAGAATGAGCAGGTGATGTCTGACCGTGACGAGCTGATTGTGGGTGTGCTTGGATTGCGTCGCGCATCGGATGCGGTGCTGCTTGCCGGCAATCTTATCGACAATGCGAAAGTGCAGGCCGAAGCGGAGGTGAAGGTCAAGGCGGCAGAGGCGGAAGCTGATTTTCGTAGGATCAATGGGCTTGGGGCGAAGGATCGTATTCCTCCGAAACTGCGTGGCGCGTACAATGCGATCGCCAAAAAAGACGAGCTGAAGCGCCAGACTACGCGACTTACGCGTGATGTGCTTGACCGTGCGTTGAACTCGATTGCCAGTATTTACCGTGATGTGGCTGTGCTGCAGAACAATGCCGAGGATTCGGTGGGACTGATCAATTTGGAGAATCGTTCATCGATCACCGAACTGTCGGTGCGGCTTACGCGTGGGGGAGCGGTGCGGCGGCTGGAGGATATTGCCGTTGCGCGTCGCCGCCTGGCCGGCAATGGCAATCCCGTACTGGTCTTTGAAGCTCTCTTCTGCTCCCTCATCGCCAGCTAGGGCTAGCGGCGTTGGCACATACTGTTTTCCGAGGGCAGATTCTTCCAGCGGGTGGGGAAATGGTTGTTTGGCTGTATGATTCTGGCTTGCTATCGTGCGATAACTGCCGGCAAAATTGCAAAAATTGCGATTTAGCGCTGGCAGTTGGTGGATTCGCGGACGATGAGTTGCGGCGCGAGTGAGATGTGCGCGGGGCTGCCGGGGGCGTCGTTGAGTAGGCGTAGCGCTTCGGAGACGATTTGTTTGAACGGCGGGCGCACGCTGGTCAGCGCCGGCATGGTGGTGCGTGCAATCGGCGAATCGTTGTAGCCAACCACCAGCACATCTTGAGGCACGCGAAGCCCGAGCGAATGCAACGCCACCATCACACCGAATGCGATCGAATCGTCGGCACACACCACTGCCTCCGGCTGCACGAGTGGTTCGGAGAACAGTCGCATGGCGCAGTCGAAACCGCGTTGCACGCTACGATCGCCGAACTTGTTCCATTCGGCTTCGGTGTTCAAGTGGTGCGCGCGCACCTGCGTGTGGAACATGGCGAACAGTTCCGCCGATTCGAAGGAGATTTCCTTGCCGGCCATGTATGCCACGGATGCGATGCCACGTTCGGCCAAATGCCTGATCACGATTTCCATGGCGGCGTTTTCGTCGATGCTCACCATGGATGTGCGGGATGAGCATCGACGGCCGCCCACCTGCACAATCGGCAATGTGGAGGCGTAATGTTCAAGTTCCTCGGAAAGGTAGGCTCCCCAGGCGGGCAGTACGATCAGCCCGTCAACATGGCGGTCCACCAACGATTCGATGCGTTGGATCTGCGTGGCCTGATCGCCGCCGATGCCGAGCAGCAGTTGCTGCGAATCCACATCGATGACGGGTTCGATTTCGTCAAGCAGTTGCGCGCAGAACGGGTCGGTGGCGGTTGGAATCACCAGTCCGATGGTGTTGGTGACGGTGCTGCGCAATGCGCTCGCCGCATAATTGACCGAATAGTTGAGGTGTGCCGCGGCGGCTCTCACACGTCGTGCGATGTCGTCGTCTTTGGTGCGTTTTCCGGAAAGCACGCGGGAGACGGTGGCGATGGAGACGTTGGCCAGCGCGGCGACGTTCGTGATTGAACTGTTCGCCGAAGTAGCCGAAGCCGAGGCGTTGTCGGTTGTGCGTGCCATGCTCTCCTCCCAAAATCATTCGAAGTATTGGATTATTCGAATTGCTGCCGTGTCTCAATCGCGTATTCAGGAATAAAACAGCCACCCGTCGAATGCGGCAGGTGGCTGAAGCAAGTATCGCAATCATGCATATGGAATTGCGATCGCATTGCGATTTCGTAACTGAAGATTGTTGAATATCTTGCGAAATCCTCGAAAATCTTCAGAAAAGAAGATCACTCGGCGTTGACGAGGATGTTCAGCAGGTTGTCTGCCACGGTTTCGTCGTCGGCGCCCTGCACGTCGATGACCACGGAATCGCCCTGCTTGATGCCCAGGCCCATGATGGACAGGATGGAGCCTGCCGGAACCGGGTTGCCGCCTTCCTTGGCGATGGTGACGGTGCAGCCGGAGGCGGTGACGGCCTGGGAGAACTGTGCGGCCGGACGAGCGTGGATACCGACGGGATCGTTGATGACGGTGGTGCGGGTTGCCATGATGGACACTCCTTTGAGTCGTTATTGTTGATTGTTTTCTGTTGTGTTATTTGAAAGTCGTGCTGCTTGCCGAGTGAAATGCATCGGTGCGCCGCTGGTGATTACTATAGCACTTTTTCCACGAAACGCAGAAAACGTTTACTGGTTGTGTGTTGCGGTTTAAAGCGTGTATACTGTGGGCAGGCTGAAAATGATTTACCGGCAAAGACGGTGGAAATCATTGCGGTAACTCAACGCGCAAGGCAGGCGCGGAAATCACAAGAACACGTTCGGCTCGCGTTCCTTTCGCGAGCAAACAACAAACGCAAACGACAAAACAAGGAAACAGGTCAAAGGAGTTCACATGATCATCAAGGGTGTTGGCATTGGTCGCGGCGTTGCAGTCGGCCCGGTCATCCGTATGGCGCAGCCGCTGCCGGAACCGTCGGACGCCCCGCGTGCGGAAGGCATTGCCGCCGAAAGCGAAATCGCCCGCGTGGAAAAGTCCCTCGCACTGGTGAACGCCGACCTGAACCGTCGCGCCGAAGAGGCCGCCAATGGTGACGAAGGCGCCAAGCAGGCCGCTCCGATTCTGCAGGCCATCGCCATGTTCGCTTCCGATCCGTCGCTGGCCGAATCCATCAAGGGGCTGATCCAGCAGGGCAAGACCGCCGAACGCGCGGTGCTCGAAGGCTTCGCCGCGGTGGAAGACATGTTCCGCGCCATCGGTGGATATCAGGCCGAGCGTGCCGCCGATCTGCATGATGTCGGCCAGCGCGTGATCGCCGACCTTATGGGCGCTCCCGCACCGGGCCTGCCGCAGAGCGAAACCCCGTTCGTGCTCGTTGCCGAAGATCTTTCCCCCGCCGACACCGCGGCGCTCGACATGAGCAAGACCCTCGCCATCGTCACCTCGCAGGGCGGCCCGACCTCGCACACCGCCATCCTGGCCCGTGCCCGCGGCATCGTGGCGGTTGTTTCCGCAGCCGAAGCCGAGAATCTGACCGACGGCACCACCGTGGTCGTCAATGCGGCCAAGGGCGAACTGGTCGTCGACCCGACCGAAGAGGAGATCGCCGCAGCCGAAGCCGCCAAGTCCCGCGCGGCCGCAGCCAAGGAACTGCGCGGCAATCCGGGCTCCACCAAGGACGGCCACCTCATTCCGCTGCTCGCCAACGTGGGCAAGCCGGCCGACGCAGCTAAGGCGCTGGAATATGGCGCTGAAGGCGTTGGTCTGTTCCGTACTGAATTCCTGTTCATCGGCAACTCCGAGCCGCCGACCGTCGAAGAGCAGACCCGCGCTTACACCGAGCTGTTGAGCCAGTTCCCGGGCAAGAAGGTCGTGATTCGTATGCTCGATGCCGGCGCTGACAAGCCGCTGCCGTTCCTCACTCCGGAAGACGAGCCGAATCCGGCTCTCGGCCTGCGCGGTCTGCGCACCCTGCGCGCCCACATGGACGTGCTCGAAGGCCAGCTCAAGGCGCTCGCCGCAGCCGATGCCGCCACCGACGCGAACCTGTGGGTCATGGCCCCGATGGTTGCCGACCAGCATGAGGCTGACTATTTCGTGAAGCTTGGCAAGAGCTTCGGTCTGAAGTTCGTGGGTGCGATGGCTGAGGTGCCGTCGATCGCGCTTATGGCTGATAAGGTGGCCGACGTGGCCGACTTCGTGTCGATCGGCACCAACGATCTGACCCAGTACACGCTGGCCGCCGACCGTACGCTCGGTTCCGTTGCCAACTATCAGACCGCCTGGCATCCGGCGGTGCTGCGTGCCATCAAGATGATCTGCGACGCGGGCAACGCCAAGGGCATGCCGGTGGGCGTGTGCGGCGAGGCCGCTGCCGATCCGGACTTGGCCGTAGTGCTGGCCGGTCTTGGCGTGAACTCCCTGTCCATGACTCCGGTGGCACTCGACGACGTGCGTGCCTCCCTTGCCGAAGTCACCTTCGAAGAGGCTCAGGCCCGTGCCGAAGCCGCCCTCAACGGCGACTTCTACCACCCGGCCAACTGAGCCGTACTAGCTGTGCCTATCGCCTGTAACGCCTTGTTTTTCAAGCGATGTGAGGTCTGATAGGCCCTGTTTCCCGGACCGACCCCTGCCCGCGTGCCCCACAGGCTCGCCGCAGGGGTCGTTTCGTTATGTTTCGTTATGCCGTCAATTGAAACCTTGTATGAGTCAGACGCTTGAGGGATACTGGGTGCATGAAGATTTCCGCAGATTTCACCGTCATTCCCGACGCGTTTGCCAAGGCGGCGCCGCCTGAGAACTGCATCGACGGTACGCCGATTGTTTCCTTCCCCTTCTACATTGATGCGCTTGATCCTGCAGTGCAGTTCCTGCATTGGGAATTCGTTGATCCGGATTCAATTCCGGTATGCGGTTTCCAGTGGAATCATTGGTCCCTCGCGAACCTGCCCGTGGATGCGCTGATGTACGATTTCAACGATTCTCACGCGCTCGCGATTCCGGCTGATTTCTCGCGCACGGTTTCTGCGATGATTCCTGAAACGGTTCAGGGACGCACGTCCGCCGCCTCGCCGTTGCTGCAGGGCCGCAGCAGTGATCCCGCAGTGACGATGCGTTACAACGGTCCATATCCGCCAGATCAGGATCATGACTACTATCTGCATGTGTGGGGTACCACGGCTCCGCTCGCCGGCCTCAATCAGGGATTCTGGCTCAACGAAATGGAACGTGCGCTGCGTACTTCCGGTACAATCGTTGATCAGGGCGCTATTTTCCTCACTGGAAAAGCCTGATTTGTGAAAGAGGATCTCAAGTAAGGCCAGAAATTTGATTTCCGCAGCAATATAACGATATAAAGATGCGGAAATCAGAAATATATCCGACGAAAACGTATTGACAATAATCGAAAGGATTGCTGAATAATTATGGCGTGCACCACGATTTTGGTTGGCAAAGACGCAAGTTATGACGGATCGACCATCATCGCCCGTAATGAAGATAGTGCAAATGGTGAGTTTTGCCCGAAGCGCTTCATCGTAGTCAAGCCTGAAGATCAGCCGCGCAAGTACAAGAGCGTGCTTTCGCATGTTGAAATCGATCTTCCTGACAATCCGCTGCAGTATACGGCTGTGCCGAATGCCGATCTGAAGGAAGGCATTTGGGGCGAAGCTGGCGTGAACGAAGCGAACGTTGCCATGAGCGCCACCGAAACGCTCACCACCAATGAGCGTGTGCTCGGTGCCGATCCGTTCGTGGAACTCACGCCGGCCAAAGGCAAGGAAGGCGAAGAGGGCTATGAGCCGGAAGTCGCCGGTGGCATTGGCGAAGAGGATTTCCTTACTCTCGTGCTGCCGTACGTCACCACCGCCCGTGAGGGTGTGGAACGTTTGGGCGCTCTGCTTGAGGAGTATGGCACGTATGAGATGAACGGCGTTGCTTTCTCCGACGTCGACGAGATCTGGTGGCTGGAAACCGTTGGCGGCCATCATTGGATCGCCAAGCGTGTGCCGGACGAAGCGTATGTGACCATGCCGAACCAGCTGGGCATTGACGAATTTGATCTTGAAGATGCGTTTGGCGAGCAGGAGGACCACATGTGCTCCGCCGATCTGACCGAGTTCATCGAACGCAACCATCTTGACCTGTCGGTGGAGAATTCCACTCCGTTCAACCCGCGTGACGCGTTCGGCTCCCACTCCGATTCCGACCACGTGTACAACACTCCGCGTGCCTGGTACATGCAGCGTTTCCTTAACCCGTACGACGAGCAGTGGGATGGTCAGGATGCCGATCATAAGCCGGTTTCCGACGATATTCCGTGGGCTCGCCAGCCGGAACGCAAAATCACCATCGAAGATGTGAAGTATGTGCTGAGCTCCCACTATCAGGGCACTCCGTACGATCCGTATGGAAAGCTTGGCGACCAGCGCACCCGCCACATGTTCCGCCCGATCGGCATCAACCGTCAGAGCCAGCTTGCGGTGATGCAGATCCGCCCGTACCGCCCGCAGGTGAGCCGTGCGATCCAGTGGATCGCCTATGGTTCCAATCCGTTCAACACGCTCGTGCCGTTCTTCCCGAACGTCAACTCCACGCCGAAGTATTTGGAAGACACCACCACGCGCGTCACGTCCGAAAACTTCTATTGGGAGAACCGCATCATCGCGGCCCTGTGCGATTCCAGCTTCGCCGACACCGCCAACGCCGTGGAACGCTATCAGGAGAAGACTGGCGCGATGGGCCACCGCATGGTTGCCTCTACCGACGAGCAGATCGAACGTTTGGTGGGTGACGTGACCGACGAATTCGATGCGGAAGACGAAATCGGCGATGTTCAGCCTATGGAACCGGATGAAATCATCGAAGCCGTGCGCAACGGCGAAGCCCGTGAAATCCTTGCCGCAGCCAACGAGACCATGGCCGCGCAGCTCAAGGAGGAAACCGACAAGCTTCTTGATTCCGTGCTGTACACCGCCAGCATGAACATGAAGAACGGCTTCCACATGTCGGACTTCTAAAATCTCACTATTCGGCTCTCGTGACCACGTTGCGGGAGCCAATTATTTTCCGCAATACAACATCGTTAGAATGGCGTGCATTCCAATTTGAAGAAAGGAAACCCCAGTGACCAGCATTGAGGATTTCACCAGCCAGTACGGCTTGGTGCAGAAGATTGATGCGTTCGGCTATCTCGATTATTTGAAGAATGATCCGGATGCTCCACGCAAGCATGGCAAGGTCGTGCTCGTCACCGCCGATACTCCGCTGAAGGCGTCTCGCGGCGAGGGCAAGACCACCACCACGATCGCGCTGATCGACGCGTTGCGTGAGCGTGGCATTGATGCGGCCGCAGTGCTCCGTCAGCCGAGCATGGGCATTACCGCTGCCGGTTCCAAGGGCGGCGCTTCGGGCGGCGGCAAGGCTTCCCTGACCCACCCTGAGCTGATCGACTGGGGTCTGTGCGGCGAAATGGGCGCTATCGAAGCGGCCCAGAACCTGCTGGTTTCCTTCGCTGAGAAGGCCATCGACGACGGCAAGCTCGACGATATCGCCGTGCCGCGCGTTTCCGAAGTGCCGTCCCGTTCGCTGCGTCAGATCGCGGTGGACCGCGGCAAGGGCAATGTGGCCGAGCGTGTGGTGCTCACTCCGACCTGCGAGCTCATGCAGATCGTGGTGCTCTCCCGTTCCATGGATGAGATCGCCGAGCGCGTTGCCAAGATGATTGCCGGCACGAAGGACGGCAAGGCCGTTACGTTCGGTGAATTCGTTGATTTGTGGCGTATTACCGGCATTCTTTCCGATGCGGTGAAGCCGGCGAAGACGGAAACGGTGAATGGTTCTCCCGTGTATGTGCACGGCGGTCCGTTCGCGAACGTGTCGATCGGCATTCCGACGCTGGTTTCCGTGGAAATGGCGTGCGCCCTGCATGATGTGGTGATCGTCGAGGCCGGTTACGGTGCTGACGCGGGCGCTCAGAAGTGGCTTGACATTGCTTGCCGCGAGTATGGCGCACAGTGGCCGTCCGCCGCGATTGTGGTGACCCGCGCTTCCACTTGGCGTGACGATCCGGCGCTTGCCTGGCGTTACCCGTTCCACGTGCAGCGTTTGGAAGGTCTTGATATTCCTACGTTCCCGCTGATTAACCTGTGGGATGGCGAAGACGATCAAATTCCGGCGTTGCAGCAGACCGCCAAGGATCTGGAGTTCCGCGAGCCGATTATCGGCAACCTGTATCGCGATGGTGGCGATGCGCTCGCCCCGCAGCTTGACGCGTTCGTTGACGCGGTGGTGAATGGTTCCATGCCGGCCACGCCGCACAGCCACAAGGGTATGGCTCTGGTGGAGAACGTGCGTTGGGTTGCCGAAAATGCGTATGGTGTTCCGGCAGATCGCGTGATCCTGAAGGACGGTTTTGCTGAATCGCTTAATAAGGCGGTGGACCTGTGCGCCAGCGCCGGTATTGATTTCGGTTCGCTTGCACTGGTTGCGGTGAAGTCTCCGGCCACGATGACTGACAACGATTCCGCTCCGGCTGAAGAGCGTACGGTGACGTTGAAGAAGGTTGAAGTGCATTCCGGTGCCGGTTTGGTGCATGTGAATCTCACCGTTTCGCTGACCACGCCGATGCCGAAGATCGTGTGATAAACGAGTCGTAGCGTTCTGATCGCAACATTTTAGGGCGGTCACTTGCGTATATGCGTAGGTGACCGCCTTTTTGCACCTTAATTTCGGCGGTTTCTAGCGAACGTCGCAACGCCATGACCTCGAAGGAACGGAGGTAACTTCGTCAGAAGTTGCCGCCCCGAACCGTGAGGCGGGAAACACGGTGTGTTTCCCCGTAGGTGAGGTGAGAGGTTCGCAATATGGGCGAACCTCGAAGGAACGGTGGAAACTTCGTCAGAAGTTGCCGCCCCGAACCGTGAGGCGGGAAACACGGTGTGTTTCCCCGTAGGTGAGGTGAGAGGTTCGCAATATGGGCGAACCTCGAAGGAACGGTGGAAACTTCGTCAGAAGTTGCCGCCGTTCCAGCCCCAGTCGGTGGTGGCGGTGTAGCGGATGTACGTGCGGTCGGCCGGAATGCCCAGTTCCTTCTCCAACGCGGCCATGATCTGCTCGGTCAGCTTCTCCCAAGCAGAACCGGGCACGGAACGACCGAACACGTTCACCTCGACGTATGCGGCCGGCTTGGAATCGTCACCGCCGAAATAAATCGGCATATTGTCTTCAAACGGGCACATCAGCCAGCCTTCAGACTTGCCGGGAACGGCGGTGATCGCCTTGCCGTATGCGGACTTCAGCGCCTCGCGCTGCTCGGCGGTGGTGGAAACGGAAACATGAGTGTGGATGACTGGCATGATGCTCTCCTTAAATTGTTGGAATCAGCCTTTGCGGTTCACCTCCAGTCTAGGCGTCGAACGGCGCAGTCGGGGTGGCTGTGTGAGAAATTTTGGGCTTTGCCTGAACGGCTGCCAAGGTGGTCTGCGTGCGCGTGTTAAATATTCGTTGTGAGAAAACTGATTGAACAGCTTATGAAATTTGGCCTCGTTGGCGTGATCGCCTTCATTATCGACTGGGGCATTCTGAATCTTCTCGTCGGCGTATTCCGCATGCACAACGTGCTCGCCGCAACCATCTCGTTCATTATTTCCCTGATTTTCAACTACATTGCCAGCATGAAACTGGTGTTCAAGCACCGTGACGACATGGCCCGCTGGATGGAAATCCTCATTTTCGTGATTGGCGCGCTGATCGGCCTGTTCATGAACGACGCCATTATCTGGATCTCCACGTATGGCATGAACCATGATGCCTACGTGTCGCAGAGCACCGAATACCTGATCCGCACCAACGTCGGCAAGCTCATCGCCACCGCCGTGGTGATGGTGTGGAACTTCCTGACACGCAAATGGTTGCTCGACGATACGCACACCAACGCCATGAACCGTTTGCGCAAAGCCGACAACCGCCTCACGCCGGAAGAGCTGGAAGCCAAGTGGCAGAACAGCTTCTCGCACAAGCTTGGCATATGGTCGCTGGAACACACTCCCAACGGTTGGCCCAAGTAGTCCTGAATTCGGAAAATCTGCCTGCACAACCCGGAAATCTGCCCTGATCAAATCTGCCCTGATTCCCGACTCGCGCAGACGGCCGGACAGTCCTGAATATGAAAAGGCGGTGCTTACACCTATAAAGGTATAAGCACCGCCTTTTCGTATGCTCTGCATGCTTTACGTGCGAAAGGTCACACGCTTACGGTGGTAAGCATGGGCTGCTCGGTGGAGTCCTTGATCTGCTTGAAGCCGAACAGGGCGATCGCCAGCGAGGTGAGCGCCAGAGCCGTCACTACAATGAAACCACCGTGTGATCCCATACGGTCGATGAACTGGCCGGCAATCGCCGAGCCGACGGAACCGCCGATTGAGTTCATCGCACCCATCCAGGCCATGCCTTCGGTGAAGCGTGTGGGCGGCACCAAGTGCAGCATCAGCTGGTTGCCGTTCACCCACGTCGGTGCCTGGCATACGCCGATGAACAGGTAGATGATCATGATCACCCACAGATGTTTGGCGAACATGAACGAGCCGATGCCTAGATCGACCACGGCAAGGCAGAAGTAGAAACGCTTCCACAGCGGAATAGTCCAATTCTTTGCGCCATACACGAGCGCGCCGATCAGCGAGCTGAACGAGAAGCAGGCGAACACGAAACCGGTGTACTGCTTCATATTCGCTTCCGTGGCGAACGCGACGATCGAAATGCTGGCGGCCGACTGGAACGCGCCCAAACCGAACCACGTCACGCATACGGCGATTAGGCCCGGCCCCCAAATCGATTCCTTGCGCCCGGCATTCACATCGGCGGCGGCCTGATCCATGGCGGCCTGCACTTCCGCAGCCGTTTTGCCTTCGGAACGTGCGCGATCGCGAGCGTACTCAATGGCCGCTTCCGCCTGCAACGCCTTGGAACGGGCGGCTTCGCGCTCACGGTATTCCTTGCGGGTCATGCCCGCTTCGCGAGCCAGCTGCGTCTGCGATTTCGGCTCGGTGGAAAGTTCGGTGAGGAACATGAGCGCGCCGACCACCACACACACGCCAGTGAATGAGAATGCCAACAGCCCGGAAATCACGGCCAGTGTGGAGGCGAGCGGATTGCCGATCACCCACATGCATTCGTCGAACACGCCGGAAAGCGAAAGCGCGCGGTTGGTTTTCTCCGTGTCACCTTTAAGCAGCGTGGTCCAACGCTGACGGCTCATCGCGCCCCACGGCGGAATCGCCGCCATGAACGGTACGATACAGAACAGAATCCACGACGGCACTCGGGCGGTGATACAGGAAACCAGTGCGGTCGCCGCAATCATCCACACGATGATTGTCGGAATCGACACCTGACGCTGGCCGAACTTGTCAACCAGCTTGCCGAGCACCGGGCTCGCAACGGCCAGCGCGATCGCCTGCACGGCCGTCAGCGCGCCTGCCAGCGAATAATTGCCGTAATAATGCTGCACGGAAATCGTAATCGTCATGCCGACCATCGGGAACGGCATGCATGCGATCACTGAACCGACCGAAAATCGGGCGGTGTGCGGTATGCGAAGAAGCTCCGCGTACCCTCCGAAAAGATGTTGGCCGATGCTTTTGGCGCCGGCGAGGACTGAATTGGTCATGTTTTGCCGCTCCTTTCTGCTCACGGTTGGTGCTTGCGTCCGCTGCGTTGCGTTGCCGCGGACCGCTTGATATACCCTCGTTCTGTCTTGATTGTTTGCTCTCCAGCCCCAGTCTCTCACTTCAACCTTGCTTGAACGTCAATCGATTGACGTTCAAGCGTGTTGCATAGGGGGTGGAGACTGGTTGTGTGCCATTTTCTTGAACTAGACAACTTTATGCGGAGGTACTGTCGCAACACGCGGTGCATTGAGGTTGGCAGACATAATTCGATTGGCTATTTTGTAAGTACTCACCACACGTTCACTTGGTGGACGAAAAGATGTCCGGCGGGCGAAAGACGGTTGTTGCAAAATGGTTGCGCAACGCTTCCAAAGCTTGCGATTGCAGAATTTTCGTTCCATCGGTCAACGTCAGCAGTCCGGCAGCATCTTGCGGAAAGGCGGTAGGGATGCCCGCAACAACCATCCATTTCGTACGTCACGGCAAAGTCGAAAATCCAGGGCATTTGCTCTACGAACGACTGCCCGGATTCCACCTGTCGGAAGTGGGTGTGCGCATGGCGCAGGCGACCGCGCACTACATTGCCGTCAATCCACGACTCAACACAGTTTCCGCCATCTACTCGTCGCCGCTGGAACGCACGCGCGAAACGGCCGGCGAAATCCTCACCGCACTCAACGAAGTGCGTGAAACCCGTGGCGAGGAGCCGCTGAAACTCACCACCGACGAGCGCATCATCGAAGCGCGCAACGAATTCCGCGGCACGCGCATCGGCTACGGCGAAGGCGCACTCTGGAAAAACGGCAACTGGAAGCTGGTACGCAACCTGTGGAAGCCAAGCTGGGGTGAAAGCTACCAGTCGATCGCGCATCGTGTGCAAGCGTTCGCCCTCGAAAAAGTGGGGGAGCATCCCGGCGAGCAAATCATCGTAGTCAGCCATGAATCGCCCATCTGGAGCTACAGGCACATGCTGGAAACCGGGCACCCGGAACATAATATGCTGCTACGCCATACGGCACTCGCCTCCATCACTTCCATTACGTACGATTGCGATACACGCAAAGTATTGTCGATCGCTTACGTCGATCCCGCGGCCGACGTGAAATAGCGCATAATGCGGCATGGAATCGCCGGATTGGAAACTTTTGACCGAGACACGCGACAATGAGTGCGGCGGTTGTTGAAAGAACGGGGATTCCATGCAATCATGGAAGGGCTGGATGCTGTTGGGTCCAGTGAGGAAAACAAAATGTCGAAGCTGCAAAGGGGCACGCATGGCTTTCACTATCAACAACGGAGCGCTTTATCAATTATTCGATAGGCCTCATATGAAAATTGCCATCGAAAGCTGTGTTGGAGTGGTGGAATTATGGCCGCTGCAAACCGTTCAGGAGATGGAGAATGACGCAAAGTACACGGAAGATCTGCAAGTAAGATTCTCCTGCACCATGGCAAGGGCAATGCTGCGATTGTCCCACGGGATTAACCCGTCCGTGGCGGAAGCCGTGTACGAGGGAATGGACGAGATTCCGGGTTGCGATCCGGAAATTGTGCAAGCGCTCACGCGGGCCAATCAGGCATACGATGTGATGCGCAATTATTCCGAAACCAACAATGCCGACCTGTTCTTCGAAGCGGCCGACATTCTGGGCATCTTCATCGACGCCCATGTCGAGACGGAAGTCCGCAATATACTGCAAAAGATCGTGGAGTACATTCGGCAGAGCGTCAGCCTGGGCTTCGACGGCGGAGCGCTGGAAGATGTCAACTACTGCTACGCTTTCACCACGACCCCAAGGACGCTCACCGGGCGATTCCTCGCGGCGCTCGCGGTGGGTGACGGTCTGATGAATCTCATGTGCGAAGGCATTGACGATGTGGACGAACAGACCGTGCGCGTGCTGCCGGTGATGCTGTACATCAACGAGTTGTGCGAGCAGATGGCTGTTCCGCCGATCTATGTCGGCGACGTGACCTTGTCTCGAATGGTTGCGCTGCGTAATGCTGTGCGTGAGGCGGGCAGGGCAACGCCACTCGAGGAGAATTCCTTCTGCGACAACACATTCACCATAACCGCGGACAATGTCATTCCGTGCGCGGGCATGGAGTGGGATCATCATGCGGAGTGCCTGCGTTGGGATCCGAAGAGGGCCGAGCAGGAAGCCAAAGATGAGGATGAACGTAAGAGCAAGGAAGCGCTCGCTGAAAAGTTCAATTTGATGACGGACGCTATGAAAAGTATGAGCTACATGGATGATTCCGATGATTCTGGTGATTCAGGCGAAGGTGCGGATGCTGCGTGACGTGGGCAATCCGAGATAATCCGAATTAGTGGGAATTATCGATATAGGAATAAGAAAATCCCGGCACTTGCGATTGCGGTGCCGGGATTTTCTTTATGTAGTACTGATTATTGCAAGTTCGGTTCTTAAGTTCAGTGCTGAACAGGCATATTTCGTCAGTGCTGTATGTTGCCGTACGCGGTAGGATCGTCGGAATCGTCGGAATCGTCGGATCCGTACGGGGTCTGGCCCTGCGAATCGTTGCCGAACGTGGGGCGATCGAACTGCGTCTGGTCAAGCTGGGTGGACTGTTCCGGAACCGTAGGCAGCGGAGGCATGCTCGGCATGGAAGGGGCTTCGGGTGCCGGGGCTGCATGCGGAGTTGCCGGGGCGGCCGGAGTGTACTGGGCGGCTGGAGCGGCTGGCATCGCAGGTGCTGCGTACTGATCGGTCGGAGTTCCGTAAGGAGCGCCATACGGGTTGCCGTACGGAGTGTTGGTGGCTGCCGGGGCTGGGGTCGGAGCGCCATACGGGTCTGCGGTGGGCATTGCCGGAGTCGGCGCAGGCATTGCAGGTGCCGGAGCGGCTGCCGTATACGGATCAGCGGTTGGCGTCGGAACAGCCGCTGCGTACGGGTCGGCGACCGGTGCCGGAGTGCCGTTCGGGGCGTATTGTGCGGTTGCGGTCGGTGGCATGCCCGGGGCTGGGGCGTAGCCGTTGCCGGCTGCCGGATCGTCGAAGCGTGCGCCGGCTGGATCGGTCTTCTTGGCCATGAGCACAATGAGCACGATCGACGTGGCCAGGCATGCGATGAAACCGATGATCAACAGGAGTATGCCGGCTACGCCAGTCGAGCTCGATCCGCCACCGATTACGGAAATGGCGCCAAGTCCCGTCATGACGAGGCCGACGCTCAGCAGAACGCCACCGATGAAGTCAATCGCGTAGAGGATGACCAGCGTGGTGCCGGCCTTGTTGGTGTCGTGCAGGCGGCGAACGGAAAGCGCAAGGGATGGAACAATCGTTGCCAGTGCCCAAATGGTGTTGACGAAGCTTCGCATTCCATTGGCTGTATTGCTGTCGATGATGGCGCCCAACACCGCGAAGATGACGGCAAACGCGATCTGGATGATGAATGTGCACAGAACCCACCACCAGAATTCGCCGCGGGAGGCGCGGCCCTTGAACGTGGCGTACTTTTTCCAGAAGCGGATGAACGCCTCGCCGATGGTGCAGTTGTAGGCCGGCTGGTCGAGCGGAGCGGTCAGTGCGAAGAAGCTGCCGGACCCCTGTGGCTGAGGTTGCGGTGCGCCGTATTGCGGCTGCTGCTGGTTGTATCCGGCCGCATTGCCGTATTGCGGTGCGCTGTATTGAGGCGCGCCATACTGCGGTGCCTGCTGGCCGTAATCATTCTGACCGTAGGAGCCGTAACCGCCATATTGCTGGGCCTGCTGCGGGTTCTGCGGATTATATTGGTTGGGGTCCGTCATTAGATTACCCTTTCGGAAAGTGAATCGACATCAAAAAAGTGAAGTCGATTAACACAATACTCTTGCATCGCCAAAAATACCGAAAAATATTGCAGTGTGGGACAATCCCGACAGACCCCGCAAAAATCCCCTTTGACGTGGGGCATCTTCTGACGCGTTGGGGAAGTCCGTCGATGGCGCGGCTCATGCCCAGCATGGTGTTGTAAGGATTGGTGGCTGCGATCATCGGGTCAATTAGCTGCAGGATGTTCATGACCGCGAAAAGCGAGTTGGTGCGTGGGACTGGATGGCACGTCCGGTTTGCGGGGCACAATGGAGCTTATGACTGAAGCTGAAAACACCAAACCAGAACTTCCTGAGCATGTTCGCGTGCGTTTCTGCCCGTCCCCGACCGGCATTCCGCACGTCGGCATGGTCCGCACCGCACTGTTCAACTGGGCTGAGGCCCGCCATACCAAGGGCACGTTCGTGTTCCGTATTGAAGATACGGACGCCCAGCGCGACTCCGAGGAAAGCTACAACCAGATCATCGAAGCCCTGAATTGGCTGGGCATCGACTGGGACGAGGGCATCAACGTGGGTGGCCCCGACGGCCCGTACCGCCAGTCCGAGCGTGGCGACATCTACAAGGATGTCGCAGCCAAGCTGCTTGAAGCCGGCTATGCATACGAATCCTTCTCCACTCCGGAAGAAATCGAAGCCCGCAACGTGGCCGCCGGCCGCCCGAAGGCTTTCGGTTACGACGGCTACGACCGTGATCTCACCGAAGAGCAGAAGGCCGCCTTCCGTGCCGAAGGCCGCAAGCCTGCCCTGCGTATCCGCATGCCCGATGAGGATGTCGCGTTCGACGATCTGATCCGTGGCCGCATCGAGTTCAAGGCTGGTTCCGTGCCGGATTACGTAATCGTGCGCCCGAACGGCGATCCGCTGTACACGTTGACCAACCCGGTCGACGACGCCATGATGAACATCAACGTGGTGCTGCGCGGCGAGGACCTGCTGAGCTCCACCCCGCGTCAGATCGTGCTCTACCGTTACCTGATCGAGCTGGGCGTGGCCAAGGAAATGCCGCTGTTCGGCCACATGCCGTACGTGATGGGCCAGGGCAACAAGAAGCTTTCCAAGCGTGACCCGGAATCCAATCTGTTCCTGCATCGCGACAACGGTTTCATTCGCGAAGGCCTGCTGAACTACCTGGCGCTGCTGGGTTGGTCCATCGCCGCCGACCGCGACGTGTTCTCCATGGAAGAAATGATCGAAAAGTTCGACGTGCGTGACGTCAAGGCCAATCCGGCCCGTTTCGACCTCGACAAGGCCATTTCCATCAACGCCGAGCACATCCGTATGCTTGAGCCGCAGGACTTCCTGAACCGTGCCGTGCCGTACCTGAACCGCGATGGCGTGGTCTCCGCCGATTCCTGGGATGCGCTGACCGATCGCGAGCGTGAGGTGCTGTCCGCTTCCGTGGAGCTCGTGCAGCCGCGCGTGCGCCTGCTGGGCGAGGTCGCCGGCATGGTGGGCTCGCTGCTCTCCACCGAGGGCTACATCGAGCCTGATGATGACGCCAAGAAGCAGTTGAAGGATTCCGCTCCGGCAGTGCTCGACGCCGCCATTGCGGCGCTTTCCGACGTTGCTGAAGATGATTGGAAGACCGACTTCCTGCATGAGACACTGAACAAGTCGCTGATCGAAGATGGCGGTTACAAGCCGCGTCTGGCGTTCGGTCCGGTGCGTGTGGCCATGAGCGGCCGTCGCGTGTCTCCGCCACTGTTCGAATCCATGGAGATTGTTGGCAAGGAGATCACCGTCGCACGCTTGCAGGGCTTGCGCGAGCACCTGTGATGCGCTGATGGTGTGATTTTGCCGATCGCATGACTGTCGACCCGCTGGAATGTTCCGTTCCAGCGGGTTTGTTGTTCTGGGATGCTGTTTAAGAATGGCGGAAAATGGCGCGACACGCCGTGACTTGCGCACTCCTACGGATTCGCGTATATTTATCACTCGTTGCGGTTCGCGGCTCAGCTGAGAATCACAGCAATAACTCAAGCCCCCGTCGTCTAGCGGTCTAGGACTACGCCCTCTCACGGCGCCAACACCGGTTCAAATCCGGTCGGGGGTACGACGGACAACTTTTCGAAGTTGCCACGCCTGCCAAATTGGGATGTGGTGTAATTGGCAACACAGCTGATTCTGGTTCAGCCATTCTTGGTTCGAGTCCAGGCATCCCAGCCAATGACCCTCGCAGATGCGAGGGTTTTTTGTTTTTCGCAAGCATGTCTGCCAGTACAACATAGTCCAAGAAAATTGCACTACCCTAGGAAGCATGACTGAATTGCAGAACGCAGCAAAAGCCGCCGCCACGCGACCGCGCATCCAACCGGCGGAAGAAGGCGACGATCGCCCGCTTTCCGTATCCGCGCGACTGGGACGATTGCAATTCCACCAATCCGGCAAATTCCGCGTTCTGCAGCTTGCCGACATTCAAGACGGGCCGAAAGTCAGCAAAGACACCGTCAAACTCATCGAAGCGTCACTGGATGCCACAAGGCCGGATATCGTCATCTTCACCGGCAATCAGATCGCAGGATATGATCCCGCATACGCGCAAACCACGCGCAAACGTCGTTGGAGCGCTGCCGCGGGGATTTCCTCCAAAACCGCTTCATCCAAGTCTTCCGAAGCGTCAGAACGGTTCGAAGCTGCGCTGGAACGCACCTGCGCATCCGTGCGCGCCACTGTCGAACAGCTCGTGCGTCCGCTTGCCGATCGCGGCATTCCGTGGGCGGTGACATTCGGCAACCACGATTTTCAATGCGGGCTCAGCAATGCGGAAATCGAAAGCATTTGCAGGGAATTTCCCGGATGCGTGAACCCTGAGCCTACGGGAGGCGAGAGCGGCCTCGGGGGCGCAAATTCTGCAAATTCTGTGGGAAGCATGGATTCTGCGGAAGATGCAGGTTTCGTGCAACTCCGGGCGGAATCGTATTTGCCGAATCAGCGCGTATTCGCTTGCGAGCCGGGCACCTTCGCATTGCCGGTTGCCGATGTGGACCATACGATGTCCGTGCTGGGCTTGGTATTGCTGGATTCAGGCGATTACGCACGTTCCGGCGGGTACGGAAGCCCGTCCGCGGAGGCGTTGCGATTTCTTGCCGAAGTGCCGGAAATGATGGCCACGCAATCTCAGAAACAGGCAGGATCGCACGAAACCGCGCAATCGCAGGAAAAGGCAGTGCCGTGCATGGTATTTCAGCATTTTCCGGTGCAACAGTATTACCAACTGTTGAAGCCGACTGCGGCGAATGCGGCGCGTGCGATTGAAGGCTACCGCAATTTCGCTGGAAAACATTACGTTTTGGATGAGGAAAAAACGCTTCCCGGCAGTTATCTGGGGGAGGGTGTCAGCTGCCCGGATGCCGACAGCGGTGAATTCGCGATATTGGAACAGCATGACTATTTTGCGATTTCCGCGGGGCATGATCACCGCAACGCATTCGTTGGAACAGTGCCGGTTTCGCGAGAAATGGCCTCGGCTGATGCGCAGACGGCGGCTTCGCCAGGCAAGGTTGGCGGTCTGACGATGATCGCGTCGCCCACCAGCGGTTTCGGATCGTATGGTCCGGTGCCGCAGAAGCGGGCCGCGCGGCTGATCGAGTTCGACATCCGCCATCCGTACGAGCCGCGTACGCAGCTGCTTGAATACGGCGAATTAGTGGGCAAACCGAGCGCGGGCAAGGCGTACGCGTACGGCATGACCAGTGAATCGAAGCCCGAATCCGAAGGCGTGGATCTGCTGCATCGGCCGACATGGTGGAGCAAACTGTTGACTTGGCTGCGTAAGAAGTAGCTGAAAAGAGCGAAATGACAAATCCTGCAAGGAAATGGCAAAACTTGCGGAAGGCAGGAAATAGCAAAACCGTGTCCTGCATGCATCGCGGAACACGGTTGAGAGGCTGTATATTGCCCGTCAGCGACCGGAAGAAGCCTTAATCAAGGCGTCGGTCAAATACTTGCCGGCAGCCATAACCAGCGGGGCGTAACGGCGTCCGGGATTGGACCCCATACGACCGTCCGGGCCGGAAATCGAAATTGCGGCAATCACCTGACCGGAAGCATTGCGAATCGGCGCGGAAATCGAGCATACGCCCTCATCGCGCTCGTTGACCGACTCGGCCCAACCGCGCTTGCGCACGGCGGTAAGCTTGGCCGCGGTGAACTTGGCGTGACGCAACCCCTGATGCAGGCGTTCGGAATCCTCCCAAGCCAGCAAAATCTGGGCCGCGGAACCGGCCTCCATCGACAGCATCGCACCGACCGGAATGGAATCACGCAAACCGGAAGCGCGCTCCACGGCGGCGATGCACACGCGCATATCGCCCTGACGGCGGTAAATCTGCGCGGATTCGCCAGTGCGATCCAGCAACGTCTGCAAAATCGGCGCGGCTGCGGTCAGCAAACGATCCTCGCCGGCAGCAGCGGCCAATTCCGCAAAACGCGAGCCAAGCACGAAACGACCATGCTGATCACGCAACACAAAACGGTGACGCTCCAACGCAATCGCCAGTCGATGCGCGGTCGGTCGGGCCAAGCCCGTCGAGGAAACCAGCTGTCCGAGCGTTGCCGGACCGGATTCAAGCGCGTCAAGGATTTTGACGGTCTTGTCAAGCACACCCACACCGGAATGAATCTCATTGCTTTGAGAAGACGTCGTGTGGTGGGTCTCAGCTGGAAGCTCAGTCTCATCCGACTGCGATTCAGGCATGGTGGTGCTTGTATTCGAAGAAGTCATAAGAGGGATTATGCCATCTCACATATTGAAATGCAAAATGTACGCAATGTCGGACTGCGGTAGAGCAGGTATTTTAATCTTTACTCAGTTATGGAAAAAGCTGGAAAAAAATCTGAATTTTCAACGATTTTGTAGGTACATACGGGGAGATATGCCACAATCGCGGCGATTTTGACATGATCTGGAGTGAACTTGGCGCATATGTGATGTGTGCGTTGCATGCAAGTATCTCATATACCGGCATAAACGCGTTCGAACCAGGCTCGAACACCATAGGCTTATAGCACGAACAACGCGGGTTGGCAATACCGCGAGGAAAAAGCGAGGAAAAATTCGAGGAGGTCCCACAATGGGAACGACATTGGCCGAGAAGGTCTGGGCCGATCATTTGGTACGCAAGGGTAGCGATGGGGCTCCCGACTTGCTGTACATTGATCTGATGCTCATGCACGAAGTCACCAGTCCGCAGGCGTTCGAAGGCTTGCGACTGGCCGGACGCAAGCCACGTCACCTTGACCAGCTGATCGCAACGGAAGATCACAACACGCCGACTGCCGACATCGACCGCCCGAATCCGGATAAGATCTCCGCGCTGCAGCTAAGCACGCTCGAAAAGAACTGCAAGGATTTCGGCGTACGTCTGTGCCCGCTGGGAGACGCCGATCAGGGCGTGGTGCACGCGTTCGCGCCGGTGCTGGGCCTGACGCAGCCGGGCATGACGATCGTGTGCGGTGACTCGCACACCTCCACGCACGGCGCGTTCGGTGCCATGGCCATCGGCATCGGCACCTCCGAAGTCGAACATGTTATGGCAACGCAGACCCTGAGCCTGAAGCCGTTCAAGACCATGGCCGTGAATATCGAAGGTGAACTGCCGAAGGGCGTCACCGCAAAAGACATTATTCTTGCGATTATCGCGAAGATCGGCACCGGTGGCGGCCAAGGGCACGTCATTGAATATCGTGGTGAGGCCATCAAGAAACTGTCGATGGACGCACGCATGACCATCTGCAACATGTCGATCGAAGCGGGCGCTCGCGCCGGCATGATCGCGCCGGACGAAGTGACGTTCGAATATCTGAAGGGACGCCCGCACGCGCCGGAAGGTGAAATGTGGGACAAGGCCATCGAATACTGGAAGACGCTGAAAACCGATGACGACGCCGTATTCGACAAGGAAGTGACCATCAAGGCCGAAGATCTCGAGCCGTATGTGACGTGGGGCACCAACCCGGGTCAGGGCATCAAGATTTCCGGCGTGGTGCCGGATCCGGCTTCGTTCAACGATGAAACCGAGCGCACCGCGGCCGAGCGTGCCATTGCCTACATGGGCTTGACGCCGGGCATGCGCATCAAAGACATTGCCGTGGATACCGTGTTCATCGGCTCCTGCACCAACGGACGTCTCGAGGATCTGCGTGTGGCCGCTTCCATTATGAAGGGGCATCACAAGGCCGAAAACATTCACCGCGTGCTCGTGGTGCCGGCCTCCTCTCGCGTGCGTTTGCAGGCGGAAAAGGAAGGACTTGACAAGATCTTCAAGGACTTCGGTGCCGAATGGCGTAACGCAGGCTGCTCCATGTGCCTGGGCATGAACCCCGACAAGATGGTGGCCCGCGAACGTTCCATCTCCACTTCGAACCGCAATTTCGAAGGTCGACAGGGCAAGGGGTCGCGTACGCATCTGGCGTCGCCGGCGGTCGCCGCCGCAACGGCCATCCGCGGTACCATCTCGTCTCCGGCTGATCTGTGAATCGTTGAGAATGCTTGAAAACCTGAGAAATCTTGGATTTCCGGCATTCTGTGAATCGTTACATCGAAAGAAATAGTGAAATGGAAAAACTGACTACTCTTACCGGCGTGGCCGTGCCGCTTCGCCGTTCCAATGTCGATACTGACCAGATTATTCCAGCCGTGTTCTTGAAGCGCGTGCAGAAGTCCGGTTTCGACGACGCGCTGTTCTATGCGTGGCGTCGCGATCCGGAATTCGTGCTCAACCAGCCGGAATACAAGCGGGGCAAGATTCTCGTTGCCGGACCGGATTTCGGTATCGGATCTTCTCGTGAACATGCCGTGTGGGCATTGCATGATTACGGCTTCCGCGTGGTGATTTCGTCTCGTTTCGCCGACATTTTCTACGGCAACACCGCGAAGAACGGCGTGCTGGCTGCGATTATGCCGCAGGAGTCCGTTGAGTTGCTGTGGAAGCTGCTTGACGAGGAGCCGGGCCGTGATATGACGGTGAGCCTGGAGGATCGCACGGTGACGTGCGGCGACGTGACGCTGCCGTTCGAAGTGAACGACTATACCCGTTGGCGCCTGATGAACGGCTATGACGATATCGATCTGACGTTGCAGTATGAAGACGATATTGTGACATACGAGAAGATGCGTGCCGAAAAGTTCCCGTTCAAGCCGAAGACGCTGCCGGCGAAGCGTGAGCCGGAGCAGTTGATCGCGTCCGCGCGCGAAGGCGAATACCCGGATTGGCAGGGCCCGCTTGCCGATCGCGGCATCATCTGAGTTGGCGTCTGGCTAGGTGCGCGGGCTGTTTGCGGGGTGATTCCTCCAGTGGGTGGAAGGAACACCCCGCTTGCGTTGTTGCGCGGGCTGTTTGCGGGAGGATTTTTCCAGTGGGTGGAAGAATTGGGACGTCGGGATGATTGTTTGCGGGAGGATTCTTCCAGTGACTGGAAGGATTGGGATGTTATGTGATGCGTGAGCGGGAGGATTCTTCCAGTAGGTGGATGTTTTTGGACTTTGAGACGGTCCGTAGCGGGGTGATTCCTCCACTGGGTGGAGGTTTTGGGACGATTAGGGGACTCATATTGTCCGGATTCTTCCAGTGACTGGAAGGATTGGGACGTTGGGATTGCTGATTATGTGAGATTTGCGCGGGTTTTGCATATGAGACGCGCTATGGTGGGCTTATTGTTTCGTGCTTTCGTAGCTTTCGGAGAGAAAAATGAGCCAGGGTTTTGCGCCGTTTTATGATGTCAATCGCACGTATGAAGACAACTATTTGCAAGGGCCGTTCGGCGCGTTTGCCGAAGTGTTGCGGGCTGATGCGTCCGATTCTGCGGGATCGGTCACGTCTGTTGTTGCTGAGGTTGCGTCCGATTCCTCCAGTGAGGTTCAGGGCGTTCAGACCATTCAGGCCGCTCAAGCGCAGGAATTCCTTGGTTTTCGTGTGAATCTGCCGTTCGGTATTCCAGCTGGTCCGCTGCTGAATGAGCGTTTCACCACGGCCGCTTTCCGTATGGGCTTCGATCTGGCGGTATACAAGACGGTTCGTTCCCGCGCATGGGGCTGCAATGCGTTCCCGAACGTGCTGGCCGTGCATCCGCGGAATGCCGATGGTTCGCTGGTTCCGGGCAGTGCCGAACTTGACGAGGGTGTGCTTGCCGATACCCGTTATGAGCTTCCGATTTCGATTTCCAACAGTTTCGGCGTTCCCTCCCGTGATCCCGACGAATGGCAGCCGGACATGCAGAAGGCAATCGCCGCAGCCGGTGACGGCCAGCTGCTGGTGCCGAGCTTCCAAGGCTCCCGCGTGGAGGGCATGGATCGTGAAGCGTATATCGCCGATCATGTCACCACCGCGCATTTGGTTGCCGAAACTGGCGCTGGCCTGATGGAAATGAACACCAGCTGCCCGAATGAGGGACATAATCGTCTGTTGTGCCACGATCCGCATTTGGTCGGCGAGATTACGGAAGCGGTGAAGAACGAAATCGGCGATCGTCCGCTGATCGTGAAGCTCGCATACATTCCGAATGATGCCGATCTGGAAATTATGGTGAAGGAAACCGCCGGCCATGGCGCGGTGCAGGGTTTCTCCACCATTAACACAATCTCCGCGAAGCTGGTGGATGCGAACGGCAATCAGGCATTGCCAGGCGCGGGGCGTGACCGTTCGGGCGTATGTGGCAATGCGATTCGTGGTGCAGGTCTCGATATGGTTGGCCGCCTGAATGCGATTCGCGAGAAGCTGGGTCTTGATTTTGCGATCGTTGGCGTGGGCGGTGTGATTCGTCCGGAAGATTACAAGGCGTACCGCGAGGCTGGTGCAAACGCGGTGATGAGCGCTACGGGTGCCATGTGGAACGCCCGTTTGGCGCAAGACATTAAAGCCGCACTGTAGTCACAGGTTCAATTGCGCCTGATTTGCGCTCTGTTGCGTTTCACCGTCCTTTTTTTCCCATTCGCTGGAAGGATTAGTGCAGCACGGGGGTAGCTGTCCGTCCTGATTCTTCCAGTGACTGGAGGGTTTTGCCCGCTGAGATGCAGTTTGGTGGGATGATTCTTCCAGTGACTGGAGGTTTTTGGACGGTGGAGGGGCTTGTATCGGGAGGATTCTTCCACCGACTGGAAGTTTTTGCCCGCTGGGATGCGGTTTGGCGGGTGGATTGTTCCAGTGGCTGGGAATTTTGGTCGAAAGTCGAACGAAATTGGGAGACACTGCGCTGAACGCGGCATTTCACGAGCCCACTACATGCCTTATGGCAAACTGAGGGTTAGTGTGTTTCAAGCTTGAACCGTATAAGGGAAGCGAAAGAGGTTGAGCGTGTCTGACAACAACAACGACATTCTGCACGTCGAAGGTGGCAAGCCGCTGAACGGCACCATCAAGGTGCGTGGCGCGAAGAACTTCGTGAGCAAGGCCATGGTGGCGGCGCTGCTCGCCCCGGGTACGTCCGTGTTGAAGAATGTTCCGGAGATTCGCGACGTGCATGTGGTCTCCGACTTGCTGCGTCTGCATGGCGTGGACGTTACGGTGGATGGCGATCACGGCGTGGTCACGATCGACGCCACGAATGTGCAGCTTGCCGATGTGGCCGACGTGGATACGCTGTCTGGTTCGTCGCGTATTCCGATTCTGTTCTCCGGCCCGCTGCTGCACCGTTTGGGTGAGGCGTTCATTCCGGCTCTCGGCGGATGCAATATTGGCGGTCGTCCGATTGATTTCCACCTGGAAACGTTGCGCAAGTTGGGTGCCAACGTCGATAAGGAACATAAGGACGGCATTCATATCACCGCTCCGAACGGTTTGCATGGCGCGAAGATTCACCTGCCGTACCCGTCGGTGGGCGCTACCGAGCAGACGTTGCTTGCCGCCGTGCTTGCTGAGGGCAAGACGGAGCTTTCCGGCGCTGCCACCGAACCTGAAATCATGGATTTGGTGTGCGTGCTGCAGAAGATGGGCGCGATCATTTCCGTGGATGTGGACCGTACGTTCCGCATCGAGGGTGTGAAGGAGCTGAAGGGCTATACGCACACTTCGCTGACCGACCGCATCGAGGCCGCTTCCTGGGCTTCCGCGGCATTGGCCACGCATGGCGACATTTTCGTCAAGGGTGCTACGCAGCCTGAAATGATGACGTTCCTGAACGTGTTCCGCAAGATTGGTGGTGAGTTCGACATTACCGATAACGGCATTCGTTTCTGGCATCCGGGCGGCGATTTGAAGCCGGTCGCGATCGAAACCGACGTGCATCCGGGCTTCATGACTGACTGGCAGCAGCCGTTGGTAGTGGCGTTGACGCAGGCGAAGGGCCTGTCGATCGTGCATGAAACGGTGTATGAGAATCGTTTCGGTTTCACGAAGCCACTGGTGCAGATGGGTGCCACGATTCAGCTGTATCGCGAATGCCTCGGATCGCTGCCATGCCGTTTCCAGCAGCGCAATTACAAGCATTCCGCGGTTATTTTCGGACCGACCCCGCTGACCGGCCGCGATATTGACGTGCCGGATCTGCGTGGCGGCTTCAGCCATCTGATTGCCGCGTTGGCGGCAAAGGGCCCGTCCAATGTGCAGGGCATTTCGCTGATTGACCGCGGTTATGCCGATTTCCGTGGCAAGCTCGAAGCTCTCGGCGCAGATTTCGACTGATTTGTTGCTTGATTTATCGCTGATATAGCTTGATTGGCTTGGTAAGGCCGGTGTTCACAACAGTGGGCACCGGCTTTTTGCTTACATATTGCCGTTGCTCGTTCTCAAAAACTTAGTAATTCAGTGTATAAATTATTGAACTTAATTTAGGGGGTTATGGCGCATAATAGTGATGCAAAAAGTTTTATTGTTTTTGAAAATAATGTCGATTTTCGGCAGAGATTCTTTCGGAATGGCATTATGATTGTCGATATCGAATGGCGTTTGCAACGAGGTGAACAGCCGAAGATATAAGGGTTTCCCTCATCGTTATTGTGTTTACTGCATGTCCAGACGGATTCTAGGGATAGTCGCAACATCTTCGTCGTCAATCGTCCTCCAGCCTATCCACCAGTTCCGCCTTTTTCGTATATTCCGTGTTTTTGTATTTCGTGTGTGCGTCGTGCATGAGCGCAATCGTTCCAACCAAGCGGAATGGGTGGTGGCAGAATGGAACGCATGGCATCCAAAGGAAAACCCTCGCCGCGTTCCGCGGTCAAACCGTTAAGCGACGAACAAGTCGCAAAGCTCGCACAGCGTCACCATCTCGTTGACCCAACCCACGACTTTCCATGCGGGCCGCGCAAAGCCAATGAAGCCGAAATCGCGGCGCAGAATCCGAAAGCGACCCATCGTCTGCTCACCGGATGCGACATCGTATTCCGCAACCGCACCAAACTCAAGGCGTGGGGCATCGAACACGTGCCGGAAACCGGTCCGTTCATCACCGCGGCCACGCACGTCACCATGTTTGACGTGTTCGTGCCCATGATCTCCATGTTCCATCAAGGCCGCCGTCCGCGCTACATGGCCAAAGCCGAAATGGCCTCGTGGCCGCTGATCGGCAAATGGTTCCAACTGGTAGGCATGCAGCCCGTGCAACGCCGTTCGGGCAAGGCGAAAGCCATCGAGGAAACCTCCGTGGAAATCCTTACCTCCGGCCGACCCCTAACCGTATGGCCGGAAGGCACGGTAACGCGCGATCCGCAGAAATGGCCGATGAGCATGAAAAACGGCGTGGGCATGATCGCGCTTGAGGCTTCGCGCCGACTCGGCTACCAGATTCCGCTGTATTGCGCGGTAACGTGGGGCGCGGCAAGCATCAACCATTGGTGGCCGTGGCCGCGTAAAAACGTGGTCATGTGCTACGACGAGGCGCTTGATTATGCGGATCTGCTCGCCGATTGCGATTCCTGGGGTGAGGAAGTGCCGGAGGATCTCGCCAACGAACTTACCCGACGCATCCGCGTGCGTATGACCGAAGTCATGGCCGAAATCCGCGGCGAACAAGCCCCCGATGGATATTGGGATTATCGTACGATGAGCCGAGTGAAGGACTGAATCGAAGAAGGCCGAATCGAAAAAGACCGCACACGCGATTGCTGAAATGCGGTAATCGAAATACTGCCAGCCGATTGCGCATACGTATGGCGCGTATTGCGGCATATATCGCGGTGTGCGTAGCCGGCGGTAGCATAGGAAAAGCAATTTTTGAGCCAAGACTCCGGGTTATGAATGATGCCCGGAGTAATGCAAGGAGCAAATATGACGAACGTGACGGTACTGGGCGCAGGAGCTTGGGGAACCGCTTTCGGTCAGGTGCTTGCCGATGCAGGCAACAATGTGACTATGTGGGCCATCGAACCGGAGATTGTGGAAGGCATTCGCGACCACCATCACAACGGTGTTCGCCTGCCCAGCGTGAAAGTGCTGCCAAGCAACATGACCGCCACCGGCGACCGTGCCGAAGCCGTAGCCAACGCCGACATTGTGATCGTGGCCATCGCCGCACAGTTCGCCCGCGTCGCGCTCGTCGAATTCAAGGACCTGATTCCCGAAACCGCACTCGTCGCCTCGCTGATGAAAGGCATCGAACGCACCACCGGCAAGCGCATGGATGAAGTCGTTATGGAAACGCTTGACCTGCCGGCCGACCGCTTCGCCGCGATTTCCGGACCGAACCTGAGCAAGCAGATCGCTGACCGCGAGCCGGCCGCAACCGTGGTCGCCTGCGAAAATCTCGACAATGCGCGCAAGATCGCAGCCGCTTGCACCACCGACTATTTCCGTGCGTTCGTAACCCGCGACGTGATCGGCTTGGAAATGTGTGGATCGCTGAAGAATGTGGTCGCGCTGGCCGTGGGCATGGCCCGCGGCGCCGGCTACGGCGAAAATACCGCCGCCATGATCGAAACCCGTGGCCTGGCCGAACTGACCGCCCTGGGCGAGGCGGCAGGCGCCGATCCGAAGACGTTCGCCGGTTTGGCTGGCGTGGGCGACCTGATCGCCACCTGCGGATCCCCGTTGAGCCGCAACTACACGTTCGGATCCAACTTGGGCAAGGGATTGAGCGTTGAGGAAGCCACCAAGGTGAGCAACGGCGTGGCCGAAGGCGTGCCGACCACCGATGCGGTGGTGGCGCTCGGCAAGCAGTACGGCGTGCCCACGCCGCTCGCCACGGCCATGAGCCACGTGCTTTCCGATGGCATCTCCTGCGCGCAGATGCTGTCCGAACTTTTCGGCGAAGGCATCAGCGAAGAATAAGCTTTCCGCAACATCGCGATTGCAGATAAGACCGCACTTTCAGGTGCGGTCTTTTTATTTTTCGAGGCATGCGATTGCGTAAAACGTCAATCGGAATGTGTCAATCGTCAATCGCCATATATTTCGGCAATAATAGTAAATCTGTATAAAAATAGTCTAATCGTGATTAGACAAAGCGATTAAGCTCGGTTTTTTCAGGTTGCAATCGCATCATTCCAACGTTTGATTCCGTATTCTATGATTCATGAAAATAGGACATGAGTGACGGGCGTGTGTAATTATGGTTCGTCGTGTGTGGGCTGTGGGGTGCGGTTTGTATACTGAACTGCGATATTGCGAATGCGTGGTATCGCGGGCGAACAGAAGTGCGAACCGGCGCGATATTGCGAAGACAGACAGTACAGACAGTATTGGCAGACGGTATTGGGCGCGCGTGCGTTCAACGGACCAACTGATGGAGCATAAGACAAAGATGGCAAAACAGCGCATTGTGGTGATGTATGGCGGCAAAGCCGACGAGCATTCGATTTCCTGCATCTCTGCGGCGGGCGTGCTGCGCGCGTTGGATACTGACAAGTTCGAAGCCATTGAGGTGGGAATCACCAAGAACGGCGAGTGGATCGTAGGCGGCGAGGATCCACGCAAGTGGAACATGAGCGAAGGCCTGCCGATGGTGGAGAAGACGGATTCCTCCAAAGATGTGGTGCTGGATGTGGCACTCGGCCAGGATGGTTTCTTCGCTCGTGAAGATGACGGCACGCTGACTTCGCTTGGCCACGTGGACGCCGTGCTTCCGGTATTGCATGGTCCGTACGGTGAGGATGGCACGATTCAGGGCCTGTTCGAAATGATGAACGTGCCGTACGTTGGCTGCGGTGTGCTCGCTTCCGCCGCTTGCATGGACAAGCATTATACGAAGGTATTGCTGGCTGCGGCCGGTATTCCCGTGGCTCCAGGCATCACGTTGGATGTGCGCGATTATGATGCCGCTTCCGAATTCGCCGCCGAGGCGGACGAGATGCTTGCCGCGGTGCAGCAGGCCGGATTGCAGTACCCGCTGTTCGTGAAGCCGTCCCGCGCCGGTTCCAGCTTCGGCGTGACCAAGGTCGAACATGAGGGCGATGCGGCCGAGCTTGCCGCCGCAGTGTTCGAAGCGTCCCACCATGATTGGCGTGTGCTCGTGGAACAGGGCATCGACGCGCGCGAAATCGAATGCGCCGTGCTCTGCCCGAAGGCCGGCGAGGCTCCGCAGGCCAGCTGGCCGGGCGAAATCGTGCTTGACAAGCGTGCCGAGGGCGACGACCAGTTCTATGATTTCGACAGCAAGTACGTGAACTCCGACGCAAGCCATGTGGAAGTGCCCGCAAGCCTGCCGGAAGAAACTCTGAACCGCGTGCGCGAAACCGCCAAAAAAGCGTTCATCGCAGTCGACGGCGCCGGCCTGAGTCGTGTCGACACCTTCGTGACGGCCGACGGCGAAGTGATGGTCAACGAAATCAACACCATGCCGGGCTTCACCCCGATTTCCATGTATCCCAAGGCATGGGAGGCAACCGGCGTGAGCTACACCGATCTGATCACCACGCTGATCGAGGGCGTGCTGCGCTGATTTCGATTGGGTGGTTGCTCGCTTTAGTCTGATTCGATTTGCATGAGACTGGCATCAATGCTGACACTGCGTTGGTGCCAGTTGACATATTTCACCAATTTACCTGCAGTTTGGGAAAATTTAGTTTTTCCGATTCAAAATAAACTGCATATTTACTGTAAGGTCAGTATCGCGTTGATTTGAGGGCTTATCTTCTTTCTTGTTGTTATGAACAAGGCATAAGAAAGATATTGATTTCCATGATTTCTCTGCGCAAACTGGCTGCCGGCTCCCTTGCTGCCGTTCTGGCTTTCTCCATGGCCGCCTGCGGATCGGACAGCACGGATTCCTCAGCTGATTCCACTTCCGGCAAGGCCGTAAAGGTTGATGAAAAGTCCGCAAAGGCTACTTCCTTGGCTGATTTCGGTACGATGGACGATTTGGTTGCCGCCGCCGAAAAGGAAGGCCAGCTTAACGTCATCGCACTTCCTCACAACTGGTCCAACTATGGTGAGGTCATCAACGGCTTCAAGAAGAAGTATCCGAACATTAAGATCAACGAGCTGAACCCGAACGCCTCCTCCAAGGAAGAAGTGGACGCAGCCAAGACTAACAAGGGCACCGACGCTGCCCCCGACGTGTTCGACCTCGGCTTGGCCGTGGCTTCCACCAGCACCGACAACTTCGCCTCCTACAAGGTGCAGGCCTGGGATAAGATTCCGGATTCCGTGAAGAATGCTGACGGCAAGTATTACGCCGACTACACCGGCATCATGTCGATCGGTTGGAACGCCGACAAGTACGGCGACATCAACAGCCTTGACGATCTGATGGATCCGAAGTTCGCCGGCACCGTGGCGCTGAACGGCAAGCCTGCCGAAGCCGGCGCCGCATTCAACGGTTACCTCATGATCAACCAGCTCGCAGGTGGTGACATCAACGACTTGCAGCCGGGCCTCGACTACTTCAAGAAGCTCAAGGATGCTGGCAACCTCACCACCGTTGACGTGACCGACGGAACCATCGATTCCGGCCAGACCGGCGTGGTGATGGACTGGAGCTACAACCAGGCCTCCTATCAGAAGAGCCTCAAGGAGAAGGGCGTGAACTGGAAGTTCAAGACCTTCAAGAACGCCCAGGTGGTCAGCTACTACAACCAGGCCATCAACGTGGACGCTCCGCACCCGGCCGCAGCACGCCTGTGGGAGGAATACTTGTACACCGCCGATGCTCAGAACGAATGGTTCAAGGGCGGCGCCAATCCGGTGCTCCTCGACTCCATGAAGGAGGACGGCACGGTTGACCAGGACACCCTGAAGACCGCCATCACCATCGAGGGCGATCCGGTGACCTATACAAACGATGATTCCACTCGCATCACCGAATGGCTCCAGAACAACTGGGACAAGACCATCGGCAACTGATTGGCAACCGCTCGCAAGCAACGCAAACGAGCTGGATCGCAATCGAAAATAATGCAATCTAAGGCCGGTAGACCGGCGGACACGACGGGCTGAAGCAAGTTCCCCGACGTCTTCTGCCGTAACAACCGGCCTTGAAGCATGTCTCCCGCAATAGCGGAATCCCACAATCCTATGCAATCTCACCGCATATCAATCGTATGAAAGCACGCATGCAACCATGACTGCAGCAATCACCCCCAAAGCGGGAGTCATCGGCGGGCGTAACGCACGCGAAGCCCGCGGAACTCGAGGAAACGGCCCCTCCGCAACCTCCGATTTCGCCACGCATCGCCGCGAAATCGGTACATTCGTCGTGACCATCCCGTTCTTCGCCTACACCGCCTGCTTCCTGCTTGCGCCTACCGTTATCGTGATTGTCGGCGCATTCCGGAACGTCGACGGCGGATTTACCCTCAACAACTTCAGCAAACTCTTCGAAGCGAACACCATCGCCGCGTTCGCCACCTCCATTCTCGTTTCCGTGATCTCCGCACTCATTGGCGCGGTCGTGGGTGCGGTTGCCTCGTATGCGCTGGTGATTGGCAGCAAACCGAACGGACTGCTGCGCCGCATGGTCAGTGCCATTTCGTCGGTGCTCGCACAGTTCGGCGGCGTGATGCTCGCTTTCGCCTTCATCGCCACCATCGGTATCAACGGCGTCGGCACCATGCTGATCCGTCAGCTGACCGGACTGACCGTCAATCCGAACTGGTTGAGCTCCCTGCCTGGCCTAATCACGGTCTACTGCTACTTCCAGATTCCGTTGATGATTATCATCTTCCTGCCTGCGGTCGATTCGATTCGTCCGCAGTGGCGTGAGGCTTGCGAATCGCTCGGCGGTAACACATTCCAGTATTGGACGCGCGTTGCGGGGCCGATACTGGTTCCGCGTTTCATTTCCGCATTGCTGTTGCTGTTCGCCAGCGCGTTCTCCGCATATGCGACGGCCGCCGCATTGTTCTCACAGCGTTCGATTCTGGTGCCGCTTATGATTCAGGGCGCCATGCGCAACGAAATGGATCCGAATCAGCAGGGATTCGCGCAAGTGCTCGCCTTCGCGATGATCATCGTGGTTGCTCTGGTGATGATGCTGAGCCACGCTGTGGAAAAGAAGGCCGGACAATGGCAGTGAATCATACTGAAGCAATGCCCCCGCAGCTGCGTGCCGCCCGCGTGCGCAAGCAGCGCGTGATCAAGGCGATTATTCTCACGTTCACGCTGCTGTTCCTGTTCGTGCCACTGGTGTCTATGTTTGTGTTCACCATTCGACACCCGCTTTCCGGCAAGTGGAGTTTGGATCCGTGGATTGCGATTCTCACCGGCGATGGCAGCGCGCTTGGTGCTGACTTGTCCACATTGTGGAGCGGTCTTGGATCGTCCATGGGATTGTGTGTGGTGACTGTGGTCATCATGCTGCTGCTCATGGTACCCACCATGGTGATCGTGCACATTCGCTCCAAGCAGCTGGAACGCGCCATCGAATGGGTGGCCACCCTGCCGCTGACCATCCCCGCCATCGTGCTCGTAGTCGGCCTGGGGCCGATTTACCGTTGGCTCAGCGCCGACGTGCTCAGCACCAACCCGATCTGGCTGTGCTTCGCGTACGTTATTCTGGTGATGCCATTTGCATTCCGCGCGCTCGCTGTGGGCCTCAACTCCATTGACGTGAAAACGCTGTGCGAAGCATCCCGCTCGCTCGGAGCCTCCTGGCCGCGAGTGTTCTTCCGTGTGCTCATCCCCAACCTGTGGCAGTCGATCCTCTCTGCATCGTTCATCTCCATCGCCGTGGTGCTGGGCGAATACACCGTCGCATCGCTGCTTGGACGCATGAACCTGCAGGTGGCGCTCTACCAGCTTGGCCAATCCAACTCCCAAATCTCCACCGCCATGTCGCTGCTGGCACTACTGTTCGGCGTGATCCTGCTGGTAGCCCTCGATCTTATTTCCGACGCACTGCGTAAATCCAAAGAAAGCAACGAATCATGACTCTCGCTGATCAGAAAGCAACCATCGCACGCACTTCGGAAGCGTTCGTAAACGCCAATCCGAGCGCCGAAACCGTAACCCGAGCCGCACGCGAAGTCCTCAACGACTCCGCGGAACGCGGCGGCGGCGTGCAAATGCTTAATGTAGACAAAATCTACCCAGGAGCCACCAACAAGGCGCTCGACAACTTCAACCTAGAAATCAATCCTGGTGAAATGGTCGTGCTGCTCGGCGGCTCCGGCTGCGGCAAATCCACCGCGCTGCGTTCCCTCGCAGGCTTGGAAGACATCCAGGCCGGCCGTATTCTCGTCGGCGGCCAAGATGTGACTGGCGTGCCCGTCAACAAGCGAAACATGGCCATGGTGTTCCAGGCGTACTCGCTGTTCCCACACATGACCGCTCTGCAGAACGTGGAATTCGGGTTGGAAATCCGCGGCATGGGCAAGACGGAACGCCGTAAGCAGGCCATGGAGAAGCTGGAACTCGTAGGTCTTGCCGATCAGGCTGGCAAATACACGCAGCAGATGTCTGGCGGTCAGCAGCAGCGTGTGGCGCTCGCCCGCGCACTGGCCGTGAACCCCCGAGTGCTCCTGCTCGACGAGCCGCTTTCCGCACTTGACGCCAAAGTTCGTGTGCAGCTGCGCGACGAAATCCGCCGCATCCAGCTCGAAGCCGGCACCACCACCGTGTTCGTGACCCACGATCAGGAAGAAGCGCTCACCGTTGCCGACCGCATCGGCGTGATGAACCACGGATGTATCGAACAGATCGCCGACCCGCAGACACTGTACCGCCGTCCGGGCAGCGAATACGTGGCCACCTTCATTGGCCTGACCAACCGACTCCCAGGCATCACGAATGGTGAGGAAGCCGTGGTGTTTGGCCAGCGCGTGCCGTTGCTCGAAGCCTCCAAGCGCGACGCCTCCACCGTGCTCGTGCGACCGGAAAACCTTGTGATCACTCTAGCCGCAAACGATGGCAACATGGTAGGCGAGCATGGTCGCGTCGACATGGTGCACTTCCTCGGTGCGCTCGCCCGCGTTGACTTGACGGTTGCCGCAGGTGTGGGCCACCTGCCCGTCACCGTGCAGCTGCCGGCCAATGAGCTTCCTGCCGGCCTGACGGTTGGATCCGAAGTGGTGGTGGCTCCGCGTCCGATCGCCGCGCTCGCCGTATGAGCTGTTTCGTTGCGGACGCCCATGACGACGGTCATGAGATTGTAAGCTGATATTCAGCATTCCTGTACTAAGGTGCTGAATATCAGCATTTTCGTATATGCACCCCGTGCACGTCGTCGCAAAGGCAAATATGACGTTTCCGCAGTACCCCCAATATCCGCAGCGGCCGCAACAACCGCATACGCAGCAGAATCCACAACAGCCATCCCAATATCAGCAACAACCGCAGTATCCGCAGCCACAAGCCAATCCCTACGAACTGTGGCTCAGGCGCGTGAAAAGCGTGTTCTCCCGCATCGGCGCAGGCATGTGCCTGATGGTGGTGATCTGGTATGCGCTTGCAACGGTGCTTTCCGGCATGCTCTATCAGGTACTGCACACCACGAATCTGCCGAATTGGGCGGTGTATGTGGCATCGGATACCCCTTTGTATCTCGTGGCCATGCCGCTCGCGGTACTGATTATGGGCAAATCGTCGGTCATTGAAACACGCAAGTTCGACATGAAGCCGGGCCAATTCTTCAAACTGCTGGTCATGTGCTTCCCGCTCATGTATGTGGGCAGTCTCATCGGCAATATGTTGGCGTCGCTGCTGTCCGGAGGCAAAGCCAGCAATTCGGTGAGCGATCTGGCCATGCAATTCGACGTGTGGAACGTGGTGTTCCTCGTAATTCTCGGACCGTTGTTCGAAGAATGGATCTTCCGCAAGGAACTCATCAGCCGCACGCGCAAATACGGCGAAAAAACCGCGATCGTGTTCTCCGCGCTGTTCTTTGCTCTGGTGCACATGAACCTGTTCCAGTTCTTCTACGCATTCGCATTGGGTCTTATGTTCGGCTACGTGTACGTGCGCACCAGCAAACTGCGTTATTCGGTGGCCATGCACATGATCGTCAACTTCATGGGTGGCGTGGTTGCGCCGTGGGTGGTGACGAACATTGACATCGACAGTCTGATGAACGTGCTGACCAGTGCGGAAAACGGCGACGGAACGGCCATGATGCAGTGGATGGGCCAGAATGCGACGGGAATGATGATATTCGGCATCTATATGCTGCTATATTACGGTCTGATCATCGCGGGCATAGTGTTGCTTATCCGCAATCGCAAGAACTTTGAATTCTATACCGCACCGGAAGAACTGCCTCGCGGCGTTCGCACGAGCACGGCAATACTGAACGTCGGTGTAGTTACTTACATTGTAGTGACGGTTATTATTACGTCAATCAATCTAATGATGCAATAATTTCAGTATAAAAAAGTGCCGCATGTGGACTACTGCATGCGGCACTTTATATATATGGGTCAACCGCGATTTCTTATGTTCGCGAGGATATTACGATTCTTTGTTAATGGCGCGATTCTCAAGAAAATCAGCATTGGCGATGGAACGTGCCACGGCGTTGATCATGTCGGGAAGCAACGATTCCGGCTTGGCGTACGCGCACACTTCGACATTGATGCCGTAAGGGGAGTAGCCGGTCAGTCTTACTTTCGGAGGGAAGCGCGGATCGGCCAAATCGGCGGTATCGCGCTGCACGGCCTGAACCACCTGACGGGTCATCTCGTCGATGTCGGTACCGGCCTTGGCGGTAAACGGCACACGAACCAGCATTTCGTTGGACGGATTGAGTTTTTCCAGTGACGCGGTGTTCAGAATCGAATTCGGAATGATCTTGATGTTGCCATTGCGCTCGCGCACTACGGTCTGACGCCAGTTGATATCTTCGACCACGCCATCGGTGCCCGCCACATTCACCAGATCGCCCGGCTGGATTACACGGCCAAGCATCAGACCGAAACCGCCGATGATGTTCGCGATCGTATCTTTCATACCGAGCGACACCGCAAGACCACCAATGCCGAGCGCGGTGAAAATCGTGGTCGGATTAATGCCGAACACCGGCTGCAGCACAGTGCCCACAGCCAACGTCCACACCACCGCGCGCAGAATATTGATGAAAATCGAAGCGTTCGGCACTTGCGAACGGTCCAGCACTTTACTCACGATTCGGGTAAGCGCCTTGTCGATAACGGCCGCAAGCAGTGCAACGACAATGAGCAGAATGATTTTTCCGGAATTGGTTTTCAGCCAATCCACAACGATTCCAATCGGTTCCATAGTGTTCTGAAGCGTCCCTTCATAAGTTTGATTCGCATGCATTACTGGTGCGCGCGACTTGCGTTCGCTGCGTCTGCGATGCGTGTTCGCAACTTGTGTTCGCACATATCCTACAGTGCGTGGCTGAGTCGGTTTGAGCGTGGGTGTGCGGGGGCGTGCGCGAGAACATGTGGGAATGCGCGTGGTGACATGTGTCCGGAGCCGTGAACGGACTAAAGTTGAGGCATGGGCAATGTTGTGGATTATGTGCGCCGCGAGTTCCGCGGGTTTGGCGAATTGGCGTTCAGCAATGTCGATTCCTTGGTGCTTTCCGAGCTTTCCTACATGCGATTGCCGGGCTTGGTTCCAGCATTCGGCGAGGCCAAGTCGGTGGCGACCGTGCCGATCCGTGACTTGCTGCGCGCCGAAAGCTACGATGAGATGTTTGTTTCGAATTCCTCTGAAATGAATGATTATCGGCTTTCGTTGCTGCGCGCGGTTTGCGAATCGCCGCGATTCCGCGGGTTGCGGGTGGGGGAGTATGACGAACGTTTGGATGAGGGCGAGCAGCAGCAATTCGCTGCGATGACCTTCGATTTGGGTGCCGATTTCGGCTTATATGTTGCGTTCCGTGGCACTGACGGCACGCTCGTCGGTTGGAAAGAGGATTTTAATATGGCGGTGCGCTGCCCAGTGCCGTCGCAAGAATCGGCATATCGATATGCGGACTCGATTCTGGACAGGACGGAACGTTTCCTCTCGGCGAAAAAATCACCCGACATTATGATCGGCGGGCATTCCAAAGGCGGCAATATGGCGGTATATGCGGCCATGCAAATCACGCAAAGCGATATTGAAGCGACCGACGAACGCGCGCAACGGCTCGGACTGCTGCCGGCGCTCGGAGGAAGCGTGCCGGGACGCAACTGCAGAATCTCCCGCATCTTCTCGCATGACGGTCCTGGAATGTCTCAAGTCATGGTGCATAGCCGCGCATATCAGGCAATCGCGGCACGAATCGACAAAACCGTGCCGGAATCCTCCATTATCGGCATGCTGTTGCAATCGCAAATCAAACCAACCTTCGTCAAAGCCGACGCCATAAGCATTCTGCAGCATATGGGATCAAGCTGGCAAGTGACGCAATCCGGCGAATTCGAGCAGGCAAGCGAGCTGACAGGCGGTGCGCAACTCATCGGCAAAACCATTGACGGATGGTTCGACCGCGTAAGCCAGGAACAACGGGAACGGGCCATCAACCAGATATACGACATCTTCGCAGCCGCGGGGTACGGTAATATCGCTGATCTGGTGGCGCATTGGACGGATTCGCTGCCGAAAATCGTGGCAGCCGCCAGAGGTACCGACGTGCAAACGCGCGAACTCATCAAAGACGTGTTCAAGGCGATTCCAGCCAGTGCGGCGAAAGTCGCTGTCGGGGAACTGCGCAACGACAAGGAGGGGGATGCGTGATGGGCAATATTATTGACTATGCGCGCACGGAAACGCGCAGTTTCGAGGCATTGCCGTTCCGCGAGGCCGACGCATTGGTGTTGGCGCAGCTTTCGTACGACGAAGTACCGGAATGCGTGCTGCGATTGGACGATTTGGTAGCGAAATACGGTACGTTGCAGGCGCGTGCGAAGCAATTCGATATTCGGCGTCCGATCGCATCGTTGCGTATGCTGCGCAAGCCCCCGTTTGGCGGCGTGACGATTGCGCGTGCCGATGACGAGCTGAACCACGACAAGCCCGTGGCCGACCATGATGTGGAGAACGTGGGATTGGTCGATCCGCAGGTGACGCACGACTTCTACCATGCTGTGGCGGCGAATCCGCGGTTTTCCGACGTTGAGATGAGCGCGTATTGCGAGCAGTTCGATGGTGGTGCGCAAACGCAGTTCGCGGCAGTGACTTTCCGGCTGCCGTCGGGAACGCTGGTTGTGGCGTTTCGGGGTACTGATGATTCGCTGGTCGGATGGAAGGAAGACTTCAACATGGCCTTCCAATACCCGGTTCCAGCACAGGTTTCCGCAGCTGAATACCTGAAAAAAGTCGCCTCGCTGTGGGATGGGCCGATACTGCTGACCGGTCACTCCAAAGGTGGTAATCTGGCCGTATATGCGGCCATGAACGCCGAAGACGAGATCAAGGACCGCGTTGAACGCATTTACTCGCTCGACGGGCCGGGTTTCCCCGAAGAAGTGGTGAAAAGTTTCGAATATGCGAGCGTGAGCGACCGCATTGTGAAAATCGTGCCGGACTCCTCGGTGGTGGGCATGGTGTTTGAAACCCCCGAACGTTGCGTGGTGGTGAAATCCGACGTGGACGGCATCATGCAGCATTTCGCCTTCTCGTGGCAGATGCACGGGGGTGAATTCGCCAAGGCCGAAGATGTGGCCGACAGTTCGGTGGTGTTCAACAAGTCGCTGAACGGCTGGCTTGCGGGACTTTCCAAAGAACAGCGTGAGCATGCGGTCGACGCGCTGTTCTCCGTGCTTGAGGCTTCCGGGGCGGGCAGTATTTCTGCGATCGTGGCGGCCGGTCCGAAAGTGATTCCTGAAATGCTCGGCACATATGTTGGCTTGAGCAGTGCGGATCGGCGCAACATCAATCAGGCGTTGGTGATTCTGTTGCAGGCGGCGCTCGCTCGCAATCCGAAAGTTCAGCGAAAGTGAAGCGCGAATGAGGCGTGAGTACTGTGCGAACGTGGGCGGGCACTGTTCGCGTAGCGTACTTGTGTTGTAAGCGTGAATTCGTATACGACATTTGCCGAAATTCGGTCTAGACAACTTGTACAATAAAACGTGGTTATGAGGCAACATGACTAATTATTAGGGGGTACTGATGCCACGACCACGTAGGGATTCGGAAATCCTGCCAGCAAAAGATCGTCTCGAAAACGCCTTCTGGGAGCTGCTTTCGGAACGCGAGTACAACAAAATCACCGTCACCGACATCGTGCGCACGGCCGACGTGAATCGCAATTCCTTCTACTATCATTTCTCCGGACTGCCGGAATTGGCCGACTCCGCCATTCTGCACGCCGTCGAAGACACGCCAATGCCGGGCGTGCCAGGGCGGGATTTCAATCCTGACACCGAATGGCGCAAGCACGTCACCGCGTTGCTGCGCGATCCCGAACAGCGTCAGCGTCTCGACCGATTGGCCTTGCTGGCAGGTCCGCACAGCTCGCCGGAACTCGTTTCGTCACTCAAGGAATTCGGGCGACTCACCATGATTTCCGTACTTGGACTGGATGCCGACAACCTCGATCTGAAAACCGATCTCATGCTCGATTTCACCGTCGGAGGCATGCTGGCCGTACTGCAGCGCTGGCCGAAACTGCATGAAAAACTGCCGCTCGACACCGTATTCAACGAGGACGTCGCCGTACTCGCGGCGGGCATGTTCATGTCAATGTCGAAAGCGGACATGCTCGAATACTGGCGCAGGATCTTCAGCGAAGGATTCGTACCCGGCATGGCGATTTCGCAACAGCAGCCGCCGTCTACCAAGTGACCGTCGAAAGCCGGCTGTGATAATCCAGTGGTAGAAACGATATAGCGGCGTTTTTCCGCGGATTGTTCCGTGGAAAAACGCGAACGTGCGAAATGAACGAACGACGGGGAGGTTGTCCATGATCAACGAAGCTTACAAGGCCATGCTCGGCGGAAAATCCGTGATCCGCGAGCTGAGCGAATACGCGACCGCGCGCGGTGCCGAAATCGGCTACGAGAACGTGTTCGACTATTCGTTGGGCAATCCGAGCGTGCCCTGCCCGCAAAGCTTCACCGACGAAATGATCGCCCTGTACCAAGAGGCGGAACCGGTCGCGTTGCACGGATACTCGCCGTCGCTGGGCATTACCTCGGTGCGCACGGCCATTGCGGAAAGCCTCAACCGCCGTTTCGACATGGACTATACGACCGACTACATCTTCCCGACCACGGGTGCGGCCGGTGCGCTGGCCCACGCACTGCGCGTGGTGACCAAGCCTGGAGACGAAGTCATCACCTTTGCCCCCTACTTCCCTGAGTACCAGCCGTATGTCAACGGAACCGGCGCGCACCTGACCGTGGTGCCGGCCGACACCGAAAACTTCCAAATCAACTTCGAAGCGTTCGAACATGCGCTGAACCCGGGAACCGCGGCGGTGCTCATCAACACGCCGAACAATCCTTCCGGAGCCGTCTATTCCGCCGAAACGCTGACCCGACTGGCTGAAATCCTGCGCGCCAAGCAGGTCGAATACGGGCACGACATCTTCCTGATTTCCGACGAACCATACCGTGAAATCGTGTTCGATGGGGGTGTGCAGCCGTACCCGAGCAAGTTCTACGACAACACGCTCTCGTGCTACTCGTACTCCAAGTCGCTGTCGCTGCCGGGCGAGCGCATCGGCTACGTGGCGGTGAACCCGCGCGCTACCGATGCCGAACTGATCGTGCCGATGTGCGGGCAGATCAGCCGCGGAACCGGCCACAACTGCCCAGGATCCAGCGTGCAGCTGGCCGTGGCCAAGGTGGTGGACGAAACCAGCGATCTTTCCGTGTACGAGAAGAACATGAACCTCTTGTATGACGCGCTGGTGCGCCTCGGATTCGACGTGGTGCGCCCGGGAGGCACGTTCTACATCTTCCCGAAGGCGCTTGAGGATGATGCGAATGCGTTCTGCATGAAGGCCAAGGATTACGACCTGATTCTCGTGCCATCCGACAGTTTCGGCGTGCCCGGCTACTTCCGTATGGCGTACTGCATCGATACGGAAAAGGTGGAGCGTTCCATCGCCGCATTCGAAAAGTTCGTGCACGAAGTCTACGGCCGCTGAGCCCTGTGTGCGCTCGCTGGAGGAATTCGGACGCAAATAAGCCAAAGGGGTGTGTATCTGCCTTATATATGGCAGAAACACACCCCTGTCCGGAGCTATCTCGCTTATATATGGCAGGTCGGTTGGCTAAAACAGCCAAAAACGTACCCCCGAAGTGCTGTTTTGCTGAGGACGTCTGCCATATATAAGCGAGATAGGCGTTCTTAAGCTGTGTGGAGTGTCCGTTTCTGCAGAATCGGACGTTCATAGGCTGGTTTTTGGTGTTTGGATGTCCGTTTCCGGTGAATCGGACAGTTGGGCTGCTGTTTTTGGGTTCTGTTTGTCCGTTTCTGTGGAATCGGACATTCAAAGCACTCTCAGTGGGTGGCGATTTCGTCGATCTTGGTGACGTGGCCGCCGAACTGGGCGCGCATGGTGGAGACGACGCGCAGAATGTCGTCCGCGCCGCCGCGGGAAGTCTGGCGGGCATACAGCGCGGCCGCGGTGGAGGGTGTCGGCACGCCCAGTTCGAGCGCAGCCTCGATCATCCACTTCGCCTCGCCGGATTCGTTGGCCACCGGCGGCATGGATTCCAGCGTCGGATCGGACTTGAACGCGATCGCCAGCAAATCCAACAGCCAGGACTGTACCACGGAACCGTCTCGCCATGAAGTCATCACGGCCGCCGGATCCTTGATGAGATCGGACTTCACCATAGTGGCGAAACCCTCGCCGAACGCCTGCATCATGCCGTATTCGATGCCGTTGTGCACCATTTTGGCGAAATGGCCGCCGCCGACCGGGCCTGCGAGCACCAGTCCGGAATCGCCTTCAGGCTTGAGCGCTTCGAAAATCGGGCGAGCGCGTTCGAAATCCTCTTCGCTGCCGCCCACCATAAGCGCGTATCCGCGGTCAATGCCCCATACGCCGCCGGAAACACCGCAATCCATGAAATGGATGCCCCTCGGCTCAAGTTCGGCCGCGTGGCGCGCGTCATCGGTGTAACGGGAATTGCCGCCATCGATGATCATGTCGCCGGGTTCCAGCAGCTCCGCCAATTCGTTGATGGTGCTGTCGGTCGCCTCGCCTGCGGGCACCATCACCCACACGATGCGCGGCGCGGTGAGCGCTGCCACCATCTCTTCGAGGCTTGCCACGGTGCGATCCGATTCGGGGGAGCGGTCATATCCGACCACCTCGTGCCCGGCCGCCGCGATGCGCTTCGCCATATTGCCACCCATTCGGCCCAGACCGATCATTGCCAGCTGCATGATGTTCTTCTTTCTACGGTTTTGTTTGATATGGAATTTGATTGGGATTGGTGCCATCCACCCGCTTTCAGCATCTTCCGCAACGCAGAAAAGAAGATGCGGAAAACGAATGGACGGCAAGTTTTTTGTATTTCAGATATGTTTTTTCAGATATGATGCGCGCGAATCGCAATCGCAATTCGTGTGCGAAGTGTTGCGTCAAAGCACCAGCGAAAGCAGCATGACGCAACCCAAGCCGGTGACCGACAGAATCGTTTCCATCAGCGACCAGGTCTTCAATGTCTGACCGACGGTCATACCGAAGTATTCCTTGACCAGCCAGAATCCTGCATCATTCAGGTGCGAGAAGAATACGGAACCTGCGCCGATGGCGAGCACCAGCATCGCCAGATGCGTCGGGCTCATGCCGGTGGCGAGCGGCACCATAATGCCGGATGCGGTGACGGTGGCGACGGTTGCGGAGCCGGTTGCCAGGCGGATGAGCACGGCGACCAGCCAGCCTGCGATCAGCGGATTCATGGCGGATTCGGTGATCGAATTGGCGATCACGTCGCCAATGCCGGAATCGACAAGCGTCTGCTTGAAACCACCGCCGGCGGCGACGATCAGAATAATGCCGGCGACGGAGCTGAACGACTGCCCGACCATGCCATTGACCGCGTCGCGAGTGAACTTCTGCATGTAGCCGAGCACAACCATCGCGAAAATCGTGGTGATGAGCAGAGCCACCAGCGGAGTGCCGATGAAGGCGAGCGCGCGTCCCCACACGGTTTCGCTCTGGCCGGTCAGATCCACGATGGAAGATGCGAGCATAAGCACGACCGGCAGCAGGATGACGGCGATTGCGGAAGTGAAAGACGGGCGGTTTTCCGCGGATTTCGGGGCTTCTGCCTCAGCAGTGTTTTCTGGGGCCGCGATCGGCACCCACTTGGCGGCGAGCTTGCCGAACAGCGGGCCGGAGATGATCACGGTCGGAATGGCGACGATCAGGCCGAGCGCCAGGGTGATGCCAAGGTTTGCGTTCAGTGCGCCGATGGCGGTCAGCGGGCCGGGGTGCGGCGGCACGAATGCGTGCAGGGTGGACAGGCCTGCGAGGGCTGGAATGCCCAGCAGTACGACCGGAGCTTTGGCGCGGCGGGCGGCGAAGAGCACCACCGGAATGAGAATGACCACGCCGACTTCGAAGAACATCGGAATGCCGACGATGAACGCGATCAGTGCCATGGCCCACGGCAGACGCTGCAACGGCGTCTTGGACATGATGGTGTCGACGATGGTGTCGGCGCCGCCCGACTTGAACAGGATCGTGCCGATGATCGAGCCGAATGCGATAAGCAGGCCGACGTTGGCGATGGTGGAACCGACGCCGGACGTGAAACTGTCGAATGCCTTGTCGTATTCCACGCCCGCGCACACGGCCATCGCGAATGAGCCGGCAAGCAGGGAAAGGAACGGATGCACTTTGCATACCGCGATAAGGAGAACGATGATGGCGATGCCGATGATCGCCGCAGCAATAAGGTTCATGAATCCTCCTCGATTCATGGGGTTGGCTTGCTAGATTTGTCCGATTCTGGAGATTCGGACATATGGAAGCCCATTTTGGGTGCGTACATGTCCGTTTCCGGTGAATCGGACAGTTGGGCTGCTGTTTTTGGGTCCTGTTTGTCCGTTTCTGTGGAATCGGACAAACATGCACCGGTTTTGGGTTTTGTCTGTCCGTTTCTGCCGAATCGGACACATGCGGACTGGGGAATGGTGGGTTAGGCGGCCTGGGTTGCGGTTTGGGCGGCTACCGTCGCGGCTACGGTTGTCGCGTAGGCGTTCAGCGCTTTGATGGCACGGTCGACCATTTCGTCGACGCTGCCTTCGATGGAGATTTCCACGCCGTTCTCTTCGGGGGCAAGCGGCTCAAGAATGGCGAACTGGCTTGGTAGTAGCGCGGGCGGCATGAAATGGCCCTTGCGTTCGCTGAGCCTCTGCTGAATGAGCTTGTGGCTGCCGTTGAGGTGAATGAAGAATGTGGGCACGTCTTTGGCGAGTACCTCGCGGTAGCTGCGCTTTAACGCGGAGCTGGACACCACGGTGTTTTCGCCGAGCGCCTCGCGTGCCACCATCCAGGAGTTGATGACGTTCAGCCATGGCCAGCGGTCCTCATCGGTGAGTGGAATGCCGGCTGACATTTTGTCGATATTTGCCTGCGGGTGGAAGTCGTCGCCTTCCGCGTACACGTATCCGAGTCGTTCATGGATGGCTTCTGCGACGGTGGATTTGCCGCATCCTGCAACGCCCATCACCACTACGTGAATGCTCATGTTGCTCTCCTTGCTATTGACGATCCTGTGCCGCTCCGCACCAGGAATAAGACTACTATAAACCGTAAAAGTAGTATCAGTCAAATAAAAAGTACTATGAATTGGAAAAATCGTGTGACTTGCTATGCTGAAGATAGTGCAAAATGGCGGTAAATCACGCAATCGCAGATACGCAATCATCTGCGATTGGTGATTGCCGTGCGTGTCGCAGAATACGTGAAACATACCGTGAAACAAAGCAGGCATGGTGTGAAGTGGACAAGGGAGGAGCGATCGATGGCTGAAGGCACGGTAATCGCAGAAAATACCGTCGGTGAGCTGATGCAGGATTCGGTGAGTCGAACGCTCGCCATCGAAATGCTTGACGGCGTGTGGAAGGCTGGCGAAAGCCTTACGTTGGAAGCCTTGCAAAGTCGTTTCGGTATTTCCAGAACCGTGGCGCGAGAAGTCGCGAAAACACTGGAATCCATGAATGCGGTACTCGTCAAACGTCGCATCGGACTTGTTGCACGTCCATTCGGCGAATGGCAGGCGCTCAACCATCAGGTGATCGAATGGCGTCTCCACTCCACGCAACGCGAACGGCAGCTGTCATCCCTCACTGAGCTGCGACTGGCCGTCGAACCGGCTGCAGCAGCTTCCGCCGCACGTCTTGCCCCCCTCGACGTCAAGGCGAAATTCCCCGTGTATGCGGCGCGAATGCGGCAGATCGCCGAAGCCAACGAGGAAGGCGAAGCCGGGCTTGCGCAATTCCATGATCTTGACGTGGAATTCCATACGCTGATTCTGCATGAAAGCGGCAATGAGCTGTTCGCCGCGCTTTCCGACACCATCGCCACCGTGCTGCGTGGTCGCGTGGAACTCGGCAAATACCCGATGAAGCCGAAGTCCGACGCACTTGACGCGCATGATGCCGTAGCCGACGCGATCGCCAAGGGGGAGCCTGAACGTGCACGCAGCGCCATGCTCGACATCGTCGACGAAGTGGCACGTGCCCTCAATTTCTTCTGATTTTCGCGCCAAACTTGCTTTCTTCAGTGAAAAAATCGCAATTGCGATTACTATGCGGCCGACTCTTGCCATGCGCGACTTTTCAGACGTAAGGCGACATCGGAAATACGGCATGAAGGCAGCTCTGCCAACGTTTCTTTCGGTGAATATGAAGATGCCGGGGAATGCCCCCGGCGGCTTGGAGCCTTCCTTGTTGCCAAGAGAAAGCTTCACTATTGCAGCAAAATTCGCATGCAGAATCAATCAGTCTTGGTGATTGGATTTGCATGCGCAGTTGCAAGCAAGTGTTACTTTACGCTACTTGCGGGTGGGGTCTTTTTGCAGGAGAAGGAAGATGAGGGCGACGATCAGCAGGATTGCGATCGAAAGCACGCCCACCGAAGCGTTGCCGGTCAGCGACGTGGTGGTCGCAACGAGGAAGGTGCCGATAATCGAAGCGGTCTTGCCGAAAATATCATAGAAACCGTAATATTCGTTGGCACGATTCTTTGGAATGATCTTGCCGTAATACGAGCGCGACAACGCCTGAATACCGCCTTGGAACAGGCCTACGAGAATCGCAAGAATCCAGAATTCCGTTGCGGAACGCAAGAAGAACGCGGCGAACAACACAATGCAGATATAGGCGACCACAGCCGTGGTGATCATGGTTTTCGCGCCGAAACGACCGGCAAGCTTGCCATACGCGATCGCGCTCGGGAATGCCACGAACTGCGTGACCAGCAGCGCCATTACCAGATGCGTAGAGTCGATGCCCAGCTGCGTGCCGTATGAGGTGCTCATGGAAATCACCGTGTTCACCGCGTCTATATAGAAGAAGAACGCAATCATGAACATCCACAACGGCTTGTTCCTGCGGATTGCACGAAAAGTGGAGCCGAGCTCTGCGAATGTGCCGCGGATGGCCTCACCGGTCTGACCCGCGGTAGCGCGGTAGTGCACCTGCTTATAGCTGGTGAGCAGCGGAATGGTGAACGCCACCCACCACAATGCGGTGATTACGAACGAAGCGCGCGTGCATGCCACCGTGGACCATCCAAGCAACGACGGACCGCCGAAAATCAGCGCGATACAGGCGATAAACGGAATCGTGGAGCCAATATAGCCCCATGCGAAACCATGCGAGGACACGCGGTCCATACGTTCATTCGACGTGATATCGACCAGCATGGAATCGTAGAACGTGAGCGAACCGTTCAGGCCGACCGTGGCGAGAATGCACACCACCAAGAAAACGAGCCAGCTGAGCGGCAACGCCATCGCACAGCAGGCGACCACGCCCGTCAGGAAGAATCCGGTAAAGAACTTCACCTTCATGCCCTGCACGTCGGCCATGGATCCAAGCACAGGCATCATCACCGCGATGATCAGCGACGCGATGGTCTGCGCGTACCCCCATGTCGACACGATATTCGATTGGCCGGCGGACTGCAGCAGCGAGTTTGCGTAGATTGGCACGACTGCGGTCGACAGCATCACGAATGCGGAATTGCCGACATCGTAGACGATCCACTTCTTTTCGCGGGTGGTAAGTTTTGCGTTGGGGTCCGGCATATGCTCTGGGGCAGTCTCTGAGGCCATGTCGGACGTAGGTGCGGATGCGGGCGCTGTTGCGCGTTCGGACATGATTGTTGACTCTTTCGAATAAACCGTCAATTCACTATTGTATATATTACAGTTCATCTTAAGCGGCTGTAAGGGGAGCGCTCTGCCGTTACGCATGAACATTGCATGAACATTGCGACTGATGTGTGATCGACATAAAAAATCTGAAATATCGAAATGCTGCAAATAATACTGGGAATACTGAAATGACGGAGATGAACATGTGCAGATTGTAGATTGCACCATCTGTATGTTGATGTCGTATGTTGATGTCGTGAAAAACGTTCGCAGAACGGTATATTGGAACGTGTCAAAATACTGGGAAAACACGAACTAAGTTTGCTGTGTGTGACTGCCGCCGCGCTGTTGCGTCGGCATATTTCTGCGAAGAGTCGAGGAGTCTGTATGAGTGGGGAAGTTCCGGACATGCTTGGTGCGAACGCTGAAATATTGCGCTCGATATTGAGCCAGCCATTGCCTGACACGCTTGACATGATCATCTGGCGTGGCGTCACGAACTCCGCGCAAGCGTCGCCATTCGAACGATTCGCGGCACGACTTTTGGTGGAAGCCGGTGCTGCGGGCATCCGAGACATTGCTGCCGAAAACGATTTTGATGTGATCCGACTGAGCACGACGAAACGATTCTGGCTGCGCTGCAACGGCAACGATCTTTCCAATGAACAATTCAATGTTGTGCAGGCGGTCGAATCGGCGCTTAACCGCATCGACTATGCCGACGACGAAGCGCGCAGGGCGGTGCACGGAGGTATGCCGGAAGCGTGCATCGACGAAAACTTCTATATTGCGAAATCGCAACAGTATCTGCGAAACGTGTCGGGTGCGATCGTGGCAATCGACGGTCTGCAGGAAGGTGAAAACAACTTCCGTAGAATGAGGGGTACGGAAGGGGCGCGCGGCGGAAATTGGGATATCAGCACCAGATTCGCCAATGTTTGCGAAAATCTCGAATTGCCTTTCCGCTTGCATTACCGATTTGACGTCGATGCGTCCAGCGGCGTGATGGTAGTGCGTTTCAGCATACCGAACACGGCGATCATGCCGGTTGCGTCGCAATATCGCGACGGATTCGCCTCCGCGTATGCCGTGCGATTGGCGGGCATGCTTGCGTGGGCGGCGTTCTCGTCAAGCGTACGACTGACGCAAGTCGATCTGACCGGTTGCGTGGGGGATGCTGACGGCATTCCCGTGATTTCCATGGGATTCGATCGCGTGCCATTCATGATGGGTGCGCTGCCTGCCATGAAAAACGGACAATGCGACGTGGTTCCGTTGGATGTCGATCCGCTGGCGCTGCTCAATTTGCTGCGCCCGGTGCGTTATGTGGGTTTCTTTGATGGGAACCGTGCCCTGACGCCAATCACACCGCTGGCAACGTCAGCCGTATTCTTGGAGAAACGTGTTTCCGAATGGCAGGATCAACGTGCGCTGCCTGAAGGATTGCGGGGATTCCTACGTGCCGACCGTGCCTGCGAACTTGACGTGATGCATGACGAATCGCCGGTTTCCACCGATGATGTGAACGCGATCATGGAAGAAAACGAAGGATCCCCCATGGTCGCCGAACTCCAATTGGAAGCCGCGTTGGCGCAACTTGGCGAAAGCGGTGAAGCAGGTGGGGTGTGCGAAGCGGGCGGAACTGACGAGACAGGCGTAGCGAAAATTGGCGAAAATGGCGAAATTCCGCTCTACTGCAGCCGTCCAGGCGTGCGACTCATCATCTCCCTGCTAGACGGCGACGAACACACGCGCTACTGGAAACTGCCGGATGCTGTAGTCGACGTACACCAGAATCTTGGGGAACTCGCCAAAAACAATGGCGACTATGAGCGCGCGGAACGTGAGCTGCGCGCCTGCATCAAACTTGCCCCAACCAGCGTACGTTTCTACGAGGAACTATCGCAGGTATACGCAAGAACCGACGAATACGGCAAAGCGGCCGACGTGCTCATCGGCGCGTTGAAAATCGCAGTGCTGCCTATCGATTGCGAAGTACTCTACTATCGACTTGGCTACGCATTGTGGCAGTTGGGACGTCTGCCGGAAGCGCTCGCCTGCTATGCGATGATGGTCAACGGCGGCACGCCATTCCGTACGGCCGCGCGCGATGAGGCCGAAGAAGTGAGTAGGCAGATGGGATTGCCTTCGCCGGATATGAAATATGGGGATGCGTGCGATGCGCTGCGATCCGGCGGCGTGCCGGTTGCGCCGGAAGGCAAGGTGTTAGATACGATTGCCCGCGCCGCGATTTGCCTGACGGATGCTGGTTTCCCGCTACTGGCTCAGGATGCGGCTTGGATGCTTGGAATGCGCGATGGCGGTGATGTGATCGGCGCGGTTGCGATGAGCCTGCGTTTTGGAGCCGAAGGGCGTTCGAAGAACTAGCGCGACGACGCCGGGTGGGGTGTGCTGGGCGGTTTGACTGGCTGGCGGCTCGGGCTATGACTGGCTGGCGGCGTCTATGCGCGGGGCAAATGGTGGTTTGGATGTGCTGTCTGCCGACCTGACGCATGTTGACCAGACAGCGGCATTCCGGGGAATTTAAGGCGATTGCTATCCACAAATTTGCGATTGGCTGGGGCTGGTTGTATAGTTGAGAAGTTGTGTGTTCTGCCTTGCATTCAGTTGCGGGGCATCGAACGCGCAGACTTGCAAGTCAATAGTAATTATAGGGAGTCCATTATGGCAGCTCGTTGCGCAGTGTGCGGCAAGGGACCGCAGACCGGTTTCACCGTTTCGCACTCACATATTCGCAATAAGCGCACCTTCCGCCCGAACCTGCAGCCGGTTCGCACCACCATCGACGGCGAGAACGTTCGCGTTCGCGTTTGCGTCAAGTGCATCAAGGCTGGCAAGGTTCAGCGCGTTGAAGCGTGAATCGCGAAATAACAGCTTGAAACCCCGGTAGACCAATGGTCACCGGGGTTTTGCTTTATCTTGATCCCGCCAGGGCTTTAAGCGTTCGGATTTCTCCACTCGATGGAGAAATCTTCCCGCTTACAGTGGCGTTTGCGTCCGTATTCCTCCAGTAGGTGGAGGAATACTCCCATTGGTTGGCTGGTTTGCGTCCTGATTTCTCCAGCGACTGGAGCTTTTTGCCCGCTAAGGGGCTTGTGGACGGGGTGATTTCTCCAGTGGGTGGAGGTTTTTGCCCGCTGAGGGGCTGGTTTGCGTCCGTATTCCTCCAGCGAGTGGGGAATTTGGGCGGTTTGAGTCGTACCCAGTGGTAGAAGCCGCATCTGTCGGCATAACTGGGGAGAATGGTGCGTTATGAGCACCACACTGGAAACACCGATTTCATCAATCGAGAGCAACCGCCGCAGAGTCGGCGCGCTGAAATCGCTTGGTGTGGTGTCAGTTGGCGACGCCCTGACCTATTATCCGTTCCGCGTAACCGATCCGGTTCCTGCGCGCTCACTGCATGAAGCGAAAATCGGGGAGAAAATGGCGTTCGCCGCGCATGTGCTCGAAACGCGCGTTTTCCCCATGGCACGTCGAGGCTTCCGCCTGATCGCAACAGTCACGGACGACGATTTCGCAGCGCGTCGCAACACCCCAAAATCGTTGGCGTCGCTGGTCTTCTTTTCGTATCGCAAATCGTATGTTGACTGGGTGCAGCGCAAACTGCACGCGGGAGCGCTGCTCGTCGTCGCAGGCGAGCCAAGCGTGTACGACAATCGTCTGCAATTCACGCATCCCGACCTGCTCACCATCAATCCCGTGCAATCGCAGTCGGAAAACGGGGAATGGAACGACGGTTTCGGCGATCCTGCGAATCCGCCTCTCGGCAATCTGAAATACGATGCGCAAACGATCGACGAAGCGCTGAAACGAGTTTGCCGTCCACGACCGGTATATCATGCAACTTCGCGAATTTCCAGCGAACATATTCATGAATCGGTATTGAAATATATGGATGCGTTGCGCGGAGCCGAATATTTGGTAACGCAAAATGCAGGGAATTTCTTAGATAATCCTACGCAAGAAGGGGATTTTGATATTCCCCAAATTGATCGAGAAATACAGATTAAAGTACTCGGTAATGCTATTCCCGATATTATTCCGGAAGATTTTCGTGAGGAATATGGGCTTATGCATCGTGCTGAGGCATTCATGGCGATTCATGATCCGGTTGATCGCAAGAATTTCGATAACGCCTTGCAAACGTTGCGATATGAGGAAGCGCTGATCTGCCAGACCGCGCTCGTCAAATCACGCGATGCATCGCGCAAATCCAAGGCTACCGCATGCCCTGAAACGCGGTTGAAAGACGATTTCATCGCGTCGCTGCCATTCGCCCTTACGAACGGCCAACAGCAGGTCATCGCCGATATTTCCGCCGATATGGCGCACGATTACCCCATGCAACGATTGCTGCAAGGCGAGGTCGGTTCCGGTAAGACCGTGGTCGCGGTTGCTGCCATGATGCAGGCCGTCGGATCAGGCGGCCAGGCCGTGCTTGTAGCGCCAACGCAGGTTCTTGCCGAACAGCATTATGCGAGCATTTCCACAATGGTATCCAAACTGGGAAAAAGCGACGCAAATTCGAGTGATAATCAGAAAAATCTAGATGATGCCAATGCGCGGCGAAGCAATAAACGGTCCGCGCAAAGTTCGAAAGATGGGGAATTCGACGCAAAAACAATTCACAATAATGCTGTGGATAAAGGTGTACAACTTGCAGACCTTCTTGATTTGGCCGCATCTGATGATGTGGAAACCGGATTTTCCGGCAAAGGAAACGATATATTTGGCACAAAAGATGGGGAGATTCCTGTATTTCTTCTCACGGGAAGTATGCGACTTGCCGAACGTCGTCGCGTGCTCGCAGCAGCCGCATCGGGCATGCCCTGTATCGTCGTGGCGACGCACGCCGCATTTTCCAAGAGTTTCCAGGCGCCAAACCTCACCTTGGCGGTGATCGACGAACAGCACCGCTTCGGTGTGGAACAGCGCGAATCGTTGAATTCCAAGGGTTCTACGGCGCCTCATCTGTTGGTCATGACGGCCACGCCGATTCCGCGCACCGCAGCCATGACCTGGTTCGGCGATCTCGACATTTCCTCGCTGACCGAACTTCCCGGCGGCCGCAAGCCGATTCGCACATTCGTGGTGCCGGAAGACAATGCGTCGTTGATGGGTGAAATGTTTGCCCTGATTCGCAAGCGCATCGACGCGGGGGAACGTGCCTACGTGGTCTGCCCGCGCATTGACGCCGATGCCGAAGATGCGGACGGCGCGCTGGCGGCGTCAGCGGCTTCAGGCTCGGAAACCGCAGGTTCGTCGGCCGCGGCTTTTGACGACGCCTACGATCTTGGCGAAGACGACGACCGGCGCGCACAACGCCCCCCGTTGCATTCCGTGGCGGAAATCGTGGAGCGTCTGCAATCGCTGCCGCAGTTCAAAGGCATTCGATTCGCCACGTTGACCGGGCGTGACGATGACACCACAAAATCGCAGGTCATGGCCGATTTTGAATCCGGCATAACGCCGATTCTGGTGGCGACCACGGTGATCGAGGTCGGCGTGGACGTGGCGAAAGCCAGCTGCATCGTGATTTTCGATGCGGACCGGTATGGGCTTTCGCAATTGCACCAGTTGCGTGGGCGCGTCGGCCGAGGCGGCACCGATTCGGGGGCTTTCCTGATTTCGCGTGCGCCCGCGGACAGTGATGCCGCCCGCCGTCTTGACGTGATTCAGGGCACGTTGGATGGTGCCGAAATAGCGCAGGCCGATTTGGAATTCCGCGGCGCCGGCGACGTGCTCGGCGACGCGCAATCTGGCGGAAAGTCAGGTTTGAAGCTGCTTCGTGTGGTTAAGGATGTGAAGATTATTGAGCATGCGCGGGTTGAGGCTACGAGGCTTGTCGCTCAGGATCCTGATTTACTCGAACATGTGCAGTTGGCCGGGGCGGTGCTTGATTTCACGCGCGGCAATGAAACGTTCCTGACCAGTAATTAGTTTGGTGCGATTAATTAATCGCCTGGCACGCTAGAGTGGTGCGTATGCGCGTAATTTCAGGACGATTCAAAGGCGTTGCATTGACCACGCCGAAAGCGGGCACTCGACCGACCACCGATCGCACCAAAGAGGCGATTTTCTCGCATCTCGATTCATGGGGAGTGTTGGACGATGCCCGCGTGCTCGATTTGTTTGCAGGAACCGGCGCTTTGGGCATCGAAGCATTGAGCCGTGGCGCACGAGAGCTGGTGGCGGTGGAATCATCCGCTCCGGCGGCCGCATTGATCGCGCAGACGCTGACCGCGTTGAAACATAACCGTTCGTGGGAACATGGCATGAGTGCCCGCGTGGTGAAGGCGCGCGCGGAAAAATACGCGGCTTCAGCTTCGGCCGTTGAACCGTTCGACATGGTGTTCATCGACCCGCCGTACGCCTTCGAAACGAATGATTGCAACCATCTGCTCGCCGATCTTGCCAGCCGTGAACTGACTTCCAGCAACACGGTGATCATGCTGGAACGATCCACCCGTTCCGAAGAGCCCACGGCTCCAGAAAACTGGGAAATCACCGATCGGCGCGATTATGGCGAAACCGCCGTCTACTACATTGAACCCAGCGAGCCAATCTCAGATAACGGTCAGCAATAATCGCAAGAAAAAACTTGCGATTATTCCGCGTAAAAACAAGCGTTTAAAAGCTAGCGTTTGCGCGGATGGGCGGCGGAAACCTCCCAACCGAGCGCCATCAAGGTCTTGCGATCGGCCTTGTCGAGCTTGGCGCAATCCAACGCTTCGATCAGGTCGGGACGCAACTCATTGGTTTTCTCGAGCGCCTCATCGCGGCGGAAACGATCCACTTTCGCATGATTGCCGGAAAGCAGCACGTCCGGAACCTTGATGCCACGCCATTCCGCGGGCTTCGTGTACTGTCGGTGCTCCAACAGCGCGTTCTCGCCCGTATACGATTCCTCAACAATCGAAGCGGCATTGCCCATAAAACCGGGCAGCAGCCGCGTGATCGCCTCCAACATGACCGACACTGCGACCTCGCCGCCGTTCAACACGTAATCGCCGATCGAATATTCGCGCACGTCAATGCCTTGCGCGCGGTAATACTGCGGAATGCGCGCGTCATACCCTTCGTAACGGCCGCAGCCGAACAGCAGATGATCGGCATGGCTCAGTTCCGTCGCATCCTGTTGTGTGAACAGCGGGGCGGAAGGATTCGGAAAAATCAGCACAGGACCTGCGGAAGATTGTGCAGTGTCGGAATCTGCAGTATCGCAAGAATCGCCAGTATCGAAGGAATCCGCAGAATCCTCAATATTTTCCGTATTTTCGATTACCGCAGGCTCAAGCTGCAGCAGCTCGTCGAGGCATTCGCTCCACACTTCCGGCTTCATCACCATGCCTGCGCCACCGCCGACAGGAGTGTCGTCGACGGAATGATGTACGTCGTGCGTCCAGTCGCGCAGATTGTGCGCGGTAACCTCCACAAGCCCTTTCGACTGCGCTTTGCCGAGCAGACTGAGGTTCAGCACTTCAAAATATTCCGGGAAAACAGACACGATATCGATCTTCATAATGTTCAGAATACCGGGATGCCTGCCAAGTGGCAGGAAACATAAAAAGTGGGCACTGGATTCCAATGCCCACTTGAATGGATATGTGATCGAAAGCGCGTAATCATGAATGCTTACGCAGGATCGCAAACGATCACAGTCCCGGAATAAGACCTCCAGGCGGATCGAGGGTCAGATAGCCCTCTTCGAGGTCGATGTCCGGCACGAGCTCGTCCACGAATGGCACAAGCGCGCTGTTCTCAACCACAACGCCGTCGGCATCCTTCACCGGATTGGCGAGACGAATCTTCAGCAGCCATTGGGCCACTTCTATCACGTCAACGACTTTGCCGACCACCACGCCCGGTTCGAGACCAAGCATATTGTCTTCAGCCAGTCGCGCCTCAAGACCGATGAGGTCTTTCGGATACCACTCGTCGGCTTCAAGCATGTCTTCCGGATCGTCCGCCTCGCCATACAGCACAATGCCGTTGGCTGCTTCGGACTGGTCGCGGTTGTCAATGCCTTCGAACTTGATAATCCAACGGTTTTTGAAGGTACGGGAGTTCTCCACCACATACTCTTCTTCGCCGTCTTTCGTGTACAACACAGCACCGGGAGCGAACCGGTATTCCGGTTCGTCCGTAAAGATCTGCACGGTGACTTCGCCTTTGAGCCCCTGCGCACGCCCGATACGACAGACCCTCAGCAGCTCGGGCTGTTGAGGGTCGTCAGAATGCATATCACGCACCACGCTAGGATCTCACCTGCGCACGTCCATGATGTCGACGCGCACCTTGTGGTCGGACAGTGCCTGCACCACGGCACGAATCGCATTTGCCGTGCGTCCGCTGCGTCCGATGACGCGACCGATGTCTTCCGGGTTGACGCGCACGCGAATGAGTTCGCCACGCGCGTTCTCATGGGACTTCACCGAAACGTCGTCGGGAAAATCGACGATGTTCTTAATCAGATGTTCCACAGCCTGGGCGAGCATGATCACTCAGCTTCCGCAGCCGGCTCTTCAGCCGGAGCTTCCTCGGTAGCGGCGGCTTCGGCTTCAGCCTTGGCCTTGGCGTCAGCTTCGGACTTTGCAGCCTTCAGCTTCTGAGCCTGAGCCTCAACGGCCTCAACGCGAGCGGCGGCATCCGGGCCGGCCTCAACGGTCTTCAGGGTGCCTTCAGCACCGTCAAGGCCCTTGAACTTCTGCCAGTCACCGGTGATCTTCAGCAGGTTCAGCACCTGCTCGGTCGGCTGAGCGCCAACGCCGAGCCAGTACTGAGCGCGCTCGGAATCGATAACGATGGTCGAAGGCTGGGTGTTCGGATTGTAGGTACCGATCTCTTCGATGGCGCGGCCATCACGCTTGGTACGGGAATCCATGATCACCACGCGGTAGAACGCGTAGAACTTCTTACCCATGCGCTTCAGACGAATCTTGGTTGCCAAAATGGCTCTCCTTGTATAACTAGGGGTGTGCGTTTCGTTTTCTGTGTGGGGCACGGAATCCGAAACCCACATGTTCCTCACGTCACGCGATAGTTAGAGGGCCTCGCGCGCGCGAATAACTTACCAAGTATAACCGTGGGGTACGGACGGATGGGTCTTAGGATGTTTCCCGCTCTATGCGACTTTCCGAATCCGTGCAAAACCGGGAAGTCGTTTGTCTGATTCTGCGGAAACGGTCAATTATGCGGCGAATGTGATGCCTTGAATGACCGAATCGGCAGAATCGGACATTTGCTGGCATTCGTGAGATGTTTGCGTGGGTCTACATGGCGGAATCGTCGGAATCAGGCAGGCTGGCTACACTTGGAGGTTCCGAGTTTGCGTATGTCCGTTCGGAGTGAACGGTTTGCATAGGGGGAGTTGCCTGAATGATTATCGCGCTTTGGATTGCGTTGATTATTTGCGTTGTATGGATTGCGCTTGGCGAGATGCCGGCTGGTTGGGATGGCCATTTGCCGCTGCCGTACTTGATTGCGTTGATTCCGTTGCTGTGGATTCCGACGCTTGTGATCGCCGTCGCCGGTTTCGCGTTGCATGAGTCGGCTCTCGGGGGAGTCGCTGCGGTGGTCTGTCTTGCGTCGCTGCTGCGCAAAATCGCATATTGGATGGAAAATCTTAATTCTCCCAATACTGCGCAGAGGGTTGCCGAAAAACTTGCGGAAAAGCGTGAAACATCTCGTGAAACAGGCAATGAAGCTGTTACGGAATCCGCGAAACATGGCCGTTTCCGTGTGATGACGCTGAACTGCCGATTTGGTCGCGCCAACGCTGCGGCAATCGTCAGTGCGGTCAAAAAACATGATATTGCAGTACTTGCATTGCAGGAATTGACGGACGATCTGGTTGCGCAATTGGACGCTTCGGGATTGTCTGATTTGCTTCCGTACCGTCAGTTGGGGGAGAGCAAGGGAACGGACAATGGCGGATTCAACGGTGTGTGGATTCGTATTGAACCAAGCGACATGTCTCCGGTCACTGCGGTGATTCCCGCGGCCGACGTGCCGGGCGTGTGCTTCCCGATCGATTCGATGCGCGGCATCACGTTTGTTTCGGCACATCCGAAGTCTCCGATGCGCGGATGCAGGGAATGGTCCGCCGGCATCATCGGTTTGGGGGAGTTGGCGACCACTCAGAAGCAGGGCGACATCACCGTTGTGTTGGGTGATTTGAATTCCGGTACCGATCATCCAAGCTTCCGCAAGCTGCTGAATGCGGGCTTCAAGGATGCGGCCTTGTGCGAGGCGAAGGGCCGTCATGCCACGTTCCCATCATGGCTGCCGTGGCCGCGCATCATTCTCGACCATGTGCTTTTCACCAAGGGATTGGACGCTTCCGACGTGAGTTCGTTCTGCGTTGAAGGTAGCGATCATCTTGCGCTTGCTGCCACGTTGACGTTGAAGTAGTTGATGGCGATTATAAGGTAGTCGATTCAGCTGAAAACAGCTGATTGGAGTACGCAAAAAGGGGATGCGATTCGTCTTGAATCACATCCCCTTTTTATACGTTACCGTTTTCGCGTCGCTTGCTTTAGTGCAGCAAGCCGGACAGTCCGCCGCCAAAGTTCGGCGGCAGCTCACCGGCATCGCCCATCAAGTCTTGCAATCCGGCGGGAAGTGCAGGATTCTGCGGCTTCTTGGCAAAAGCGGAACCGCCGGAAGACTTACCGTCGGAGTTCTTGCCGGCAAGCTTGTCGCGCAATGCCTTCTCTTCAGCCTCGCGCTTCATCGGATTGCCGGACTTACCGCCCTTCTTCTTGCCCTTCTTGCCTTTACCCTTGCCTTTGCCCCCGCCCATGGCAGGGCCGCCAAAGCCAGGCATGCCAGCGCCGGCCTTGTTGCTCATACGCTTCATCATCTTCGCGGCCTGCTCGAAACGCTGCAACAGCGCGTTCACCTGCGAAACGGTCACGCCGGAACCGTAAGCGATACGAGCTCGACGAGAACCGTCAATAATCGAAGGATCACGACGTTCCGCAGGAGTCATCGAACGAATAATGGCCTCAGTACGATCGATTTCCCTCTCGTCGAACTGCTCAAGTTCTTTACGATGCGCGGCCATACCCGGAATCATGCCAAGCAGATTCTTCATCGGACCAAGCTTGCGCACCTGCTGCAGCTGATCGAGGAAATCATCCAAACCAAAGGAACCATCGGAAATCTTGATGGCGGCCTTACGAGCCTCTTCCTCATCGAACTGCTTCTGCGCCTGCTCGATCAGGGTAAGAATATCGCCCATATCGAGAATGCGGGAAGCCATACGATCCGGGTGGAAAACCTCGAAATCCTTCAGACCTTCGCCAGTGGAAGCGAACAGAATCGGCTTGCCGGTAACGGAGGCGACCGAAAGCGCGGCACCGCCACGGGCGTCGCCATCAAGCTTCGAAAGCACCACGCCGGTGAAGTCCACGCCCTCATCGAACGCCTTCGCCGTCTGCACGGCATCCTGACCGATCATCGCGTCGATTACGAACAGGATTTCGTTCGGCTGCACGGCGTCGCGAATATCGCGAGCCTGCTTCATCAGCTCTTCGTCAACGCCGAGACGGCCTGCGGTATCGATGATGACCGTGTCGTACAGCTTCTGCTTGGCCAGCGCAACAGCGTCACGCGCCACCTTCACCGGATCGCCGGTGGTCAGACCCGGGGAAGCAACGGCTTCGCCACCGTCGGACTGCACGCCCTTTTCCGGAGCGTACACGGGCACGCCTGCACGTTCGCCAACCACCTGCAGCTGCGTCACTGCGTTCGGACGCTGCAAATCGGCCGCGACCAACAGCGGAGTGTGGCCGGAATCCTTCAGCCAGTAGCCGAGTTTGCCTGCGAGGGTGGTTTTACCAGCACCCTGAAGACCGGCGAGCATGATGACGGTCGGCGGATTCTTCGCAAAATTCAGCGGTCGGTCAACGCCAGCGCCAAGCACGGCCGTCAACTCTTCGTTGACGATCTTCACGACCTGCTGGGCCGGATTCAGCGCCTGGGAAACCTCGGTGCCGAGCGCACGCTCGCGGATTCGGCCGGTGAAGGAACGCACCACGTCGAGCGCCACGTCGGCGTCGAGCAGCGCGCGGCGGATTTCGCGGATCGTACCATCGATATCAGCCTCGGAAAGCTTGCCTTTGCTCTTCAGATGCTTGAACGCATTCGAGAGCCTATCTGTCAAAGAACTAAATGCTGCCATAATGTCCCTCAGTCTAGCCGTCCCGCGGGAAATTTCGCATTCCAATTAATGGTGTTGATGATGTTCGGTTGATATTCGGTGAGATGCTTGATGCTATTTGCATGAGAAATGACAATCCCGTCTCTTCCAATAGGAGAAGACGGGATTATTGCTTATTAAGAGCGCTGCGGATTATTTGAGGGTCCAGGTGGGACCCTGGGGAGTGTCTTCGATGGCGATTCCGGCTGCGCCCAAGGCATCACGAATGGCGTCGGCGCGGGCGAAATCCTTGGCCTTGCGGGCTTCGGCACGCTCCTCCAACTGTTCGGAAACCAAACGGTCAAGCGCAGTATGCTCAGCGGAATCGGCACCGGCTCCGGCGGTGCCGCCGGCCGCACCCTCGCTTACCCACGGTTCCGCCAACGGATCCAAACCAAGCGTATCGAGCATCGCACGCACATTCACCAAAACAGCGCGAACTTCATCCTTCGCAACATCCGAATCAACACGATCGGCAAGCTTCGAAAGCAACGTGTTGCCAGAACGAATCGCCGTGAAAATCGCAGCGGAGGCGCCGGAAACATTAATATCGTCATTCATTGCGGCGACGAAATCAGCCGGCAGCTCATCGGCGGAAACCGAAACGATCTCCTCACGGGACGGCTGCCCGCCAACGGCGGCACCGGCACGTTCGATGAAATTCGACACACGATCGTACGCGGACTGAGCCTCGGTCAACGTCTGATCCGACCATTCCAACATGGAACGATACTGCACGGAACCAAGCGCGTAACGTACCACCCAAGCGGAATTTTCCGCCAAAACCGCCGGCACGGACAAGCCGTTGCCCAGCGACTTCGACATCTTCTCACCCTTGGCGGTAACCCATGCGGAATGCATCCAACGAGCCGCCGAATCGTAACCGGCGGCACGAGTCTGCGCCATTTCGTTCTCATGGTGCGGGAAACGCAAGTCCAGCCCGCCGCCATGAATGTCGAACATATCCTTCAAATAGCGGTGGCTCATCGCCGAGCATTCAATATGCCAACCCGGGCGACCCGTGCCGAACGGAGTATTCCAACGCGCGTCAAGCGGATCGGAATCCTTCGGAGCCTTCCACAATGCGAAATCACGCGGATCATGCTTGTCTTCCGACATGTCCGCAGGATCAACCGGATTGTATTTGTCGTTGCCCGTATTGTCGACCGACGGACCCATGGCATCGGCCACTTCGGAAGCGGCATCAGCCACAGCGGTCTGCTTCTGATGCGTCAACTCGCCATAATGAGGCCAGCTGGCAACGTCGAAATACACGTTGCCGGTCGGATTGCCGTTCTCGTCAGTCACCACGTAGCCGTGGCCGTTGTCGATGATCTGCTTGATCAGATCGATCATGTCGATCATGTGGCCGGTCGCACGCGGCTCATATGTAGGAGGCTCAACACCCAACGTGTTGTAAGCCTCAGTGAATTCACGCTCGTAAATGTACGCACGCTCCCACCACTGCTGACCGGCGGCCGCAGCCTTATCGAGAATCTTGTCGTCGATATCGGTGACATTGCGCACGAACGTGACCTTGTAGCCCAAACGCTCGAACCAGCGACGCACCACGTCAAACGCGACAGCCGCACGAATATGGCCGATATGCGGCGAGCTCTGCACGGTGGCGCCACACACGTACATGCCGACCTGACCAGGCTTGATCGGCGTGAAATTCGACACGGCGTGCGATGCGGTGTCGTACAGCTTCAGATCGGCAGCGGCGCTCGCCACTGCGTCAACTGCGGTTGCGGCGCTAGAAATGTTGATATTCTGCGGTTCTTGCGTGTTCGTCATAACCACGAGAGTATTGCCAGAATCGGACATGCATGCGAGATGAAAATGAACGGCAAAACGGTTTTTGTTGGATTTGTGAACATCGTTTACGTAGGTGATGCAACAATAGAACGTATGACGCAATCGCAGGTGCTGATTTTGCAACACGTTCCGTGGGAGAGACCGGGACGCATTTTAGACAGTCTGGATGATTTGGGACTGCAGTATCAAATCATCAATGTCGCCAAGCAGAAGAAACCGGATTTGCCTGATTTTGGCGAGGTTTCCGGCGTGGTGATCATGGGCGGCCCGATGGGTGCGCTCGACTACGACAAGTATCCGGGATTAAAGGCCGAGGCCAAGCTCGCGCGGGCTGCGGTCAGCGTTGGCAAGCCGGTGTTGGGCGTGTGCCTGGGACATCAGATCATCGCCACCGCGCTGGGGGCGAAGCTGAAGTCGGGAGATGCTCCGGAAATCGGTTTTGCGCCGATTAAATGCATCGACAAGCATGATTATTTCTCGATGTGGAACAAAACCGTGGATGTGCTGCACTGGCATAACGACGTGGTGTCGTTGCCGGAGGGCGCGCAGCCATTGGCACGATCCGCGAAGACCAAGGTGCAGGCGTTCCGTTTTGGTTCCGCTCTGGGCATGCAGTTCCACTTGGAGGTTACCCCTACTCTGTTGGAGGAGTGGCTTGACGAGTCAAGCATGGTCAAGGATCTCAAGGCTGCCGGCGGGTCGAAATCGCAGTTGCGCGAGGCGTTCGCCGAATATAATCCGCAGTTGCAGCCGCTTGCGGATCAGGTGTTTTCGAGTTTTGCCGCTCGTTGTAATTCGTATGGGCAGAATTTGGCTCAGTCGCAGCAGGGCTGATCGCCGAGTTGCGTGCGGCTCCGATTGCTGCGTAGCGCTGGTGGCGATTCGCAAGTTGCGGCATTGCCTGCAGGTTTGGGAGATGTTCCCGCTACATTGGTGACTTATGCCGACTTATGATTTGGGACTTGAACACGTTTCGCTTGCTTTTGCGACCAAGAATATTTTCAACGATGTAACGCAGGGTGTTTTTGAAGGCGACCGCATCGGCATCGTCGGTAAGAACGGCGACGGCAAGTCCACGTTGCTGCATTTGTTCAAAGGCACGCAGGAGCCGGACTCCGGTCGCGTGACCATTCGCGGCGGGCTTACGCTCGGCATGCTCGACCAGCGTGACCCGCTCGACGACAACGCCACCGTGCGCGAAGCTGCGCTCGAAGGCCGTGAAGACTACGAATGGGCTGCGGAAACCAAGTCGCGCGAAATCGTCGAAGCATTGCTTGGCGGCATCAGCTTGGAAGCGAAAATCGGTTCGCTTTCCGGCGGTCAGCGTCGCCGCGCCGATTTGGCACGCCTGTTGCTCAAGGATTGGGATATTCTCGCACTCGACGAGCCTACAAACCATTTGGATGTGGTGACCATTCACTGGCTGGCGGAACATTTGAAGAACCGTTGGCCGGCCGGATCCGGCGCGCTGCTGCTCGTCACCCATGACCGTTGGTTCCTCGACGAAGTGTGCGAATCCATGTGGGAGGTGCATGACGGCGAAATCGAGCCGTTTGAAGGCGGCTATTCCGCATACATGCTGCAGCGCGTGGAACGCGATCGCCAAGCCGACGTGCGTGAAACGAAACGTCGCAATCTGGCTCGTAAGGAACTTGCCTGGCTTACCCGCGGTGCCCGCGCCCGTTCCACCAAGCAGAAATTCCATGTGAAGGCCGCGCGTGAGCTCATCGCCGACGTGCCTCCGGTGCGCAATACGCTGGAATTGAAGCAAATGGCCACATCCCGCTTGGGCAAGCAGGTGGTTGACCTGATCGACGTGACGCAGATTTTCGAACATGTGCAAGGCGAGGCCGATATCGATCCTGACGTTGCCGACATGGAAGCGTCGGCATCGCGCGTCGATGTGGTGCCGGCCATGTATGCCGAGCCGCAAGTGCATGGTTCCGTGGAAGTTGCCGTCGACGATCTGACTGATCCGCGATTGGTGGATGCCGGTGTTGCAGCGGCGCAAGTTGCTGCAGCTGCGAAAGAATCGCAAGAAATTCAGGAATCGCAAGAAAATAATACTGATGATTCTGCAGAAGAAATTACTTCTGCAGCGCAAAAAATTACTGTTACCGGTCGTAAGATTCTTGACGACGTGACATGGCTGATTGGGCCGGGCGATCGTTTCGGCATCGTCGGCGCGAACGGTGCCGGAAAATCGACGTTATTGAAGATTCTTGACGGCACGATCACCCCCACTGTAGGTCATGTGAATATCGGCAAAACCGTGAAATTCGCGGTGCTTTCACAGCGTCTCGACGAATTGGAGAAGCTCGGTAAATACAAGATCAAGGAAGTGCTGAGCCGTTACAAGCCGAGCTATATCGTGGACGGCAAGGAAACCACGCCGGGGCAGATGATGGAGCGTCTCGGATTCGAGTCGGCGCAGCTGATGACGCCGATCAAGGACCTATCGGGTGGTCAGAAGCGTCGTATGCAGTTGCTGCTGATCCTACTGGACGAGCCGAACGTGCTCATCATGGATGAGCCCGGCAATGATCTCGACACCGACATGCTCGCCGTGATGGAGGATCTGCTCGACACTTGGCCGGGAACTCTGATCGTCGTCTCCCATGACCGGTATCTGCTCGAACGCGTCACCGATCAGCAGTTCGCGCTGATCGGCGGCAAGGTGCGCCACCTGCCCGGTGGCGTGCAGGATTATCTGGACATGACTGAGGCCATCAAGAACGGCAAGAATCCGTTTGCGGACGAAAAGGCAGGTGCCGGCAAAGGCAAGAGGGGCGGTTCCGCTGGGACTGCCGGTTCCACGACCGAAGGCACCGCAGGCAACTCCGCAAGTGGGTCTGCGACTGCTGAAACCGCATCTTCCGCGCCTTCTACGCCGAAACTTTCCGGCAAGGCCTTTCACGAAGCCTCCAAGCGCGTATCGGCAATCGAGCGCAAACTCGCCAAACTCGAAGAGCAGAAAGCCGATCTTGAGCAGCAAATGGCCGCGCACGACCCCAGCGACTACGAGGGCCTAGGCAAGCTCAACGACCAGCTTCAAGCCGTCACCGACGAGTCCGAAGAACTTGAACTCGAATGGATGGAACTCTCCGAACAGCTCGAGTAGCATTCGTATCGCCCGCGTCAATTACCGGACAGGGTGTGCATGTTGTGGCGGCGGCGCAGCTCCTCCAGCGTTTCCGGTGAATGTTGGCCATTCGTGCGACAGCGATGCGTGGCATTCCATGTGCCAATGTCATATTCTTGTTATTGCAGGAAACCTTAGCTGTTCTTGTCGGAGAGACCAATGGAGGTGCCTTATGAATCAAGTGATGCGAAGAAGCGCCTGTTGCTTGTTGTCCAGCTTGTTGTTGTGGTCATGCGTTGGCTGCACGAAAGCTGCACATGAAAGTTTCGGTGATGGCTCCGTACAGAGCGGCAGCGAGCATGATGATGCCGCAAAACAGGCATATAAAGCATTTACTGTGGACGCTCTGGATCGTGTCGCCGTCGATGATCTCAATAGCTCGGGCAAACTGGTTCTAGTAAACAAGTTGGGTGCGAAATCCGTACATGGCGATGATGCTATTTCATTTACAAAAACAGTTGATGACAGCAATATGTATTATGTCATCTCCATGTGTAAGCAGAAGGAGCAGGCTCCTTATTCGTTTGTTCTCTACAAAGATGGACAGCCACACACCCTAACCACTAGGGAGGCCTGTACATCTAACGGAATAGAAACGATCTCTCTCCCGGCGAAGAATTTCCCAGATGCCACCTCATTGTCCATTATCAATATCGGCAATACGGATCTTGTTGTTTCCGTATATGAAGTAAAGGAACCCCATCATGAATAATTTCAGTCATAATGCTCCCTGTCGTCCTGCCATCATCATAGTTTGTGACATCACAATGAATGCTACTGGGCTAGTTGTTGCAAAACTGGCTCAGTAGGTAGATGGGGTAGTAGGTAATATTGTGGTTGGTTTCGATGTTGCCGGGGCCGAAAACTAATCCTTGGTGAAGGTGATAACTTTCCTCTGCCAACACATTATTAAGCGCTCGATGAACCTTGTTTGATATCTTCTTGCGCCTGGCGAACGTCTATGAGACTGTTGTTTTGCGCAAAAGATGCTACTGCAGCTGGCATGACTCCAATGATCAGATATTTTCTGAATATCGCAGATCTGACAACAAAAAGGGCTTTCCCGCGTTGAAACGGGAAAGCCCTGTAGGTTTGGGATTAGGCTGATTGGATCAGCGACCGGTGATTTCGGAGCCGAGCACCTTTTCGCTCAAGGCCTTCGGACCGCGCGTCACTGCGACCGCGCCGGAACGAACCAGCTCGATAATGCCGTAATGCTCCAAAAGCCCCAGCAGCGCATCAATCTTGCCTTCGGCACCGGTGGCTTCGATGGTCAGCGATTCCGGATTCACATCGACCACGCGCACGCGGAACAGACGCACGATCTCAAGCACGTCGGAACGGTTGGATTCGTCGGCAGTTACCTTGATAAGCACCAGTTCGCGCTCCACAGTGGTGTTCGGATCCAAATCCACGATTTTCAACACATGCAGCAGCTTGTTGAGCTGCTTGATGATCTGCTCGAGCGGCACCTCATCCACATCGGCGGTCACCGTGACACGCGAAATGTCAGGACGCTCGGTGGGGGAGACGGACAGCGAGTTGATGTTGAACGCACGACGGGCGAACAGGCCGGCAATACGCGCCAGCACGCCCGGACGGTTCTCTACGAGCACGGAAAGCGTATGGCGCTTGGAACCCGGCTGAGATGCAGGATACATTGGTAGACCCTTCCTTACTACTTACTCGTTTGCTCGTTTACTCGTTGTCGGCAGCGGCCTTCGGGCGCTGCAGCGGCTTGATTCCGGGCATATAGGTGACATTGTCGTTGGAATCGCCAGCTGCGACCATCGGCCACACCATAGCGTCCTTCCACACGCGGAAGTCGATAAGCACCGGGCGATCGTTGATTTCGTTGGCCTTCTTGATCGCCTCAATGGCTTCTTCTTCCGTGAACGCACGCATGCCGATGCAACCGTACGCTTCGGCAAGCTTCACGAAATCAGGAACATCCACGATTTCCGGCGTATTCTCTCCATCCATCAGATTGGTGGCGGAATAATGCTCGCCGTAGAACAGGGTCTGCCACTGACGAACCATGCCATACACGGAATTGTTCAGCAGCGCGATCTTGACTGGCGTGTGATCGTGGAACGCGGTCGCCAGCTCTTCAGACGTCATCTGGAAGGAACCGTCACCGTCAATCAGCCACACCGGCTTCTCGCCCTCATGGAAACGTTCGGAACCGACACGAGCGCCGATGGCGGCCGGCAGTCCGTAACCCATGGTGCCAAGGCCGCCGGAGCTCAGCCAAGAATGCGGCTTCTCGAAATCGATGAGCTGCGTGGCCCACATCTGATGCTGGCCCACACCGGTAACCCAAATCGTGTCAGAATCAGCCAGGTCGGAAAGCTGCTTGATGACCCACTGCGGAGCGAGCGAACCATCGGTCGGCTCGTCCCACTTGATCGGGTACTTTTCACGCCAATCGTTGATGATCTCCCACCAATGCGAAGTGTCAGGCTTGCCATGCACGGCCTGCTCGCGCTTGATTTCCGGAATGAGATCCTTCAGCACGGTTGCCACATCGCCAACGATCGGCACATCCGGCTGACGGTTCTTGCCGATTTCCGCCGGATCGATATCAATGTGAATCACACGCGCACCCGGAGCGAAAGCGTCAAGCTTGCCGGTTACACGATCGTCGAAACGAGCGCCGATCGCAACAAGCAGATCGCAACGCTGCACGGCACCGGTAGCGGCAATCGTGCCATGCATGCCAAGCATGCCAAGCACCTTCGGATCGGAATCAGGCACAACACCGCGTGCGGGCAGCGTGGTGACGATCGGAGCGTTCGTGACTTCCGCCAGCTCCTGCACGAGCTTGCCGGCATCGGAACGTGCCGCGCCGCCGCCCACATACAGCACCGGACGGTACGACTGCTCGAACAGCTTCGCAGCGTCGGAAAGCACACGGCCGTGCGCCTTCGTGGTGGGATTGTAGCCGGGCAGAATCATGCGCTGCGGCCACGAATAGTACATATCGCCGGTCTGCGCGGTTTTGGTGACGTCGACCACCACCGGACCAGGGCGGCCGGAACGTGCCACATAGTGCGCTTCAGCCAGCACACGCGGAATGTCCTGCGCACGCGTGACCAGATAGGAGTGCTTGACCACCGGGTAGGTTGCGCCGACGATATCGGCTTCCTGGAAGGCGTCGGTGCCAATGGCGTTCACGCCGACCTGGCCGGTGATGACCACCATCGGCACGGAATCCATGTTCGCGTCGGCGATCGGGGTGATCATGTTCGTGGCGCCCGGGCCGGACGTGACGATGCACACGCCGACCTGACCGGTCGATACGGCATAGCCTTCAGCCGCATGACCTGCGGCCTGTTCGTGGCGCATCAGCACAAAACGGAAGCTGGTTTCATCATTGATTGCATCGTATACCGGCAGAATCGCGCCGCCTGGAACGCCGAAAACATCCTTGACGCCCAGATCTTCCAGCGAACGTACCAGCGCTTCGGCGCCGGTCATCTTCTCGCCGTCAACAATGGTCTGCTTTTCAGTGGTTGCGGCTGCCTTGGGCATGCCGCTGAATGCCTGCAGGGGCGTAGGTAACACCATGTTCCCTCTCATATTCGCTCGTGGAACTTTCTTACAGGGGTATGCTGCCGCGTTTCGGTGCACGCAATCAGCCGAACCCCATCATCGGAAAGCGGCGCAATCGCTTGTGGCGACTTGCGAATCGCAATCCTTCGCTAGTAATCAGTCTATGCTATCGGCTGACAGGAGAATATGCCGGATTCGTGCCATATTCTGGCGTATTGCGTTCCGCGGCGGTATGAGAGGGCGGATTCGTAGCTGCTTTTTATCTACCTGCGACTACTTACTGGTGTTTTCGCCGTTGCTGCCGTTACTTTCGTTGCCGCTGTGCTTGTGATGATGTTTGCGATGCTTACGGACGTTTTGTGCTTCAGGCTTGCGATTGTCCAGTGCCTTCCAACCTTCTTCGGCTGCGGCGAGTTGCGCCTTGCGTTTGCTGGTGCCTGTGCCGGTGCTGATGATTTCGTCGCTTTCGCCCAGCATGACGTTCGCAGTGAACACTTGCGCATATTCCGGACCGGAAACCGACATCTGGTAGCGCGGTTCGCCGAAGCCCATGCCATGCGCTTTGACGGTAAGCGAGGTTTTCCAATCGAGAGCTGGGCCTTCCGTCGCGACTTCCGCAAGCGTTTCGTCAACAAGATGATGCACAACGCGACGTGCCTCGTCAATGCCATGCTGAATGAACGTCGCACCGATCAACGATTCGACGATATCGCACAGAATCGAGCTTTTATCAGCGCCGCCCTGATCGCTTTCGCCATGACCGAGCAGAATGTACGGGCCTGCATTGAGCTTTTCGCGAGCGATTTTGCTCAAGGATTCCTCGGAAACGGCTTTCGCGCGCATTTTCGCAAGCTGCCCCTCGTTCATGTCGGGGTGTGCCTTGTACAGGGTTTCCGTGGAGACGAGCTCAAGCACGGCGTCGCCAAGGAATTCCAAACGTTCGTAGTTTTTTGCGCCCGGATTCTCGTGCGAGAAGGAGCGGTGGGTGAGCGCTTCGACCAGCAGGTCGGGTTCGAGCGTGGTGCCGAGCGCTTCAAGCAGTGCGTTGGCGGTCATCTCGCCTTCGGAAACGGCGGATGCGTCGGCGTTGTTCTGGGTCATAATCGTCCTCGGTTTCGTAGTGGGTATGCGACGGCGAAGCTCGCCGCGCTGTTCGGGACGTTGCGTACGTGGCAACAAGCCAGCGAATCTGGCCGATTGCTATGCAAACAACGATCCCGTTCAGTCTACTCTCCACCCATGTCGAGGCGGAAATGCAGGGAAATGCGCGGATACTAGGTGGATGCGATACTTGGCGGATGCGAGGTGAGATGGTCGGGTGCATACGAATGCATATGGCCAAGTGCGCAGCCTGAAATATACAAAACCCTGCCACCCGTCGATGGCAGGGTTTCAATGCTTCATGCCGTTACTCGGCAGCCACTCACTTGGTGTGGATGGAGCGGACAGCCTCGCGGTACACGCGGCCGCGGTAGGCGCCGCAGCTCGGGCAGGCCATGTGCGGCAGCGCCGGAGCGCCACAGTTCGGGCAGGTAACGGTCTGGGCGGCCTTGGCCTTCCAGTTTGCGCGGCGAGAATGAGTATTCGCGCGCGAGGTCTTGTACTTAGGCAGTGCCATTGTGTTTCCTCTGTTTCGTTCGAACGATTGAGCTTAAGCGTTCAGTATCTTAACTTGTGCTCCGTACAAATTGCAAAACCCAAGCAAAATCAGCCCTGCCAGCACCCGGATGAACCTTACTCGTTGCCTTCCAGCCGGGCCTTCAAGCCTTCCAAAGCGGCGAAACGAATATCGGTCACATCGTGATGATGGTCCGGATCCTCGTTCAGATCGGCGCCGCACTGAGAGCACAATCCCAAGCAATCAGGCTTGCACAGCGGCTGCAACGGCAGTTCCTCGACCAACGTGTCGCGCAGAAGCGTCTCAATATCGGCCCAGGATCCGCCTTCAAGCAGCGGATACGAATCCTCCGACTCGTCTTCGCCGGCGATAATGTCGACTTCCTCTTCCTTGACGCCGCCCTTGCCGTTTTTGCCGCCCTTGCCGGACGCAACGCTTGCGGACTTGTCTTCATATGGGAAGAACGAAGTGACGTTCACCGTCCAATCGCGCTTGATCGGTTTCAGACAGCGGGTGCATTCGGCGTGCACGGGGGCACTGATGCGGGCGTTGAAAATCAGGCCGTCGACAATGGAGTCGAACGAGCCGACAACGGTCACATCCGCACCCTCCTCAACGCCGACGATCTCATCGCCGATGCCGCTCGGTGCGGGGAACGTTGCGTCGATCTCCTTGCTTTGCCCGGCTCGCGAGGCGACTTGCGCCACGGAAATCGCCCACGGGGAATCTTCGATACGTGCCATGTTCAGCCTTCCATTCAGCTTTCCGGATAGTCGTTTGCGTCAAGATGCGGCACATGCGTGCTTGCTTCGCGCTGGCGATCATACAGTACGTTCAATCCCGCCTGCACGTCGTTGCCAAGCTTGCCGAGCTGCTGTTGCAGCGTTTCCATCACCGTGGTGCAGTATTTGTCAGCTCCCTGCGTGAGATGGTCGGCCCTGGCTTGCGCTTGGTCGAGAATAGCACGCGCCTTCTGCCGAGCCAGTTCGGTCACGTTTTCCTGCCCGGCGAGGAATTGCGCCTGCTCGTTGGCCTCACGTATCGTGTCTGCCGCACGCGATTGCGCCGAAGCGACGATGGCGTTGGCTTGCGTTTGCGCGCTTTCCAAACGTCGTTCCGACTCACGCATCAACGCCGAGGCGCGTTCCAGCTGCACCGGCATCATTTTCTTCAACTGGTCGAGCTGTTCGGTGAATTCGTCGCGGTCGACGCGCACGCTGCCGGGGAAGAACAGTATCGGTTTCGCTTCGTCCAATGCCGATTCGAGTTTGTCGATAATGTCGTACACGGTGGTGAATTCGTCGCGGCTCAAATCGTTGGAATCGTCCAGCGGCGCGTTGGGATTGAACGTGTTGCGTAAATCCGGCAGATCAGACATGGAAATCAACGGTTTGACCGGCTCGGCGGCGCGTGCCGTGGCTTGTGCCTTCTGACCGGATTGGGCCGCCCGATCGGTCGGGCGTTCGGCGGTCACGTCGTCGTCAAACTGGCTGCCGGCCGGATCGTACGCATTCGTTTCTTCACCCATCATGCCCTCTTTTCATTATTGAGCGCTTCTCCGAGTAGCGGAATCACGCAATCAGGCACCATGCCGGTCACATCGCCGCCGTGACGTGCCACATCTTTCACGATCGAACTGGAGATATGTTCCAAATCGGGCGCCGCCGGCAAAAACAGCGTTTCCACGTCGGCAAGCTTGCGATTGACCAGCGCCATACCCAACTCGGCTTCATAATCGCCATTCTGCCGAAGCCCCTTCACGATAACCGTCGCACCGACCTTCTTGCAATAGTCGGTAATCAGTCCGGTTGTTGAAGCAACCTTGATATTGCGGCAATTCCGCTCTTCAAGCGCCTTACGGATAATCTCAACGCGGGTCTCTTCGGAAAACATCGGTGTTTTCGCCGCGTTCACCGCCACTACGACATGCACTTCATCGAAAAAACGCGCGCAACGTTCGATGACGTCCAAATGTCCGGCGGTCACTGGGTCGTACGACCCGGGGCAAACTGCAATTGTCATAGCCTCAAGCGTACCGCGATTGCGTGAAATTACGCGAAGTGTCGGCGAATATGTGGGTTTTCATGGCTATGATGGAGGCAGTGGTGCCGCGGTTGCGGCGTATTTGAGGAGTTGATTATGGCATGTTCGATATTCGATGATCGCGACGGCTTCATTGACGAGGCCGACCCGGTCTCGCCGCTTTCCAATCCCGACGCGGGTACCGGCACTGCGGTGCTGGAACGCCCCGAAGAGGAGACGAAGCTTGATGATGGCGGCAACGGCGATGCGGATCGTTTCGCCCATTATGTGTCGCGCGATCGCATTGCCGAGTCCCGTCGCACCGGCCGACCGGTGGTGGCGTTGTGCGGCAAGGTGTGGGTGCCGAAGCGTGATCCTTCGCAGTTCCCGGTATGTCCGGATTGCAAGCGTATCTACGACGAAATGATGAATTCCAATTTCTAATCGTTTTTTATCTCTTTCATCGTATGGTGATCTTGGAATTTCGTTGAAATTTCTGAAGATTGCCGAAAGTGATTACATATAAAAAATCTGCCGAGACAATCTCAATCATCGAAAAATAATTTCGATATAGAGACCATCTCGGCAGATTTTTTATTGTTGTTGCGTCTTATATCTGCTGATATATCCGCGTTTAGCGCAACGAAATTTCGTCGATGCGACGCAATTCCTCATCGCTGAACGTGGTGTTCTTCAACGCGCCGATATTGTCGAGCAGCTGCTGCGGGCGGGAAGCGCCGACAAGCACGGAGGTCACGTAACCGTCGTGCAGCAGCCAGGCGAGCGCCATTTCGGCAAGCGTCTGCCCGCGTTCGGCGGCAAGATCGTTCAGGTCGCGGATCTGCTGCAGGCGTTCCGGCGTCAACGCGCTTTCTTTGAGGAAGCGGCCGTCGTGCGCGATGCGGCTGTCTGCGGGCACGCCGTTGAGATAGCGGTTCGTGAGCAGACCCTGTTCGAGCGGCGAGAACGTGATAAGACCTTTGCCAAGCTTTTTGGCGGTTTTCTTCAATCCGTTGCGTTCCACGGTGCGGTCGAAAATGCTGTAACGGTTCTGGTTGATGATGAACGGCACATGCAGCTCATCGAGGATCGCGGTGGCCTTTTCCAGCGTCGGACCATCGTAATTGCTCAGGCCCACGTAGAGTGCCTTGCCGCTTTGCACGGCGGTTGCCAACGCGCCCATGGTTTCTTCGAGCGGCGTGGAGGAATCCATGTGGTGATGGTAGAAAATGTCGACATAGTCGAGACCGAGGCGTTCGAGGCTTTGGTCGAGCGAGGCGAGTAGATATTTGCGGCTGCCGAGATCACCGTAGGGGCCGAGCCACATTTCGTAGCCGGCTTTGGTGCTGATGATCAGTTCGTCGCGATGATGATGGAAATATTCGCGCAGCAGACGGCCGCAGTTCTTTTCCGCACTGCCCGGCTCGGGACCGTAATTGTTGGCGAGATCGAAATGTGTGATGCCGTTGTCGAATGCGGTGAACACGATGTCACGCATAGTGGCGTACGGCGTGATATCGCCGAAATTATGCCAAAAGCCGAGCGAAACCGCTGGAAGTTTCAGGCCGCTCTCGCCCACATGATTGTAGGTCATGGAATCGTATCGAGCGGGTGACGGCGTGTAGACGGTGGTCGGTTCAAGCATGGTTCCTCCTTGAAAACTCTGCGTATTCCGCTGTGCGCTGTGTTGTTTGAGTTGGCGCATGTCGTAAGTTTGTCGACGATACTATCGTCGCACTTCAAGTAAACTTGAATGCAAGTATCGTCGATAGTGTGTTTTCCGATGATTGACAATCGCAAGGAATCGCAAAATCGCTAGAAAAACCTAGAAAATCGTAGAAATGAGAAGGGGAATGGCAACATATACGATTCGTGAAGTCGCGCAACGATTCCATGTGCAGACGTCAACCTTGCGCTATTACGAGGATCAGGGGCTGCTGTGCGACGTGGAGCGCGACGATGCGGGGCGACGCGTGTACACCGACTCGCATATCGGGCGGCTCGAGGCGATCGCCTGCTTCAAACATGCGGGCATGAGCATCGATGAACTCAAACGCTTCTTCGCATACGAAAAAGACGAGCGTGCGCACATTGCGGACATGCTGGAATTGTTGGAATCGCGGCATCAAGCGATTTTGAAACAGCGGGCCGCGCTGGAAGAGGCGTACATGCATGTGTTGCGCAAACTGCACTTGTATCGCGATATTCAGCACAGCATCGAAACGGGGGCGCCATACCCGGATTGGGCGAATTATGATGGCAAGGATTTTCGCGCCGACGATCAGTGAAGTTCGGTGGACTGACGAAGATCAGTGAAGACTGGTTGGCGAAGGGCGGTGACGCCCAGTTGGCGAAAAAGCGGAAAATAAAAGGTGTGGAACCGCAAACTACGGTTCCACACCTTTAGAACACCTAGCAGAACGTCTAATAGAGACTGCTGCGACTCGTTTCAGCCCTACTTCAGCAGAGTGGCCACGGATGGCAGCAGGGCGCGCAACGCCTTGCCGCGATGGGAGATGGCGTTCTTTTCGGCCGGTTCCATCTGCGCGGACGTGAGCTTCTCGCCGGCTTCGACGGCACGCGCCGGCTGATCGTCGGGCACGAACAGCGGGTCGTAGCCGAAGCCATGCTCGCCATGAGGCTCATGCAGCAGCACGCCCGGCATTTCGCCGGTTTCCACGATTTCCTGAGCGATCGCATAACGACCATCGGCGCCTGCGCCTGCTTCGGTTTGCGGCACCACCAGCGCGGCCGCGCAACGGAAACGCGCGGTACGCTTGGCATCCGGAATGTCGGCGATCTGCGCGAGCAGCAGCGCGTTGTTGGCTTTGTCATCGCCATGCTTGCCCGCCCAACGTGCGGAAAGAATGCCGGGGGCATTGCCCATCACGTCCACAATCAGACCGGAATCGTCGGCGATTGCCGGGCAGCCCGTACGTGCGGCCACATCACGGGCCTTGAGCAGCGCGTTCTCTTGGAAGGTCACGCCATCTTCCACCGGATCCGGCAGATTCAGCGAACCGGCCGACACCAGCTCCACCTGATCTGCGTCCACACCCAGGCAATCTTCCAGAATGCGGTTGATTTCAACGAGTTTGCCCTCGTTATGCGTTGCGACGATGATTCTCACGTTCCGATTCCTTTCGTTGCTGTTCGTTGCTTCGTTGATGTCGGCTTGCCTGACGTGCGTTTGACGTGCCCTGACTTGCCTAACCTACGATTGGTTTGCGAGGCCAGCCTGCGGTCGGCTTACGTCCGACTTGCAGCCTTCAGTCCTGTGCGAGCGCGGACTGCTGTGCGGCCTGCAGTTCCTTGTTGCCCTTTTCCGCCAGGTCAAGCAGCGCGTTCAACTCGGCGCGGTTGAACGGGCGGTGTTCGGCAGTGCCCTGAATTTCAATGAATTCGCCGGAACCGGTCATGGCCACGTTCATGTCGGTCATGGCCTTGCTGTCTTCGATGTACGGCAGGTCAAGCATCGGTGTGCCATCGATCACGCCTACAGACACGGCGGAAACGCTGTCTTTGATCACGCGCTCGGCGGACCTGATGTGCTTGTGCTTCTCGGCCCAGCGCATGGCGTCCACGAGCGCCACATATGCGCCGGTGATCGACGCTGTTCGGGTGCCGCCGTCGGCCTGCAGCACGTCGCAGTCGATCTGCACCTGGTTTTCGCCGAGTGCCTTCATGTCGACCACGCCACGCAGGCAGCGACCGATCAGTCGGCTGATCTCATGCGTGCGTCCGCCGATCTTGCCGCGCACGGATTCACGATCGGTGCGGTCTGCAGTGGCTCGCGGCAGCATCGCATATTCCGCGGTGACCCAGCCCAAGCCGGAGTCCTTGCGCCAACGTGGCACGCCTGCGGTGAACGTGGCCGTGCACATCACTCGCGTATTGCCGCATTCCACAAGCACGGATCCTTCCGGAACATCCGTGAAATGACGGGTGATGCGCACCGGACGCAGCTCATCCACCTTGCGTCCGTCCGTACGAATCATCGTTTCGCCCAACAAGTCTTTAATCGCTACCATCGCTGACTTCTCTGCTTTCGATTGATCACACGATCAACAATCGTTTGTATTTTCCGAAAAAACAGTATCACCAGCCGAAAACCCGTCTTTCCGTCTTGAACTCGCCTCTTGCTGCACCTCAATTTGCCTATCCCAATTTGCGTCGTGCCCGAATTTGCGCGCATCTCACGTTTGTCTCACGTAATACAGGCATGTAAGCACGTATGATGGAACGAAAACCTGTGCTTGGCCACGGCGAGGCCTACACTTATGGTCAGTTTCACCAAAAGTCAGAAAGGCTTTGGAAATGCTGGATTATTCACCTGCACTCATGACCGACATGTACGAATACACCATGCTTGACGCGTGCCTGAGGGACGGCACCGCCAATCGCAAGTGCGTATTCGAGATTTTCACCCGTCATCTGCCGCTTGGCCGCCACTATGGGGTGGCCGCCGGCCAAGGTCGTATTCTTGACGCGCTTGAAAATTTCCATCTTGACGATAATGATCTGAAATTCCTTGCAGATCGCAAAGTAGTGGGCCCCGAAACTATCAAATGGCTTGAGAATTTCCATTTTTCCGGTTCGATCAAGGGATATCGCGAAGGTGAGATGTTCTTCCCGAATTCGCCGATTCTGCAAGTCGAAGGCACGTTCGGCGAGTGCACGCTGCTGGAAACGCTGTTGCTGAGCATTCTGAATTACGATTCCGCGGTCGCGTCGGCCGCGTCCCGCATGGTCAGCGCCGCGAAGGATCGCCCGTGCATGGATATGGGCGGGCGCCGTACGAACGAGTGGGCCGCCGTTGCCGCTGCCCGTGCTGCGGTAGTGGGCGGATTCAAGGGCACGGCCAATCTGCTGGCCGCGCAAATGTATGGCTTGAATGCCATCGGCACGGCCGCGCACTGCTTCACGCTGGTGCATGATGATGAGCGCAGCGCGTTTGAATCGCAGATTGCCGCGCTCGGCAAGAACACCACACTGTTGGTTGACACGTACAACATTGAAGAGGCCGTGAAGACAGCTGTTGACGTGGCCGGACCAGAATTGGGCGGCGTGCGCATCGATTCCGGCGATCTGGCGTCGTTGGCGCAGCGCGTGCGCAACCAGCTGGATGCGTTGGGCGCTACCAACACGAAGATCACCGTTACCAACGATTTGGACGAGTATGCGCTCGCTTCGCTGCAGACCGCGCCGGTCGATTCGTATGGCGTGGGCACCATGCTCGTCACCGGATCGGGCGCTCCGACCTGTGCGATGGTGTACAAGCTGACTGAACGCGAGAATTCCGCTGGTGACATGCAGCCGGTGGCCAAGAAGTCGAAAGACAAGGCCACGGTTCCGGGCCGCAAGCTCGCCTTCCGTTCGTACGAGTATGCGCTGGCCGACTGCGAACATGTGATTTCCGGCTCCGAAGAGCAGCTGGCCGCCTATCAGCCGGAAGAAGGCTGGAAGGATCTGCTGGTCGGCTACGTGAGCAACGGCGAAATCAACTCCGATTATCAGGGCCACGAAGCCATCGTCAACGCGCATAATTACCGCGCCCAGGCGCTGGCCGAACTGCCGATCGGCGCGCAAAGCCTCATGAAGGGCGACCCGGTAATCCCTACCGAAATCACCGTCCTTTGACTCGTGCTACCATCATGCTGGTTGCGTACGGCAATCAATCTCGTAATCAACCAGCATGAAGGGGTAGGATTACATGCGAGCATTTTCTCTGGTTACGTTGAGTCCGGAGGCGTTTGACGATTTTTCCGCACATCACGCGGACGGCAACTTTCAACAGACCTCTGCCGCAGGCCGTCTGCGTGCCGGCCAAGGGATCGAAGTGGAATACCTTGGCGTTCAAGAAAACGGCACAATCGTTGCGGGAGCGCTGTTCGAAACGCATCGCAGCCGCCTTTCCACCTTCAGTGTGGTGCACGACGGCCCCTTATGTGACTATCGCGATCGCGAATTGACCGAATATTTCATGACCCAACTCAAGCAGCACGCGAAGGCGAAAGGTTCCGCACAGATGGAAATCGTGCCGGAAATGCCATACTGCCTGCATGACTCGCGTGGCGGCGAACTGCCAGCCGACCAAGGTGGTGCTCCTGCTGATGATGCCGTGGAAACGTTGAAAAACCTCGGCTTCATGCATGACGGCTTCACCATCGGCTACACTGCGGTGCCGCGCTGGCGTTACCTGAAAGACCTGACTGGCATTACCGACGAAAAGTCACTGCTCAAGTCGTATGACAAGCGCACACAGTGGAGCGTGAAACGTGCCGCATCCATGGGCGTGCATGTGCGCGAGCTAGGCGAAGACGAGCTGCAGGTGTTTGCCGACATCGAGCAGGCCACCGCCGAACGCCGTAATTTCGAATATCGCGGTGAAGCCTACTTCCGCAAGTTCAAGCAAGCTTACGGCAGTAAAGCCCACTTCATGGTGGCGCAGATTCACATCGGCGAATACATTGCCGACATGGAATCCAAGTGTGACGCCTTGCGGAAGAAGGTCGATGTGCTGCAGGCCAAGTACGACGAGCATCCGACCACCAAAACGGAACGCCAGCTAGGGGAGGAGTCCCGAAACTTGGCGGCGGCGGAAAAACGTTTGACCGAGGCGGCCGAGTACGCCAAAGACGGTGACGTGCTTCCGGCGGCAGCATCCCTATTCGTGGAACACGCTCGTGAAACGGTGTATCTGTTCTCAGGCAGTGTGGAAAAGTACAAGCCGTTCTACGCTTCCGCGCTCATTCAACATGATGCCATGCTGCATTTGTGTGTGGAACGCGGTGTGACCCGCTACAACTTCTACGGCATCAACGGCGTGTTCGACGATCCGGAAGATGAGGGTCGTGGCGTACTCGAATTCAAGCAAGGCTTCAACGGGTACGTCGAGGAACTCATGGGCTCATTCGTGCTTCCCGTACGCCCGCTGACCTTCAAACTCAAGACCGCCCTCCGCGAACTCCTGCGCCACTAGCTATTAGCTCACCTTCCGCTTGGAGGATTCTGGGTGGGGGCTTATAGGTGCGCGAGGGTTATGTGAACGCTGTTGACGGCGACTGTAGGCCGGACTAGGTTATCGCTTTTGGTGAAAAGGGATTTTAGCCAGTTGGGATAGTGAAAGGTAGTTACGGATCGTGATGCGCGAAGTGAATGCGAGTGAGGAACAAGAGCAAGAATCGTCTGAATGGAATGTGCGCGAGCTGAGCGGTAGTGAGTTTGATGAGCTTTCCGCCGCGAGCAGATACGGCGGATTCCAGCAGACTTCCGAAATGGCGGCATTGGCTCAGTCCGACGGCATGCAAACGCAATACGTTGGATTGGTGGATTCGCACGATGCTCCGGTGGCTGGCGCGTTGGTGGCTTTTTCGCAAGGGCGTTTCGGCGTGGAAGGCTCGTTATGGCTTGGCCCGTTGTGCAATGGGAATAACAGAGAGCAGATGACCGCGTTGACCGAAGGTTTGCGCGAGGCTGCCGAACGGGTTCACGCCATCAGCCTGACGTGCTGGCCCAACCAGGTGTATTGCGTTCGTGATTCGCAAGGCAAGGCCATGGCCGAACCCAATGATGAGATGGTGCGGGAGTACGAGCGGCTGGGTTGGAAGCATGCTGGCTTTACCCGTGGATACGATGCCCTGATGAACCGTTGGAATTACGTCAAGGACTTGAGAGAGTTCTCGAACGCCGGCGAGCTGCTCGCTTCGTATGCGAAGAACACGCGTCGTAACGTCAAGATCGCGCGGAACAGCGGCGTGGAGGTTCGACGCCTGAATCGCAGTGAGCTGAACGTGTTCCACGATATTTGCGAGCTGAGTAGCGAACGCCAGCATTTCGCCAACCGTAGCCTTGATTACTTCGAACGCGTATATGATGCGTTTGGAGACAAGGCCGAGTTCATGGTGGCGGAAGTGCATCTTGACCGCTATTTGCAATCCTGGGAGGAAAAGCTGGCGAAGTTCTCGAAAGACGTGGAACGCTGGGAGCGTTCGCTTGAGCATACGAAGTACCCGGATGATGTGCGCAAGAAGCTCGATACGGCTCAGAAGAATGTGGAGTCCGCACGTCGCCGCATTGAGGATGCGAACGAGCGCATCGCTCGTGATGGCGAGGTGGTGCCGGTCGCCGTAGGTCTGTTCATGTGGCATGAACGCGAGCTGGTGTATTTCTCCAGCGGATCCGACGATCGTTACGCCAAGTTCTACGCGCCCACCGCCTTACAGCATGAGATGATGTCGCGTTGCTTGGAACGCGGAGTGACGCGGTACAACTTCTATGGCATTTCGGGAGTGTTCGACGATCCGGAAGACGATGGACGCGGCGTGCTCGAGTTCAAGCAGGGCTTCAACGGCTACGTTGAGGAACTGCCGGGCGAATTCACGCTTCCGGTGAGCAAGCTGCGCTACGGCGTGAGCGATTTGGCCCACAAACTCCTGCGCCACTAGCTTTAGGGGGTTTCGGCCATGCTTGGCGCGACGCGGATTTGCGTGGGGTGAGACTTTCTGGTACGCTTTGTGTCTTGTGCGCGGATGGCGTGTGCTTCCGGGCATTGCCACTTTAGCTCAGTCGGTAGAGCGGCTCACTCGTAATGAGCAGGTCGACAGTTCGATTCTGTCAAGTGGCTCCAGCGCCCTAGATGTGAAAGCATCTAGGGTTTCGCGTATCAGGAGCGTTTCGCCCCGATATGGCTACTTGCGCGAGTGGCGGAATTGGTAGACGCGCAGGATTTAGGTTCCTGTGTCTTTGACGTGTGGGTTCAAGTCCCATCTCGCGCACTTTCAGAAAACGGCGGAATTCCGCCAGTTCTTGGTCATTGTAGTCCACTCAATAAGCCTTTTTGAGAACATGTTGAAAACATTTTGCCCGTTTGCGTCCCAATTCTTCCACTGACTGGAGGATTTGGGACGTTGGGGAGCTCGTTTGCGGGTGGATTCTTCCACTGACTGGATAATTTGGGACGGTGGCAGGCTTATTTGCGGGTGAATTCTTCCAGCGGGTGGAGGAATTGGGACGCTGAGGGGCGCGTGAGCGGAGTGTTTCTTCCAGTGGGTGGAAGAAACAGGACGGTGATGGGTGGCTTGGTGGCAGGGGATGCTCCTAAGATGGCTTCGGGTAGGAAGAGAAAGAGATGATTAGGGATTAGGGGAGTGTCGTGTCTGCGCTGATTCAGCCTGTTGCGCTACTGCTGATTATTCTCGCCGGATACTTGTTCAAACGTGCCGGCCTGTTCGAAGATCGCGATTACCGCATTATGCAGACCATTATTTTCAATCTGGTGCTGCCAGGCGCGATCGTCTATTCGTTTGCTACGAATCCGCATGATTCCAGCATGCTGTTGATTTCGCTGTTCGGCCTGATTGTTGCGTTCATTCCGCCGGTCGTGGTTTTCTTGACGTCCCGCCACCGACCGGTGCAGAACCGTGCGTTCATGATGTTGAATGGTTCCGGCTTCAACGTTGGCTGCTTCTGTTTCCCGGTGGTGCAGGCGTTTCTTGGCACGGGCGCGATCGTGCCCGCCGCCATGTTCGACATTGGCAATTGCGTAATGGTTGCCGCCGGTACGAATGTGATGACGCAAACGCTGCTGCACATCAAGCCTGGCATGCCGCTTACCGAACAGTATCAGGGCAATGCGCCCACGCTCCCGTATGTGAAGCCGAAAGACAAGGATGCCAAACGTCTTGCCCGCAAGGCGTTGGCCCGCAACGTGTTCAAGGGTTTCTTCGGTTCGGTTCCGTTCGACACGTACTTGGTGATGATTATTCTCACGCTCGCTAACGTGAAGATTCCTGACATTATTGCCGCGCTCGTGCAGCCGCTTTCGAACGCGAATTCGTTCTGCGCAATGCTGATGGTGGGCATGCTTATGGATTTGCCATCTGGCAAGCAGGATGTGCTTCAGTTGTTGAAGGTGATTGGCTGGCGACTGCCGTTTGGTATTGCGTTTGCTACTGCGGCTTGGCTGCTGCTGCCGTTTGGCGCTGAGATTCGTGAGGCGGCTGCAATGTGTTGTTTGGCGCCGATTGCAGTGTTTTCCACGCTGTTTACCGACAAGGTGCTTGGTAATGCGAAGCTTGCTGGTTTTACGCTGTCGATTACTGCGATTATCAGTTTGCTGCTGATGACCGGCGCTCACTTCTTGTTCGTCGCGCTCGCATAAGAGCGGCAAGGAGATCTTTACCGGGTGCGGGAGATTGTTTGTGACCCCGCAGAGCACGAAGTCGTTGAATGCTTGCTTGCTGGTAGTTGCAGTGCCGTTTTCTTGTCGTTCACTGCATAATGCGATCGTTTCGTTTATTACATGTTTGGAAGTGTTACGAAGACTTGCACCGGAACCATGCATACGATTTCAGTAATCGTCGAAAATGCGCATGTCGAAGACGGAAGGTTGTCGGAACCGCGCTATATTGCGAATCTTGGCGAATGTGTTAACTCAGGAAATATTTTTGTGTTGTTCTGTCTTCTTTTGTGAGTATCTTGTGAGGTGAAGAGATACGGAATGCGACACGCGGAAATCCGCAGAGAAGCCGCAATCGCATCCGCTTCATAGTGATGATGAAAGGACCTATACACCATGGCCATCAATCCTCCTGTTGACGCCACCAAGACCCCGGAGTGGGCCGCACTGCAGAAGCACTACGATGAGCTGCAGTCCGAAGGCATCAGCCTCAAGCAGTGGTTCGCCGATGACGCCGAGCGCGTCGAGAAGCTGAGCTTCGACGCGGGCGACCTGCACTTCGACCTGTCCAAGAACCTGATCAAGCCGGAAACCCTGCAGCTGTTCGCAGACCTCGCCAAGGCCGTCAAGCTCGACGAGCGCACCAAGGCCATGTACACCGGCGTGCACATCAACAACACCGAAGACCGCGCCGTGCTGCACACCGCACTGCGCCGCCCGGCCGAAGACGAAGGCAAGTACATCGTTGACGGACAGGACACCGTCAAGGACGTGCGCGAAGTGCTCGGCCGCATCTACGCATTCGCCGACAAGGTTCGCTCCGGCGAATGGACCGGCGTTTCCGGCAAGAAGATCGAAACCGTCGTCAACATCGGCATCGGCGGTTCCGACCTGGGTCCCGTCATGGTGTACGAAGCGCTGAAGCCGTACGCTGACGCAGGCATCTCCGCACGCTACATCTCCAACATCGACCCGAACGATCTGGCCGAAAAGACCAAGGGCCTCGACCCGGAGACCACCCTGTTCATCGTCGTTTCCAAGACCTTCACCACCCTGGAAACCCTGACCAACGCTCGCGAAGCCCGCACCTGGCTGCTCGACGCCCTCAAGGCCGCCGGCGCAGTCGACGGCTCCGACGAGAAGAACGCCGAAGCCATCAAGAAGCACTTCGTCGCCGTCTCCACCAACCTGGAGAAGGTCGCTGAGTTCGGCATCGACCCGGCCAACGCCTTCGGCTTCTGGAACTGGGTTGGCGGCCGCTACTCCGTGGACGCAGCCGTCGGCACCTCCCTCGCCGTGGTGTTCGGACCGGAACGTTTCGAAGAGTTCCTGCACGGCTTCCATGAGATCGACGAATACTTCGTCAACACCCCGTTCGAGAAGAACGTGGTCGTGCTGCTCGGCATGCTGAACGTGTGGTACCGCAACTTCTTCAAGGTCGCATCCCACGCCGTGCTGCCGTACGACCAGTACCTGCACCGCTTCCCGGCCTACCTGCAGCAGCTGACCATGGAATCCAACGGCAAGTCCGTGCGTTGGGACGGCACCCCGGTCACCTCCGAAACCGGCGAAATCTTCTGGGGCGAGCCGGGCACCAACGGCCAGCACGCCTTCTACCAGCTGATCCATCAGGGCACCCAGCTGATCCCGGCCGACTTCATCGCGTTCGTGAACACCCCGAACCCGACCAAGGACGGCGACCAGGACGTGCACGAGCTGTTCCTCGGCAACTACTTCGCACAGACCAAGGCTCTCGCCTTCGGCAAGACCGCTGACGAAGTGCGTGCAGAGGGCACTCCGGAAGAGATCGTTCCGGCCCGCGTGTTCACCGGCAACCGCCCGACCACCTCCATCTTCGGCGTGGCACTGACCCCGTTCGCACTCGGCGAGCTTATCGCCCTGTACGAGCACATCACCTTCGTTGAAGGCACCGTGTGGGGTCTGGACTCCTACGATCAGTGGGGCGTCGAACTGGGCAAGCAGCTCGCCAAGCAGATCACCCCGGCCATCTCCCAGGATGACGAAGCACTGGCCGCTCAGGACGCTTCCACTCAGTCCCTGATCCAGTTCTACCGCGCAAATCGCAAGTTCTGATTTCTCTAAGGATTAAATAGCCTTCGAAAGGGCTCTGCACGGGATGCAGAGCCCTTTTTGCTACCCCTGGCCATCTTCAAAAGGTCTGGCGGGTGAGGTATTTTTGAATATTGCTGTGCCGGGATTCAGGACGCCGCATAATCCTGATTCCCTTCGGGTCCAGCCGAGAACAATCGCAAGATTGAACGGAATGTTGCACAAACGCAAGTTACCGTGATTTTCGGCGGATTGGCAATCCTTCGCAGGCAGACCTGCGGAGAACATACGAGGCAGAACGAAATTGAAAAATCGTGAAGCCCTTACCTGTGCGCTGATATGCGGCGGCGACTCGAGGAAACACAATGGTTAACGCTATTGAGGCATTTGACGCCAAGCACATGAAGCCGGCCGAGGAAATCCCGGCATTCCGTCCGGGTGACACCGTTGAAGTCAACGTGAAGATCCAGGAAGGCAACAACTCCCGTATCCAGGCCTTCACCGGCGTTGTGATCGCTCGTCAGGGCGGCGGCGTCCGTGAGACCTTCGTTGTTCGTAAGATCAGCTTCGGCACCGGTGTGGAGCGTCGCTTCCCGCTGCACTCCCCGGTCATCGACTCCATCAAGGTGGTCCGCAAGGGCCGTGTGCGTCGCGCCAAGCTGTACTACCTGCGCAACCTGCGCGGTAAGGCCGCTCGTATCGTTGAGCGCCGCGACAACTCCGAGAAGTGAGTTTCAAACGCAAATAAAGCGTGAAATTGGCCCTCAGCCTCACGGCAGGAGGGCCTTTTTCTATTCTAGACCGCTATGATAGGGGTCAGTGTGCAAACCGGACGATAAAGGAATCATGTATGAGGCATGCCAAAGAAGAAAACAATAGCGGCGACAGCTTTGGCTTGCGCGACACCTTGGTCTGGTGCGGAATTCCTATTATTATCGTGCTGCTGATACGCATTTTCCTGCTCGGATTCTACGTGATTCCCTCCGGGTCCATGATGAACACCATCGAACCAGGTGACCGCGTGATCACCTCGAAACTCACCCCGAAAGTCTTCGATCTGAAACGCGGCGACGTGGTGGTGTTCAAGGATCCCGACCACTGGCTGCGGCAGGAAGACAGCAGCAAACTCGGCGGTGACTACCTCATCAAACGGCTCATTGGATTGCCAGGAGACACCGTGGCATGCGAAGGGCCAGGTAAGCCGATCACCATCAATGGTGTGGCGATTGACGAAAGCGCATACATTCGCCCCGACGTGGATCCCAGCTCATTCGCGTTCAACGTGACCGTGACCGAAGGACACGTGTTCGTTATGGGCGACAATCGCGCCAATTCCGCCGATTCGCGCTATCATCAGGGTGATTCCTCACATGGACTTGTGCCTATTTCCGACGTAGTGGGTGTCGGACTCGCGAAATATTGGCCGTTGAACCGCATCGGCGGGCTCGATGCGCACCATGAAGTGTTTGCCGACGTTCCGGAAGGAGGCTCGGCGGCCTGATGGCGGTTTCCGTAATTCCCACATTGGATTTGGAACGTGCTATTGCCGAACAAGGCTACGATGTGATCGTCGGCTTTGACGAAGTGGGGCGTGGATCTCTCGCAGGGCCGGTAATGGTTGGTGCGGCTGCGATTTGGGCGCGTGACTTAGACGGGCCGGCTGGAGCTTCGCAAGGAGGCTCGCAAGAATCTTCGCATCTGGAAGTGCCGAAAGGCGTGGCCGACTCCAAAATGCTGACCGAACACAAGCGCGAAGCCATCTTCGACGAACTCAAATCCTGGTGCGCATCTTGGGCGGTTGGCGCCGCCAGCAACAAGGAGATTGACGAGTGGGGCATTTCCCATGCACTCGGCGTAGCCGCGTTACGTGCGTTGGCACAGGCGGAGGCGAAGCTCGGCATTGACGGCAACGGCATGCTCTCCGGCAAACCGGTGAAGGTCGGCGCGATCCTCGACGGACCGAACGATTACATCACCAAGACGCTGAACACCTTCGACGCGCCCGAAGTGCCGGTGCCGGCGAACGTTACCACCAAAGTGAAAGGCGACCGGTATTGCGTCGCCGTGGCCGCTGCCGCGGTCATCGCCAAAGTCACCCGGGATCGGCTCATGGTCGAACTGGGAGCGCAACCCCAATATGAACCATATGAATGGGCCCACAACAAGGGTTACGGTTCGGCCGCACACCGTGACGCCATCGCTGAATTCGGGCCCAGCGACCTGCACCGCCTGTCCTGGCACCTCGTCTGACATACGGCATCTCATCCGCAGTCCGCGATTACGCTAATCCTTGCGGATGATGCATGCCGGAAGGAAACCTGTAAGTTCATCCCGCCGTCTGATGGCCGGGGCCAATCCGTTTCCGTACCGTAGGAAACATGGAACACATACTTCAGGCGACCGATCTGGTCATGGATTATTCGACCCAACAGGCGACACCAAACGCCACACACATGCTGGCGCTCAATCACGTGGATTTCGGCATCCAGGCAGGCGAAAGCATCGCGGTCATGGGACCGTCCGGTTCCGGCAAATCGACGTTACTGCACGCACTCGCCGGCATCATCACCCCGACAGCCGGCAATGTGATGTTTCGCGGTGCCAACCTAGCGCGGTTGAGCGACGCTGACCGCACCAAACTGCGCCGCAGCGCCTTCGGCTTCGTCTTCCAATCCGGACAACTGCTGCCGGAACTGCCGGCCATCGAAAACATCGCGTTGCCGATGATGCTGGGCGGCGCAAGCTACCAGCAGGCCACCGACATGGCCATGCTATGGCTGGAACGATTGGGATTGCGCCAGCTCGCGCAACAACGTCCCGGCGAAATGAGCGGCGGCCAGATGCAGCGCATCGCCATCGCACGTGCGCTCGCCGCGCAGCCGGCAGTCATCTTCGCCGATGAACCGACCGGCGCGCTCGACCAGACCACCGGCCACGAAATCATGAGCATTCTCATGCGGACCGCACGACAGACCGGCGCGGCCGTGGTCGTGGTGACGCACGATTCGAACGTGGCCGCATTTTGCGATGCCACCGTTACCATGCGTGATGGCAGGTTGAGCTCGCCGCAGCAATCCCAACCTACCGCCGGAGGCGCACGATGAACATGTTCCGATTATGGCGATTGTTCCACCGCTCCGGCACCCGCGGCACATCCGGCCGCACCTCTGCGCTGGCCATCGTTGCCTTCGCATCCGCCACCGCCGTCTTCCTAACCGTGCTCGGAGGCCTGCATGGCTTCATCTGGCGGGCCTCCGCCGACCACACGTTCGGTTGCATGATCGATTCCAACAGGTGCGCTCCCGGTACATACGAAACATGGTCCAAAGCCCTGGCGCACGCCGACAAGCTCGTCGCCACGGTCGGCGACGGCCATTGGACGGCCGACCAGGCCACAGCCGTCATGAACACCTATTCCGACGGCTATGTGATGCTCGCCGCATTCGCCAGTCTGCTACTCATCGTGCCGTTCGTGGCGCTCGCCGGCTCGGCGGCCCGTCTCGCGGCCTCCCGCAGGGACGCACGTCTCGCCGCACTGCGACTTGCGGGCGCCACCACCGCGCAGGTCACGAAACTCACCGCGCTCGATGCGGGTGGCCAGGCTCTGCTTGGCGCGCTGGTCGGCATGGCCGGCTACTTCGCGCTGATACCAGCGATCATGCTGCTCGACTTCCAAAACCAGCATTTCACCTTCGAACAGTTGTGGGTGGGACTGCCTGCCCTGGCGGCTGTGACCGTCGGAGTCACGCTGCTTGCCTTGGTCTCCGCGCTGGCCGCCCTACGCCGCGTGGCCTTCACCCCGCTTGGCGTGACGCAACGTACCGGACAACCCATGCCGTCCGCATGGCGCGCACTGATTTTCCTTGCCGTGTTGGCCGTAGGCTACCTGCTGCTCAACAGCATCTCCGCATTCGCGCACTTGGGTCAGATGGTGGTCTATGCCATCATCTTCGGCGTCTTCTTCCTCGGCTTCGCCATGGTGAACGTCGTCGGTACCTGGGTGGTGGCGATGCGCGCCAGATCGCGTGCGAAACACCCGAAGGACGCGGCCACTATGATTGCCATGCGCCGTATCCTCGACAATCCCAAGCGTGCTTGGCGCAACGTGTCCGGCGTGGCGCTCGCTGTGTTCATCGCGGGGATGACGTCGGTGTGCGGATTGCTCGCCACCGGAATCGGAGGCAACCACGACCCGTTCGACCCATCTGTGCTGTACATGCGCGATATAGCGATGGGTGGTTTCCTGACGCTCGCCTTTGCCGCGGTGCTCGCCGCCGTCAGTTCCGGCGTGATGCAGACGAGCAACGTCTACGACCAGGCCGACGAGTACCGCATGCTTGCGTTGGAAGGCACGGATGAGGCGACGCTCGACAAGGCACGCATGATGGAAGTGATCACCCCGCTCAACACGGTGATGGCCGTTTCATTAGGGTGCTCGGTGTTGTTGCTGTTTCCGATTCTGGCAACGTCGTTGCTCAATCCGGCTTCGTTGCTTACGTTGGCCGCGGGAATCGGCTTGTGTTATGCGCTGATGGTGCTCGGAGGGTGTGCCGCGAATCATGCGGCGCACGGGCTCGGTCATGCCGGCTACCGTACGGACGATTGATGGTCTCGCCGCGGCGGTCGTGGATACCGCGGCGAGGACTGGCGAGGTCAGCCGAGCAGCACCGCGATGATTGCGATGAAGATCGGTGAGGTCAGTGTCGAGAAGAGAATGCCGTCGCGTGCGAACGAGAGACCCACGTTGTACCGCGCCGCGTAGTTGTAGACGTTCTGCCCGGTCGGCAGGGCGGCGAGCACCACGCACGCGTACAATGTGGCGCCGCGGAAGCCCATCACGAAATACGACAGCAGGAACGCGATAATTGGCATCACGATGTTCTTCAATACCGCCACCGTGAACACCGCGGGAATATTCGACTTGTCCTGCAGCGGCTTCGTGCCGTGCAACGACATGCCGAATGCCATCAAAATCATTGGCACTGCGGAATCGCCGATCATGTCGATCGGATCGTAAATACAGTCCGGCACCACGAAATGACCGGTTTTTGCGGAAATCGCGGATACGGCGATGCCCAGCAGCGAACCGATAAGCAGCGGCTGATGCAGCGGCTGCTTCAGAATCTCCCTCGTGGAGACCTTGCCTTTGGTGGTCACATCGAGCACGGTCAGGCCGATCGGTGTGAACACCGCCTGTTGCATGACCAGAATCGGCGCGACCAAAGCGGGATTGCCCAGAATGTACGTGGCGATCGGCAGACCGATGTTGTTGGAGTTCAGATACAGCGAATTCAACGCGCCGATGGTGGCATCCGCCGCCTTCAGATGGAAGAACAGCCTATTGAGGATCAGAAACACCAATCCGACCAGCACGGCCGAGAAGAACGCCACAACAATGGAGGAGTGGAATATCTCGAAGATTCTCTCCTTGGCCAGGATGGCAAACATCAGGCACGGGCTCGATACGAAAAAGCTGAACCTGTTGAGCACCATCTGCGCGGTAGGTCCGCCTATGCGCATGCGCGCGGCCACGTAACCGGTGCCGATGACGATGCCAATGACGCAGAAGCCTTCCAATGCGCTTAACAGACCAGGCATGACACTCTTCCTTTCGCTCTCGGCCGTTGGTTTGGCCGCTATCCAGTGTTGCACCATGCATATGGATAACATCCGATCCGTCTCAAAAGCGTTGTCGAACGGCGATGTCGGTTCCGGTGGTGCTGGATAATGGGCGGTATGAACGAACTTGAGATTGGATTTTCCGCTTCCGCCACCAGGCAGGAGCAGCTGAACGAGCTGATGACCCAGATCATGGGAACCTATTCCGTGAGCGACGACGAAGGGCCGTTGACCGACGCGGTCGAAGCGTTTTTGAATAAACAGCAGCATCTGACAGTGCGCAGGCATGGCGATACGCTGGTCGCATCCACGAATTTTGGGCGTGAGCGTCGCGTGATCCTCGCCGGGCATCTCGACACGGTGCCGGTGATCGACAATTTCCCGCCGCGTTGGCTGGAACCGGGCGATCCGCTGATTCGCGAGGATGTTGCCGCCGGCCATGGGCGGGAGCGCGTGATATGGGGGCGCGGTGCCACCGATATGAAGGGCTCCGACGCGGTGATGATGTATTTGGCGGCTGCGTTGACGGATGCGAAATACGATCTGACATACGTGTTCTACGACCACGAAGAGGTTGCCGCCGAAAAGAACGGCCTACGCAAGGTGGTCGAGGCGCATCCTGATTGGATTTCCGGCGATTTTGCGATTATCGGGGAGCCAACCGATTGCGGTATTGAAGGCGGCTGCAATGGCACGATGCGTTTCGACGTGATCACGCACGGCATTGCGGCGCATTCGGCGCGAGCGTGGATGGGCAAGAACGCCATTCATGCGGCCGCTGAGATTCTGAACCGGCTGAACGCTTATGAAAATCGTGCGATTGAAGTGGATGGCCTGACGTATCAGGAAGGCCTGAATGCCACGCTGATTTCGGGCGGCAAGGGCACGAATGTGATTCCTGATGAATGCCACGTGCATGTCAACTACCGTTTTGCCCCCGACAAGTCGTTGGCTGAGGCGAAGGCGCTGATGATTGGCGCGGATGCCGGTGCGGAATTGGGCAATGGCGAGCATGTTGCCACAGGTGGCGTATTCGAAGGCTTCGGCATTGAAATGAAGGACGAGTCGCCTTCCGCACGTCCGGGGTTGACGTCGCCGCTCGCGCAGTCGCTGGTGAAATTGGTGCGCGAGCGCACGGGGCGTGAGCCTCTGGCCAAGCTTGGCTGGACGGATGTGGCGCGATTCTCGATGCTGGGCATTCCCGCGGTGAATCTGGGTGCGGGCAGTCCGTTGCTGGCGCACAAGCATGACGAGCAGCTGCCGGAATCGGATCTGCTGCTGATGGCCAACTTGCTTGAAGACTGGCTGAAGTAGCTGTCTGCTGCCTTTTTCTGCCTCCTGTTTCTGCCTGCTATCGGCTGTTTGTTGTTTTCCGTCTTCTGTCTGCACAAGTCGGATCGGCTGTCTGCACGAGTCGTAATCTGTGTCTGCATTTCTCGCGAATCGTGATTTCTTTCGACTTGTGCAGACGGAGCAACGACTTGTGTAGACGGGGCCTGGGATTTGCGGGCGGGGAAAGCAGGCGGTGAGTTGCAGGATCCGGAAAATTTCCCGTCATGTCACGTTCCGTTGTTTTTTGTGTCATACTTATAGACGGTGGTTCTGCAAATCACCAATGCATCCGATGGCGTTGATCCCCTCGCGTGAAGTTCATGTGTGTCCGCGAGCGCTGGTGTCCGCCGTCGCATGATGAGGACTTTTGACGGAAGTTGCTTCCTACGGGCGCCATGATGCGCGGCCACGGTGAGAGCGTGGTGTGAGAACCGTATGAGGCCTAAGCGTGGGCGGCGCGATTGCAGCGTGTCGTCGAGGAGCCATTGTGCCTAATACCAGTGAGGGCTTCGATCAGGTCGAAGCTTCGGCATCGCCTGAGCATGCCGTGAATGTTGTGAAATTCGAGTCGGTCCAGTCCGATCCTGCCCCGCGTCGCCGTCGTGGCGGTCGTCGCGTGGTGCGTGGCGTGGGAGCTGCCGGTGCGTCCTTGGAGTTGAAGGTCGAGGAGCATGCTTCGGCTCCGCTGTTCGAGGAGCCGAAGTTGCCGGTTGCGCAACCTGCGCATGATACCGGTGATTCCGCTGATTCCGAGGGTATGACCCGTCCGACCCGTCGCCGTCGTCGTCCGGTCCAGTCCGATGATGATGTTCGTGAGATTGCCGACGAACGGCCGACGCGTTCTCGTCGCCGTCGTTCGGTGCAGGTTGAGGATGAGCAGGACGAGGATCGTCCGTCGCGTCGTCGCAGCCGTTTCGCCGATGATGCGGATGAGTACGATGAGATGCCGCGTCGTCGCGCTTCCGTCGATGATTCCCATGATGAGGAGTCGTCTGTGGAGCGTGCCTTGGATGCCGTCGATATGTTGCCGGAAGGCCATGAGGTCCGCCACAATCCGCGTCCGATGATGTCTCTGCTTTTCCAGGAGCCGGTTTTGCCGTCCGTTGCGGATTCCCGAGACAGGGCAGACGACGATCGCGACGATTCCCGTAATGACCGCGGCGAGCGTAATGATCGCAATGCGCAGGACCATGACGATGAGCAGGATGAGGATCGTCCGTCACGTCGCCGTCGCCGCCGCAATCGCGACGTTGCCGACGAAGAGCGTTCCGAAGACAATCGCAATGAACGCGATAATCGGGATAATCGCAATGATGATGCGGACAATGATGAGGAAGGCGGATCTCGCAAGTCGCGTCGTTCCCGTCGTTTGAACGCGCAGGAGCGTCGTGCCGCAGCTGAAGTCGAACAGATCGAAGAGGATTTGATCCTCGACGATATTACGTATGCGCCGATTGATGACGAAACCCGCAATCGTCATGACGATGATGACGACGAGCAGCCGACGCGCACCCGTCGTCGCCGTCGCAGCCGCGGCAATCGTGAGGAAGCCGACGAACAGCAGCGGGATAGCGATGAAGGCGAGTCCCGTCGTCGCCGTGAGGACGATGACGAGGATGAAGGCACGGTGACCCGTCGCCGTCGTCGCCGTCGTGGCGGTGCGAAGACGGATGAGACGGAAGAGCCGCTCGTGCGTCGTTCCCGCAAGCAGCAGTACATCGACGAGATCACCGACGTCGAAGGTTCCACCCGACTTGAGGCCAAGAAGCAGCGTCGCCGTGACAATCGCCGTGAGCGCAGCCGTCAAAGCCAGCTCATGGAGCAGGACTTCCTGGCTCGCCGCGAGCATGTCGACCGCCTGATGGTGGTGCGCGAACGCGAACGCCACACGCAGATTTCCGTGATCGAAGACAATGTGCTCGTCGAACATTACGTGTCCGACATTCAGGAAGTCGCCACTGTGGGCAACATCTATCTGGGCCGCGTGCAGAACGTGCTGCCGAGCATGGAAGCCGCGTTCGTCGACATTGGTCAGGCGCGTAACGGCGTGCTCTATGCGGGTGAGGTGAACTGGGATTCCGCACGGTTGGAAGGCCAGCCTCGTCGCATCGAACTCGCGTTCAAGTCGGGGGACCCGGTGCTCGTGCAGGTCACCAAGGATCCGATCGGACATAAGGGTGCGCGACTGACCTCGCAGGTCACCCTTGCGGGCCGTTTCCTGGTGCTCGTGCCATCCGGTGGCATGACGGGCGTGAGCCGCAAGCTCAGCGAGCGTGAACGTTCCCGCCTGAAGAACATCGTGTCGAAGGTCGCGCCGAAAGACATGGGCGTGATCATTCGTACCGCAGCGGAAGGCGCCTCCGAAGAGGCGATCACCAAGGATCTTGAAAGCCTGGTGCGCCAGTGGGAACGCATCACCTCCAAGCGAGACGAATTCCTGCACGGCAAGCGTCCGAAGCTGCTGCAAGGCGAGCCGGACGTGGCGATCCGCGTGGTGCGAGACATCTTCAACGACGACTTCTCCAAGATGATCGTTGAAGGTGACCGCGTGTACGGCCGTATCGAGGAATACCTCGACACCATGGCTCCCGACTTGAAGGACAAGCTCGAAAAGTGGGATCCGGCCGAACATGAAGGCAAAGACGTGTTCGACAAGTGGCAGATCGACTCCCAGCTGCGCAAGGGCATGGAACGTCAGGTCTACCTGCCGTCGGGCGGCTCGATCGTGATCGACCGCACCGAAGCCATGACCACCATCGACGTGAATACCGGCCGTTTCATCGGCCGCGGCAAGAGTCTTGAGGAGACGGTGACCCGCTGCAACCTCGAAGCTTCCGAAGAGATCGCACGTCAGCTGCGCCTGCGTGACATCGGCGGCATGGTGATGATCGACTTCGTCGACATGGTCATGCCAGCCAACCGTGATCTGGTGCTGCGCAGACTGGTGGAATGCCTGGCCCGCGACCGCACCAAGCATCAGGTGGCCGAAGTCACTTCGCTTGGCCTGGTGCAGATGACGCGCAAGCGCATCGGACAGGGGCTGGTGGAAGCCTTTTCCGAGGAATGCCCGACCTGCAAGGGCCGCGGATTCATTCTTCACGACGAGCCGACCGTGTCCGCGGATTATGACGATCCGTACGCCCTGAAGGGCGGCGACCCGTTCGTCAAGACCAACAAGCATGGTCACGGCACGGACGTGCAGGTGCCGAAAGGCTCCTCGCCGGACGTGAAGGCCAAACTCGCACAGATCGCGGCGGCTGCCGTGGCCGCCAACAATGCGGAACTGGGCGAGGAAGCATAGAAGAATAAATGATTATTCCGGTCTGTCAACCTGACACGCCGGAAACAGACTTGCGGTTGTACGCGGGTATGTGTAAATTAGATTGCTGGTGTCTGGCCGCGAGGCTCGAACGTGCCGGGCAGTAAGCTTTCCAAGTTAATAAAGGAACGGATATGTACGCGATTGTGAAGGCCGGCGGCCATCAGGAAAAGGTTGAGGTCGGTGACGTCATCTACGTCAACCGTCTCGAGGCTAAGAAGGGCGAAACCGTGGAATTCCCGGTTGCTCTCGTTGTGGACGGCTCCAAGGTTGTCCTCGGTGCCAAGGATCTCGCCAACGTCAGCGTTAAGGCTGAGGTTGTCAACGATGAGGCCAAGGGTCCGAAGATCAGCATCATGAAGTATAAGAACAAGACCGGCGTTGCTCGTCGCAAGGGCCATCGCCAGCAGCTGACCGCTGTCAAGATCACGGCTATCGCCTGATTGGCGCAGGGTTAGAGTCAAGGACCGAAAGGAACAGACATGGCACATAAGAAGGGCGCGTCCAGCTCGCGCAACGGTCGCGATTCAAACGCGCAATACCTCGGTGTGAAGAAGTTCGGCGGCGAAGCCGTCGTGGCCGGCAACATCATCGTTCGTCAGCGTGGCACCAAGTTCCACCCGGGTGAGAACGTCGGCATGGGCAAGGACCACACCCTGTTCGCCCTCAAGGACGGCAGCGTGAAGTTCGGCGTGCGTCGTGACCGCAAGGTCGTCGACGTGATTGCCGCCTGAAATACGCGCAATTAACGCTTACAAGATAAAGCCGCGCCCGTTATGGACGCGGCTTTTCTTTATTTTGATGATTGCTGAGGATTGGTTTCCTTCAGCCCGTCCCAAACGTCACGTAACGTTGCATACAGTTGCATAAGACATATCAAACGGACAATAATCGGACCGTTTCGAACAAACGATTAAGGTAGATACATGAGTGATTTCGTCGATCGCGTGACCGTCCATGTGAAGGGCGGCGACGGCGGCAACGGTTCCGCCGGCATCCGTAGGGAAAAATACAAGCCGTTGGCGGGACCGAACGGTGGCAACGGCGGTGATGGCGGTTCCGTGATCTTCATGGCCGACCAGAACGCCAACAGCCTGTTGGATTACCGTTTCATGCCCCACCGCGAGGCTGGAAGCGGCACCATGGGCTTGGGAGACACCAAAGACGGTTCGAAAGGTGCCGATCTGATCCTGCCCGTTCCTGTGGGCACCGTGATTTTCGAAGCCAAAGGGCCGCAAGGCAAGCCTAAGCATCCGGGCGAGCAGCTCGCCGATCTTCGCCATGCCGGAGACAAGTTCGTGGTGGCGGCCGGCGGCAACGGCGGTCTTGGCAACGCCGCATTGGCCAACCGCACCCGTCGCGCTCCGGGATTCGCGTTGCTTGGCGAACCAGGCGAGGAACGTGACGTCATTCTCGAACTCAAATCCATCGCCGACGTGGCCTTGGTGGGCTTCCCCTCCGCAGGCAAATCCAGCCTGATCGCAGCCATGAGCTCCGCCAAGCCGAAAATCGCCGACTATCCGTTCACCACGCTCGTGCCGAACCTCGGCGTGGTTATGGCCGGAGACATGCGGTACACCATCGCCGACGTGCCGGGCCTGATTCCGGGCGCATCCCAAGGCAAGGGCCTCGGCCTTGAATTCCTGCGCCACATCGAACGCACCGAAATCATCGCCCACGTCATCGACTGTGCCACGCTGGAACCTGACCGTGATCCGATGAGCGACTACAAGGCGCTCGAACATGAGCTTGCCGAATATGCCGACAAGCTGGAACTGCCGTTGGGCGCAATCCCAATCCCCGAACGCCCCCGAATCATCATCCTCAACAAGGTCGATATGCCGGAAGCCAAGGAATTGGCCGAATTCGTCAAACCGGAATTCGAAAAACTCGGTCTCAATGTGTATGTCATCTCCACCGCATCCCACGAAGGTTTGAAGGAACTCAACTGGGCGTTGGCGGCCATGGTCGCCGACATGCGCAAGGAAGTCGCCGAACGCGAACAGGCCGAAGAAGAAGCGCGCGTGGTCATCAAGCCGCTCGAAGAGCCGCGCAACCGCCGTCGCCGCAACGACGAAGGCGGCACCGTGCTTGACTTCACCGTGGAACGCAAGGAAGCCGGCAACGGCGACGTCTGGTACGAAGTGCTCGGCACCAAGCCGGAACGTTGGGTCATGCAAACCAACTTCGACAACGACGAAGCAGTCGGCTACCTGGCCGACCGCCTCGCCAAACTCGGTGTCGAAGACGAGCTGCGCAACAAGGGAGCCAAGCCTGGCGACGAAGTACGCATCGGCAAGGGCGCGCGAGCCGTGGAATTCGATTGGGATCCGACCATTGTTGCGGGCGCGGAAATGCTCGACGGCGCCCAGCTTGGCGCACGAGGCGTCGACCTGCGACTGCAGGAACAGGACGGCCGTTCGCAGCGCCGCACCAACGCGGAACGCCGTCGCCAGTACCACGAAATGATGGATGCGCGCCAAGCCGTGCGTGAAGCCATGATGGCCGAACGCAAGGCCGGACACTGGGCCGATCCTTCCGTGGACGACGACCGCCATGACGAAACCAGCCTCTTCGGACGCGGTGAAACCACCGATTCCGAAAACGTGGAACAATAGAAGCAGCAAAACGCCCGCTGATGTGCCGATTGGCATGTCGGCGGGTTTTCTTTTCGGCCATTCGAACGCCTGGAGGAACCATGAACACGCCATCGCAAGCCCAAGTGCGCCGCGCCATCGCCGAAGCGCAAACCATCGTGGTGAAAGTGGGATCCAGCTCGTTGACCAAACCAAGTGGCCACCTCGATCCGGAACGACTCAACGCGCTCGTGGCGGCCCTCGCACGCGTGCGACTCATGGGCGGGCGCGTGGTGCTCGTCTCCTCCGGCGCCATCGCAGCCGGATTCGGCTCCCTCGGCTTCGACTCACGCCCAACCGACGTGGCTGACCAGCAGGCGTGCGCGGCCGTCGGACAAGGCCTGCTCATGGCCCAGTACGAGAACGCTTTCTCACAATACGGACTGCGCGTCGGGCAAATCCTCATCACCGTGTCCGACACCATCGCACCACAGCAATACCGCAACGTGCGACGCACCCTCGACCGGCTGCTCGACCTCGGCGCGGTGCCGATCATCAACGAAAACGATTCCCTCGCGTCCAACGAAATCCGTTTCGGAGACAACGACCGACTCTCCGCATTGATCGCCAACATCGTAGTCGCCGACGCTTTGGTGCTCCTCACCGACGTGGACGCGCTCTACACGGCACCCCCAAGCGAACCCGGATCGCGACGCATCAGCTACGTGCCGAACGTGGAGGACGCGCTCGCCAAAGTGCAGGTCGGCGGCACCGGATCAAACGTGGGTACCGGCGGCATGGTCACCAAAATGGAAGCGGCGCGTGTTGCGGCGGTCTCCGGCATTCCCGCAGTGCTCACCTGCGCGGCAAACGCAGGCCCGGCCATGATGGGCGACCCAGTCGGCACCGCATTCGCCCCCATCAACGACCGTGGATCATCACGCCGCCTATGGATCGGGTTCGCAGCACACCCGCAAGGCACGCTCGTGGCCGATGCCGGCGCTTCCAATGCGGTACGCGGAGGGGCCGCCAGCCTGCTTGCCGCCGGCGTACTCGAAGTGCGGGGCGATTTTGCCGCCGGAGACGCGGTGTGGATCGACGATGAAGCGGGCAATCACCTCGCAAAAGGCCTCGTAGGATTCGATTCCGAAGAAATCCCGCAAATGCTCGGCCGCAATACCGCCCAGCTCAAGCGTTTCCTCGGCGAAGAATACGCCCACCCCCTAGTCCACCGCGACAACCTCGTCTTGGTTTAATCCCTTTCCCTCTTTTGTTCGGTGCCCTGTAAATAGCAATATGCCGCCCCTACCGGTCAGCAGGGAAAAGGAATTCCAAAATGTGCTAAAAGGCTGTTGTTTTTCGGGCGGGAGGGATAGCATGGCAAACATGACTATGGCTGACTGGCAGACTCTTTCCGAACGTATTAACCGCGTGGCTCCGAGCGCTACTCTGGCCGTTGATTCCAAAGCGAAAGCGATGAAAGCTGAAGGAATCGACGTCATTGGATTTGGTGCGGGCGAACCGAACTTTCCGACTCCGGCTGCGATCGTCGCGGCTGCGGCCGAAGCGGTGCAGGATCCGAAGAACTATCGTTACACTCCGACGGCAGGTTTGCCGGAATTGCGCAAGGCGATCGCAGACAAAACGTTGCGCGACTCGGGGTATGGAGTCGATCCGAATCAGGTGATCGTAACCAATGGCGGCAAGCAGGCCGTGTACGAATCCTTTCAAATCCTGCTCAATGATGGCGACGAAGTCATCATTCCGACGCCGTATTGGACGAGCTATCCGGAAGCCGTGAAACTGGCTGGAGGCGTGCCTGTCGAAGTGTTCGCGGGAGCTGACCGCAATTTCGAGCCAAGCTTGGAAGACCTGGAAGCGGCACGTACCGAACGTACGAAGGCCATCATCGTGAATACGCCGAACAATCCGACGGGTGCCGTGTGGAATCCGGAAACCGTCAAGGCGATCGGCGAATGGGCTGTGGAACACCATGTGTGGGTGATCTCCGACGAAATCTACGAGCATCTGAACTACGATGGTGCAAAAACCACGTATATCGGCGCTGCAGTGCCTGAAGTGCGTGATCAGCTGCTGGTGCTCAACGGCGTGGCCAAAACCTACGCTATGCCCGGCTGGCGTGTCGGCTGGATGATCGCTCCGCTCGACGTGGCGAAGGCCGCATCCAAGCTGCAGGGGCATATGACGTCGAACGTGAACAATATCTCCCAGCGTGCCGCGATCGCAGCCGTGTCCGGATCTCTTGACGCCGTGTACGAGATGCGTGAGGCGTTCGACAGGCGCCGTCAGACCATCGTCGCCGCGTTGAACGATATCGAAGGTGTGAACTGCCCGACGCCGACCGGCGCATTCTATGCGTTCGCCGACGTGAGCGCACTGCTGAACAAGCCGCTCGGCACCAGCAAAACCGCTTATGCGAGCACGTCCGAACTGGCTGCGGCGCTGCTTGACGAAGGTCATGTGGCGGCCGTTCCAGGCGAAGCGTTCGGCGCTCCCGGCTACTTGCGATTCTCGTACGCGCTTGCCGACGACGACCTCGTTGAGGGCATGAAGCGTATGAAGCAGTGGGTCGAGGACTGATACTGGCCTGACTGAGACTTTTCACACGATTCGCACCGCGGTGACATGCCGGGTGCGAATCTTTTTTTCGTTGAAAAATAGCGGTTTTGGGACATTTCTTGAAAAACCGGTTGGACTAAGTCGCAAATACCCGCTATTATTTCGACTTGGCGGTTTTGCCGCTTACTTCTTGCGTGGTTTTTCGCACAAAATCCTCGCCAGCAAGTAGAAACGGCAGAGTACACCTAGGGAAGTGGCGCAATTGGTAGCGCAACGGTCTCCAAAACCGTAGGTTGTGGGTTCGAGTCCCGCCTTCCCTGCCAAGCTTCTTACAACAAGCTCAGCGGAGGATTATTATGGCGAAGGCAAAAAATAGCGAAAAGGCCGTTAAGCCGAACATCTTCATGCGTCTTGGCTTGTTCATCAAACAGATTATCGACGAACTCCGCAAGGTCGTGACCCCGACCAGCAAAGAGCTGTTCTTCTGGGCACTCGCCGTGTTCATCTTCGTGCTGCTCCTGATGGCACTGGTCACCGGCATGGACTTCGGTCTGGGCAAGCTGACCCTGTGGATCTTCGGCTGATCAACGACTTGAAGGTGAAACTGCATGACTGACGAAGTGTTTTCCGACAACCTCGACGAAGCTCCAGAAGCTGATCTCGAGGCCGTAGCTGCCGTTGAGGAGCTGCAGGCCGAGGGTGAAAGCGTTCCGGAAGTCGCTGAGGCCGAGCCGACTGCTGAAGCTGCTTCCGAAGAGTCCGCGGAGGACGAGGGCGGCGAAGAGCTGGATGCTGGCGCCAAGGCCGTCGAAGACTTCTCCAACAGCCTGCGCACCCTCGAAGGCAAGTGGTACGTGCTGCACACCTACTCCGGCTATGAGAAGCGTGTGAAGACCAACGTTGAATCCCGTGTGGCAAGCTTCGGCATGGAAGATAAGATCTTCCAGATTGAAGTTCCGATGGAAGAAGTCGAAAAGCACACCGAAAAGGGCAAGAAGGTCATCACCCGCGTGCGTGTTCCCGGCTATGTGCTGATTCGCATGCTTCCGGATGAGAACGCCCGTCGTATTGTGCGTGAAACCGAAGGCGTTACCGGCTTCGTCGGTCCGACCAAGGAACCGGCGCCGCTGAGCCGCAAGGAAGTCGTCTCCATGATGGCTCCGATGATCGCTTCCGAAGCGCTCAAGAAGGCTGGTGACAAGCCGGCCGCCAACAAGAAGCGCGTCCTTGAAGTCTCCTACGCCGTTGGCGATCAGGTCACCGTCACCGACGGTCCGTTCACCACCATGGCAGCTGTCGTCTCCGACGTTGAGCCCACCACCCAGAAGCTCACGGTGCTCGTGTCCATCTTCGGTCGCGACACGCCAGTGGAGTTGGGCTTCAACCAGGTAGAAAAACTGTCCTGATAAGTCTTTGAAAGACCCCGCGCATTGCGGGGTCTTTTTTTGTCTGGGGGAGTGGGCACAATAGGAAAGCTTGTGTCTGGAGGGTTTGGCGTGCCTGAATGAGGGTACGGAATCCGCTAGCACAGCACAGCAATATACGTTGCGGAAGGAACCGGACGCGGGAAACCTACTCCGGTGCCGCTACCACCGCTTCTACAGAAAGAAGAACCATACAATGGCTCCTAAGAAGAAAGTCTCGGCGCTTCTCAAGCTCCAGATTCAGGCTGGCAAGGCCAACCCGGCCCCGCCGCTGGGCCCGGCACTGGGTTCCCATGGCGTGAACATCATGGACTTCTGCAAGCAGTACAACGCTGCCACGCAGGACAAGATGGGCCAGGTCATCCCTGTTGAGATCACCGTTTTCGAAGATCGTTCCTTCACCTTCATTCTGAAGACCCCGCCGGCGGCAGCTCTGCTGAAGAAGGCCGCGGGCATCCAGAAGGGTACCGAAAACCCGCTGACCCACAAGGTCGGCTCCGTCACCAAGGCTCAGGTCCGTGAGATCGCCGAAATCAAGATGGCTGATCTGTCCGCACGCGACGTCGAAGCCGGCATGAAGATCATCGAGGGCACCGCCCGCTCGATGGGTATCACGGTTACCGACTGAGAGGAGAGGGACAAATGGTAAAGCGTTCCAAGAAGTACCGCGAAGCTTCTGAGAAGATCGATCGCAACAACCTTTACACCGCTAACGAAGCCATCGCTCTCGTCAAGAGCATGCCGGAGTACAAGTTCGATCAGACCGTTGAGGCCGTGCTGCGCCTGAACGTGGATCCGCGTAAGGCCGACCAGCTGGTCCGCGGTTCCGTCAACCTGCCGAACGGCACCGGTAAGACCGCCAAGGTCCTCGTGTTCGCCCGTGGCCCGAAGGCCACCGAGGCTCTCGAGGCTGGCGCCGACATCGTCGGTGACGACGATCTCGTGCAGAAGGTTGCCGACGGCTTCCTGGACTTCGATTCCGTGGTGGCTACCCCGGACATGATGGGCAAGGTCGGCCGCCTCGGCCGCGTGCTCGGTCCGCGTGGCCTCATGCCGAACCCGAAGACCGGCACCGTGACCATGGACGTCACCAAGGCCATCAAGGACATCAAGGGCGGCAAGGTCGACTTCCGTGTTGACAAGAATGGCAACCTGAGCTTCCTCATCGGCAAGCTCTCCTTCACCGAGCAGGCTCTCGACGAGAACTTCAAGGCTGTTGCCGACGAAATCAAGCGTCTGAAGCCGTCCACCGTGAAGGGCCGCTACGTCACCAAGGCGACCATCACCTCCACGATGAACCCGGGCGTCCCGGTTGATCCGACGGTCATCGCCTGAGCAATATAGCTTGTAGATAGCTTCTATATAGCTTGCAAAAGACCCGCATCCTGCCCCAACGCGAGATGCGGGTCTTTTCATATATATCTTGCGATTATCTATCTCATTTAATAAATAATGATCCTGCAATCGTCTGACTATCAAAGAATCTCAATGAAACCAGATATCAGATAGATATTAAAACAGAGAAGTGATGTTCAACGGTCGCGCATACGGCCAATCGCAAGCGCCGTCGTCAAAACGTATGCGTCACGCGGGTCGGTCGCATCCCAACCGGTCGTTTCCGCGGCACGCTTCAAGCGATAACGCACCGTATTCGGATGCACATTCAATTCCTTCGCCGTGTTTTCCAACGAACTGCCGTTGCGCAAAAACGTGGAAACCGTCACAAACGTCGGATCGTCGGGATTCTCGCCATGAAGCACCTGATACACGTTCTGATACAACTCTTCACGAGCGTAATCATCGCCCAACAGCGCCCGTTCCGGCAGCAACTCATCGGCACGCAACGGGCGGGACGGCGACGCCAAAGCGGGAGCCGCCTGCAAGGAAAACAGGGTTTCACGCAACACGTGCGAAGCGCCGGCGACACCGGAACGCACCGGACTCAAATACACCGATTCGTCATCTTTGAAAGCGGGCATAATCGACGTGCAGGTCACTTCGGCAGTGGCGGCGCCACTCTGACAGACAAGCGCCAGCAGAAAACTGCCGTATGTGCCAACAATCACATGTTCTCCGCCCAGATCGCGCACCGCCTTACGCGCAACGAGCGAAGCCGAAGCGGGACTCGTTTCCGGTGTGCCGCCAATCGCGAAACAATCGAAATCCCCACGCCAACCAAGCACATTCATCAACGAGGCGACGCGATCATCCGTAAGAGAAGTCATCAGGCATTCGAAAGCGAGCCGTTCGATGGTTGAATCGTCGGTGTGCCCTGCCAGAAGGTCGAGAATGTCTGCCTGATCGGAGTTCATAAGCGTCAAGTGTAGCCGCCCAACTGGCGAATCGCTGAACGGAAAGCGTCAACGAGGTGAAGTTCATTCGGGGAGTGCCGCTATTATGCCGCTTATGAGCGAAGTCAAACAAACTGGAAAGCGTAGCGAGCGTATCGGCACATTCCTCAGCTGGATGCTGGCCGTGCTGGCATGCCTTTGGGTGGCATGGTGTTGCGCGATCGGGCCGTTGTATTGGTTCGGCGATGGGCTTTCCGACTTCGGCTGGCTGAATGTGCTGTATTTGGTGGTCGCTTTCGCGATATGGTTTTCGATAGTTGTCGCATTGGTCAGATTCGGCCGCGGCCGTCGCGTACTTCCGCAATATTTCGCACGACGGCATGAAAAACTATGCAACGAGATTGCAGGAACGCCGACCACCGTGCTTGGCATTATGTTGCGACACTTGCATGATGCCGCGCACAGCCGCCCAGGGCGCGCCCTGCATGCAGTGATCGTATGGACGGGGCGCAAACTCATCCGCTGCACCGACTGTTGGTGGAAACTCATGCTGGTGTTCGTAATCGGCTGGCTGTGGATTCCAACCACGCTATTGGCCGCGTTCGGCGCCGACATTCGCTCGCAGATCCGTGAATTCAGCTGGGCCTTGAACCAGTGGACGGGCTTGAAACAGCCATATATCGGCTTCTTCTCGTTCGTGCCCATGGATATTTACCCGACCGCGCATTACATGTGGCCGGACAATCCCACATATCTGACCGACCAGCACAATGTCGTGCTCACCGTGTTCTACGGTGCCGCAGCGGCGGTTTCGCGCTACTTCACCGACTCCAACGATGCGGGTATCGTGGTGCTCGCAGCCTTGCAATGGCTATTCGCCGCATTCTGCTGTTCGGCCACCGCCAACCGGTTCTTCAACCTGCCGTGGCGCAGGCTTGGCGTCGGCACGTTCGACTTCTCGCATCCGGAACGCCACGATTGCTGGAATATGCGCGATTACGCGCATCCTGAAGCAGGCGTTGTGGCACGCCCCTCCAGACTGCGGGCCGGTGCGAAAACACGATTCATGATACTGCTGTTCTTCATGGTGTGCCCGCTTGCGGTATTCGCCACGATTTCCCTGACGAAATCGCCGCTGTTCGCTTTCGCATTCGTATGGTGGTTTGGCGTGTGGTACGAACTGCACATGACGCATATCAAAGCGCTGCCCACCATCAACGGCAAGCCGACGTACCTACGCAAACGCTCGATCATGGCCTTCACCATCTCAAGCTGCGTGATGCTGATCAGCGCGAAATACGCGTGGTACATCATTCTCTTCACCCTGATCCTGGCACTTATCAACGATCGCAAACGTTGGAAAACCTATCTTGTGGCACTTCTGCTGCCAACCATCCTCATTCATGGCGGCATCGTGTTCCTCACCAACACGGGCGCCATCATCGGCGGCGACCCCATCGAAAGCCGTGGCATCCAACTGCAGCAGATCGCGCGCGTCGCCAAATACAATCCGAAAGGCATTCCGGCGGACGCGGCGAAAAAGCTTGAACCGGTCTTCAACCTCGACCAGATGGCCGAAGCGTACTTCCGGCAGGACGCCGACCCGGTGAAATCCTCCGGCATCCAATCGAAGAAAGTCAGTTACAAGTGGCGCACCGTCACCGAAGACGACATGACAAACTTCAACGAGGCCTGGCTTGAAATCGTTGTCGCAAATCCTGTTATCGCGCTCGACGCGTTTTTCGCCGAATGCTTCGGCTATTTCGACGTGACCGACCTGCCATACGTGTCGATGGACTACTACGTGAACAACGATTACGTGCAGAACGACAATGCGTGGATCCACCTGTATAACCACGATTGGCGCGATGCGGTGGCCGGCTTCGCGAAAGGTTGGGGCAATATTCCCGTGATCGGCTGGGTGACGCACGGCAATCTGTACGTAACGCTGATGCTGCTGGTCGGCGCTGCCGAAGTGGTGTTGCGGCGATGGCGCTCGCTGTCATGGCATCTGCCCCTGCTGCTGCTCATGGGCGTGATGATCACCGCTCCGGCCAACAATTTCGAACGGCATATGCTACCGGTCGCGTTCGTATTCGGTTTCGTATGCCTGCAATTCTGGCGCGAGTCGCGTAATGCGCGATCGGCTGCCAGCGCGAACGTGGCCAGTGCGCATGAGGCCAGCCAGGTGCGGCAGGACGAGTAGCGGCTGCGTTGGCTGCTGCATGAGCTGTTGCGTTGCGGCGACATTGCGTCGGCGCGCCGCGCTGTAGTAGGTAGGAGGTAATGATGGCGATTTTGGATTCGGCTGCGATCATGCCGCGTACATGCGTTGCGGCGGATCAGGTGCTTGTTTTGGATACGGTGGGATCCACCAACACGTATGCCGCGGATTTGGTGCGTGCAGGTCGGCTGTTCGGCATGGATGGCATTGCAGGGAACCTCGTGTGGAGCGGGCGTGAGATCGTGGTTGTCGCGGCGAACGAGCAGACGGCCGGTCGCGGGCGGCTCGACCATACGTGGGCCAGTGTGCCGGGGGAGTCATTCATCGTGTCGCTGGTGGTGAGCGTGCCGGTTGCGATTGTGCGCGATTCGTCCGTCAATGGTTGGCTGCAGATGATTGCCGGTTGCGAGATGCGTGAGGCGATTGTTGGTGCGGTATGCGATTTCGGCGGCACGCTCGATGAAGATGTTTTGCTGAAATGGCCGAACGATATTTTTGCTGGCGGCAAGAAACTTGGTGGCGTACTCGCTGAAATGGTGCCGATTCCGGATTGCGGGGATCGCGTTGCCATTGTGATCGGCGTCGGTTTGAATCTTGCCGTCGCTCAGGAACGATTGCCGATAGATAAGTCCACATCGTTGCAGTTGGTTGCGCGCAATCTGCCTGATGCGATGGTGTTGCGCGATGCGATTGCCGTACGTTGGGTGCAAGGATTGCGCTCGCGGTTGGCTGATTTCGAAGAGGACCCTCACCGTGAGGCTGTGCGCGCCCGGGAAGCGATGACCCCGATCTGCTGGACGCTCGGCAAGCAGTGCGAGGCTCATTTTGTGGACGGAACCACTTTGCAGGGCAGGGCTGTCGCGTTAAACGACGACGCCTCCCTGACCATTGAGGATCAGGAAGGCGTATTGCATCGGGTGAGCACGGCCGACGTAGGCGTGCTCAGTAAGTAAAAAATTACTTGATTGCTGAAATTTGCCGCAATCTCACTTCAGCTTGGCAAGACCTGCGACCACGGCGGAAGCGATAACGGCCTTGACCGCATCGCCTGCGACGAATCCCATGGAAGCCACGGCCACAATCGGCAGTGCGATGCCGGTAATGGCGGACTGCACGATGAAACCAAGCAGATAGTCAAGCGCAATGCAGCCGGCGACACAGGCAAACAGGTAACGTGCGGCGGTCAGCGCGCCATGCTTCAGCGAATCGGTGCGCGCCTCACCCTTCAGCAGCGACGTGACGATGGCCGCCGGCAGGAAGCCGATCAGGAAGCCGGCGCTCGGGCCAACCAATGCCATGGTGGAAGCGCCGCCGGCGAACACCGGCAGACCGACCGCGCCGGCTGCCAGATACATGAGCATCGCGGCGCCGGCCTGCTTCCACGGCAGCATCAGCGCGGCCAGCATCACCACGAACGTCTGTAGCGTGATCGGCACCGGCGTGCCCGGAATCGGCACGGCACCGGCCGCGGAGGCGGTCCACATGAGCACGGCGAACAGCGCCGGCTTGAGGATGGATCCGACAGTGCCGCTGGTGGCGGTTTTCAGCGTGGTTTTGAGTGTCAGCATTGCGTTACGCACGATAATTCTCCTTGGATGTGATTGCATTACGTTGATGAATCGACGATTGTTGACAGCCGAAATGATGGCAAGCGCGAAAGTGACGAAAATGCAAGGTTTGTCAACTTATGCCCCCAATCGTAGGCTTGCCAAGTTTCGGTAACGTTTGTGGAGCCTTACAAAAAGATTGCGTGTCTTTTGTGGGAAACGAGTTCACGATTTTTCGTTCGCGCGACCAAACTTGACGTTATGCCTAAAAATGTCAACAAACTTCTGGTGGCGAATCGCGGAGAAATCGCGCTTCGCGTAGTGCGCACCGCCCGTGAGATGGGGATTCCCACGGTTGCGGTGTACGCGGAGCAGGATCGCCATGCACAATACGTGCAGATGGCTGACGACGCATATCTGCTTTCCGGAGACACGTATAAAGACACCTATCTCAACGAGGATCTGCTGATCGACATTCTGCAGCGCAGCGGTGCCGACGCAGTGCATCCAGGCTACGGATTCCTTTCCGAAGTGGCCACTTTCGCACAGAAAGTGATCGATGTGGGTGCGGCTTGGGTTGGTCCGAATCCGAAAGCCCTCGTGGATTTGGGGGATAAGATCACCGCACGTCGTGTGGCCACGTTCGCCAAAGTTCCGCCGGTTCCCGGCATTTCCCAGTCGATTTCCGACATGCGATTGCTGCTGGATTTCGCGCATACGCACGGTTATCCGCTCATGCTTAAGCGTACCGATGGCGGCGGCGGTCGCGGCATCACGCTCGTGCACAACGATGACGAGCTGCGCGGTTTCTACATGAATCATGATGCGCTGCAGGGCGGTGATCTGAACGAATATTTCGTGGAACGATTCATCGACAAAGGACGTCACGTCGAAACGCAGTGCGGCCGCGACTCGCACGGCAACTTCACCGTGTATTCCACGCGCGACTGCTCCGTGCAGCGCCGCAATCAGAAGCTTGTCGAAGAGGCGCCGGCACCGTTCCTTTCCTCCGAGGTGACCGACCAGCTGGAAACCTACTCTCGCCGACTGTTCGAAGCCGTCGATTACGAGGGGCTTGGCACCTGCGAATTCATGGTGACCGAACAGGGCAAAGTGTACTTCCTGGAAGTCAATCCGCGTCTGCAGGTGGAGCATACCGTCAGCGAGGAGGTCTGCGGACTTGACCTGGTGCGCGAGCAGCTGACCATCGCCAACGGTGGGGAACTGACCGTGAACCATCCGCTTCGTGGACACAGTTTTGAACTGCGCCTGACCTGCGAGGATCCGGCGAAGAACCTCGCGCCAAGCTCCGGCACGCTGGCCTCGTTGCGCTGGCCGTCCGGCCCGGGCATCCGTGTGGATTCCGGCGTGGTCGAAGGCGACACCATTTCGCCGAAATTCGATTCGATGATGGGCAAACTCGTGGTCACCGCATCTGACCGAGCGGCAGCAGTGGCCCGCGTGCGCCGCGCCTTGAGCGAGCTGAAGGTGGAAGGCGTGCCGACTCCGGCAAGCTTGTTCGAACAGATTTTCAACGACGACGAATTCACCGCCGAACACGGTGTTGCATACGATGTCAGCACCAAATGGCTGGAACGCAAGTACCTCAACAAGGAAGCCGCATCATCGCAAGGCGGGCAGCCGGCGTCCATGTCTGGCGCTTCCGAGGTCGACAAGAAGGAATCCAGCGAAACCTTCGTCATCGAAGTCAACAATCGCAGAGTGTCGCTGACCGTGCCGAACGACATCGTCGCCAACCTGACGGGCGGTGCCAAAGCGCGTGACGCGAAACGTGCCATCCAGCCGCTGCGTGGGCAGGGACTGCATCATGCGCAGAAAAAACAGCAAAGCAATGACGGCCAATCCGGTGTGATCGCAAGCCCGATGCAGGCCGTCGTGACGCGTATCAATGTGGCCGAAGGCCAGCAGGTGGCCAAGGGCGACCTGCTCGTCGTGCTCGAATCCATGAAGATGGAAAACTACGTGTATGCGCCGGTCAAGGGCGCTGTCACCAAGATTTTCGTGGGACCCGCGGCGGGCGTGGAAGCCGGCGAAACGTTGATGACCATCGACGTGACCGGAGCGAACGGTACGAAAGCCGGCGAAAACGGCGCAACTGGCGCTGCTGTTGACGGAACCGCAACCGACGGAACTATGGAAGGGGGTAAGTGATGACTGATATCATCGCAAGCCCGGCCGTCAAAGAAGCCGTGAAGATCGTAATGGAACAGCAGGAGCGACTCGGCAAAAACGCGGCCGAAGCCGTCTCCGCGGCCGACCTGCCGGGCGCATCTCAGCCAATCCGCGCATCCGTGCTTCGTGCGGCGCAACTCGCGCACGAAGCGGAAGATCATGCCCGCAATCGCCAGCATGTCAAAGGCAAACTGACGGCGCGCGAACGTCTTGACCTGCTGCTTGACACCGGTTCCTTCGAGGAAATCGGACGATTCTGCGGCGGCGACATCAACGGCGGACGCGCGGGAGCGGCGGTCATCACCGGTTTCGGCGAAGTGTTCGGACGCAAAGTGGCCGTATACGCACAGGACTTTTCCGTGCGCGGCGGCACGCTGGGAGTCGCGGAAGGCCGCAAGATCTGCCGATTGATGGACAAAGCGCTCGACTTGAAAGTGCCGATCATCGCGCTTATCGATTCGGGCGGTGCCCGCATTCAAGAGGGCGTGGCCGCGCTGACGCAATACGGGCATCTGTTCCGTAAAACCTGCGACGCCAGCGGTTTCGTGCCGCAGCTCTCGCTGATTCTCGGCCCATGCGCGGGTGGAGCCGTGTACTGCCCGGCACTGACCGATCTGATCATCATGACCCGTGAAAACTCCAACATGTTCGTCACCGGTCCTGACGTGGTCAAAGCGGCCACAGGCGAAGTGATCAGCATGGACGACCTCGGCGGCGGATACGTGCACAACGCCACCTCCGGTGTGGCGCACTACCTGGGCGAAGACGAAGCCGACGCGATCGACTACGCACGAACCGTGCTCGCCTACCTGCCGTCCAACTCCGACCTGCAGCCGCCCACCTACGCGTACGCCGCAACCCGCGCCGACCGTGACGTGGCCAAGCGACTTGCCACCATCGTGCCGGACAACGACCGCCAGCCGTACGACGTGCTCGACGTGATCCGCTGCATCGTGGACTACGGCGAATTCGTGCAGGTGCACGAGCTGTTCGCAAGCTCCGCAGTGGTGGGATTCGCCTGCGTGAACGGGCATCCGATCGGCATTGTGGCAAACCAGCCGAACGTCAACGCGGGCATCCTCGACGTGGATTCCTCCGAAAAAGTGGCACGCTTCGTGCGTCTGTGCGACGCGTTCAACCTGCCGGTCGTCACCTTGGTGGACACCCCTGGGTACAAGCCTGGCGCCGAACAGGAACATGCAGGCATCATCCGCCGCGGTGCGAAAGTGATCTACGCCTACGCCAACGCGCAAGTGCCGCTGGTCACCGTAATCCTGCGAAAAGCCTTCGGCGGTGCCTACATCGTGATGGGATCCAAAGCCATTGGAGCCGACCTCAACTACGCTTGGCCATCCAGCCAAATCGCAGTGCTCGGCGCATCCGGAGCGGTGAACATCATCCATCGCAAAGACCTGCAGAAAGCCAAAGACGCAGGCAAAGACGTCGAAGCGCTCCGGTCCAAATACGTGGCCGACTACGAACGCACCACCGTCAACGCGAATCTTTCGCTGGAAATGGGTGAAATCGACGCCATGATCGACCCCGAGCAAACGCGCGAAACCATCATCGAATCACTCAAACTGCTCTCCAGCAAGAAGCGTGTGCGCAAAACCACCAAACACCATGGCAACCAGCCGTTGTGACGGGTGCAAAGTGCGCGGATGAATCGTAAGCAAACGTAAACGCAAGAATCAATCGCAAGAACACATCGCAAGATTTTTGAAATAAGTAAGGAACATCATGAACACTTTTTTTCTTGATCGACTGAACGGTGAGCCGCACGCGCTCGCCTTCGCCGGACAATCCACCCCATGGCCGGTGGCACTCACCGACCAAAGCGCCAATCCGGTGCTCAACGAAGCGCTGCACGCCCATGCCGACGCAGCCCAGGCACTGCTGTACCCGGTGTCAGCCGACCTGCTCGCCACCACCGGCCGCCCGGTCGACCTGTTTGGATTCGAACCGAATCCGGCACGACTCGGCGCTGCCGCAGCGGCTTCCGCAAGCGTTCCGGGCATTGCTCTCGCCCAGTTGGGTGCGCTGCTCGACGCTGCTTCTCTCGGCTACAATCCCGCCGTTGCCAAGCCGGTTGCCGTGCTCGGTCACTCCCAAGGCGTGCTCGCCGTGCACATGGTGCAGTCGATTGTCGAAGCGGGTTCCATTGAGGCGGCTTCCGCGCAAATTGATGAAATTCTTGCGATTGCCACGCTGATCGGTGTTGCCGGCACCCGTCAGGCGCGTCAGCTTGGTCTTGCCGCACGTCACGGCGAAGCCACGCCGATGCTGTCGGTCAAAGACATCACCCGCGCCCAGGTGGATGCGCTGATCAAGCGTGTTTCCGGTGCCCGCGGCCCGATTGCCGTGGCCGTCACCAATTCCGCCACGCATTATGTGCTCTCCGGCTACCCAGAGGATCTGGCCGCGTTCGGCGTGGAAGTGGCCAAGGAGCACAAGCACCAGGCCAAGCTGCGCGAAGAGAAGGTGCGTGGCGGCCGTGTGTTCGAACCGGTGCTCGAATACCTTGACGTGACCCTGCCGTTCCACAGCCCGCTCATGGCCGATGCTGTTTCACAGGCTGTTTCATGGGCGGAATCCTGCGGAATCAATGCCGACCACGCTCGCGAGCTTGCCGCCGAAGTGCTGCTCAACCATGTGGATTGGGCCGCCCGCGTGCGTGCGCTCATGAAATCCACCGATCCGAGTGCCCTGTGGGTGTTGGATTTTGGTCCGGGAACCACCGTTGGCAAACTGTTCTCCACTGTTGCCCAAGGCACTGGTGTCGGTGTGGTGGAAGCCTCCACCGTGGCTGATCGCGGCGAGCTTTCCACGCTGGAAACCTTGCCTGAGCGCACCCAGAACTGGACCCGCTTCGCACCAAGCATCATCCACACCTCCGCTGGAGACAAGGTGCGCACCGCATTCACTGAACTGACCGGCAAGGCTCCGGTACTGCTCGCCGGCATGACCCCGACCACCGTGGAACCGGAAATCGTGGCAGCGGCCGCCAACGCCGGCTACTGGGCGGAACTTGCAGGCGGTGGCCAGGTGACCGCCAGCGTGTTCGACCGTCATGTCGCCAAGCTGGAAGAAGAGCTTGAAGAAGGCCGTACCGTTGAATTCAACGCGATGTTCATGGACCGCTACCTGTGGAACCTGCAGTTCGGATCCCAGCGTATCGTGCCGAAGAAGCGTGCCAGCGGCACTCCGATCGACGGCGTGGTCGTGTCCGCGGGCATTCCGGAACTTGACGAGGCCGTGGAACTCATCCACAATCTCAACGCCGACGGATTCCCGTATGTGAGCTTTAAGCCGGGCACCGTCGACCAGATTCGTCAGGTGGTGCGTATCGCCAAGGCCGTCGCTCCGGTCAAGGTGCTGATCGAAGTTGAAGGCGGTTCCGCAGGCGGTCACCATTCGTGGGAATCGTTGGATGATCTGCTGCTGAGCACCTATGCTGAAGTGCGCGAACAGTCGAACCTTGTGCTCGTGGTCGGTGGCGGCATCGGTACGCCGGAACGTGGCGCCGACTACATCACCGGCGAATGGTCCGCCGAATACGGTCGACCGCTCATGCCGGTGGATGGCGTGCTCGTCGGCACCGCCGTGATGACCGCCAAGGAAGCGCACACCAGCCCTGAAGTCAAGCAGATGCTCGTCAATACCCCAGGCATTCCCGCCAAGGGAGCAGACGCCGATCCGTTCGCTCCGCTGGGCGAACAGTGGGTGCCGAGCGGCCAGGCCAAGGGTGGAGTCACTTCCGGCCTGAGCCACCTGCATGCCGACATTTACGAGCTGGAAAACTCTTCCGCACGTTGTGGACGCCTGCTGGTGCGCGTGATGAAGCATCCGGAAGAGCTGGAAAGCCGCCGTGAGGAAATCATCGAAGCGTTGAACGCCACCGCGAAGCCGTATTTCGGTGACCTGAAGGCCATGACCTATCTCGCATGGGCGCAGCGTTTCGCCGATCTCGCTTTCCCTGGGGTCGACGAAACCTATGCCGATCGCTTCCTGCACTTGCTGCAGCGTATTGAAGCTCGCGTCACCACGCAGGAAAGCGGCGAATTCGCATCGCTGTTCGCATCCCGTGCCGATGTGGAATCCGATCCGCACGCGGCCATCGCCAAGCTTGCCGAAGCCTATCCGCAAGCCGACGAACTGACCGTCACCCCGATGGATGAAGCTTGGTTCCCGGTGCTCGTGCGTGAATATCCGAAGCCAATGCCGTTCGTGCCCGTCATCGACAACGACCTGCTGCGTTGGTGGGGTCAGGACCAGCTGTGGCAGTCCGAAGACTCCCGATACTCCGCCGATTCCGTGCGTATTATTCCTGGTCCGATCTCCGTCGCGGGCATCACCACCGTTGACGAACCGGTCGCCGACATTCTTGGCCGTTTCGAAGCGGCCATGGTTAAGCGCGTTTCCGCAGAATCGCCGATCGCAGCTAAAACCGCGTTCGCCCAGCTCGGCGTGGCATCTTCCGCAGAAGAATTCATTCGCAAATCCCCGAACATTTCGTGGGTGGGCCATCTTATGGCAAACCCGGCATACGGCACCAGCAACGGTGACGCCAACTATGAGATTCGCAAGATTTCCAGCGAAGGGAGTGTCGAAAAGTACGATCTCGACATCCATCTCGATACCTACTGGGACAACGATCCGGACGGTGGCAAGTCCAAGCATGCCGTACGAGACATCGTCATCCCGCTGAACGTAGACGGCAACGAATCCGGGCTCTTCCCGGTGGTCGACCGTGACCGCCTACCGGAACACGTGTACCGTATGCTTGCAGACACTGCCGGCATTGGTAACACCGCCATTACTGGCGACAAGCTTACCGCCATGCCTGTTATTGAACAGGTGGCTGACAAAGCCTCCTATCCGTTCGGCCAGGCGCATGCCAGCTACACGCTGTCCGCCAACCTCGGCTTCGACCATGAAGCGGCCACCGGCGGCGCGCTGCCAAGCAACCTGGTGCCGTCGCGCATCGCACCGGACGCGCTCGTCGGGCCGGCATGGCCCGCCATCTACGCGGCCCTCGGATCCGTGTACGTCAACGGCTTCCCTGTGATCGAAGGCCTGCTCAACGCAGTGCATCTCGACCATCTCATCGAACTGGAAGTCAGCGAAGACGAACTGCTCAAGCATATCGGCGAACAAATCGCGCTGACCAGCTGGGCCGAAGACTACTTCGAATCGGCATCCGGCCGTGTGGTGACCATCCACGTCACCCACAGCACGCAAGACGGCACCGTGCTTGCCAACGAAACCGAACGTTTCGCCATCCGTGGTCGTGCATACTCCGACGCACTGCCGCCGGAAGCACCGGACTATGGTGGAATCGACGCGGAAATCGAAAGCACTCCGCGCCGACTGCTGCGCCGCGTCAAGGTGACCGCTCCACACGAGATGACCGCCTTCGCACGTACTTCCGGCGATTTCAACCCGATCCACACCTCGCATCGTGGCGCTGCTGTTTCCGGTCTTGCGGCACCGCTCGTGCACGGCATGTGGCTCTCCGCAACCGCACAATACGCGGTGCAGGCGCTTGACGGCAAGGGTGCGCACTATGAAATCGCAGGCTGGACCTACAACATGTACGGCATGGTGCAGCTCGACGACGAAGTGGAAATCTCCATCGAACGCGTCGGACGCGTGGCTCACTCCGGCATGGTGCTCGAAGTGACCAGCCGTATCAAAGGCAACATCGTGTCTCGTGGCACCGCCATCGTGCGTGCGCCGAAGTCCGCGTTCGTATACCCGGGCCAGGGCATACAGCGGCAGGGCATGGTGCTCGACGAGCGTGCCAAGTCCCCGGCCGCACGAGACGTGTGGGAGCGTGCCGACAAGGTGACCCGCGAGAAGCTTGGATTCTCGATCCTTGCCGTCGTGCGTGACAATCCGAAGGAACTGACCGCCAACGGCGTGACCTACCGCCATCCGGAAGGCCTGCTCAACCTGACCCAGTTCACGCAGGTGGCGCTCGCCACCGTGGCATTCGCCCAGACCGCACGTCTGCGCGAAGCCGGCGCCGACATTTGGCCTGCCTATTTCGCAGGCCACTCGCTGGGCGAATACAACGCGTTGAGCTCCTTCGCCGGCGTGATTCCGCTGGAAACCGTGATCGAACTCGTGTTCCACCGCGGCTCCACCATGCATCACCTCATTCCGCGCGATGCGAAGGGCCGTTCCAACTACCGTATGGGTGCGTTGCGTCCGAACCAGTTCGGTGTGGGCGATGACGGCGTGCGCGAGTACGTTGAATCCGTGTCGAAGGCTTCCGGCGAGTTCCTGCAGATCGTGAACTACAACTTGGCTGGACAGCAGTATGCCGTGGCAGGCACCATCGCCGGTTTGAAGGCGCTGAAGGCCGATTCCAGCCGCCGCGTGGCCGAATATGGCGGCAAGCCAGCGTTCATGCTGGTGCCGGGCATCGATGTGCCGTTCCATTCCACGCTGCTGCGCAAGGGCGTGCCGGAATTCCGTGACAAGCTTGACGCGCTCCTGCCGCAGACCATCGATTACCGTGGCCGTCTGGTCGGACGCTACATTCCGAACCTGGTTGCGGCTCCGTTCGAAATGACGAAGGAATTCGCGGCCAAGATTCTCGAAGTCGTGCCGTCCGAGCGCATTCAGGCCGCTTTAGATGATCCGCAGATTTGGGATTCCTATGCTGCTGATGATCAGAAGCTCGGCCGATTGCTGCTTACGGAACTGCTGTCTTGGCAGTTCGCCTCTCCGGTGCGTTGGATTGAGACGCAGGCTCTGCTGTTCGGTTCCTCCGAGCAGGGCGGTCTTGGTGTGGAAGAGTATGTTGAGGTTGGTCTCGGCAATGCTCCGACGCTCGCCAATCTGGGTTCCAAGACGTTGCGTCTGCCGCAGTTTGCCGGTCGCGATGTGACGGTATACAACGTTGGTCGCGATGAAGGCCGCGTATACATGACTGATTCCGATTCGTTGGTTCCGGAAGAAGATGCTGACGATTCTGCGGTTGCGACTTCTGCTTCTTCTGCGGCTGCTGCTCCGGCTGTTGCCTCAGCTCCTGCGGCTGCTCCTGCTGCTGTTGCGGAAGTTCCGGTTGCTGCAGCTTCTGCTCCTGCAGGTGCTCCGTCGGGTGCCGCCGTTGCGGATGTTGCATTCAAGGCATCCGATGCGATTGCCACATTGCTGGCTTACTCGGCTAAGGTTCGCCCCGATCAGATCGGCGAAAGCGATACCACCGATACGCTGACCAATGGTGTGTCTTCTCGCCGTAATCAGCTGCTTATGGACATCAGTTCCGAACTGGGTGTGGCTTCCGTGGATGGTGCTGCCGAAGCGACGGTCAAGGCGCTGAGCGCTTTGGTCAACAAGGTCGCTCCGAACTACAAGGCGTTCGGTCCGGTGCTGTCTGACATTGTGCGCGACCGTGTGCGTGGCATGTTCGGTGCCGCCGGTGTGAAGCTCGGCCAGATCACTAAGCGTGTGACCGATACATGGCAGCTTGGCGAAGGGTGGGCTTCCCATGCGGTGGCTGCGCTCGTGCTCGAAACCCGTGAGGGGGCCAGCTCTCGTGGCGGTGACCTTGCCTCGTTGAGTACGGATGCCGTTTCCAATGCGACCGCTGCCAACGCGCTGATCGATGCGGCCGTGCAGAAGGTTGCTGCCGATAAGGGCATCGCCGTTGCCATGCCGAGCGCCGGTGGCGCAGCCGGCGGGGCAGTGGTTGATTCCGCCGCTTTGGACGCGTTCGCAGCCAAGGTGACCGGTGCCGATGGCGTGCTCGCCTCCACGGCGAAGTTCGTGCTGAACCAGCTGGGCATAGTCGCTCCGGTTGCCGAGGAAACTGCTGATGAGAACGCGGCTGTTGTGGCTGCGGTCGAAGCTGAACTCGGTGCTGACTGGCCGAAGCAGGTCGAACCTCGTTTCGACGAGCGCAAGGCCATTCTGTTCGACGATCGTTGGGCTTCCGCACGTGAAGACTTGGCGCGCGCCTACTACAACAACGATGAATCCGCATTGAACGGCAGCTTCATCGGTCTCGGCAAGACCATTGCCGACGAAGCCGCTTGGTATGCAGGCAAGAGCGACAACGCGGATCTGAAGGCCGCATTCAATCGTGTCGCTGCCGAAGCAGGAGAAAACGCTTCCGAATCGGCAGAAAACAGCCGTTTCGCTGGAGATATCGCAGTGGTGACTGGCGTGGCTCCGAACTCCATCGCAGCCCAGGTGGTCAACGGCCTGCTTGCAGGCGGTGCTACTGTGGTGGCCACCTCGCACAGCTTCAAGCCAAGCGTGAAGGCATGGGCCAAGCAGACCTACCGTGAGCATGCGGCGGGCGATGCCAAGCTGTGGCTGGTTCCCGCGAACCTGTCAAGCTACCGTGATGTGGACGCGTTGGTCGCCTGGGTCGGCAATGTGCAGAAGAAGACTTCCGGTGCGACCACCACGATTCTCAAGCCTGCTTACGAGCCGAGCCTGTTCTTCCCGTTCGCGGCTCCGCCGGTGCATGGCAACCTTGCCGATTCCGGCGAACTGTTCGAATCTCAGGCTCGCCTCATGTTGTGGGGTGTTGAGCGTGCGATTGCCGGACTTGCGAAGATCGGTGCCGACACCGATGTGCAGCATAAGTTGCATGTGGTGTTGCCGGGATCGCCGAACCGCGGTATTTTCGGCGGCGACGGTGCCTATGGCGAAGTGAAGAGCGCATTCGATGCGATTGTGAACCGTGCGCGCGCCGAAAAGGTGTGGTCGAGCCGTGTGACCTTCGCCCATCCGAAGATCGGCTGGGTGCGCGGCACGGGCTTGATGGGCGGCAATGATCCGCTGGTCGAAGTGGTGGAGCGTCACGGTCTGAAGACCTATTCCACCGCCGAAATCGCGGTCGAACTGCTGAACCTTTCCACCCGCGAATCCCGTATCGAAGCAGCCAAGGCCCCGCTTGACGTGGACCTGACCGGCGGACTCGGCAACGAGCCGATCGACATCAAGGCACTGCGTGCGGAAGCCATGGAAGACGCGGCCCAAGCGGAAGCGGCGAATGCCAAGAACGCAATCGCAGGCAACGAATCCGATACCGCGGCCAAGACGCTCATCAAGGCACTGCCAAGCCCGCGTGCTCCGCGTCAGGCCAAGGTCGATCTTGCCGATTGGCAGAACGTCACCGCCCGTCCGGAAGACGAAATCGTCATCGTGTCCGTGGGTGAACTTGGCCCATGGGGCTCCGGCCGCACCCGTTTCGAAGCCGAACTCGGCATCCATTCCGACGGCCAGGTGGATCTGTCTGCCGGCGCGGTGCTCGAACTGGCATGGAATATGGGCCTGCTGACGTGGAACGACAGCCCCAAGCCGGGCTGGTACGACGTTGATGGCAACCTCGTGCCTGAGGAGGATATCGCGGAACGTTACCATGACGAGGTCGTGGCCCGTTCCGGCGTGCGTCCGTTCGACGAAGGCATGGGCAACGACTACAAGGACGGCACCGACGAGGAAGAGGCCGAGGTGTTCCTTGACCACGATGTGACCTTCTCGGTTCCGACTCGTGAGATTGCCGAAGAGTACGTCAAGCTTGATGAAGCGCACACCAGCTTCGCGGCCGATGCGGAATCCGGCGAATGGAACGTGACCCGCCATGCCGGCTCCATGATTCGCGTGCCTCGTCGCGCGGCCATGACCCGTACGGTCGGCGGCCAGTTCCCGAAGGGCTTCGATCCGGTCAAGTGGGGCATTCCGGCTTCCATGGTCGGCGACGTCGACAAGATCGCCTTGTGGAACATCGTTACTACGGTCGACGCCTACCTGTCCGCAGGCTTCACGCCGACCGAAATCCTCGAGGCGGTGCATCCGTCGATGGTGGCCTCCACGCAGGGCACCGGTTTCGGTGGCATGGCGTCCATGCGCAAGCTGTACTTGGATCGCTTCCTCAACCATGAGATTCCGACCGACATTCTGCAGGAGGCTCTGCCGAATGTTGTCGCAGCCCACGTGATGCAGTCCTACATCGGCGGCTACGGCAATATGGTCCAGCCGGTTTCCGCCTGCGCCACGGCAGCCGTCTCCCTTGAAGAGGGTGCCGACAAGATCGCGCTCGGCAAGGCCGACTTCGTGGTCACCGGTGCGATCGACGACATCGGCGTGGAATCCGTGATCGGCTTCGGCAACATGAACGCCACCGCCAATTCGGAGGAAATGTACGCCAAGGGCATCGACGCGCGCTTCTTCTCCCGTGCCAACGATCGTCGTCGTGGCGGATTCGTGGAATCCCAGGGCGGCGGCACCATCCTGCTGACCCGTGGCGATATCGCGTTGAAGCTCGGCCTGCCGGTTGCCGGCGTAATCGGATTCGTGCACTCCTACGCCGACGGCGCGCACACTTCCATTCCGGCTCCGGGCTTGGGTGCGCTTGCAGCGGGCATGGGCGGCAAGGATTCCAAGCTGGTACGCGATCTGGCCCGTCTCGGCGTCACCCCGGACGACATCGCCGTGGTTTCCAAGCACGATACGTCCACCAACGCCAACGATCCGAACGAGTCCGAACTGCACAACACGTTGGCCCACGCCATTGGCCGCGCCGACGGCAACCCGCTGTTCGTGATCTCGCAGAAGACGCTTACCGGTCATGCCAAGGGCGGTGCCTGCATCTTCCAGGTCAACGGTCTGACCCAGCTGTTCAAGTCCGGCGTGATTCCGGCCAATGCCGCCCTTGACTGCGTTGATCCGAAGCTCATGCGCGACGACCACATGGTCTGGCTGCGCGAACCGTTGAAGGTCGGCTCCGTCAAGGCGGGCCTGGCCACGTCGCTCGGTTTCGGCCACGTGTCCGGCTTTGCGGCGATCGTCAATCCGGGCGCGTTCGAAGCGGCAGTGGCCAACACCGCGGGCGTCGAGGCACTGAATGCATGGCGTGATCGCGCCAACGAGCGTTTGGCTGCCGGCCAGCGTCGCCTTGAGGAAGGCATGATGGGCCGCGCCGCGCTCTACGAGCCGATCGACAACCGTCGTTTCCATGAGGATAGCCGCGGCTACAACGCGCACGAGGTGGAGAAGGCCATGCTGCTCGACCCGAACGCGCGCCTGGGCGCATCCGGCTACTTCGAAGCCTGATTCCCGCGTCTGAGCGCCTGAAATTTCTGGCGCTCAGACGCGCGATCATCAAAATCCCGTATCTGTCGCAATCTCAGTATTTCGCGGCAGATACGGGATTTTCATATTCTTGAATCACTCTACTTTCCGTCTGCACGATTTCCGTTTGGTGTCGTATTTTCACTTGTGCAGACGCGAAACGAGGGGCGCGCAATGCGGGTGGCAGAGGATGAAGCGCTTAGGTAGGATGGTGTCCTTGCATGAAAGCGAAGTGTCGCCCGCCTGTTTCGCGGAAGTCGACATGGTTCGTTTCTTCCTGAAAACTTTCGAAAGGCTGGAAAATGCTGGGTTTAGGGCATGACGTCGTGGATGTGCCTGCGTTCGCCGAGCAACTGGGCGAACCGGGGTCGCGCATGCGAAACCTGTTCTCCATGCGCGAGCTATGGCAGACCGCTCAACGTGTGCAGGTCAAAAGGGACGGTGAGGCGGTGCATCTTGCGGCCCGATGGGCGGGCAAGGAGGCTTTTCTCAAGGCGTGGTGCGAAGCGATTTCACGCAGGGCAAATGCCGATGGAGACATTGCCTATCCGTACACGCTCGACGATTTTCCTTGGGCGCGCATCGAAATACTTGACGATTCCCACGGCGTGCCCCGTGTCATGCTCTCGCCCGAGGTGCGACGCAAGTTGCGGCAATCGTTGGGATTGCCGGTTGATGGGGATGATCAATCGTGCGCAATCCATATTTCCATGAGTCATGACGGATCCGTCGCATCCGCGGTGGTGACGATAGAAGCGTGACCGCAAGTGATTGCGTCAATCGATTGACGTCAATCGCGACAACACCTCGAACCGGTTTGATAAAACCGTAAAATCACGCTACACTGGTGCCAACGTCGTGGCAACGAACGCTGCGGAATCCAACTCATAACAACGAAGTTCCCTGGGAAGAGGAGTCAAGGAATGGCACGGTCCAAATCCGACAAAGCATTTGACGAGCGCGTCGCACAATATAGTGAGGAACTGCGCGAACTATTGACGGATCTGTATGGGGAGCAGGCCGACGAAGCCTTCCGCAACCTCACCGAGCTGATGGCCAAAGCCCACGATGCACGTCCCGCCGATCTGAAACGCCTCGACACCAAGCGTCTCGCCGATCCGGAATGGTACAAGCGCGGCAACATGTTCGGCATGACCATGTATACCGACCTATTCGCCGGAGATCTAAAGAAACTCGCAGGCAAGGTGCCGTACCTGAAAGAGCAGAAGCTCACGTATCTGCACCTTATGCCACTGCTGAAAATGCCGCATCCGCAGAACGACGGCGGTTATGCGGTGGAAGATTTCGACACCGTCGATCCGTCGCTCGGCACTAATGAAGACCTCGCGGCACTCACCAAAAAACTGCGTGCGGCCGGCATCAGTCTGTGCCTCGACTTCGTGATGAACCACACCGCATCCAGCCATCGTTGGGCTAAGGCGGCCCAAGCGGGCGATCCGAAATATCAGGATTACTACTACTGCTACGACGACCGCACCATTCCCGACCAGTATGACGCCGTGGTGCCGGAAGTCTTCCCGGCCACTGCCCCCGGCAACTTCACCTGGAACGAACAGATGCACAAGTGGGTGCTCACCTCGTTCTACCCGTTCCAGTGGGATCTGAACTACCGCAACCCGAACGTGCTCGTGTCGGTGCTCTCCAGCGTGCTCGGCCTCGCCAACCTTGGCGTCGAAGTGTTCCGCATCGACGCGGTGCCTTACATCTGGAAGGAACTCGGTACCAACTGCCGTAACCTGCCGCAAGTGCACACCATCGTACGCATGTTGCGCATCGTGCTCGAATGCGTCTGCCCGGCAGTAGTGCTGAAGGGCGAAGTGGTGATGGCCCCCAAGGAGCTCGCCGCCTACTTCGGTACGCCGGAAAAGCCGGAATGCCACATGCTCTACAACGTGTCGATCATGGTGAATCTGTGGAGTGCGCTTGCCAGTGGGGACGTGCGTCTGCTCAAAGACCAGCTCGACAAGCTCAACGCGCTGCCGGAAAACTGCTGGTTCGTCAACTACCTGCGCTGCCATGACGACATCGGCTGGGGCTTGGACGAACCGGTGGAGGAGAGCCTCGGCATCGACCCGCTCAAGCACAAGGAATTCCTGTACCACTTCTACGAGGGCTCGGTGCCCGGCAGCTGGGCCATGGGCGAGCTGTACAACTACGACGAGGCGTCGAAGGATGCGCGCAGCTGCGGCACCACGGCCAGTCTGTGCGGTGTGGAACGCGCTCTGATCACGCATGACAAGCCGTTGCTCGACATTTCGATGAAACGCGATTTGATGATGCATTCCGCCATGTCGTTCCTGCGTGGCTTCCCCATGTTGAGCTGCGGCGACGAAATCGTGCAGCTCAACGGCTGGGAATACAAGGAAGATCCTGACCGCGTCGAGGATTCGCGTAATCTGCATCGCAGCCCCTTCAATTGGGAGAATGTGGCCAAGCGCAAGCAGACTGGCACCCTGCAGAAGCAGATGTGGGACGGATTGAAGAGCGTTCGTGAGATGCGCGACGATCCCGCTTTCGCGCCCGAAGCGTGGGTCACCACTTGGGACGCGCATAATGATGCGGTTCTTGCGGTGGTGCGCCATGTTGAAGGACGCACTGTTCTCGGATTGTTCAATTTCTCGTCCGCACGTCAGATCGCACGTCTTGATTCGGATGGCGATATCGTGCTTCCCGCTGAGGTCGCGTTGGAACCGTACCAGGTTTGCGTGGTCGAAAAATAATTATTGCGATTTCGACTTGCGATTGTTGAGGGAATGTGTATAATAGCTCGAGTCGTTTCGTGTTGACTTCGGTCGGCATAGACGGTGCGCGGATGTAGCTCAATGGTAGAGCCTCAGTCTTCCAAACTGATTACGCGGGTTCGATTCCCGTCATCCGCTCCACACAATCGTTAGAGAAGAAGAAAGGCGTGCTTAATGGCACGCCTTTTGCATACCTGCCGTGCGATTGCTTCGACGACTGGGTATGCTGGACGTGTCGTGACAGCGGCGTGACGGTCGCAGCAGGCGGTAATCGCAATACAACGGAGCGGGTATGGCACAAACGCAAGGCAACAAGGTGACGGAAGTCGTCGACGGCGTGATCGAACAGGTCGACGTTTCCAAGCATCCGACGGCGTCCATTGAAGCGTCTGATCTTTCCTTGGCCGACATCGAACGGCGCAAATCGCATCCGGGGCATTGGGCGCTGTTCATCGCGCTGGTGCTGGTGGCTTTGATCGCGCCTTACTGGTGGGGACGTGTCATCGCAGTCAAGGATGCGGCTTGGATGGTGGCCAATCTCAGCTTCCTCGATCCCAAAGGCGTGGCGCTGATTTCGTGGACGGTCACCATTATGGCGATGGCCGGTTTGGGATTGATGGTTGCGGATGTGAAGAAATGGCTGTGGGGCACGGTTTTCGTGGTGGGACTCGCCGCCGAACAGTTCGTCGCCGGCGTATGTCTGCTGAGCTTCAACTTCTGGAACGCCACTTATGTGATGTATGGCGATTCCTCGGGGCTTGCCAACGCCGCGAATCTTGGCATTATCGCGGCCGGATGCGGTGTCGCCGTCTACGCGGTGCTGTGGGTTGGACTGCTGGTCTGCATCAAAAAGGAATCGAAATTCAATGTGCTTACGCGCAGTTGGGCGTCGTTTTTGCTGTTTTTCGTAATTGAGAGCATTTCGCTCGCGGTGGTGCTGTTCGGCGGGCTGCTGAACGTGGTCTGAAGCGTCGCTTGCGGCATGGTCTGATTTGGTCTGCCCCTCGTGTATGATTTCCCTTTGGCGTATTTCGCCCGCGGATAGAGAGCGCGTCGGTATTGGACCGGCAGCACCGCGCAGCAACATAAGGAGGATGCCGTGGCACTTACGGCTGAGGAAAAGCAGGAAATCATCAAGACTTACGCTACCCACGAGGGTGACACCGGCTCCCCGGAGGTCCAGGTTGCTCTGCTGACCAAGCGTATCGCTGATCTGACCGAGCACCTCAAGGAGCACAAGCATGATCACCACTCCCGTCGTGGTCTGCTGCTGATGGTCGGCGATCGTCGTCGTATGCTTGATTACCTCAAGCGCGTCGACATCAACCGTTACCGCTCCCTGATTGAGCGTCTGGGTCTGCGCCGATAGTTACATTCTTCCGCCCGAATGCCTTCCTTGGCGTTCGGGCGTTTTTGCATGACAGCCGCGTTGAGGAAAAGACAGTTTGAAAGCCCAAGGTTTAGGGCGCATGAGGTCTAGAATCTAAAGATGAGGAAGCGACGAAGGTAACGTCGCGTCACGCATGCAGAAATCGGTTGGAGTCCGCTGAAGAGGACTGCCGATAGTTGGTAAAAGAAAAGAAAAAGGAGGAACCCTATGGAGGGTCCCGAAATCAAGGCGGTTGAAGCCGTAATCGATAATGGTTCATTTGGCAAGCGCACGTTGCGCTTCGAGACCGGTCGTCTCGCCCAGCAGGCGGATGGTGCCGTCGCCGCCTATCTTGACGATGATTCGATGATTCTGTCGACCACCACCGCCGGTTCCAGCCCGAAGGAGAACTACGACTTCTTCCCGCTGACCGTGGACGTGGAAGAGAAGATGTACGCCGCCGGCAAGATTCCGGGCTCGTTCTTCCGCCGTGAAGGCCGTCCGAGCTCCGAGGCGATTCTGGCTTGCCGTATCATCGACCGTCCGCTGCGCCCGCTGTTCCCGCACACGCTGCGCAACGAAGTGCAGGTTGTGGAAACCGTGCTCGCCGTCAACCCGGACGATGCCTACGATGTTATCGCTCTGAACGCTGCTTCCGCTTCCACCATGATTTCCGGTCTGCCGTTCGAGGGTCCGGTTTCCGGCGTTCGTCTGGCTCTGATCGACGGTCAGTGGGTCGCTTTCCCGCGTTGGAGCGAGCGTGAGCGCGCCGTGTTCGAAATCGTGGTTGCCGGCCGCGTGGTGGAGAACGGCGATGTTGCCATCGCTATGATCGAAGCTGGCGCAGGTAAGAACGCCTGGCACCTCATCTACGACGAAGGCCAGACCAAGCCGGACGAGGAAGTCGTTGCCGGTGGTCTTGAAGCCGCCAAGCCGTTCATCAAGGTGATCTGCGAGGCTCAGGCCGAACTCAAGAACATCGCTGCGAAGGAAACCAAGGAATTCCAGCTCTTCCCGGAGTACACCGAAGATCTGTACAACCGCATCGACGAAATCGCCCACGCTGATCTCGACGAGGCTCTCTCCATTGCCGAGAAGCTGCCGCGTCAGGATCGCATTCATGAGATCAAGGAAGGCGTCAAAGCCACTCTCGCCGGTGAATTCACCGACATGGACGATGCCGAAAAGGAAAAGGAGATCGGCAATGCGTTCAAGGAGCTGCAGCGCCAGATCGTGCGTCGCCGCATCCTGACCCAGGATTACCGCATCGACGGCCGTGGCCTGCGCGACATCCGCACCCTGTCCGCTGAAGTGGACATCGTTCCGCGCGTGCACGGTTCCGCACTGTTCCAGCGTGGCGAAACCCAGATTCTGGGCGTCACCACCCTGAACATGCTCAAGATGGAACAGCAGATCGACGCACTGTCCGGTCCGCAGTCCAAGCGTTACATGCACAACTATGAGATGCCGCCGTACTCCACCGGTGAAACCGGCCGCGTCGGCTCCCCGAAGCGCCGCGAAATCGGCCACGGTGCGCTGGCGGAGAAGGCTCTCGTGCCTGTGATGCCAAGCCGTGAAGAGTTCCCGTACGCCATCCGTCAGGTCTCCGAAGCCATTGGTTCCAACGGTTCCACCTCCATGGGTTCCGTGTGCGCCTCCACCCTGTCGTTGCTCGCTGCAGGCGTGCCGCTGAAGGCTCCGGTTGCCGGCATCGCCATGGGCCTCGTGTCCGGTGATGTTGACGGCCAGCACATCTTCAAGACCCTGACCGATATTCTCGGTGCCGAAGACGCATTCGGCGATATGGACTTCAAGGTCGCAGGCACTTCCGAATTCATCACCGCCCTGCAGCTTGACACCAAGCTCGACGGCATTCCGGCAGACATTCTGGCCTCTGCTCTGCAGCAGGCCAAGGAAGCCCGTACCACCATTCTCGAAGTCATCAACGAGTGCATCGATGGTCCGGCCGAGATGAGCCCGTACGCACCGCGCATCATCACCACCACCGTTCCGGTCGACAAGATCGGCGAAGTCATCGGTCCGAAGGGCAAGATGATCAACCAGATTCAGGAAGAGACCGGTGCGGAGATCGCCATCGAAGATGACGGTACCGTGTTCATCTCCTCCGAAGGTGGCGACGGCGCTGAAAAGGCCAAGCAGATCATCGACCAGATCGCCAACCCGCACGTTCCTGAAGCCGGCGAAACCTACAACGGCAAGGTTGTGAAGACCACCTCCTTCGGTGCCTTCGTGAACCTGACCCCGGGCACCGACGGCCTGTTGCACATCTCCCAGATCCGTAATCTGGCCAACGGCGAGCGTATCGACGCCGTCGAAGACGTGCTCAAGGAAGGCGACACCGTTGAGGTAGTCGTGCAGGGCGTTGACGATCGCGGCAAGATCTCCTTGGCCATTCCGGGCTTCGAAGATCAGGAATCCTCCGCTCCGCGTCGCGAGCGTTTCGATCGCGATGACCGTCGCGGCAGCCGTGGCCGTCGTGATGATCGTCGTTCCGATCGTGACGATCGTGATTATGATGATCGTCCGCGTCGTCGTCGTTCTGATCGTGACGATGACCGCGACTATGATGATCGTCCGCGTCGTCGTCGTTCCGACCGCGACGACCGTGATTACGATCGTGATGATCGTCGTTCCGATCGTGACGATCGTGATTATGATGATCGTCCGCGTCGTCGTCGTTCTGATCGTGACGACCGTGATTACGATCGTGATGATCGTCGTTCCGACCGTCGCCGCAGCAGCCGCCGCGACGACCGCAACCCGCGTTACGCAGCCGACGAGAACTACGACGAGTACCGTGCCGATCGCGAAGAGCGTTCCGAGCGTCCTCGCCGCCGCGTCCGCCGCGACTTTGATCCTTTTGAGGACTGATGTCCTCAAGGATCCCTCGCAGCATAGCTGACTGACTGAAGTGCCCTGTACCGAAAGGTGCGGGGCACTTTTCGTTTCATGCAGAATGCATAAAAATGAGACACGGGTATGAGTTTTGCCATAACGTACCTAGATGTATGCAAGAATGGTTTGAAGAGCCATTAACGAGGGAGTCGTCATGGGCGTTGGCATTATCATCGCTGTCATCGTTGTACTTATTGTGCTTTGGGCCGTCAGCGCCTACAACGGGCTGGTCACGCTACGAAATCGTGTGAAGAACGGCTGGGCGCAGATCGATGTGCAGCTCAAGCAGCGTACCGATCTTATTCCGAACCTGGTGGAAACGGTCAAAGGTTATGCGGCCCATGAATCCCAAGTGTTCACGCAGGTCACGCAGGCCCGTGCCGGCGTGGTGCAGGCCGCGCAAAGCGGTGACGTGGCGCAGCGCATCGCCGCGGAAAACCAGTTGAGTCGCGCGCTTATGAATCTGCAGGTTGTGTCTGAAAACTATCCGCAACTGCAGGCCAATACGAATTTCATGGATCTGCAGAGTCAGCTGAAATCGTTGGAAGAGAAGATCGCTTACGCGCGCCAGTTCTACAACGATGTCGTGCAGAAGTACAATACCCAGACCGAGGTTGTGCCGACCAATATTATCGCCGGCTTGTTCCATTTCGAACAGGCTCCCTACTTCCAGGTGGACGAAGCGGATCGTCAGGTTCCGCAAGTTAAGTTCTGACATGCATGTAAAGCCCCGTCCGATAACGATGGGGCTTTACTGTTCAATTCGGTTGGTACGGCCATCTGTTGTACGGCCATGTGAGGGAAGAAGAAGCGAGAAAGAGGGATTATGGCGGCCAAACAGCATGCGTCACGAGCGGTGCGCAGCTTCGGTATTGCAATCGTTGTTACCGTTGGTATTGTAGCGGCCTTGCTGCTGTTCATGGCATCGGATGACGGCGGGGCCGATCTGAGCTACAAAACGCTCGACTATGATGTGCAGGTGCAGAGCAATGGCGATTTGAAGGTCACCCAGCATATCGACATGAAACTCGCCGACCGCAGCGACGACGACGTCGATCATCCATGGAAGCAGCTGTATCAACAGTACACGTTGAAGGAAAGCGATCTGACTAATATCACCGATATCAGCGTGCGCAATGCAACAACGGGGGAAGCCTACCAGCAGGGCGATATCGCAATCCCAAGCAGTTACAGCACCGACGAATGGGATCGAGAACATGCGAAGCAGTGGTATATCGCCGATGTCTCGCAAGGCGACAGCAATCCGCAGCCGTTCGATCCCGCAAAAGATGGTCTTGTTTCCGGCAATACCGACGATCGTTCCAAGAAGATCGAAATCGGGTGGAACATTCCCTCCATCACATCGGCAAGCAGCCTAAAATTCGACGTGACCATGACCATGCAGGGCGTGACCACCGCCTATCAAGACATGGCCACGTTCCAATGGGAGCCGTTCGGCGTGAGCAATCAGATTCCCATCGGCAAAGTCACCGGCACCGTCACGTTCCCCGAAGGCATTGACGCCGATAATTCGTGGGCTTGGCTGCATACGGAATGCACGTCGGAAACGGAGCGAGACAAGAACGGCTCGCTGAAATTTACCGTATATGACGTGCGTGCCGGCGACTATGTTGACGTGGTCGCCATGTTCGACGTTGGTGTGACCGGTGGCGTGCAACGCACCAGAGATACCACCATCAAAAACGGCATTATGAAAAGCGAAGCTAAGCAGGAACAGCAGTGGCGCGACCAACAGCGCAAACAAGCGCGCATCCGCCTGATCACATGGATCGCCATTGCAGTGGTCGGGCTGGTCTTGTGTGTGATCGCCATCATCTTCGGGTTGCGCAGCTTCAACCGTTCGCAATATCATGGCGGCGTCGAGTATTGGCGCGACGAACCGGAAATGAGTCCTGCCAGCGCTGCGGAGCTGCTGCATATGGTCGACAACAAGCATTCGAGCACGCTGACGAGCCGAAAGATGTCGGCTTCCGTGCTCTCGCTCGCTTCGCGTGGAGCAATCGCTATTTATCCGGGACCGGCCGCCATGTATCGGGGCATTGATATGAGCCAGGCGAACAATGCTGACATTGCACGGATGATCGCCAACGATCCCGCTCGAACCCGCGATGTGGGCAAAACCAGTACGGTGGTGATACTTCCCGTGGTATTTGATAACGTGCAATCGTTGCAGTTGCGCCCGAGCGAGCAGGCCGCGCTCGACTTGCTGGTGACGGCGTCCGAACGCATCGGCTCTCCGGTGTTCGATCTGGATCAGATGAACGAGAATTTCTCCGATTGGGAGAACGGCTACAAGCTTCAGGAGAAATTCACGAATACGTGCGACAACGAATTCGCCATGCTGGGCGCCACGTCGATATGCGGTGGGGGAGCGTTTGCCGCGGGCATTTGCGCTGTGATGCTGGCATTCCTGTCCATGCTGTATTTCGGAGCCATCGGCAATCTTGCGTTGTTCGCGGTGATTTCCGCGCCGATGATGTTCGCTTCCGTGTTCGCGTTGAGCTACCTCAGACTGAAGGGGCTTACCGACAATGGGCAGTATCTTGCTGGCCAGGTGCTCGGATTGAAGCATTATATGGAGGATTTCAGCGAATTCAAGGATCGCGGTGTGACGGATATGACGTTGTGGGGCCGGTATATGGTGTATGCCACTGCGTTCGGCATTTCCGAAAAGGCGATGAAGCAGCTGTTGAAGGCATATCCGCAATTGGCTGATCCGCATTGGCTTGATAATAATGCTTCCGATTCGCTGCTGTATTGGAGTTATCGTTCATGGTATTTCGACCATCGTTACGCCGATCCTGCTTCGTTTGATACGAATTCGATGGATTTCTCGCAATTCAGCGCCAATTTTGGTGATATTGGCGCGCAGTTGGAATCAGGTTTCGCTGATATTCAATCGACGATTTCGGCGGCGTCGCCGTCCGGAAGTTTCAGTGGTTCCGGCGGCAGTTTCTCCGGTGGCGGTTTCGGCGGTTCGTCCGGCGGTTCCGGTGGCGGCAGTTTCGGCGGTCGCTGATCTGCGGCATTACGCGCATGTTTGGTGGGTTTGTTGTCTGCTGAGGCGGGTCGGCTGGTAAGGTTGCATTCGGAAAGACACTCTGTACGTTGTTGAAGGAGATCGGGATGGCTTTGTTCCGTAATCTTGGACCGTTCCGCACCACGGCCATCGGCCATGGTGAAATGCCGTTGACCATTGAAAACAATCGTGGTCACGATGTCGGTATCGAAACATTGCACGCCTCGTTGGATGCCGGATGCCGTCACATCGACACCGCTTGGGCGTACTACACGCCGGGCGAAGAGGAACAGACCGGCGAAAAGCTGGTGCGTGAGGCGCTTGACTCGTGGAAGGGCCCGCGTGAGGAAGTCACCGTGGCCACCAAGGTGGGCTTGCGCCGCGCTTGGGAGGGTGACAAGCCGGTTTGGCCGCGTGACGGCAAGCCGGAGCATCTGATCGAATACGGCAAGCAGTCCGCGATGGCGCTTGGCGTTGACAGCATCGATCTGCTGTACCTGCACCGTCATGATCCGGAAGTGCCGTACAACGAGTCCTGCGAAGGCATCAAGGCGCTGCTCGATCAGGGCGTGGCCCAGTGGGCGGGTGTTTCCAACGTGAGCATCGAACAGTTGAAGATCGCGCAGGAGATCCTCGGCGACAAGCTTGTGGCCGTGCAGAACCAGTATTCTCCGATTCATCTGGACACCCAAGATACGCTTGACTATTGCGCCGAGCAGGGTCTGGCGTTCGTGTGCTGGAGTCCGTTGGGCGGCTACCGTCACCCGTACGACGAGCACCTGTTCGATCCGTTCCGCGAGGTGGCCGAAGCCCGTGGCGTGAGCTACCAGCGTGTGGTGCTCGCATGGGAGCTGGCCAAGGGCGACCACATGTTCGTGATTCCCGGCGCCCATCGACCGGAAACCATTCTCGATTCCCTCAAGGCCGACGAGCTCGAACTCACCGAAGAGGAACTCGCCAAACTCGGCTGAGTGTCAGATTCGCAACGTTTTGCGTCAAGGCGTCCGTCTCCACGATGGACGCCTTTGTTTTTCAGCATGTGTTTTTCCTCGTATGTATTTCCCGGATGCGGCAAAAGTGTCCCGTGAATAGTCGAGAATATAGAGCGGAAAAATCGAGTAAGAGGAACAAGCGTGCAAAGAAGAAACAAGCCTGAAGTATTGGCTCCCGCGGGCAATCTGCGAGGACTGAAAACCGCCGTCGATTACGGTGCGGACGCCGTCTACTGCGGAGGTAAGGCGTTCGGCATGCGTTCGGCGCCGAAAAACCTGAGTTTGGAGGATTTCGAAGAAGGCTCCCGTTACGCGCATGAGCGTGGCGCTCGCGTGTATGTGACCTGCAATGTGTTGCCGCGCAACAATGAAGTCGAAGCGATGCGCGAATACATCGGCCAGCTCAAAGACACCGGCGTGGACGCACTGATCGTTTCCGACATTGGCGTGATGCTCATGGCTCGCGAAGTGGCGCCGAACCTGGAACTGCATGTGAGCACGCAGGCGGGAGTCACCAACTATCAGGCAGCGAACGCCTTCTACCAGTTGGGTGCACGTCGTGTGGTGCTTGCCCGTGAAATGGATCTGCAGGCCGTGCGAGACATTCGCGCACGCATTCCCGACGATCTCGACATCGAATGCTTCGTGCATGGCGCGATGTGCATGGCGTTCTCCGGTCGTTGTCTGTTCTCCAATTATCTGACCGGACGTGACGGCAATCATGGCGAATGCGCTCAACCGTGCCGCTGGAAGTATTCCATCGTCGAAGAAAAGCGTCCCGGCCAGTATTTTCCGATAGAACAGACTAAGGAAGGCGCGTATCTGTTCAATTCGCAGGATATGAACATGCTTGCGCATATCGACGATCTGCTTGATTCGGGCGCTACCAGTCTGAAAATCGAAGGTCGTTCCAAGAGCGCCTACTATATTGCGGCGATGACGAACGCTTACAAGACCGCTGTTGACGCATACATGGTGCAACGTGGTTTTGAAGACGAGGATGGCACTGTGCTGAAGCCGTTCCACGATCGTGTGATTCGTCCGTCCGATCCGGATTACGGCAAGCCGGAAACCACCGATTCGATTATGGAACATGCGGATGGCGCGTTCGCAGGAAAGCCGGATATTGCAGCCGTTCCCGTCGCTTCTGCCGGCGAACCGGATGATCTGAGCTACCATGCCCGCAGCACAAGGCGTAAGTCGAACACGGCTGCCGAAATCCTGCCGGAAGGCTGGTATCACGCCGGCGTGCGCCCCGCGGAGCATGTGTCGCTGCCTGACTGGCTGCTGGACGAGCCAGACAAGGTGGCGCACCGCGACTATTCCACCGGCTTCTACTATCCGGAGCACAAAGTGCAGCAAAGCACCGATCGTTCCGCGTATTTCCGCGCATGGCTGGTGGTCGGCGAAGTGCTTTCGTGGAGTCCGGAAGACGGCGGTCGCGTGACCATTATGAGCCGCAACAAGATCGAAGCCGGTCAAGAGGTTGAATTCGTGCTTCCGGGCGCGGCTCCGCTCGCCTATACCGTTCCGGCTGGCGGATTCCGCGACGCCGATGGGCATTGGGTCGAAGCCATCAACAATCCGGCGCATGTGTTCTCCATGCCATGCCCGCAGGAAGTGCCGGTGAACGCGGCCATCCGATCGCGCACCAAAAAGCCGACGCTCAAAGCGGAATAATTGCGAAAAACATCGTACAGGTGTAGAAAATCAGCAGAAATTAGTTGAAATAATTGTAGAACAATCAAGGAAAACAGAACAATATGACTGACAGGCAGTATGACGACGCGATTCTTGACAGCAACGCGATCGCCCCGACCGACGTGGACGGCAATCCGATTCCGGTGACCATTCCGATCATGCTTGCGCCGGGCGTCAAAGTCGTGTACACCACGCGACTTGGCGGCACCAGCGAAGGAGACTATGCGCACTGCAATCTCGGGGGTAAAACCGGCGATGATCCGAACCATGTGCTCGCCAATCGTGTGGCGCTCTCCAACGCCATCGATGCGAAACTGAGCTTGGTCAGCCAGGTGCATTCCGGCGTTGCCGTCGATGTGGACGAATTGTTCGTAATGAACCGTCCGTTCGGTTTCGACGTGTCCGGCAGCAAGGACGAAACCGCTCAGCAGGTGGGCGAAGCCGCGGATAATCCGGCAGTGGTCGAGGCCGACGGCCAGGTGACCGCGCAGAAGAACGTGGCGCTCGGCATGTTCGCGGCCGACTGCTTGCCGGTGCTCATGGCCGATGCGGAAGCCGGTGTGATCGGTGCCGCGCATTGCGGTCGCCGTGGCCTGCAGAGCGGTGTGATCGGTGCCACCGTCGAAAAGATGGTGGCCAAGGGAGCCAAGCCGGAACGTATTGTCGCCACGCTCGGCCCGTGCATCTGCGGCGACTGCTACGAGGTTGGCGGAGACATCGCCGACGAATTCGACGCGCAGTTCCCTGGAACCTTCACACTGAGCCGTTTCGGACAGCCGGGCATCGATATCGCGGCCGCCGCGCTGCAGGAGCTTGCCAAAGCCGGTGTTCCAGCTGATAACATCGTTTCCTCCCGCGCCCGCGTCAACGCAGCCACCCAGTATCTTTCCGAAGACGAGGAATTGGCGGAAATCTGCCAGTCTGATGGCGAAGGAGAACCGCAGCTCACGGAACGTTTCAAGAAAATCCGCCGTAGCCTGTGCACGCTGGAAAATCCGCTCTGGTTCTCGCATCGCCGTGCCACCATCGCAGGCAAAGCGCACGAAGGCCGTATGCTTGCGCTGATCGTACGCGAATAGTGGGAGAGCGGCGCGCTGTTGCGGATTGCGTGCAGAACGTAAGGCAAAGCGCGTTGCAAACCGATTCGGGGGTTTACGGTGGGACGTATGAGTGAGAGAGAGCAGATGCAGGAACAGAAGATGCCGGTTGTGGCCGTGGTGTTGGCGGCCGGTTTCGGCACGCGATTCGATGAGAACAATCCCAAGCAGTTGGTTTCGGTGGGGGATAAGCCAATCGTCTGCTGGAGCATCGAGGCGTTCGAGCGCAACGATCGCGTGAGCGACATCATCGTCGTGGTCAACGAGCGTGTCAGCAATATGGTGAACATGCTGATCGACGAAGCCGGTTATACCAAGGTGCGTGCCGTGATTCCGGGTGGCTCCGAGCGTGTGGACAGCACCCGCGCCGCGCTCGACCTGCTCAAGCAGGCGGGCATTCCCGATGGCGCGAAAATCCTCATCCACGATTCCGTGCGACCGTTCGTTGAACAGCAATCCATCGACGGCTGCATCGACAGCCTCGACCAGTTCAACGCGGCGACCGTGGCGTACGCGTCCACCGACACGATTCTGCTGACCGAAGATCTTGGAGAGCGCAAGGTGGTGCGCTCCGTGCCCGATCGTACGAACGCATTCCGCGCGCAAACCCCGCAGGCCTTCCGTTTCGGCACTATCACCAAAGCCTACGAGCTCGCTACTGCCGACCCTGACTTCCACCCGACCGACGACACCCGCGTGGTGGTGGACTATCTACCGAACGAGCCGGTCGCCATCGTCGCCGGATCCGAAACGAATCTCAAAATCACCACACAGGCCGACATGCCGATTGCCGAGAACATCGCGCGCAGCCTCGACCCGGAACACGCCAAACAAGAAGCGAAAGCGCGCATGCACGCGGTGTTCGCCGAAGCGTTCTCGCAAATGCATAAGCATTGATCGTAAACGAACCCACCTTTCGACCACGTACACTGGAACACATGCAGCAGATCAACATCGTCATCTCAGGTTTCACCCCGTACGACGGCATCGACGTGAATCCAGCCGTACTCGTTCCCGAGGCGCTCGCCGAATATTGGAATGATCCATCTCAATCCGTGGCGCTGTCTGACGATCTTCTGCAGGATGTTTCCATTAGCGTGACGACGGTGGCGCTTCCGGTCAGTTTCGCCAATGCCTGGCCCATGTTGCTGGATGCCATCGAACAGACGAATCCCGATATTGTCATCGCCACCGGTTTGAAGCGGTCCGCCCGCGGCGTGCTGCTGGAGCGATGCGCCACGAATCTGATGGATGCGGCCAAGCCTGACGCCGACAATGTGATTCCGCCGCGCCGTCCGATCAATCCAGAAGGTCCGGCAGCATATTGGACACGCTTGCCGTTGCGTTCGATTCTGCGCGATTTCGCCAAACATGAGATTCCCGCCGCGTTGAGTTCGGATGCGGGCACGTTCGTCTGCAATTCGCTGTTCTACCATCTGCTCGACTGGTCTGCCGCGCAGGAAAAGCGCATTCTGTCGGGTTTCGTAAGCCTGCCGATCGTCAACGAGCAGCCACATCCGCAACATGGACTGTCGATCGCGCAGCAAATCGCCGCAGGTAACGATGTGATCCGCGAATCGGTGCGTTATTATCTGCAGCCATCCTCAAGTGAGATTCTGCTCGGCTGAACGGCGTCGGCGTTTCCTCGAACGATTTCTGTGCTCTCTGTGAGAATTATGCGACTGCCGTGTGCCGAACGTTTTTCCTGCGCTAAAGTTCAAGACGGATAGGCGCGGGCAAGATGCGCGATGGAAGGGAATTCGTGAAAGGAATACCATGGTTGAGCAGTTCCCAATCGTGTTGAGGGGGTACGACAAGGAAAGGGTCGATGAAGCGTTCGCTTCGGCTCAGGAGACGGTGGACCGTCTGCGTGAGCAGGTCAAGGCCGACGATCAGACCATCCTTGAACTGCAGGCACAGCTGCAGGAAGAGAAAAACAAGAAGGCCAACCCGAATTCGTTCGCATCTCTGGGCGCCAACGCGCAGCAGATGCTCGCCAGCGCGGAACAGACCAGCGCCGAGCTGCTTGACCGTGCCAAGAAAGACGCTTCCGCGGCACGCGCCACGGTGCAGCTTCAGGCCGAAACCCTGCTGAACAACGCCAAGCTCGACGCCAAGCGTATTCTCGACGAGGCCAAGGCCAAGGCTGAAGCGGTGCTGTCGAAGGCCAATAATGATGCCGGCACGCTGAAGTCCAACGCCCAGCGCGAAGCGGACCAGCTGCGTGGCGAAGCGCAGAAGGCCGTGGTGGCGCAACGTCAGACCGTTGATCTGGAATTGACCAACTCCCGTGAGGAGCACGACAAGCGTCTCGCATCGGAGCGCGCCACGCAGGAGCGTGAGCTCTCCGATATGCGCGCCGAAGCCACCGAGCAGATCGCGGCGCAGCGCAAGAACGCCAATGACGAGATTAACCGCATGAAAAGCGAGACCAACGACCAGATCGAATCCGCGTTGGCCGAAGCCAACAAGAAGCTGGCCGACGTGCGTGAGCAGGTGTCCAAGATGATGACGGACGCGCAGCGCCGTGCCTCGGAAATCACGGATACCGCCAAAGCCAAAGCACAGGAGATCACCGACGAGGCCGAAGTGCATCGCACCAAGACCATCAGCCAGGTCAATGCCGAGGTGGAGCAGATCCGCGCCGACATTTCCGCCCAACAGGATGAGGCTACGAAGAAGGTCAACGAGCTGCTCGCCGACCTGAACGAACGCCGTGAAACTGCCAAGAAGCAGTCCGACGAGCTGATCTCCGAAGCGCAGCATACGCGCGATGAGGCCGAGGCATACGCTTCCGACAGGCGTGAGGCAGCCGATAAGCAGGCTGCCAGCATTCTCAAGCAGGCCACCGAAGAGGCCGACGAGCAGATCAACGAGCGTCGTGAGGCAGCCAAGAGCGAGCTTGAAGGTGTGCAGCAGCGCATCGCCGACCTGCAGACCCGTGAGGCGCAGATCACGCAGCGTGTCAGTGAACTGCGTGCCATGTTTGCCAACGCGTTCTCCGGTTTCGGCGCGAACGGCCTGTCCGTGGTCAATTCCATCGACGGTGAACAGCATGAGTCCGCAGCTGAAGCTGAAACTCCGGCGGAATCGCACGACGAGAGCGGCGAAACTGTTGCGGGCGAACCGGAAGTGACCTTCGACGAGGATGTTGTCTCCGACGAACAGCAGAATAATGACGACTTTGAAGAACCGTCCGAAGACGAGCAGTCTGACCAGGGCGAGGAAGCACAGGAGGAACAGAACAATGACTGACATCACGCCGTTGAGCGCTGATGCATTGGCAACGCTGGTTGAGGATTTCGAAGCCAGCGACCACAACCGTATGGCCATGAACGCGGTCACCGCGGCGGGCGTCAACAAGGTGGCGCGCAACTATGACCGCGCCCGCTTGATGCAGCGCAGGTTTTCCACTATTGTCGACAATGGTACCGCCACCCATCAGGATCGTTCCGGCCGTTGCTGGCTGTTCAGCTCGCTGAACGTGGCCCGTTTCGTGGCCAAGAAGAACATGGGGCTGAAGGAATTCGAGTTCTCTCAGAACTATGCCATGTACTACGACAAGCTCGAGCGCGTCAACTACTTCCTGCAGGACGTGGCCGAACTGGTGAAGGCCGGCGAGCCGTCCGACTCCCGCCTGATTCAGCATCTGCTCGCCGACGTGATGGGCGACGGCGGTCAGTGGACCATGGCCATGAACGTGTACAAGAAGTATGGTGCCGTTCCGAAGGATCTGTTCCCGGAAACTGAATCCTCCAAGAACACCGGCGAAATGAACGTGCAATTGCGTCGCCTGTTGCATACGGCCGTCGCGCACATGTATGCCGATCCGACTTCGATCGAATCGGTGATCGCCGAAGCGACCGCCGCCGGCCACCGTATTCTGACGATTCACTTGGGCGAGCCGCCGAAGAGCTTCGACTGGGAGTGGACCGACAAGGACGGCGAGTTCCACCGCGATGGTGAGATCACGCCTGTGGAATTCTGGCAGAAGTACGTCGGTTCCGCCGATTTGGAAAGCTACGTGTGCCTGGTCGACGATCCTCGTCAGGAGCATGTGAAGGGCAAGAAGATCGGTATCGAGCACTTGGGTAATGTGGCCGGGGGAGACCCGACCGAATATCTGAACGTGCCGAACCAGTTCATGAAGGATTGCGTGCGTCAGATTCTCGAAGAGCAGGGCATTCCAGTATGGTTCGGTGCCGACTGCCACCCGATGATGGATCGTGAAAACGGCGCTTGGGCCACTGATCTGTTCGAATACGGCAAGGTGTATGGTGTCGACTTCGATCTGAACAAGGAAGATCGCGTGCGCTTTGCCGATTCCGCGATGAACCACGCTATGGCGTTCGTTGGCGTGGACGTTGCCGAAGACGGCACGACCACCCGTCGTTGGCGTGTGGAGAACTCTTGGGGCGACAAGATCGCAGACAAGGGCTACTTCACCATGAGCGATGATTGGTTCACCGAATACGTGTACGAGGTCGCCGTGCCGAAGGCGCTGCTCCCTGCCGAATATCAGGCCGCTCTTGACGAACCTGCCACCATGCTCCCCGCATGGGATCCGATGGGCGCTCTGGCTGACTGATACGTAAACCGACAAGCCGATTGACGAATGCCGACTGCATGGGACTTCGCAAAAAGTCCAGCATGCAGTCGGCATTCGTGTTATTCCACTTTTATCCGTTAAGGTAACTTCGGTGATTATCATCCAAGCACAGTATGCATGAAGCAGGTATGCAGGCATAAGGAGGAGCAGAAGAGATGTCAGGTCTTCGCGGTCCAGATAGTTCGAGGGATGCACAATTGTTGGATGACGCTGTGTTTCCGGAGACCGTGGATGTCAATATTCGACAGTTGGACCCGATTCCCGCCCCTCGATATTTTCTGAAGGAAATCCCGCTTACCGACGAGATGAGCGATCTGGTGTTGAAGTCCCGTCAAGAAATCCGCGATGTGCTGAATGGCAAAGACGACCGTCTGCTTGCCATCGTCGGCCCCTGCTCGATTCATGATCCGAAAGCCGCGCACGAATACGCCGAAAAGCTCGCGGCCGTCAAAAAAGAGCTGGAAGACCGGCTGGTCATCGTGATGCGCGTGTATTTCGAAAAGCCGCGCACCACCATCGGTTGGAAGGGTCTGATCAACGATCCTGATCTCGACGGCCAGTTCAACATTCGCAAGGGCATGTGGCTCGCACGCAAGGTGCTGGCCGATGTGCTGGGTCTTGGACTCCCAGCAGCCACGGAATGGCTTGACCCGATCACCCCGCAGTACATCTGCGACCTGATCAGCTGGGGTGCGATCGGCGCTCGCAACACCGAAAGCCAAGTGCATCGCGAGCTCGCGTCGGGCATGTCGATGCCGATTGGGTTCAAGAACGCCACCGACGGTTCGGTCAAGCCGGCAGCGGACTCCTGCTTCGCGGCCGCCTTCGAGCATCATTTCCTGTCCATCAATCTTGACGGACGTGTGATTTCCGCCGAAACCAAGGGCAATCCCGATTGCCACCTGGTGTTGCGCGGTTCTTCGCACGGTCCGAACTACGACACCGAATCCGTGGCGAAGGCGTTGGCCGATCTGAAGGTTTCCAAGGCTTCCGGACCGAGCGAACACGGCATCGTCATCGACGCGGCGCACGGCAACTGCGGCAAGAACGAAGTGCGCGAAGCTGAAGTGGTCGAAAACATCGCATCCCGCATCGCAACAGGCGAACAGGGCATCAGCGGCATTATGATGGAAAGCTTCCTGAAAGCCGGCAATCAGAAGCCCGCTCCGCTCGACCAGCTGGAATACGGCAAGTCCATCACTGACGCCTGCGTGCCGTGGGAACGTACCGAACAGCTGCTGCACACGCTTGCCGAAGCGGTTGAAAGCCGCCGCAAGCTTGCCGAATAATCGCAAATAAGCGTAAATAATCGTCAATAGAAAAACCGTGCAAAAACCGCGTAATCTGCGTGATCGCACGGTTTTTGCATTGTGATTGCTATTCTTGGGAAAGATAGTGATTTGGAAAGATAGTGATTTCCAAGGAGAGCAGTGAGATGCAGCAGCAGCTGAACACGCCTGAAGAGCTTCGTGCCATCCGTCAGGCCATGGATGAAGGTAAGAATCCGCTGGTGGTTACGGATGTGCCGCGATGGGAAGATCAGGTTGGCATCAGTCGCATCGTGAACCGCCGAGTGCTTGAATTTGAGGTGCTTCCCACACCGGCGCAGGTGTTGGGCGATCTGCCGCTCAGCGATCAGGCGCAGGAAATCGTCGCCTATTCTCGAGATGAGATTCGCGCCTGCCTATATGGTCAGGATGATCGATTGCTGGTGATTGTAGGCCCATGTTCCGTGCATGATCCTGCTGCAGCGCTCGATTATGCCCGTCGTTTGGCCGCGTTGAAAGACGAGTTGGGCGGCGAATTGCTGATTGTGATGCGCGTGTATTTCGAAAAGCCGCGTACCACAGTCGGCTGGAAAGGTCTGATTAACGATCCCGACATCGATGGCAGCTGCAATATCAAGAAGGGTTTGCTATTGGCCCGCCGTACACTGCTTGGCGTATTGGACGCCGGTTTGGCTGCGGCCACGGAATTCCTGGAACCAACCAGCCCGCAGTACATTTCCGACGCGGTCAGCTGGGGTGCGGTCGGCGCTCGCAACACCGAAAGCCAGGTGCACCGTCAGCTCGCTTCGGGCATGTCGATGCCGATCGGCTTCAAAAACGCCACCGATGGTTCCATCAAAGCGCCGACCGATTCATGTTTTGCTTCGGCGCAACAGCACACGTTCTTCGGCGTCGATCACATGGGCCGCGCAGCCGTGGTCAAAACGCTCGGCAACCCCGACTGCCATGTGGTGTTGCGCGGTTCGAGCAGCGGTCCGAACTATGACGCCGAATCCGTGGCGAACGCCATGAAGCTGATTCGTGAGAAAATGCCGGCAGAATCCGCGGCCGCGCACGGCCTGATCGTGGACTGTTCGCATGGAAATTCCGGCAAAGACGAGCATCGTCAGGCCGAAGTGGTGCGCAATATCGCAAGTCGCATCGCCGACGGTGAAGAGGGCATCACCGGCATTATGATGGAAAGCTTCATCGAGGGTGGCAGCCAAAAACCGGCACCGCTTGCCGAACTGACGTACGGTCAATCCATCACCGACAAATGCTTAAGCTGGCAGACCACGGAACAGCTGCTGCGCGAACTCGCGCAAGCCGTGGGCAAGCGCCGCTGGAAGTGAGCGAAGCGAAAAGAAGCGAAACCGAGCGAAAAGCGTGAAGCAATCGAAAGGAACGAACGCATGAGCACAATCGCCATCATCGGCGCCATGGACGAGGAAGTTGCCAATATCGCATCCGCATTGAGCGACATTACCGTAACGGAGGAAGCCGGCGTCAGCGTGACGCGCGGTACCATCGAAACCAACAAGGACACGCGTGTAAACGTTGCTGCAACGGTTGGCGGCATGGGCACCGTCAATATCGCCGCCACCACGCAGCATCTCATCGACGCGGACCAGCCTGACGCCGTGATTTTCTCCGGCATCGCAGGCAATCTCAACACGCATCTGCACATCAACGACGTGGTGCTTGGCGGCACGCTGCGCTACCTCGACACTGACATGCGTCTCGTCGGCCAGTGGAAGCCAGGAACTGCGGACCAGCCAGTGGAGGAATTCCACTCCGACGACCGCCTGATCGAAGTTGCCGATAAGGTGCTGACCGATCTGAACGTGCATCACATTACCGGCATCATCGCCACCGGCAACTATTTCGTGGACGGTCCGAAGAAAGTGGAGCAGGTGATTCGCGAAACCGGCGCGGACGCGGTCGAAATGGAAGGCGCCGCGGTGGCACATATCGCGGCACGCAACGACCTGCCCGTGCTAGTCATTCGCGCGTTGAGCGACAATGCCGACACGGATTACGTGGAATTCAAGGAATTCGACATTTCAGAATATGCCGATACTGCGGCGAAAATCGCAGTGAATATCGTCAAGCGCATGTAAGCGCAGCACGGCCCGTCCAGCGCATCGATTGCTGGACGGGCCGTCTCATATTTCGGTATGGCGAATCTCATGAAAGTGAACTGCAGGGAAACTTCCGATGGCGTGAGGGAATCGCGCACGGGAATCACTTTCGGGAACCGCTACTGTTGAAGAAGAATGACGGATTATCGGAAGGTTAACGTATGACGCTGGAGCACGTGGCGATGGCGATGGCGATTGCGATGGCGATGGCGATTGTGGTTGTCGCAGTGGTCGCCTTTCTGCTGGGGCGTGTCCGGGGCGTGCGGCTCGAGGAGGATGAGATCGACTCGAACGATCCAAGCCTGTTCGGCGCGCAGAAGAACATGTCGCTGTTCGGTCCGCACGTGCCTGTGCAGCCCACGGAACGCCAGCTTATTGCCGTCATGCCGGAGGCGTTGATCGTCGTCGATTCGCTGGCGTCGGTCAAATATGTGTCCCCGGGCGCGCAACGTTTCGGCATTGTTGAAGACCATGCGATGACGCTCGCCGAAATCCGAGATATTCTGCGATTGGTGTCGACCGACAGCGTGGTGCGTGAGCGTGAATTGTCGATTCCGTTGGATCGCGCCGCTCGCGCCGCCGCAAAGAACACCGACGGCAAGGGCATTGAGGCAGGCAAGTTCCGCCCTTCCGACACGCTGTATCTGCATGTGCGCGTCGGCCAGATTTCCGATGATCTGTTTGCGATTTTCATTTCCGACATGAGCGAGCAGCGTCGTTTCGAAATCATGCGTCGTGATTTCGTGACCAATGTTTCGCACGAATTGAAAACTCCGGCAGGTGCGATTTCTCTGCTTGCCGAAACGATTGGCGATGCTGCAGACGATCCCGATATGGTGAAGTATTTCGCAGGCCGCGTGTCCAAGGAATCCGAACGATTGACGGAATTGGTGCATCGTTTGATCGACTTGCAGAAGGCGCAAAGCGCGGCTGCGGTGCTGAATGCGGAACGGCTTTCCGTGCTTGCTTTGGCACGCGAGGCGATTGTCGAAAACCAAGTGAATGCTGAATCGAAGCATATCAGCATGGTGCTTTCGCTGAATGGCAAGCAGAAGCTGGTGCACGTCGAGGGTGCCGAAAACGCTGTTGACCGGGATGACGTGTTCATCAACGCCGACCATGAAACCATCAAAACCGCGGTGAAGAACTTGGTGGAGAACGCCATCAACTATTCTCCGGAACACACCACCGTTGCGGTAGGTGTCGGCAGTGGCGATGGCAAGGTCTCGATTCGTGTCGTCGACCAGGGCATCGGCATTCCGGAATCCTCGTTGGATCGTATTTTCGAGCGATTCTACCGTGTCGATCCCGCGCGCTCCCGCGAAACAGGGGGTACAGGATTGGGTTTGGCCATTACCAAGCATTGCGTGCAGGATTGCGGAGGCACTATCGCCGTGTGGTCGCGTGAAGGGGAGGGATCGACCTTCACCATCACCTTGCCCCAGGCGAAATCGGAGCAAGACGAGGAATCTGCGAAATCTGAAACCGCGGAAATTAGTGAATCAGCGCAGCTTCCAATCGAATAATTCAAGCAAAACGAATAATTCAAGCAAATAACCAAATCAATCAACGTTCCAATCAACAAGAGCACACAGAGGAGAAGCACCAATGACGCGCATTCTGATCGTCGAGGACGAGGAATCGTATCGAGAGCCGCTGGTCTACCAGCTCACCCGCGAAGGCTACGACGTGTCCGCCGCTGCCACCGGTGAGGAAGGATTGGAACTGTTCACCAAAGGAGGCATCGATCTGGTGCTGCTCGATCTGATGCTGCCCGGGCTTGACGGCACTGCGCTATGCCGCAGAATTCGTGAGCAAAGCCGTGTGCCGATCATCATGCTCACTGCGAAAAGCGCGGAAATCGACAAGGTGGTCGGTTTGGAAATCGGCGCGGACGACTACATCACCAAGCCGTACTCGTTCCGCGAGCTGCTGGCGCGGGTGCGTGCGGTGCTGCGACGCAACCAGATGGTGGCCGACGCGACGGAATCCTCCGATGACGATATTCCGCTGATCTGCGGCGACATTTCCATGAAGATCGGCCAGCATGAGGTGATGGTGCGCGGAGAGAACGTGTTCTTCCCGCTGAAGGAATTCGAGCTTCTCGAATATCTCATGCAGAACAAGGGCCGTGTGATGACTCGCCACCAGCTGATCGACCGTATCTGGGGGTCCGATTACGTTGGCGACACCAAAACGTTGGATGTGCACGTCAAGCGTGTCCGCTCCAAAATCGAGGAGGATCCGGCGCATCCGAAATATCTGACCACCGTGCGCGGTTTGGGATACAAAATCGACGTTCCTGCGGAATAAAGCGGAAATATCGCGATAGCTGGAAATATATAAGATAAAATATTGCGATTCCAGTAATCATCGTAATTTACCGAATAATTGATTATCGATTGATAACTGAATATAAGACCGTGGTATCACGATAGTCGCCGAAGATCGGTGAATGGAAATGACGAAAACGTCCGAAGTGTCGTAGAGTGTTCATCTTCCGTTCACCGATTTTGGTTTTGCAGGACCAAAACCACCAATAGGCTTGACATTGTCATGAAGAACGATGGCGACAACAGAATATGAAATGTCAGAAACATACGCCATCAGAATGTTGACAGAGGGAAAAGAATAATGCGTAATTCCATTCTCGTACGCTCCATTGCAGCTGTGTCCGGCATTGTGATGCTGGCTTCCGTCGCGGCTTGCGGCGACAACACTGCTTCCAACACTGATTCTTCGGCTAGCACCGACACCAAGACCACCGAAACCGTGTCTGGCAACTTCTCCGGCGCTGGCGCTTCCTCCCAGCAGGCTGCTGTGGAAGCTTGGATCGCCGGCTTCCAGGGCACCAACCCGGATGCCAAGGTCGCTTACAACCCGTCTGGTTCCGGCGCTGGCGTTTCCACCTTCCTGACCGGCGCCACCGCATGGGCCGGCTCCGATGCCGCCCTGTCCAATGACGAGGTCGAGCAGTCCAAGAGCGTGTGCGCTTCCGGCAACGCCTTCGACATCCCGGTCTACGTCTCCCCGATCGCAGTGGTCTTCAACCTCAACGGTATCTCTGGCAAGGGCAAGACCCTGAACATGGACGCCGACACCATCGCCAAGATCTTCGACGGCAAGATCACCAAGTGGAACGATGACGCCATCAAGCAGCAGAACCCGAAGGTTGACCTGCCTGATCTCGACATCACCGTGGTGCACCGCTCCGACAAGTCCGGCACCACCAAGAACTTCCTGAGCTACGTCAAGGATGCCGCTGGCGACGCTTGGGGCTATGAGCTCGGCGAGAACTGGCCGAACGAGGTTGGCCAAGGCGCCAAGGGCACCTCCGGCGTGATCTCCACCGTGCAGCAGGCTGACGGCACCATCGGCTACGCCGATGCCTCCCAGGCTGGCGAGCTCGGCACCGTTGCAGTGAAGGTCGGCGACAATTACGTGCCGTTCTCCGCTGAGGCTGCCGCCAAGGTTGTGGATGCCTCCCCGCTCGACGAATCCGCCACTGGCGACAACCGTGTGGTCGTCAAGCTCGATCACAACACCACCGAGGCCGGCGCCTACCCGATCGTGCTTGTCTCCTACGACATCGCCTGCCCGGCATACAAGGATGCCAACACCGCCAAGTTCGTCAAGTCCTGGCTCACCTACGTGGTCAGCGACGAGGGCCAGCAGACCGCTGCCTCCGCTGCAGGCTCCGCTCCGCTGTCCGACACCATGCGCCAGAAGGTCCTCAAGTCCATCGACGCCATCGAAACCAAGTGAGCTTTGGTACAGTAAACGATAAGCTCTCGGTGAACGGCAACTGACCGTCTGTTTCAGGCCGCAGCCGCAACATGAAAGCGGGTGCGGCCTGAAACGGTACTTGTAGGTGAAACGGAAAACGTAACCATCGAACGTCATCATGACGCAAGTCATCGCAAGTCATCGAACGTCATCGTAGACCTGTTCAAGTAATCGCAAGTTAAGGAGAACCCGTGAGTTCGCAAAGCAAAACGGCACAGCAGCCGGTGAGCGGCAAAAACGCGGACAAGGTGTTCAAGGGCGTGGCCTACGCCTGCGGCATCCTGATCCTCGTGGTGCTCGCCGCCGTCGCGCTGTTCCTGCTGTTCCGCGCATGGCCGTTGATCGGCGGCGATCAGCAGGCCAATAGCGAAACCATCAGCAACTTCACCGGCGGCAAGGCCTCCAGCTTCTGGGGCTACGTCGGACCGCTGCTGTTCGGCACCGTGCTGATCTCCGCGCTGGCACTGTTGATTTCCTTCTTCGTGTCGGTCGGCATCGCACTGTTCATCTCGCACTATGCGCCGAAGAAGCTCGCCACCGCCTTGAGCTATGTGGTCGATCTGCTTGCCGCAATCCCGTCTGTTATCTACGGTCTGTGGGGCGGCTTGGTGCTGGTGCCCGCCATCTACCCGTTCTGGAATTGGGTGGCCAAGTATCTTGGCTGGATTCCGCTGTTCGCAGGTCCTGCCGCCAATCCTTCCCGTACCGTCGCCACTGTGGGCGTGGTGCTCGCAGTCATGATTCTGCCGATCATCACCTCCATGTCTCGCGATATCTTCCTGCAGACCCCGCGCCTTCAGGAAGAGGCAGCGCTCGCCTTGGGTGCCACTCGTTGGGAAATGGTCAAGCTTGCGGTGCTGCCATTCGGCAAGTCCGGTGTGGTGTCTGCTTCGATGTTGGGCTTGGGTCGTGCCCTTGGCGAAACCATGGCCGTGCTCATGATCCTGTCTCCGGGCCTCAACTACTCCATCAAGCTGCTGCAGGCCTCGCAGAATCAAACGATTGCAGCCAACATCGCCGCGCAGTATCCGGAAGCCAACGATCTCGGCGTGTCCGTGCTGATCGGCACCGGCCTGGTGCTGTTCCTCATTACTTTCGTGGTGAATTTCATCGCCCGTAAGCTTACCGAGAAAGCGAGTGCGTGATGACCGCAGTGAATAACAACGCTTCTCCGATGGACGGTGCCCCCGTCATCGATTTTGACAAGTTCAAGCCGACGCGTTCCTTTACCGCTGCACGTAAGCGCAAGGACCTCGCGATGCGCGTGCTGATCGCGCTTGCATTCATTGTGGCGCTGATTCCGCTGTTCTCGGTGCTGCTCACCACCATCGTCAACGGTGTCAAAAGGCTGAACCTCAACTTCCTGAGCTATAACATGACCGGCGTGGTCGGTGGCAATCCGACGCCGTCCGGTGGTTACGGCGGTATTCAGCACGCCATCATCGGTACGCTGGAAATCACGTTCGGCGCTATGGTCATTTCCATTCCGATCGGTCTGATGTGCGCCGTGTACTTGGTGGAATATTCCAACCGCGGCAAGCTGGCTCGCGTCATCACCCTGCTGGTCGACGTGATGAGCGGTATCCCATCCATCGTTGCCGGTTTGTTCGCATTCTCGATGTTCACGATTCTGATTGGACCTGGCACCATCAACGGTTTCGAAGGTTCCGTGGCACTGTCGCTGCTGATGCTGCCGACCGTGGTCAAGTCTTCTGAAGAAATGTTGAAGATCGTGCCTCACGATTTGCGTGAAGCGTCGTATGCTTTGGGTGTTACCAAGCAGCGCACGATTACGAAGATCGTGTTGCGTACCGCTTTGCCGGGCATTGTTTCCGGTGCGATTCTCGCCGTCGCCCGTGTGATTGGTGAAACCGCTCCGTTGCTGATGACCGCAGGCTACATCGCCTCCACGAACGTCAACCTCTTCTCCGGCCAGATGACCACCCTTCCGGTGTACGTCTACCAGGAGTACTCCAAGCTCAACGCGAACTGCCCGGCTTCCGCCGACGCTTCCTGCGTGACCACCATCCCGATGGAACGCGCATGGGCCGCAGCTCTCGTGCTGATCCTCATCGTGCTGATCCTCAACCTTATCGGTCGACTCGTGGCGAAGATCTTCGCCGTCAAGTCGGAACGATGAGCGGTAGTCTTACATACAGAAACAACATATAAGGAACCAAAATGGGACAACGTATTGATGTCAATCATCTGAACATCTACTACGGCGACTTCCTGGCCGTTGAAGATGTGAACATCAACATCGAAGCCAACAAGGTCACCGCTTTCATCGGACCTTCCGGCTGTGGCAAGTCCACGGTGCTGCGCACGCTCGACCGCATGCACGAGATCATTCCGGGCGCTCACTGCGAAGGCGAGGTGCTGCTGGAAGGCAAGAACCTGTACGACAAAGACATCGACCCGGTTGCCGTGCGTCGCGATGTCGGCATGGTGTTCCAGCGTGCGAACCCGTTCCCGACCATGTCTATCCGCGAGAACGTGCTCGCTGGTGTGAAGCTTAACAACCGCAAGATTTCGAAGTCCGATGCGGACGATCTGGTTGAGTGGGCTTTGCGTGGTGCCAACCTGTGGAACGAGGTCAAGGATCGTCTTGACAATCCGGGCATTGGCCTTTCCGGCGGTCAGCAGCAGCGTCTGTGCATCGCCCGCGCCGTGGCCGTACACCCGCAGGTACTGCTGATGGACGAGCCGTGCTCCGCTCTTGACCCGATTTCGACGCTGGCTGTCGAGGATCTGATCAACGAGCTGAAGAACGACTACACCATCGTGATCGTGACGCATAACATGCAGCAGGCCGCCCGTATCGCCGACTACACGGCCTTCTTCAACCTGAAGGCCGTCGGTCAGCCGGGTCACCTCGAGTACTTCACTGACACGACCACCATGTTCAACAACCCCCAGAACGAAGAAGCCGAGCGCTACGTATCGGGACGCTTTGGCTGATCGGCAAAAGCCGATCCGCCAAAGCGTAGCGTTGACCCAGTGGGTCAACGCAAGCGAGCTTTAGCGAGCCAGCAAATTATGTTTCGCTTTGCGAAGCTCCTTAATTGCACGCGGCTGATCGGCAAAGCCGATCTGCCAAAGCGTAGCTTCGGTCCAGGGCGACGCCGTTAAGCAAACAGTCCAGTGGACTGTTTGTAGGCGGCGCCGAGATGCGACAGTATCGAGGCAGGAAATATTGCCTTGCCTTGGCAAGGCTCCTTTTCCTGCGAGCTTGCACGCGGCTGATCGGCAAATCATTTCTTACTCCCGCTTGCGGTGGATTGTCGCACGAATGTGTGGTCGAAAGTGGTTGTTTCGCTAACCATTTCGATCTCATTCGTGGCGGCCGTTCTCCTGAGCGGGAGTTTTTTGTATGTGATGTCTGATCGCGACACGCTCTATTGATAATGATTCTCAATTAGGTTATGATGGCGTTATATCACGTTAGAGAGGATCTATCATGCACCGTATTACGAGAATTGCGATTGCCGCACTTGCTTCTGTAGGAATGCTTGCGTCGGTTGCTGCGTGTGGAAGCGGCCAATCAACATCCGAAAAAAACGGAACCATCGAAGTGGTCGCTTCCGTGAATCAGTGGGGTACCGTGGCGAAAACCCTGGGCGGCGACAACGTCAACGTAACCAGCATCATCAATTCCACCAATGTGGATGCGCATGATTACGAGCCGACCACGTCGGATATCGCCAAACTGCAGAAAGCGCAAGTCATCATCGTCAATGGAGCCGGCTACGACGCATGGGCGGTCAAAGCGGCGCAAACCGCCAACGCAACCATCGTCAACGCCGCTGAAGTCGGCGGGGTGAACGACGGTGAGAATCCGCATGTCTGGTTCTCCGCCGAGGTGCGCAAGGCAGTGGCACAGGCGATCACCAAAGCGTACGAACAGGTCGACGCCGCGAAAAAGAACGATTTCGACAAGATGAACGACCAATGGACGGCTGAAGAAAACAACGTCGAAAGCAAAATCGCCGAAGTGAGACAGAAAACGGATGGATTGGCATACGCTGCAACGGAATCCGTGGCAAGCTATCTGGCGGAAGACATGGGGCTGACCGACGCAACGCCAAGCGGGTACGCGCGAGCCACCGCGAACGAAAGCGAGCCGACGCCAACGGATATCAAGCAGTTCACCGATGCGTTGAAGGCGGGCGAAATCAAACTGTTGGTGGTCAACACGCAAGAGGAAAGCGAGTTGACAGGCAAAATCACGGACGCTGCGAAATCCGTGGAAGTGCCCATGGTCGAACTGACCGAGCAAATGCCGGAACAATATGATTCCCTGACGGCGTGGATGGAAGGTCTTGTTGACGCCTTTTCGCAAGCCATTGCGTAGGTCAGTTACATAACAAGTAATACGAAAGCAAGCAAAACGGGATAACAAGAGGGGCGACTCCGCAGTGAAAGCGGAATCGCCCCTAGTATTTTCACATCAGTCGTTTGCATGGATACCGATGTGAACCGACATTCGGAATTACAGGATTGCGGTGATGATGAAGTCCAGAATGAACAGCAGCGACACAACCCAGATCACCGGATGCACTTCCTTGGCCTTGCCCTTGCAGGTCTTGATCAGGCAGTAGGTGATGAAGCCGCCGGCGATGCCGTAGGAGATGGAGTAGCTGAACGCCATGAATACGGAGGCGAAGAACGCCGGTACGGCCTCGGAGATATCGCCCCAGTCGATTTCCTTCAGCGAGGACGCCATCATGCAGCCCACCACCACGAGCACGCCTGCGGTTGCGGCGGACGGAATGGCGGAGATGACCGGGGAGAGGAAGGCGGACAGGGCGAAGCAGATAGCCACGACCACGGAGGTCAAGCCGGTGCGGCCGCCAGCGGCGATACCTGCGGAGGATTCCACATACGTGGTGGTGTTGGAGGTGCCGCAGATGGCGCCGATGGAGGTTGCGATCGAATCGGCGAACAGGGCCTTGTCCATCTTGGAGGAGAAGCCGGAACCGTTTTCGAGGGCTTGCTCGTCTTCCGCGGAGAAGATGCCGGTGCGGCGGCCGGTGCCGATGAACGTGCCGATGGTGTCGAAGGTGTCGGACATGGAGAACGCGAAGATCGTCAGCAGGATGATCGGCAGCTTCGACATGTCGGAGAACAGCGATGGGAAGCCTTCGGCGCTGAAGATAGCGCCAAAGGTCTGCGGCAGCTGGGCGAAAGTGTCGCCGATGGAGAGGGAGTTGGCCATGGTGGTCTGACCCATTGGAATGCCGGCGACGGCGGTGACCGCGATGGCGATCAGCATGCCGCCGCGCACCTTGAGCACGGTGAGGATGATGGCGAGGAACAGGCCGATGATGAACAGCCAGATGGTCGGATTGTTCATGACGGCCAGACCTGGGGTGGCCTGCACGGTATCGCCGTTCTTGGCGTCGGCCTTGGTGGTGAAGGTGAAGAAGCCGACGTTCAGAAAGCCGACGTAGGCCACGAACAGGCCGATGCCGCCGCCGATGGCGTTCTGCAGCACTTCCGGAATGGCTTGGATGATGATCTTACGAATCTTGGTGACGGTGATCAGAATGTTGATCAGGCCGCACAGGAACACCATGCACAGGGTCTGCTGCCAGGTGAAGCCGAGGCCGAAGCAAACGGTGTAGGTGAAGAACGCGTTGAGGCCCATGCCGGCGGCCTGAGCGTACGGAACGTTGGCGAACAGGCCCATGACAAGCGTGCCCGCGATGGCTGCGATGATGGTTGCGAGGAACACGCCGCCCCACGGCATGCCCGTTTGCGACAGGATCTGTGGGTTGACGATGATGATGTACGACATTGCGAAGAACGTGGTCAGACCGGCCATGACCTCAGTGGACACGGTGGTGCCGTTCTCCTTAAGATGGAAGAACTTTTCCATATCTCTCTATCTCTCTTGGGTTGGTAGGAACGTTCCGACTGTTGCGCGGCGCGTTCCGGCGAGAATTGCGACTCGCCTTATGGAATCGTGGGATTCCGAACAAAGACTAACCGTAACACTTAAGCAAGTCATGAAGATTTCGTGAAGTGCGACACGCCCGGATCTTCGCAAGTCCAAGCATGGTCGTAGGTTATTCACCTGTAAACCACAGACCGTTGGTTGGAGTGCGCAAGCGCTCATGAAGTTTGGTTCGCCAAGCCAACGCAGGTTGAAGAACATACGCCCACCAAGGGCTTTCCGCTTAGCGGTCGAATGTTGCTCTGCCTGTGTGCAGGGCTTTTTTGTTGCCCGGCGAAACGTTCCTGCTTCACAGTCAATGGTTGACTAAGGAAGGAACGCCATGAAGAGGCCCGAAAAGGAAGCGGTGATCGCCCAGCTTACGGATAAGTTCCGTGACGCTGATGCTATCTACCTGACCGAGTACCGCGGGCTTACCGTTCCGCAGATCTCTGAACTGCGCGAAAAGCTAGGCCGCGATACTTCCTACACTGTGGCTAAGAACACGCTGATTCGCATCGCAGCCAAGGAAGCTGGCGTCGAAGGTCTCGATGAGATCCTCGCTGGTCCGACCGCTGTGACCTTCGTGAAGGGTGACTTCATCGAAGCTGCGAAGACCCTGCGTGACTTCGCCAAGACCAACAAGGCACTGATCATCAAGGGCGGCTTCGCTGATGGCACCGTCTACGATGCTGAAGGCGCCAAGAAGCTGGCAGACCTCAAGTCTCGCCCGCAGCTGCTCGCCGAGTTCGCCGGCGACATCAAGGCTACGATGTCCAAGGCCGCGTACCTGTTCAACGCTCTGCCGACCAAGGCCGTGCGTACGATCGATGCGCTCCGCGAGAAGCAGGAAAAGGCCGCCTGATTTCATTGCGGTTAGCCGCATGAATGATAGTGACCACAAAAGAAAATAATTGTTTTAGGTGACGGTCACCTCTTCAATCAAGCCGTTGCCAAGAATGAAAGGAAGCCATTATGGCTAAGTACACCAACGATGAGCTGCTCGAAGCTTTCGGTGAGATGACCCTGGTTGAGCTCTCCGAGTTCGTCAAGGCTTTCGAAGAGAAGTTCGACGTCGAGGCTGCCGCTCCGGCTGCTGTCGCCGTTGCCGCTCCGGGCGCTGCTGCTCCGGCTGAGGAAGAGAAGGACGAGTTCGACGTCATCCTCTCCGCCGTTGGCGACAAGAAGATCCAGGTCATCAAGGCCGTCCGCGCTATCACCTCCCTGGGTCTGGCTGAGGCCAAGGCTCTGGTCGACGGCGCTCCGAAGGCTGTCCTGGAGAAGGCCAAGAAGGAAGACGCTGAGAAGGCTAAGTCCCAGCTCGAAGAAGCCGGCGCTACCGTCGAGCTCAAGTGATTCGCGCGGCTTGAAGCCGCATATCACGATCTTGAGTGGAAACCCCGTTCGCCACAAGGCGGCGGGGTTTCCGCATATTCTCAGGTTTTTCTTTCGCTGACAATCCAATAAAACCCGATTTGGGCGTGAACGCTTCCATATCGTGCCATACAATGGGGGAAATAGGCGAAAGTTGTCAATTAATCGCGTCATAATCCTGAAATACGTGGCAAGGCATGACACAATGGCAAAGAGTGTTGTGTGTGAAAGGAAGGCCGACAACGGTGAGCGAAGATCAACGAACGGCGCAGCAGTGGACCGTCAAGGTTGATGGAACCGAACTCAAGAAGCTGGACAGCGGCGAAAGCGTGGAAATCGGCCGTAAGCCGTTACGTCCTCTGGTGGATGATGGATTCGCGCGACTTGACATTATGGACGCAAACAAATCCATGTCGAAACGGCATGCCATTTTTTCAGTTGATGCGCAGGGCAATGCTTCCGTGCGTGATCTCAAGTCGACCAATGGTTCGTTCGTGGTGGCCGACAATGGCCAATTGATGCGTCTGCCGGCGGATGAGGATTTCCAATTGCCGACCACACCGATGACGCTGCAATTCGGTGACGTGCGCGTCACCTTCGAACGAGACATCGCACAGACAGTGCCTGAGACTGAGAGCCATGCGTCGGCTTCGGTCTCCAACCTGTTCTCCTACGCAGTGTCCGACGAGGTGCCGCAGGAGCCTGATGCGGTGGATATGTCGGTCGATGATATTCTCAACCTGCGTGCCGGCGAGCCGACCGCATTGTTCAACGCGCGCAACGTCGCCAATCGTGTTAATTTCATGCAACTTGCCGAGCGTCAGTCTTTTGCTCCCGTCCGTTCCAACGAGCCGGATTATGGAGATTTGCCGTCTGTTTCGCTGGTGCAGCATAACGTGGTCGCAGACAATACTCCGCGCGACCTGTTCGCGGATGCCGTGGCGGAACAGCAGGCCGCGGAGGAAGCCGCCAAGAAAAACGCTGCGGAAAACGAACATGAAGCGAATCAGCCGGAATCCGTGCAGGAAGTCGCATTGCCGACGCAAACCGCAACAGGTAACGAAACCGAGCATGACACGATTCCCGTGAGCAAGCTGTTCAGCGCGCATCCGAGTAAACCGATTATCGTGGCGTTGCCGGCTGAAGACAACAATATGTCGGAACAGCAGACAGAAGCATCGCACGAGCAGTCCAACGAAATAGGGGAGCAGTCTGCCACGATCGTGGAGCAGACAAACGACGAAACTCCAAGCCAAGAGGAAACAGCGTTGCAGCAGGCCGATGATGAGCGCTTCAGGCCACATGCTACACAATCGCAGGTTGCGAGCGAACCGTCGCCGGACGAAACCAGCGCGTTCAAGCCTGTTTTCGAACCCGGATCAGTGTTCGACCGCGTTTCCAAGGGCGAGCTCGTCAAGCAGGAGCAGACCATCGAAGTCGACGGGCTGACTTCGGATGATGCCAAGCGCACCGACGATTTCACCGTGCAGTTCGAGATGGCGCGTCATCCGGAACTGCTGCCATTCCTTGCCATGAACCCGTCACTATATGACGATCTGTATGCATGGCTGGGCGCATTGGGCAATACAGACATCGACGCGGCCCTGTCACATAATCCGGGGTATACGGAATACCGTAAAGCGGTAGGGAAGTGAGCCAACACATGAGCGAAAGCAAAGAGAACGTCACTGAGCTGGATCGTATTCGTGGGTGGCGTGAGAAGTATCGTCTTGGCCTGTCGCCGTCGCCGCTTGAGGATGTGACGCAGCTGAGTGCCCAACTTGATATGACGCACGCGCACCCGTCCGGCATCGCGCAGCTATTCGCCAGCGGGCATGTTCAGCTCAATTCCTTGTTCCGTGACAATGGCATGTTACGTGCCGCGGGTCGTCGTGTGGAACGTGTGCTTGATGACCGTGAGGCGAAAAGCCGTGTCAGCGGCGTGGGCGAATTGTCTTTGGTGGTCGGCGTGGCCATTTGGAAGGGCAATCAGATGCCGGTGCTCATGTACCCGGTCGAAGTGCGCAAAGAAGGCCGCAATATCGAAAACGGCACGGTGATCGCATTCACAGGGCGTGTACGTCTGAACGCGGCTTTCGCGGCCGTGCTGCGCGAGAACAACGTCATATTGGATGAGGCCAAGCTGTTTGACGGTTCGAACTATGAGAGCGGCACGCCAGAGACGTCCGCGGTGTTCGCGGCCATTACGGATCGTGCGGCCAACGCGTTCCCCGATTTTGAGATCGAACGGCACATTATTCTCGGGTGCTTTATGGATCCGGCGTCGCAGATGCTGGTGGAAAGCCAGAAAATCATCGATCAGTTGGCCCAAGGTCCGACCGGCAACACCGCTTTGGACGCTTTGGCTGGAGACAAGGCCGCCGCTGAAGCATTGGAGGGGGCTGAGATTCCGGAATACAGCCCGTTCGATGCCGATCCGCATGGCGAGTATGAGGTCGGCGATATCGACAATACCGTCCGATACGCTTCGCAACTTGCGTCCGCGGGCCATTCGTTGTTTGTGGATAGCTCGATTGCTAACAATACCGCCGAGCAGGCTGCCGCGATCGCATCCCGTTGTGTGATGAACGGGCGTTCCGTGCTTTATGTGCCGTGCGTGACCGATCAGAAACGTCGATTTGTGCAGGCCGTCGCCGCGAATGAGATGAGTGGACAGTTGTTGGATATCGCCGATGACGGTGCCAATGCGGCTATTGATCGTCAATTGATTGCCGCTGTTGGATTCCAATCCGGTGTTGCTTCGTCTCGATTTGATCAGATTTCCGACGAATTGGTTGGTGTGCGCTCCCGTTTGACCCGTTATCTGGGCGATCTTCATGGCGTGAGCCAGGAGTGGGGCGTATCCGCCTACCAGACGATTCAGAATCTCGCTCAGATCGCGGCGCTACCCACCCATCCGACCACGCACGTGCGTTTGAGTAAGCAGACTGCGCATTCCATTGCGGACAAGATCGAGGATTGGGCTGCGAAACTGCAGCGTGCGGGTGAGCTTGGCGAATACACCATCACGGAGAACGACACCGCATGGTACAAGGCTTCGCTGTATTCCGAAGAGGAAGCGGTGAGTGCTTACCAGCGTGTGGTCGAACTGTTGCGCAAGGTGCTGCCCGCCACCCGTGAGCAGGTGGCCAGCACGGTGCAGACCTGCGGATTCCCGATTCCAACGACCGCACAGGAGTGGGGGCGCCAGGTCATGGTGCTGAAGAACCTGCGCCGAGTGCTTGACGTGTTCCAGCCGGAAATCTTCGAACGTGACATCGCATCCATGATTGAGGCGACCAAGCCGAAGGCCGAACGCAAGGCCGAAGGCAGTTCCATGGGATTCTGGGAGCGTCGCCGCCACATCAAGGAAGCCAAGGGCATGCTGCGCGTCGGTGCCCAAGTGGAGAACCTGCACGAGGCGTTGCTTGTGGTGTCCAAGCAGGCCGATCAGTGGCATATGTTCGTGCCTCATGGCGGCTGGCCGGTGCTGCCCACCAAGCTGGATGACATCATCGAAACGCAGGAGAATCTCAATCGGGATATGACCGCGTTGAATGCGGTGCTTGCCACAACCCCGCAGGGAGGCAATCTCGAAACCATTGACTTCAACCAGGTCGAAGAGCGTTTGAAGGCCCTGTATGACGACAAGCAGGCGCTTGACAATCTGCCGGAGCGCGCCCGTTTGGAGCGTGACTTCCACTCGGTTGGTCTTGACGAGCTGATTGAGGATTTGAACAATCGTGGTATTCCCAACGATGCCGTTGCAGGGGAACTGCAGTTGGCATGGTGGACCACGGCGTTCGAGGATATTGTGAAATCCTCCGCCATTATCTCCAACCAGGATGGTTCGGCATTGCAGGGCGCTGCGGAACGCTTCGCCCAAGTCGACGTGGAGCACGTGCGTTCGATCGGGCCGATGGTGGCACAGGAATCCATGCGTCGCCTGTGCGACATGCTGTTCTCGCGTACGCAGGAAGCCAATCTGCTGCATACCATGCTTGCCGGCTCCCACAACGTTTCGTTGAATCGCCTGCACAAGGAGCATCCGCAGATTCTCGCAGCGGCGAAACCGATTCTTGTTGCGACGCCCGCCACACTTGCAGCGATCACCGATCCGGCGCCGTTAGCTGACGTCGTCATCATCGATGCAGCCGCGCATATCCAGTCCATCGAATTGCTGAGCATCATCAGCCGTGCCAAGCAGGTGGTGGTGATCGCACATCGTGAAACAGTCACATCCGATGGTCTGAAGCGTCTTATCGCACTGCTACCGAGCGTAAAAATCGCCAATCGTCCTGTTCGACGCGCTCCGAAGCTCAATGCGTTCCTGGAATCGGAAGGCTATGGCTCCGTACCTTTCGACGTGGCAAGAGAAGGCGCGCAAGGCGAGATCGCCTACCATTTCGTACCTGACGCCAACGGTGTGCCGGTCATCACTTCGGGACTGGTGGAAAGCAGCCAGCAGGAGATCGACGAGGTGGTCAGGCTGATCACCAAGCGCGCCGCCGGTTTTACCATTGTGCCCGCATCATACATGCTTACGGTGGTGACGCTTACGCATACGTTCCGCACCCGACTGGGGGCAGAGCTCAAGGCCATCGCCAACAAGAACAAGGCCATGGGCATGTTCCTTCGCCATGTGCGCATCGTGGATATCTCCGACGTGGCCGGAGCGCATGCCACTGATGCGATTCTTGCGATGTGCTATGCGAAAACCTCCCATGGGCGCCTACTGCAGCAGTTCGGAGCGTTGGAATCCGAAGGCGGGCGAGGCATGCTGCTGGACGCATTGGCCGTGCCGGACCGCCATCTTGACATCGTGTCCGCGTTCTCGTCGTCCGACATGGATGACGAACGTCTGCATCAGGCTGGTCCGAAGATGCTGAAGACCGTGCTTCGTTGGATGGAACAGCTTGATGACAGCGTGGTGCGTCCCGCCGTCAAGATGACCGGCTCGAACGTGCTTCTCAACGATCTTGCCGATCGCATTCGAGCCCGTGGGCTGAATGTGGCCGTCGATTATGGTTTCGACAATGGATCCAAGCTGCCGCTGGTGGTTGGTCTGAACGACAAGCCGTTCGCGTTGGCGGTGCTCACCGACGATGCGCAATTCATGGGATTGCAGTCCACCAGGGAACGTCACCGTGTGCTTTTGCAGAACATCGAATCGCTTGGCTGGTCTGTTATGACCGTGTGGAGCGTTGGCGCGTTCGTGAATCCAGACAAGGAAGTGGACCGTATCGTGGCACGCCTGAGCGACCTGTATCAGGAGGTCAAGTGAGCGTCGACGAGCATTCTCCGCAGGAGTCTTCCCAGGAAACTGACCAGCCTGCCGTTCGCGTGGTGTCCGGCTATTGCGCCACTCGCCGAACGGCACGCAGGCACAAGCGTGTGATCCGCCAGGGCACTGAGCTGTTCGATGCGGACGGCGTTAAGCTCGAACCGTCCGATGTGCTCACCGAACGTCAGCGCAATGCGGATGACGACAAGCGTATTCTGGGTGAACTGCCGCCGCATTGGGGCGTGTTCTCCGAGAGGGGACGCTGACATTCGCTTGGGATTTGCTTCGTTGTCGTCACGAACTGACGATGGCGATAATCGCGCTGTTCTCTTGAGCCTGCAAAACGGTCGCCGCTTCATGAGGAGGCATGGCAAACACCGCAAGGGTGTTGCCGTCCGCATCGCGCGAGGGTTTCGCGGTCAGGATCGCGCCCGAGCATAATTCGCGCAGCGTCACGGCATCTGTATCCGGGGATGTTTCCGGTGTTGCCTCGCCGAATATCGTGGCGCTGGAAAGTGTCACGACATCGCCAAGCGACAGATTGTCGGCGGAACTTGCCAATCGCACTTCGATTACCGTGTATCCTTCGGAAACAACGGGAGAGGCACGCGCCATGGTCGACGTGACGATGCCGCCTTCCGCAACGTCCACTTGGGCGATTAGCCCGACGGCATCGGCGCAATCATGGAAAACGTTACGTAAGGCCTTGTCATACGGAAGATCGCGCAATGCGAGCGAATCCGCGGTAATCACGCTGCCTTTCGCAATGGGCTGCGCTGCGATGACAACCGGTTGCGTGGAAATCGTCAATCGCACGCACTGCAGGGCTGCGAACATGGCAAGTCCGGCACAGACCGCGGCGAGCAGCCGGTGCAATCGTGCATTCTTCCGTCGCCGATGGGGCGCAGTCCTCGTGCCATCGGTCGTTCGCCTGCCATCCATGCCCTGCAGACGTTGCAACAAATCATGAAAAAAGGTCACCATGCATGCATGATGACCTTACGAATAGCTGTTACGCAAGCCGAATCAAGGGTTGTGGTCGGAGGATGTAAGTTATCCACAGGCTTCGGCATGTCGCCTTGTTTTCCAAGGGTTGAGCTTGTTTGAATTATGTGATTGAGCTCACTTGGATTTGTCGGTGCGGTAGAAACCGGATCCCTTGAATTCGATCGGCGGTGCGGAATACACCTTGCGGACCTGTTCCTCGCCGCATTCGGGGCAGATGGTGATCGGGTCGTCGGTGAACGACTGCTGCTCGGTGAAATCGTAGTTGCAGTTCTTGCAACGGTAATGATAAGTAGGCAAAGTATCCTCGCTTCAACCAGGTTCTCAAATTTCTTAACGGGACATATCCTAGTACGCTCCCTGAGACGGCCGCATGAACGTCTTGTTCACGAATGGTTTATTGGCGAACCTCCGTGAATCCATCCGGCGTAAGCACTCCGTCAACGGGAATGTCGTGCGCTTCATGTGGCACCGGCTTGTCGGTCGGCTCCCAGGGCCAGCAGACCGCTACCACGCGCGATCCGACCGCACGGTATTCAAGCGCCCGGTCGTACCATCCTCCGCCACGACCCAAACGGAATCCCTCATGATCGACGGCAAAAGCGGGAACGATGATCAGTCCAGCGTTTTTCAACGCTTCGGGCCCGCATACGCTGTTGCTGGGTTCCTGCGGACGATGTGTGTTGGTGGAGCCGTCGCTGTTGGTCTGATCGCGCAGATCGTGGACGCTGTCAAGTTCGCTCCAACCAATATCCATGCCTTCTCCAAGACGTGGAACGAGTACGCGGCAGTTCGAATCGAAAAGCGCCTGCAGCATTGGTGTCATCGACATTTCGCTGCCCATGGATGCGAATGCGGCCACCGTGGTGAATGAATGGATGAGATTCGCCTGCCGTGCCTGCTCTGCCAGTTTTTGACCGGCTTTCATCCGTTCCTCAGGGCTTGTCCGTTTTCTTCTTGCGATTGCGTTCTTGCGCCATTGCCGTTTCAGCTCGCGTTGCGTTGCGGTTTCGTCACGCGTGCTGTCTCCTGCGACATCGGTTTGCATATTCTGGGTCATATCGCATGTTGTACCACGGGATGGTTGCGCGAAAACGAAAGTGTTATGCGCATGGCAGAATGAAAGCGTGACGATTTTGCAATCTTTGCGCGGCATGATGCGTTCGGAATCCAATGCCATCGATGTTCCGCGGTTTATCCAATCGCACGGGCTCCACGTTCCCATAATCCTGCGGCCGCTGACCTTCGACGACTGTGACGAATGGAACGACATCCGTTGGCGTAATGACGACTGGCTGAAGCCGTGGGAATCCGGAGACCCGTTGCATGGTGCGTCGATGTCGTTCAATGAGTGGGTGCGTGCGATGCGGCGCAACGAGCGAAACGGCACCGGAGTGGTGTTCGCCATTGAGCAGCATGGGCGTATCATCGGCCAGATTTCGCTGGGAGCGATCTGTTATGGCGCCATGCGTACTGGTGTGGTCGGCTACTGGATCGACGAACGCTGCGCAGGTCGTGGATATGCTCCTATGGCCGTCGCGTTATTGGCTGATTGGGCGATGTTTGATCCTTCCGGACCGCAATTGCATCGTATGGAAATCGACCTGCTTCCCGAAAACGAGCGTTCCCGCAAGGTCGCGCTCAAGGTGGGAGCATGTTATGAGGGTGTGCGCACATCGTACATGTTCGTCAACGGGCAATGGCGTGATCATGAATCGTATGCGCTGCTACCGGAGTGCGCACCAAACGGTTTCACCGCGCGGTTGATGGACGAGTGAGCCGTTGACGAGGTTCAACACGCGCTTTCGACGCACATGTTCGACACGCGGGGGCGTGTGCCCCGGAGAATGTCGGAATGTCACCTATTCTTATGAGTTATGGGTTATGAATCGTTAAGCACGGTTGTGGTGCTTGCGATTGTGATTATTCTCATGGCTTTCTGGCTGCCCAAACGGACGGTCAAAGGCATGAAGCGGGTAATCGAGCACCGAGAGGACCGCTTTTCGCCGTCGCTGCATCTGGTGGATGCCGACAGCGGAACGCGATTCTCCGATGAGACCGCCGCAAAGGCGAAAGGGGCAATAATGCAGTCCAACGAGACGCATGAGGGCAAGCTGACCGACGAAAGGATCGCGCATGTCCGTGCCTTTCGTCGTGCCGCGATCCGCAGAAGGCGGATTATTGTTGTCTCGATGCTGGTGATCACAATCGTCGTGTTGATGTGCGCGTTTGTGTTGCATTTCAGTCCGTTGTTTGCTTTGATTCCCGCATCGCTGCTTGCTGGAGTGCTTGCTTTGGGGGTGAGGGCCGCCAAGCAGGCCGCAGCGTGGGAGCGTAAGGTCGCCAAGTATCGTTCCAAGATGAGGAAGCGGGCTGCGGCGGAGCGCAAGCGTGCCCAAGAGGAACAGGCGGAGCGCTCGCGTTTGCGGGAGCAGGAGCTTGAGGAAATTCGTAGAATCGCCGAATCTCAGGTGCCGACCGATGTTATGCCGGAAGGTGAGATTCGTCAGGCGATCGATCGCGGCAAGGTCGACCGCGATGCTGCCGTAAGCAAGCGTAAGGAGACGCCTGAGGCGAAAACCGATACGGAAGTGAATGTTGTGGATGCGCAAGTCGTGCCGAGCGAGACGAACGGTCTGTCCATCCACGATGAGCGGGATGAAATCGCCAAAACCGAGAATGTGGACGCCCGTGACGATATGTCGTCGCCCACTGTGGTGAACGCGTCGCAAGATCTGATTTCGTTTTCGCTGGGTACGCCGCGCAATGGCGACGATATTGTGCAGGCCGCTCCGGAAAGCATGGAGATTAAATCCACCCGTCAGGTGGCCAAGGCCGTGCCTTCGACTGCGAGTACGGTTTCCGACAATGTCGAGCCGTTGATTGTGCCGACCGATGCGATCAGCAGCATGGATTCCGATGAGGCCGCCGCCCGCGTGGAGGCTGGTGTGCATCTGCGGGACGTGGATGCCGTGGGATTCCATGACGCCGAGGTCAGCGCCGACGTCGAGGCTCCCAGCGTTACCTCCGATTCTCTGGGTGTGGGCTTGGCATCCATTATGGCCCGTCGTGGTGCATGACGGAGGGAAAGCGAACGTACGAAACGCACGAAACGTGCAAACAAGCGTAAAGAACATCAGCCTGAAACCGAATGGTTTCAGGCTTTTTCGTATATTTTGCTCTCAGCGTTAGCACTCGAGTTGGCAGAGTGCTAATAATCGCGCTAGGATATGTCTCAGCGCGGAAGGACGACGCCGTAAGTGATCGTCAGCCTCTTGCAAGCGGGTCCCGGCGCGGTAAGTAACGATTTCTCTTAGAAAGAGGAGGTCCACAGTGTCGATCTCACTCACACCGTTGGAAGACAAGATCATCGTCAAGCAGGCGGAAGCCGAGACCCAGACCGCATCCGGTCTGTTCATTCCGGACAACGCCAAGGAGAAGCCGCAGCAGGGTGAAGTCCTGGCTGTCGGCCCGGGCCGTCGTAACGACGCCGGCGAGCGCATTCCGGTCGACGTCAAGGTCGGCGACAAGGTGCTGTACTCCAAGTATGGTGGCACCGAGGTGCACTATCAGGGTGAGGATTACCTGATCGTCTCCGCCCGCGATATTCTGGCCATTCTCGGCTGAGCGTAGCGCGTAGCTGTTTGAAGACCCCGTCAGCGAACGATTGGTGAACAATCGTTGCCGTTGGCGGGGTCTTGTTGATTTCAAGCGCTTGAAGTTCCTGCAATAGGCTGTGCGCGGTCGATGCGCGCCATGTTCATCGGCATTGGCGTGCTGTTGTTGGCGTCGCTGTTCAAATGGTCTGCAGGGAAAGTCCAGAAAAAATACTCATGATTTTTCTTTTCTGGATTTTCTCATGAGGATTTGCTCTGATTGGCGCTGACATGTAGCTGATAGTGGAAAAACGTTGGAATTTCAACGATTTGGAGCTTTTTAGGCAATCGCGACACGCCGTATTTGCATTAGTCACATGGTCTGTGGCATACTAAACGGGTTGCCGGTTCGGGTTCAACCAAACAGGCAGCACGGCGGATTTCCCAAGCGGTCAAAGGGAACTGACTGTAAATCAGTCGCCTCGTGCTTCAGTGGTTCGAATCCACTATCCGCCACGCCTCGATAGCTCAGTGGTAGAGCACTTCCTTGGTAAGGAAGAGGTCGTGAGTCCAATTCTCACTCGAGGCTCTCATGGCGGGATAGCTCAGCTGGCTAGAGCGTACGACTCATAATCGTAAGGTCAAGAGTTCGAGTCTCTTTCTCGCTACAAAGGTCGACGGAACGTCGGCATAGCAACGAACCACAAGAGGTGAACTTAGATGGCAAGCAAGAGCGCCGACATTCGTCCGGGCATCACGCTGGCATGCACCGAGTGCAAGGAGCGTAACTACATCACGACGAAGAACCGCCGTAACACGCCGGATCGTCTTGAGCTGAAGAAGTTCTGCTCCCGCTGCGGCAAGCAGACCGTGCATCGCGAGACCCGCTGAGCGAGTTCAAAGCTTTCAACCCGACCAATTGGTCGGGTTTTTTTGTTTTCTCCGAAACCCCTCTTGACACCTTTTCAGCTGCCTTCCCCGCACGCTAAGCTAATCACCATGACTAATTTCGCAGATCTCACCACTATTGCCGTAGGCGGGCCAATCGCATCCTTTATTGAACCGACCTCGCGTGTCGGCGTTATTGAAGCCGTTGAAGATGCTGACGCCAAAGGCTTGCCGTTGTGCGTGATCGGAGGCGGATCCAACATGCTCGTGGCCGACACGCCGTTCGATGGCGTCGTGGTCCGTGATGCGCGACACGCCGTAAGTGTGCTTGATGAGGCAGCGCCTGCCGAAAACGACGAAAAAATCGTGCACGTCAACGCCGAAGCCGGATGCAATTGGGATGATTTCGTCGACTACTGCGTCGGGCTTGGCCTGGAAGGCGTGGAAGGACTTTCCGGCATTCCGGGCACCGTCGGCGCGTCGGTGGTGCAGAATATTGGCGCATACGGCCAAGAGGTCGCATCCAGCGTCGAAAGCGTGGAAGTCTGGGACCGCAAAGACAAGCAAACCAAAGAGCTCACCAATCAGGAACTGCATTTCGGTTACCGTATGAGTGCGCTCAAAGCCAGCATGTACAGCGCTCCGGCCACACCCGCAGCCGACTTCTTCCCGACGCCGCGTTACGTGGTGCTGTCCGTCACCTTCGCACTGCATCACAGCGCAACCGGCGTGGTCGGCTACGGGCAGCTCGCCAAGGCATTGGGCGTGGAAGTGGGCGAACGCATGTCGACAACGGATATTCGCAACGCGGTATTGAACGTACGTGCCTCCAAGGGCATGCTTGAGGATTCCCACCGTTACTTGACCGAAGCCATGCGCGGCACCAAAAAAAGCGAACTGGTCGCCATCGCGCATAATGCGCAGCGTACACAGGCAGGCAATGACGAACCCGACTATAATCGCCATAGCTGTGGCAGCTTCTTCATGAATCCGATTCTCACCAAAGAGCAGGCGGCAAAGCTTCCCGAAGATGCGCCGCGATTCAGCGCTACCCTGCCGGATGGCACGCCTGGAGTCAAAACGTCCGCAGCATGGCTTATCGATCATGCAGGCTTCCATAAAGGCTACAAAACCAGCGAAAACGCTACTGCGGGACTGTCCACCATGCATACGTTGGCGTTGACCAACCGAGGAGGAGCCTCAGCAGCCGATATCGTGAACCTTGCCAAAACCGTGCAGGATGGTGTCGAGCGGGCGTACGACATCCGTCTCGTTCCAGAGCCGGTCGTCATCGGCATGAGCCTCAAGTAAACGTAAGAACGAAGGGAGAAGGGAAACGTAATGAACGTATTACGCAAGAAATCCGTCGAGCAGACGCTGGCGGAAACAGAGGAGTCGGGGCATTCTCTGAAACGAGACCTGACCTGGTGGGATTTGGCCATTATGGGCGTGGCCGTGGCAGTCGGCGCGGGCATCTTCTCCATCGGAGCCCAGGCGGCAGCCTTCCATGCGGGTCCGGCCGTAATCATCAGCTTCCTCATCGCCGGCGTGGTGTGCGGTGCGGCCGTAATGTGCTATGCCGAATTCGCGTCCATGATTCCGGTTGCGGGATCCGCCTACACCTTCACCTACACCACCGTCGGTGAGATCGTCGCGTGGGTGATCGGCTGGGATCTGATCCTTGAAATGCTGATGGCAGGCTCCGTCGTCTCCAAATATTGGGGCGTCTATCTCAACGATTTCTTCCGGCTGGTTGGTTGGAATATCAACACCAACGTCACCATCGGATCATTCAATTTCGATTTCGCGCCAATCATCGTCGTAGCTTTCTTCACGGCACTTTTGGTGTGCGGTACGAAAATCGGCGCACGAGTCGACGGCGCGCTCACCATACTGAAAATCGCCATCGTGCTATTCGTTGTAATCGTCGGATTCTTCTACGTCAAAGCCGAGAACTTCACCCCATTCATTCCACCGAGCGAACCGGCGACCGCCACCGGATCCGGGTTGGCCGCAACCATGGAGCAGCCATTATGGCAGTGGGCCACCGGCATGACCCCCAGCATTTACGGCATTGCCGGCATCATCTCTGGAGCCGCGCTCGTGTTCTTCGCGTTCCTCGGCTTCGATGTGGTCGCCACCACCTCCGAAGAAACCGTCAATCCGAAGAAGAATGTTCCGCTGGGCATCGGCGTGGGCATGGGACTGATCATCGTGCTCTACACCCTCGTTGCCATTGTCACCACCGGCATGGTCTCCTACAAAGACCTCGCCAAGCAGAAAGACCCGTCGCTCGCCACGGCATTCGAAATGGTCGGCGCTGACTGGGCCGCCAAAATCATCAGTTTCGGCATTGTGATCGGCCTGGCAACCGTGGTTATGGTGCTGCTGCTCGGCCTGACCCGCGTGGTGTTCGCCATGAGCCGAGATGGCCTGCTGCCGCGCTCGCTCAGTCACACGGGCAAGCACGGCACTCCAGTACGTCTGCAGATTGCCGTCGGCGTGGTCATGGCACTCATCGCAGCCAGCTGCAACGTTAGTATCCTTGCCGACATGGTGAACATCGGCACGCTGTCGGCATTCACCCTTGTTTCAATCTCTATTCCAATCATGCGCAAGAAGCGCCCCGACCTGAAGCGAGTCTTCAAAATCCCCGGCAATCCATGGGTGCCTATCATCATCGCGCTCGCCAACATCTGGCTCATGCTCAACCTGAGCGTGCTCACCTGGATTCGATTCGTGGTCTGGCTTGCGGTCGGCTTCTGCATCTACTTCGGCTACGGCTACCGCCACGCCCGGCTCGGCACGGGAGAGCTGGAAGTTGGCAATTAAGAGTAGTCTTGAACGGTAAGTGTTAAGGAGGTAACCATGCCATACGTTGTCGCTCAGCCGTGCGTCGATGTCAAAGACAAGGCCTGCGTGGACGAATGCCCGGTCGATTGCATCTACGAGGGCTCCCGTTCCCTGTATATCAATCCGAACGAATGCGTGGATTGCGGTGCATGCGAACCGGTGTGCCCAACCGAAGCCATCTTCTATGAAGACGATCTGCCAGACGAGTGGGCTTGGTACAAGGATGCCGCGGTCAGCTTCTTTGCCGAAGTTGGTGATATGGGCGGCGCTTCCGCAGCCGGCCCGATCGGCAAGGATCCGGAGCAAGTAGCTGCTCTGCCGCCGCAAAATCAGTGATTGGCATTTGAAAGCGGCCTTTTCCCGTTGGAAGAGGCCGCATATTTTGTTTATAGAGGATTATTAAGGAGTTTTCACGATGGGCTTTCATGAGTTTTCTTCGCCATACGATTGGTCGCGTATCGCAGCATACAAGCGCACGGCAAAAGCTGCGTTCGGAGGCATGATCGACCTGTCCGTGGGATCTCCCGTCGATCCTGTGCCCGACTCGGTGCGCAAGGCGCTCGCAGCGGCGGCGAATGATCCGAATGCGTATGGATATCCGGCTACTGCAGGTACTGCCGATTTACGTACTGCGATTGCTGAATGGTTTTCGGCGACTCGCAATGTTGATTTGCAGGCGATTCATGCTGATGTGGTGCCTACCGTCGGCTCCAAAGAGGGTGTTGCGTTGATGGCGTCGCTACTGCATTTCGGTGAGGATGATGTTGTGGTGCAGCCGAAGGTTTCGTACCCGACGTATGAGATCGGCACGCAGTTGGCTGGGGCGAAGGTGCTTAAGGTCGACGATGTGGCTGATGTTGCGTCGTGGCGCAATGTGCCTGGTGTCAAAGCGGTGTGGGTGAATTCCCCTTGCAATCCGACGGGCGAGGTGTATTCGGCCGAGCGGATGGCTGGCATTGTCGCAGCTGCGCGTGAGATCGGCGCGGTGGTGCTTTCCGACGAATGCTATGCGCTGATGCAGTGGAGGGGTGCTGTGAATGGCGCTGAAGGTGAAGCTGATTCACTTGCGTCGACGCCGTGCGCGCTTTGTGACGATGTGTGTTTGGGCTCCGCCGAGGGCGTGCTGGTGCTTTATTCGTTGAGCAAGCAAAGCAATATGGCTGGGTATCGTACCGCGTTCATTGCCGGAGATGAGTCTTTGATTGCATCGATGAGTGCATATCGCAAGCAAATTGGTCAGATTATTCCTGGTCCGGTGCAGGCTGCGATGGCTGCCGGATTGCGTGATCTGGAATCCGTCAAGGTTCAGCATGCGCGCTATCGGGAACGTCTCAGCGTGTTGGTGAGCGCGTTGCGTGCTTACGGATACTGCACCGACATGCCGGATGGTGCATTGTATGTGTGGGTGAGAGCCAAGTCGGGCGATTGTTGGACCGATATGGAGCAGCTTGCCAAGATTGGCATCATCGCCAGCCCCGGCGAGTTCTATGGTGCGCCGGAATGTCTGCGTTTCTCCGCCACCGCCAGCGACGAGGCGATCGCTTCCGCTGCTGAACGTTTGGCGCGCTAAGCCGATATGCAAAAGGGGCTTCCGGCAATCGCTGGAAGCCCCTTTATCTGCGGAGTCAGGGGGAGTCCAACGCCCATGCGTCTTATGGCTATGCGCAGCTGTTGATGTCGCTGATGGCAAAGTGAACGGCGTAGGCTAGGCCGCAGGGCGTCGTCCCTGGTTTACTTAAATCTATTCAAAAGTTTCGTAAATATTTGCATATAGAGCTTTCGTAACAAAAAATTTTAAGTATTTAGTTAAGTGACTTGACTTTCTTGAAAATCAAGTCATATAATCAAGCAGTGCTTTAACTGAAATGCTAAAGCATTTATGAAACATGACGATGTGTGTTCATGCATGTCACCAAAGGAGAAAGACATGATGAGGTCAAGAACTTGGAAACGAGTGCTTGCTGCTGTTTGCGCTGGTGTAGCGGCCGTTTCAATGGCTGCTTGCGGCGGAGGTACTAATAACACCGCGAAGGACGGAGTCATTATCAACAGTGTTATGAATTCAACTTCGCAGGCGTCGTTGAATTATAATCCGTTCTCTTCTACAGCTTTGACCGGTGTGGTCGGTGCTCTGTACGAGCCATTGTTCTATATGAACAACCTTAAGGACGACCCTACTAAGCTGGAACCGCTAATGGGTAAATCCTACACTATCAGTGACGATGCGAAAACTATTGATGTAACGATTCGTGACGGTGAAAAGTGGTCTGATGGCGAACCTTACACTACCGAAGATGTTGCATACACATTCAACCTCCTTAATTCCAACAAGGCTTTGAATACCAGTGGCTTTGCTGGCTCTGCCAAGGTCCTTAGCGATACGGAAGTTCGTATCACTTTGGACAAGCCTGAATCGGTGAATGCTCTGTCGTATCTGTCCGGCACGATGATTGTTCCGAAGCATGTGTGGGAAAAGATCGATGATCCGGTGACCTATACCAATAAAGACGCTGTTGGCTCTGGGCCTTTCACAGTTAAGGGCGGGAACTTTTCCCCAACCGCTTACACGTTTAAGAAGAATCCGTACTACTGGGATGAAGGTAAGCCTGAAATTGATGGCGTCCGTTATGTTCTGATCACCGGTGGCACCCAAGCTTCTCAAAATGCCTTGACCGCTGGCGATGTGGACTGGATGTCTGCGATCTTCCCGAATATGGATGATGTGCTGTCGGGATATCCTGATATTAAGACGGTTAACGTTCCTTCTAGTCAGTTGGCATTCATGACCTGTTCGAACAAAGAACTCGGCTGCAGTGGTCCTACCACTGATCCGGCAGTGCGCAAGGCTATCTATTACGCTCTTGATCGTAATCAGATTAATAAACTCGCTCTGAATGGCCAGTACAGTGAGCTGGCTGGTTCTCTCTATCCGTATGGACAGTTCACCAAGTACGCTTCGGATGATGTCCCGGATTCACCTATTCCGGGTAAAGGACGTACGGATGAAGCCGTCAAGGTACTGGAAGACGCCGGCTATACGAAGGGTGATGACGGCATCTATCAGAAGGACGGAGTTAAGCTGAGCATCAAAGTCGCTGTTATGAGTGATGTCTCTGACTGGATCAACGCGATTAACGTCGCCTCGCAGCAGCTGAAAAAGATCGGTATTGATCTGCATGCGGACCAAATGTCTTCTAATGAATGGACTCAGGCGATGCAGCAGGGCCAGTTTGAAATGTCCATTTATGGTCTGTGGGTCGCAGGTGCCGAACCATGGATGTTCTACAACCAGTTCTATTCCACTGCCAGTACGGCTGCAGTGGGTAAGAGCGCTTGGCCTAATTACGCTCGCTACAGCAATAAGACCGTGGATGATGCTCTTAATGCCATCAATACCACCACTGATGTGGCGACCAAGAAGTCTGAATATGAGAAGATTCAGACTCAGGTGTTTGAGGACATGCCGTATATCCCGATTCTGCGTCAATCCGGTCTGAGCGAAATGTGGAGCGACAAGGTTACCGGTTGGCCGACAGACGATAACGTCTATGCTAATCCGCAGACTTGGGCAAATCCTGATTTGGGCATTGTCCTGAAGAACCTGAAGGTTAAGAAGTAACCTGACGGATTTTATGAATCAACGGTGCACAAGGCGTTTTAGCTGTGCGTTTTGTGCACCATTTTTCCATGTAGAAATGAGGTAACATGAGGTTCTACCTGAAAAAGATAGGATTTTACCTTGTTGCATTGTTTGCGGCTTTGACATTGAACTTTGCCATCCCGCGACTGATGCCAGGTGATCCGGTTTCAGCTGTTCTTACCAGGCTCGCATCGCGAGGTGGTACTGTTGCGCCCGAAACAAGGGAAGCGATTACTGCAATGCTGGGACAAGATGGAGGCAACATCTTCCAGCAGTATATTGGTTATCTGAAGAATATCTTCACCGGCAACTGGGGCGTATCTGTAACGTATTTCCCCAACCAAGTTACAACGTCCATTGCTTCTGCACTGCCTTGGACCATTTGTCTTGTCGGCACAACCACGATTATATCGTTCTTTGTTCAACAGGCTCTTGGTATCTGGGCTGGTTGGCGTCGTGGTGGCGCTTTTGATAACATCATTTCCCCTGTGTCCACCATTTTCCAAGCTGTTCCTTACTTCTGGCTTGCACTCATCTTCATTTGGGTGTTTGCCCGTACGCTGCATTGGTTCCCTCAGTCAGGCGGATACAATTATCGTGAAGTTGTGCCCGGCTTCACTTGGGAATTCTTCTCGAGCGCAGTGCAGTATGCAATCTTGCCGGCCTTGACGATTCTTGTCAGCTCTCTGGGCATGGGTGTTGTCGGTATGCGTAATATGATGGTCTCCACGTTGTCTGAGGACTACATTGTTACTGCTGAGGCCAAGGGTTTAAGTCCTAAACGCGTTATGATGTGCTACGCAGCTCGTAATGCAGTGTTGCCATCCATTTCTGGCTTTGGCACGTCTATCGGTGCAGTGGTGGGTGGATCGCTGCTTACTGAACAGGTGTTCTCCTATCCAGGTGTTGGTCAGATGCTTTTGCAAGCGGTGACCAGTAACGATTACGCGCTGATGCAAGGTATCTTCCTGATTATTACCGTTACTGTTCTAGTCGTGAACTTTATCATTGATTTGCTTTACGGCATTATCGATCCACGTACGCGGCAACAGGATTGAGGTTAAATATGTCTGCAACAAATTCTTCTGCTGCTGTGGCTCGTAGCCAAGCTAAACGTCGTCGCTCCGCTTTGGATTCTCTCAAGCGAGTTCTTCCTGAGCGTTCTGCAAAATTGACGGCTGGATTAACCATTGTGATCGCAATGGTTTTGTTCGCCATTATTGTTCCTATCTTCACGAAGGATCCTAATAAGATCAATGACATTGGCTTGTCTGCGCCATCTGCCCAGCATTGGTTGGGCACTACGCAGTCTGGCCAGGATGTTTTCACTCAGCTTGGCTATTCTGTCCGTGGCTCTCTGATTATTGGCTTTGCTGTTGGCTTGATTGCAACTGCGTTGTCGTTCATTTTCGGTGTTTTGGGCACATATATTGGCGGAATTTGGGATGATTTGTTCTCTCTGATTACCAATATCATGCTGGTGATTCCGGGGTTGCCTCTGACCATCGTGATTTCTGCATTGATGCCTTCCAAGGGCACGATGATGTTGGTCATTGTTATTTCAATCACTGCATGGGCTGGCGGTGCCCGTGTACTGCGGGCGCAAACATTGTCGATGCGTGGGCGTGATTATGTTCTTGCCGCAAAAATTGCAGGTGAACGTCCGTGGCGCGTGATTACCGTTGAAATTCTGCCTAATCTGTTGCCTGTGATGGGATCGCAGTTTGTGTTCTCCGTTATTATGGCAATCCTGAGTGAGTCTTCGTTGTCCTTCATTGGCCTGGGGTCGACCCAATCCTTCTCGCTGGGAACCATGCTGTATTACGCGCAGAACGGTTCTGCTCTGAACACGGGCGCATGGTGGTGGTTCCTGCCACCGGGACTGATGATCGCTATCATCGGCGCCGGATTGTCCTTCATTAATTTCTCCATCGATGAAGTCATCAATCCGCGACTACGTAAGCCTACCAAGAAAAGCAAGGGAAGGAAAGGGTGAACACGATGGCGACTCAGAATTCTGATATCCTGCTTTCGGTCGATAACCTCGACGTTATCTACGATACGGATAATCCGGTGCACGCCGTGCAGAACGCTACATTCGAATTGCGTCGCGGTGAGATGCTTGGTTTGGCTGGTGAATCCGGTTGCGGCAAGAGTACATTGGCGTATAGCATCAATCAAATGCTGAAAGCTCCGGGTAAGATTAACTCTGGCTCTGTGATTTTCCATGATAAGTCAGGGAAAGATATTGATATCCGTGCTTTGTCGGGGCGTTCATTGCGTGAATACCGTTGGGAGAAAACCTCCATGGTGTTTCAGGGCGCCATGAATTCATTAAGTCCTGTAACTAAGATTGGTAAGCAACTTGCCGATATTTATAAAACTCATCGTCCTCAGATGGCGAAGAGCGAACGACAAGACCGTTGCGCACATTTGCTTGAGATGGTGCATGTTGATCCGAATCGTCTAGCTGCTTACCCGTTTGAACTTTCCGGCGGCATGCGTCAGCGTGTGATGATTGCCATGGCTTTGGCTCTTGAGCCGCAGCTGATTATTATGGATGAACCGACCACGGCGTTGGACGTTGTTGTACAGCGTGAAATCATCGAGGAAATTTCGGAATTGCGCCGTGACAAGGGCTTCTCTGTTATTTTTATTACGCATGATTTGCCGATGCTCTTGGAGATCACGGACAAAATTGCTGTGATGAAAGATGGTGTCATCGTAGAACAAGGCGTTTCTGAAGACGTGTATTTCAATCCGAAGCATCCGTATACACAACGGTTGCTGAGCTCGTTCCCATCTTTGACAGGAGATCGTGGCTCATTCGTTCGTGTTCCACGCCATGCGTGAAAGGAATAATCATGTCAGTATTGAAGCTTGAACATGTGAAAAAAGATTTTACCCTGCGTAATGGTTTGAAAACCACGACGATTCATGCGGTGAAGGATGCATCATTCGAGTTAGCTTCGGATAAGACCATTGCTCTTGTTGGTGAGTCTGGTTCCGGTAAATCGACAATCGCCCGAATGATTACATGTTTGGAGACGCCGACTTCTGGAAGCATCACGTTGGACGGCAAGCCTGTCCCTACGCATGGTAAGGATTTGTACGAATACCGTCATAATGTGCAAATGGTATTTCAGGATCCGTTCGCTTCCTTGAATCCATATCATACGATTTTCCACCATATTCTTCGTCCTCTTATGATTAATCACATGGCAAATAGCCAAGAGGAATATGAGCAGAAGGTTATCGAACTGCTGGAACGCGTTGAATTAACGCCTGCCGTCAATTTCATGTATCGACGCCCTCATGAGCTGTCTGGCGGACAGCGTCAGCGCGTCGCAATTGCACGTGCATTGGCTCCTAAGCCAAAGGTTCTAATTGCGGATGAGCCTGTTTCGATGTTGGATGTTTCTTTGCGGTTAGGCGTGCTTAACCTGCTGTCTAGAATTCAGCAGGAAGAACACATCGGCATGCTGTACATTACCCATGATCTGGCGACTGCTCGCCATTTTTCGGATGAGATTATGGTGATGTGTCATGGAGACATTATTGAACATGGTCCTTCTGATGATGTGATTTTGAATCCGCAGCAAGACTACACGAAAGTGTTGCTTAATGCCGCGCCTGATCCGGAGAAGCATTTCGCGAAGATTCGTGACGAGCGTAGCCGTCAGTAATGCCGCATGGAATACGTCTGATCATCATCTGATTGCTTGCAACTCCCTCGGCCTATGGCCGAGGGTTCCATATAAAGGAGTACTTTATGCAAATCGCAAACCCCGTTCTCCCGGGATTCAATGCCGATCCCTCGATGATTCGGGTCGGGGATACCTACTACATCGCCAATTCCACGTTCGAATGGTTCCCAGGTGTCCGTCTGCACGAGTCCAAGGACATGGTCCATTGGAACCTGTTGCCGAGTCCACTGAGCCGCACGAGCCAGCTTGACATGCGCGGCAATCCGTCATCCGGTGGCATCTGGGCTCCGGATCTTTCCTATGCGGATGGCAAATTCTGGCTGATCTACACGGACGTGAAGGTCGTGAATGGTGCGTTCAAGGATTGCACGAACTATTTGGTCACTGCCGAAAGTATCCATGGTCCGTGGAGCGAGCCGATTCGCGTGAACGGTGTCGGCTTCGACGCAAGCCTGTTCCATGACGACGATGGTCGCAAGTATCTGGTGCAGCAGACTTGGGATTTTCGTGAGTACCATCATGGCTTCGACGGCATCACACTGACCGAATTCGATGTGAAGACGATGAAGCTCAAGCCGGAAACTGAACGTACGATTTGGCGCGGTACGGACGTCAAACTCACCGAGGGACCACATCTGTACAAGATCAATGGCTATTACTACCTGTTCGCCGCTGAAGGCGGTACCGTGTATACGCATCAGGAAGTCGTGGCCCGATCCAAGTCTTTGGACGCGTTGTCCTTCGAAGGCATGCCGTCGAATCCGTTCATCACGAATTTCGACACGCCGCGTTCCTATCTGCAAAAGCAGGGGCATGGCGCGCTGGTCGATACCCCGTCCGGCGAATGGTATTACGCCTCGCTGTGCGGTCGTCCGTGGCATCACGACAATGAATCCTTCACTGATCCGCGCGGCTGGTGCACGCTGGGGCGTGAAACCTCCATCCAGAAGGTCGAATGGACCGAGGATGGCTGGCCGTATATTGTCGGAGGCCATGGCGGACAGCGTTATGTGGATGCTCCGAAGGATGCCATCGAGACCGAGGCACCTGCGGATCACAGCCAGCATGACGATTTCATGTCCGATACGTTGGATTTGAATTGGAATACGCTGCGTGTGCCGTTCGATGGCGAGATGGGCAAGGTCGGTGGCGGCGTGTTGGAACTGCGTGGCCAGGGCTCGCTGTGCAACCTTTTCGATCTGTCGTTGGTGGCACGTCGTTGGCAGGCGTTCAACTTCGATGCGACCGTAAAGGTTGAGTTCGATCCGAAGAACTACCGCCAGATGGCCGGCCTGACGAACTACTACGATGATTTATGCTGGTCGTGGGTGTTCGTGACTTGGGACGAGCGGCGGCAATGCCGCGTGATTGAGGTCGCTCAGAACGATTTCAACAACTACACGTCGTTCCTGCGGGATACCGCTCCAGCAGTGCCGGATGACGTGAAGTCCGTGTGGCTGCGCACGAAGGTGCGCAAGCAGTGGTATTCGTATGAATATTCGTTTGATGGGACTTCATGGGTCGATTTGGGCGTGAAACTGGACGCGAAGATCCTGTCGGACGACTATATCCTGCGTCGATACGGCGGATTCTTCACCGGAGCATTCGTCGGTTTGGCTGCAGTCGATCTTTCTGGATACGACAGGGTTGCGAAATTCAGCGAATTCGATTATCGGGAATTGCCCGATAACGAGTAGGTGTTTTGGTGGCGACGGGAGCTGTGTTTTCGTCGCCACTGACGTATGCAAGCCGTCATGAATCGTATACGGAGGCTTTATGTGGACTTGTCAAAGATGGAAGAAGGAAGAGCAACGATGCTTGCGATGCCGAAGATTTTCGATGACGGATGTGTGCTGCAATCCGGGCAGGACGTACCGGCATGGGGCTGGTGCGAACCATGGCGGAGCGTTACTGTCACGGCTTAGGAACATGTGTGAATAAGGAGATTCAGCAATGAAGTTTGAATACCACGTCAAACCAACCGGCAGCGATGCTGCGTGCGGCGACGCGGAGCATCCGTTCGCCACGATTTCCAAGGCCGCGCAGATGGCCTCTCCGGGTGATACGGTAATCGTGCATGAAGGCGTATACCGCGAACAAGTCGATCCGAGACGCGGCGGTCTGAGTGAACATGAGCGCATCACCTACTGCGGAGCCGAAGGCGAAGCACGGCCGGTTATCAAAGGCTCGGAATGCGTGCAGGGCTGGACGGAATTGGCCGATCATCCGCATGTGTGGACGGTGATGCTTGATAATACGATGTTCGGGGATTTCAATCCATTCGCGACCCCGATTTTCGGCGACTGGCTGGAAATGCCCAAGTTCGGCAAGGATCCGGACAAACATCTTGGCGATGTGTATCTCAACGGTGTTTCCTTCTTCGAATCGACGACGTTGGAAGGCGTATACGATCCGCAGCCGCGTGATACGGATGAGGATTTCGCGTTGAAGATTCCCTGCCCCGTGCCGGATGTGGACCGTACACGTTATGTATGGCATGCCGAAGTGGACGAGAATGCCGGCACCACAACGATCTGGGCGAATTTCCAAGGTGCCGATCCGAATGAGGAACTGGTGGAGGTCAGTGTTCGTCGCACATGCTTCTTCCCTTCCCGCAACCATGTCAACTACATCACCGTGCGTGGCTTTGAAATGGCGCAGGCCACTGGAGATTGGGCGCCGCCTACCTCGCAGCAGTGGGGCATGATCGGCCCGAACTGGTCGTATGGCTGGATCATCGAAGACAACGTGTTGCATGACGCCAAATTCTCCGCGGTGTCATTGGGCAAGGAAATCTCATCCGGCGACAACGAGTGGGCGAAAACCGAGCGCAAGACCGGTTACCAGTACCAGTTGGAGGCCGTGTTCAAGGCCCGTCGCATCGGCTGGGAAAAGGGGCTGATCGGCGGTCATATCGTACGCAACAACGACATCTACGAGTGCGGACAGAATGCCATCGTCGGACATATGGGCAGCGCATTCTGCCGTATCGAGCATAACCATGTCCATCACATTGCGTTGAAGCGTGAATTCTTCGGATGGGAGGTCGCTGGCATCAAATTCCATGCCGCATTGGATACGGTCATTGCCAACAACAACATCCACGACTGCTCGCTGGGCATGTGGATGGATTGGCAGACGCAGGGCACGCGCATCACGCGCAATGTGTTCCACGATAACGTCCGTGACCTCATGATTGAAGTGAGTCATGGGCCGTATCTGGTGGACAATAACGTTTTCGCCTCGCCGGTGATGTTCCAGAACTGGTCGCAAGGTGGTGCTTTCGTCAACAATCTGATTTGCGGCGGCATTGAACCGCATACCGTCCCCGACCGTTCCACGCCGTATCACTATCCGCACACCACCGAGGTGGCCGGGTGCGCTGTGGTATCCGGCGGCGATGAGCGTTGGCTGAACAACATGTTCGCGCCGCAACCGGTGAAACCGACCGTCGGTGAATATGGTTTGTCCGCCTACAGCGATTGTCCGATGTCGATGCATGAATACTTGGAACGCCAGCGGGGCATGTGGGCAGATTCTTCGCAGGGTGGTGACGAGCGCAATCCTCTGCAGTCTCTATACGCGGGCGGCAACATCTATCTGTCCGGCGCACAGGGGCTGAACAAGCAGGAAGGTACAGCCGATGATTCGGAGCGCATGCAGGAGGACGCCCCGTTCTTCGGCGGCACCGCCTCCACGAGCGTTGCGTGTGATGAGCCCATGCCGGTGACATTGGTCGAAGAACCCGATGGACTGTACCTGCAGTGCACTGTGCCACAGGCCGTCGCCGATACCAGGATGCAGGTCGTCACCAGCGATATGCTCGGCGTGCCTCGCATCGTGGAGGAACGCTATGAACAGCCCGATGGCAGTGACTATGTGCTGGACACCGACTTGCTGGGACAAGCCTTGACGACAACGGAACGCAAGGCCGGGTCGTTGAATGGTCTTGTCTCCGGAGAGAATCACATCCGAATCTGGGAATGGAACAACTGATATGACAAATGCAACCGATACCAACAAGACATTGGGCGAGTCCATGTTCGCACAGTGCGGATATGCCCAGGACGCCATCGATAAGCGCGTGTCACAGGTCTGGCATGAAATTTTCGAAGGTCCGAACAAATTCTATTGGGAGAACGACGAAGGTCTTGCCTATGTGATGGACACCGGCAACAACGATGTACGTACCGAGGGTATGAGCTATGCGATGATGATCGCCCTGCAATACGACCGTAAGGACGTATTCGACAAGCTGTGGGGCTGGGTAATGCGTCACATGTACATGAAGGACGGTCATCATGCGCATTATTTCGCATGGTCGGTCGCGCCGGACGGTACGCCGAACTCGAATGGTCCTGCACCTGACGGCGAGGAATATTTCGCGATGGACCTGTTCCTCGCCTCCCGTCGCTGGGGTGATGGCGAGGATATCTATGAATATTCCGCATGGGGACGCGAGATCTTGAGATATTGCGTTCATAAGGGTGAACGCTACGACGGCGAGCCCATGTGGAATCCCGACAACAAGCTCATCAAGTTCATTCCGGAAACCGAGTGGAGCGATCCGTCCTACCATCTGCCGCACTTCTATGAAGTATTCGCCGAAGAAGCTGACGAAGAAGACCGTCCATTTTGGCATGAGGCAGCCGCCGCAAGCCGTCGCTATCTGCAGGCGGCCTGCGACGAGCGGACCGGCATGAACGCTGAATACGCGGATTATGACGGAAAGCCGCATGTCGACGAGTCCAATCATTGGCATTTCTATTCCGACGCCTACCGTACCGCGGCGAATATCGGACTGGATGCAGCCTGGAACGGTCCTCAGGAAGTGCTGTGCGACCGCGTCGCCGCACTGCAGCGATTCTTCCTGACCCACGACCGTACTAGCGTCTACGCCATCGACGGCACCGCCGTGGACGAGGTCGTGCTTCATCCGGTCGGATTCCTGGCCGCGACCGCGCAAGGCGCACTTGCGGCGGTGCATTCGGCCCAGCCCGACGCGGAACATAATGCCCGTGAATGGGTGCGCATGCTGTGGAATACGCCGATGCGAACCGGCACGCGTCGTTACTATGACAATTTCCTCTATGCTTTCGCCATGCTGGCGTTGAGCGGAAAGTATCGGTATGAATGATGATTACCTCAACTAATCCTATGGTCTACACGGATTTTCCTGATCCAGACATCATCCGGGTCGGGGACGTGTATTACATGGCCACTACGACTATGCATTTCACACCCGGGTGCGATATTCTGCGCAGCTATGACCTAGTGCATTGGGAATTCATTGCGCACGCATTGAATATCGTGGCGGATACCCCTGAAGAACGTTTGGAATGTGAAGGTGCCAACGCCTACGGTCGAGGCATGTGGGCGCCGTCACTGCGTTACCATCGGGGCACCTGGTATGTGTTGTTTGCCGCCAACGATACGCATACCAGCTATCTGCTGACGGCGGACGATCCATGCGGCCCATGGCGAAAGCGTGAGCTTGACGGCTTCTATTACGACAGCGGACTGTTCTTTGACGACGATGATCGAGCCTATGTCGTACATGGGCAGTCGACATTGCGCATCACGGAGTTGAATCCTGAATTAAGCGGGCCGATGCCGGGTGGGCTCGACCGGGTCATCGTGCAGGACGATCCGCAGGCTGACCTTGGTTATGAGGGCAGTCACCTGTACAAGCATGATGGACGCTATTACGTCTTCACCTGTCACTTCCCGCAAGGCAAGGGCAAAACAGAAGCCTGCTTGATGGCCGAATCCTTGGATGGCGCTTTCGAAGTGCGTGAAATTATCGAAGACGACCTGTCCTTCCACGGTTACGGAGTCGCGCAAGGCGGTATGGTGGACACTCCGGACGGCGACTGGTATGCATTCATGATGCAGGACCGCGGCGGTGTGGGACGCGTGCCGATACTGATGCCGATGCGGTTCGGCGAGGACGGATTCCCCGTTGTCGGCGAGAACGGCAAAGTGCCGCAGTCGGTCAGCGTGCCGGCTGCGAGCTGTGCCGAACCTGTCACACCCATCAACGGCAGCGAATTCATAGCCCGGTATAACGCCGAAGGCGGAGTCGATGCCAACTGTCTGCAGCCATACTGGCAGTTCAATCACATTTCACATAACGAATACTGGTCACTGACGGAACGTCCGGGAGCATTCCGCCTGCATTCCGGACGCATCAGCTCGAATCTCAATCATGCATGGAACACGCTGACGCAGCGCACGATGGGGCCTGTGACGGTGGCCGAAGTCACCGTCGACGCGTCGACATTGCATGATGGCGACTTCGCCGGATTGGCGGCGTTCCAAGGATGCTATTCCTACATCGCGCTTACGCGAAGGAACGGCCGCACGATGCTGACCGTCCAATACAAGCCGGTGAATGACGATTCCATCTTCTCCGACGATGATTGGGACAGTCCAGCCGTAACGGATGCGGAAATCATGGCGGATGCGGATTGCATGCGCCTGCGCGCGGTATATGATTTCACCGATTGCAAGGATGAAGTGACGTTCTTCTACCGCGATGCGGATACGCCGGAATCCGAATGGTGTCCATTGGGGACAGCGCACCGGATGGTCTTCAAAATGGATCATTTCACAGGTTGCCGTATCGGATTGTTCCTGTATTCGACAAAAGAGACCGGTGGAATCGCCGATTTTTACGACTTTGCGTATTCGACGCCGGATACGAAGGAAAGAGAGCAATGAAGCGACAGGTCATAGTGTCGCAAGGAACTGTCGAAGGCTTGGCGGCTGAAGATCAGGGCATCACCGTGTTCCGAGGGGTCCCGTTCGCCCAGCCTCCCGTCGGCGGTCTGCGCTGGCGTGCGCCGCAGCCAGCCCTGCCATGGGATGGTGTGCTGCAAGCCTTCGATTTCGGGCCTACCGCGATGCAGCCGACGCCGGGCGCCTCCGATGATTTCTATGATCGTGAATGGGGCACTGATCCGGCCGTGCCGATGAGCGAGGATTGCCTCTACCTGAATATTTGGACTCCGGCATTACGCGGATATGGCGCGGATAGCATGGTAGCCTCCGAAAAGCTGCCAGTCATGGTCTGGATTTACGGCGGAGCCTATCAATGCGGCGGCACATTTGAAAAGGAATTCGACGGCACACATCTCGCCGCGAACGGCGTCGTTGTGGTCAGTGTGGCCTATCGTCTGAATGCATTTGGGTTTATGACGCACCCTTTGCTGCATGAGGAGGCCGTAGAACGCGGCGACGGCGAGCCATATGCGAATTTCGGATTCCTGGATCAGCGTGCCGGAATCCAATGGGTGAAGGAAAACATCGCGAAGTTTGGCGGAGATCCGGAAAACATCACGGTTTTCGGCCAATCGGCCGGTGCCGCCAGCGTCTTGGCCCAGATCTGCTCGCCGATGAATCATGGCCTGTTTCAGAAAGCCATCATGCAATCCGGCGCAGGCTTAGGGTATTTCAATGCGCGGCAGGACACGCTGGAGCATGCGCAGGCCAACGGAATCCGTCTGTTCGAAGCATTGGGTGTCTCCACGCTGGAGCAGGCCCGTGCAATCCCGGCCCGAACGGTATTGGAAGCCGCCGAGTCCCTGCCTGTTCCACCGGACAGCGGACGTGAAGATGACTGGTCGATGATTGTCAATTGGGTGCCATGCGTGGACGGCCTGTTCCTTCCCGATCAGGAGGAGCGTATCGTCGGGGGCTGCAAGGCCAACAACGTTGACATGCTGGTCGGCAACACGACCAATGAGTTCATCGCTTCGACTGAAGATGGGAAGCCTGTGCATGTCGGCCAGCTCGGCAATCTCACGCTGATCCGTAAATGGACCGCAAGCGGTGGGACCGCGCCATACTACTATCATTTCGATGTCGCTATGCCGGGGGATGATGCCGGAGCCTTCCACTCGTCCGATCTGTGGTTCTCCTTTGGAAGCCTTGCGAAATGCTGGCGTCCGTTCGTTGGATGGCATTACGATCTGGCAAGGCGAATGGGGCTGTATTGGACCAATTTCGCCGCCAATGGCGATCCCAACGGAACGGACCGTGACGGAACGCCGCTTCCTGTATGGGATCCTTGCATCGGTGAGGAATGTCCCGCCATGCATTTGTGCCAAGAACCGGGCATGCGGACGGATTGGCTTACCGAAACGGATCGAAAAGCATTTGGCCTGTGACGGCATGCCGTTGATGTATAAATGCTGATATGTAAACAGGGACGGTCTTTGTGGATCGTCCCTGTCGCATAATGGTTTGCCGTTGCGCGTGCAGGAGGATTTCGAGACTGATTATCCGACTTTTCACCGTTTCCGTCGTCTGGTTCGTCGGTGGCATCTCGCGGAGGCTCGGGCCGTTAAAGACCCTGTTCGGCGTCGTGCGGATATCACGTAGTCGGTAGGAGCCTTGCCGTTTATCTGCTGTTTGAGCATGTCGGTCATGGCGTCGCCCATGTGTATCGTCGCGTTGGATGCCTTGAAATCGTTGGTATTCCATCGTTTTGGCATGAAAAAAGGGCTTCCGGATTTCTCCGAAAACCCTCAAGGCGGAGTCAGAGGGATTCGAACCCTCGAGCCGCTAAAAACGACTAACACCTTAGCAGGGTGCCCCTATCGGCCACTCAGGCATGACTCCACTGTTTTACCGTTTTCACGGCGCAACAGCATGTAACTATACCATCCATTTGCGGGCAAAACACCATATCTCGAAAAAAAGATGAAAGAACGTTGAAATATCGGGAAAAATCCGTGCTGTATGCATGTGCGTGCCTTATGAAATCGCAACTGTCGACACGCCGTTTTCATAAGATAAACTGCGATATTCGAACATTTGTTTCAAAGGAACGTGAAAAACAGCTATCATGGAATCATGAGTACCGCACCGAGAATCGCAGCAGCCAAACGTGACTGGGGCCATGACGAGGCTGGGTGCACGGTGCTGCATATCGACATGGATGCTTTCTATGCGTCTTTGGAAGTGGCCCGGCACCCGGAATACCGCGGCAGGCCGGTGATCATCGGCGTGGGCAATCGTTCGGTGGTGTCCGCGGCCAGCTACGAGGCACGGCAATACGGCATCAACTCGGCCATGGCAAGTTCCAGGGCGCAAAAGCTATGCCCGAACGGCATTTTCCTTCCGGTCGACATGAGTTACTATCGCGCGATGTCGCATCGCATTTTCAAGGAAGTGCTCAGTCGGATTACCGGCCGCATCGAACAGGTATCGGTTGACGAATGCTATATGGACGTTTCCGGAGCGTTGCTGCGGTGGGGCAGTCCCAGTGCCATTGGAGCGTGGATACGAGAACAGGTGGCCTTGCGCTACAACATCACCTGTTCCGTCGGCATCGCGGCGAACAAGCTGGTCGCCAAAATGGCATCCACCAATGCCAAGCCCAACGGCATGTTGATGATTCCCGTGGCGCGGCATGCGCAATTCGTGCAGATGATGCCATTGCGTGGCATTCCCGGCATCGGACCTTCTCTGGAAAAGCGTCTGAACGCGTGGGGCATCGACTCGGTCGCCGACCTTGCACGCATGAGTCTCGAATCTCTGGAGCGGGCCACCGGATCTGCTATCTCCGCACACGGCCTGTATCAGGCGGCCCGAGGCCTGGACGATAGGCCCGTCGTACCGTACACGCAGGAAAAATCGATTGGTGCGGAACGCACCTTCGAAGCAGACACACAAGACATGCGACAGGTGTGTTCTATGCTTCGCTGGTGTTGCGATGACGTGGCTACGTCGTTGCGTAAGCGTGGTTTCCTCGCACGCAAGGTCATGGTCAAACTCCGATTTCCGGACTTGAGTTATGCGACGAAAGGGCGCACGCTGGACTGTCCTACGGACGCGGCGAGCGTGCTTTACCCGCAATGCGTAGACCTGCTGCTCGCCATGATGGGCATGGTTCCGGAGTCCGTGCATGCCATTTCCCTTGCTCGACCCGTGCGTTTGGCGGGAATGAGCACCAGTGGACTTGTGCTTGCCGAAGAGACTGCGATCCAGCCCTCACTGGATGATCTGCTGGAAGAAAACGAAGCCGAACGGCATGCGGCGGTTCAGGCAAAACCTGCGCAAATGCAGACCCACGCAAAACGTTTGCGTGGTGCGGAAGCGGCACTGGATGCGGTGCGTCAAAAATACGGCAACGACATCGCCAGTTTCGGAGTGTAGAAACCGTGGTGCGTCCGTTATTCTTGAATTGAAGAGTTGAGAAGGTTTCAGAGGAAGGCGGGGTGCCATGAAATACAGAAAAGAGGCAGTGCACGCAACCAACACGGAAGTGCTTGCAGCCGGCCGACGCAGGCTCGCGTTCGCGGCGTTGGCCGTGCTTGCCGTCGTGCTTGTTGCGGGAATATGGCTGCTGGTGCATAGCCTTCAATCAAAGCAGCGTGATGCCGATACGAAGCCGGCAACAACGGTGAACGAGCCAAAAACGGTTGAAAAGAAACAAGTGACCGAACCTGCGGAGCATCATGGCAATTCCCCGGATTGCCCCGATACCGATTGCATCGCCATGCTTGTCAACGGTGATCTGCTGTTCCATGAGGGATTGTGGAACCAGTATGCCAGCGCCAACACCGCGGCCACCGACGGCACCGCATTCGATTTCACCGGTCTGTTCGAGCCGATGCGCAAATATATCGAAGCTTCCGACATCGCCGTATGTGAATTCGAAACACCTATCGCACAACGTGGCGGTCCATATTCCGCCTATCCGATTTTCAATATTCCTCCAGAAGTGGCCGATGCCGCGAAAAATGTGGGATATCATGCCTGCACTCATGCTTCGAATCATTCTTGGGATCAAGGTGCCGACGGCATCGCACGTTTGTGGGACACGCTTGAACAGGACGGCATAGCGCAAACCGGTTCCTATAAAACCGAAAAGGATTCGTATGAGCCGTTGGTCATCGATTCGCCGACGGGCGGCGGCAAAATCGGACTCGTTGCGGGAACCGTATCGTTGAATGCGCAAACGCCTGACTACGACTGGCGTGTGGATCGCCTTCGCGAATCCGGAGATCCGAACCATCAGGCCGATATAGACAAGGCCGTGGCCAAGGCGAAGGCCGCTCGAGAACAAGGTGCCGACGTGGTGGCCATGGCCATGCATTCCGTGCAGGAATACTTGGACTACGCCGATTCCTGGCAGCAGGATGAAGCGCACGAGCTAGCTGATACGGGCGCATTTGATGTGATCTATGGTGCAGGTTGCCATTGCGCGCAGCCGATCGAGAACTATAACGGCACTTGGATCATCTACGGTTTGGGTAATGCCGTAACCGAATCGGCCAATACTGCAGACACCATCGTAAACAACCAAGGTGTGACCGCGCGCATTCAATTCGCAGGCAAAAAAGGCGTGGCAGACTCGTGGCGCGTCAACCGTATCGACTGGGTGCCCAGCGCCAATGTGACGCAAGGCAAATACCAATGGTGTTCGCTGGCAAGCGACCATCCGGACGGCCCCTGCTGGGATGAAACGCAAGACGCGAATGTGCGCCAACGCATCTGGGACGTGCTCTATTCCATGGGCGCCGATCAGAACGTGGTCAAGGAATGGAATATTACCGCGGAGCAAACGAGTTCATCTGGCCAGTAGTTTTCCGTGGCACAATATGCCTCATGCCGTGAGTCGCATATGCGTAAGAACTCTCGAACATACAATGTGAGGTGAAAACATGGAAATCTACGAAACCCAACCGGAACGCACCGATCTGCCACTGGTGGTCATGCCCGTCATCATCGAATCGATGATCGAACCGTTCGAAAAGAACTTCGAACTGCTCAAAGACATTGCCCGCGTGCGCATGTACAAGGATTTCACGCTTGACGAAGACACCATCGTCGAACGTTGCGCCGAAGCTGACGTCATCATGGTGATCGGATTCCACTGCGCCGATTCCATCCTCGATCGGTTGAACGCCAAATGCTATGCATTCGGCGGCACCGGCGTGGCCAGTTACATCGATCTCGACAAAGCCAAGGAACGTGGAATCCGCGTATGCAATGTGGTGCACTATGGCGACCATGCCGTGGCCGAACACACCATCGCACTGCTTATGGAACTCGCCAGACAGGTCGGCAAACTCGACAGGCAAGTCAAAACAGGCGATTGGGACGGTGCCGACGGCTACGAGCTGTACGGCAAGAAGCTTGGCATCATCGGCCTTGGCGGCATCGGTCAGACCGTGGCACGCATCGCCGGAGCTTTGGGCATGAACGTGTCCGCATGGAACTCCCATGTGCCGGAGCAGGTGTTCGCCGATCTGAATATCACTCCAGTCAACGATATGAACGAGCTGATTGCCGGTTCCGACGTGGTATCCATCCATATGCCGCTGCTGGACTCCACAAAAGGCATCGTCACTGCGGAAAACCTCGAAGCTCTGAAACCGGGAACCATGTTCATCAACACGGCCCGTGCGGAAATCATCGAACCGGGCGCATTGCTCGCCAGACTCCAGCGAGGCGACATTCCTGCGGCGCTCGATGTGTTCGAACACGAGCCGCTCACTGCCGACGATCCGCTCTGTTCGATTCCAGGCATCATCCTCACCCCGCACACCGCGTGGCGCACCGATGGCGCCTATGTGGGCATCACCAGACAGGTGGTCCAATCCGTTGCGGCATTCTGCAAGGGCGAGGATTTCAACGTCGTCGTGTGAATAACCGCAAAACCGGTATGGGCAAAACATGTGGACGGTCGGCGTGATTGGGTAGGTTGAAAGACATGCAGACCATACTCGATTCCGCCGATCAGCCCGCGCATGATGCGTTCGCCGAGAAAAAATCGGAATTCATCGGCGACGCCTGTCATATCGACTCCTTGGATGAGGCGCTCGCGTTTGTGCAGACGATTCGCGACCAGCATCCGAAAGCGCGTCATGTCGCCTATGCTGCGGTGTGCGGCGGTTCCGACGGTCGTTTGGCCGAACGCATGAGCGATGACGGCGAGCCATCGGGCACGGCGGGCAAACCGATTCTTGACGTGTTGCGCGCCAACGAGATGACGGATTGCGTGGTTGCCGTCACCCGATATTTCGGAGGTATTCTACTGGGTTCCGGAGGCCTGATCCGCGCATATTCCACGGGTGCGTCCATTACGGTCAAAGCGGCGAACAAAGCGAAGATCGTGCCATGTTGCGAATATCAGGTGACGCTTGACTATCCGCAATTGGGAAGCTTTCAGAATCTGCTTGCGTCAGTGGACGGCGAGCAGGCGGATGCGCAATATACCGATCGCATCGTGCTGTCAATTATCGTTCCGCAGGAACAATCGCAGAAATTCAAATCACGAATTATCGAAACGTTCAATGCGACCGTCACGCCGCGGCAAACGGGCACGTCCAATCGCCCGGTGCGATACTGAAATCCAACGATGACGAATGGAATATTGAGCAGAACATAACGTAAGGTGGAACGCATGACCGAAGATATGAGCTCGCAAGACACTACTGCCGTGGAAACCGCCGAAAATACCGTCGAAACCGTTGTGGGGAACGCCGACGAACAAGCATCAAACCAAGAGGTTCCTTCGGATTTCGAGCCTTTGACCGCAACCTACGAGCGGTTGCGTCACTCCACGGATGCCGCCGAATTGAGCGAATTCGCGCGCCGTCCGCTGCCTGACCGTTCCGAACAGGCCGCTTTCTCGCGTGCCACGGCATTGCTGGAAGCCGTCGCCGGCAATGCGCATACACCGTTGGAAGATCGCGTTTTTCTTGCGGAAACCATGCCGTTTCCGAATATTCTCGTCAAACTGTCCACCGACGAATCCGTTGAGGTGCGTAAAGCTGTTGCGGGCAATGCCAATGATAAGAATTGGCTGGTGGGGCGTCTCACCAAGGATGAGTCCCTCGAAGTGCGCGATGTCGCGTTGCGCAACAAGCAGACGTCTTGGAAGATGCGGCTCGAAGGCGCGCAGGATCCGGGTATGGATTCCACGGCCCTTGATTTTCTGGGATCTTTGGGGGTCGACGTCGAGCCGAATGCTCCTGCCGTGCTTGCTTCCATGGTACGTAGGGCCGTTGCTTTGAACCCGAACACGTCTGATCAGATGTTGGAAAAACTTGCGCAGGATGCGTCAGGAGAGGTGAAAAGGGCCGCTGAACGGCATCTTTCGGAAAAATAATTGCATACGTTGTCATTTTTATGAGATTTTTGCGCGTGGTGCATGTGATTGGGGCATAGACTGTTGTTTATGACAGAACAGACCGAAAATGCAACGCGTCTAGCCCGTCCGATCATTCGCCTGGCAAAGTTGGTGGGTATCGCCACCAGTTACGTCGGCATGAGCCGCGACTACCACGAAATCGAAGACGATGTTCTCGTGGCGGTGCTCAAGGCGCTCGGAATCGACGCTTCCAACGATGGGGCGATCGAGCAGTCCATCACCACCATTCAGCGCGAACGCGACACACGTATCGTTCCTCCGACCGTGCTGCACGTTGTCGGCAAGGAAAGCAAGGTTGAGGTTCACGGCGGAGCGCTTGACGTTCCTGAAGCTTCCATCATGCTGGAAGACGGTGGGGCGTATGCCGGCAAAATCGAGCTCGAGGGTGGCAGCGATACCGTGGTCGAGGTCGACGGCGGCTTCGTGTGCACCTCATATCTGGTGCTTCCGGCAGATCTTCCCGAGGGGTATCACACCCTTGAAGTCACCGTTGGTGGCAAGACGGAGATTGCAACCGTTATCAGCGCTCCGGAAAAGATCGAGCTGCTTGACGACATGAAGGAAGGCTCCCTGTGGGGCTGGATGAGCCAGCTCTACTCCATTCGTTCCAGCGGTTCCTGGGGCATCGGCGACTATGAGGATCTGAAGACCCTGCTCGTCGAGTCCAAGAAGAAGACCGGCGCCGACTTCATGCTGATCAATCCGCTGCATGCCGCCGAACCGGTGCCGCCGATCGAGCCATCGCCGTATCTGCCGATTTCGCGCCGTTTCATTAATTTCAGCTATATTCGACCGGAATCCATGCCGGAATATGCCGTGCTTTCGCCGGAAGACAAGGCGAAAGTGGATGAACTGCATGAGCAGGTCAAGCCGCTCAACGGCAATGCGCGGATCTTGGATCGCGAAACCATGTGGCGTACCAAGATGCAGGCGTTGTGGATCATCTACAAGTCCGGCCTTTCCGCACAGCGTCAAGCCGAGTTCGACCAGTATCTCGCCGAAGTGGGCGATGAGATCGAATCCTATGCCACATGGTGCCTGTGCTACGACAAGTGGGGCGCCTCGAATGGCAGCGACGACGATTGGGTGCGCAAGTACAATCGTGATTCCGAGGAAGTCGCGCAGCTTCGCGCACAGTACCCGGACACGCTTGAATTCTATCGTTGGCTCGAATGGGTCGCCACCGAGCAGCTGCATGCGGCCCAGCAGGCGGCGCGCGAGGCCGGCATGAAGATCGGCATCGTCGCCGACATGGCTGTGGGCGTGCATCCGGCCGGTTCCGACGTGTGGTGGAACCCGGAGCGTTTTGCCAAGGGCGCCACGGTCGGCGCTCCGCCGGACATGTTCAACCAGCAGGGTCAGGATTGGAGTCAGCCGCCGCTGAATCCAATCGCTCTCGAACAGACCGGCTACAAGGTGTACCGAGATATGGTGCACGGCATGTTCTCCAATGCGGGCGCGGTACGTATTGACCATATTCTCGGCTTGTTCCGCTTGTGGTGGATTCCGGAAGGCAAGAAAGCCATGGACGGCACCTACGTGCATTACGATTCTGACATCATGCTCGGCATTCTCGCATTGGAAGCATCCCGCGCCGGTGGTGTGGTCGTGGGCGAGGATCTCGGCGTGGTTCCGGCATACGTGTCCAAGTCGCTGTCCGAGCACGGCATTCTCGGTTGCGCTGTGGAATGGTTCGAGCAGTTCGACGGCGAATTCCGTGCGCCGAAGGATTGGCGTCCGTATGCGTTGGCATCCGTCAACACGCACGATTTGCCTCCGGCAGCCGGCTACTTGGAGTACGGGCATGTCAAATTGCGTGAACAGCTTGGACTGCTGTCCGGTCCGGTCGAAGAATTCCAGAAGTCCACGGAAGCCGAACATAACGCCATGCTGAGCATGCTTGTTGACGAAGGCTATCTCGACGCTTCCGCGCTGGAAGACGAGCTTGCCAACGAAAACGAGATCATCGACGCGCTGTACCGCGGTTTGAAGGGATCGCCATGCAAGCTCATGGCGGCGTCCATCGTCGACGCGGTCGGCGAAAAGCGCACGCAGAACCAGCCGGGCACCAGCAACGAATATCCGAACTGGCGTATTCCGCTGGCTGACGGCGATGGCAATGTCGTGCCGCTGGAGCAGTTGTTCGACAATACTCGACTGCAGGAGATCGCAGCGATTATGCGCGGCTGAGCTTGCAGCGGATTGAGGCTGATTGCAGCTGATTTCGATTGGCGGAAGGCCGGCGATGCAAGGTAGGGAGACCTGCCAAGCGTCGCCGGCTTTTGCGTGTCGATTGCTGTGTTTCCGTATTCGCAAGTACTAGGGGTTGATGTGTCGCGAATGTCAAGGCTGGCGATATACTAGTAGATTGTTGTGTTTCCCTACGGGGTCCTTCAAAGCGCTTTTCCCACTCGCCATCGAGGACTTTCAGGGAGCCCACGGATAATGAGACCTGAAAAAGGCATCATTCCGCGCCTAACCAACGCAGAGATGTTGATGGAAGGTCCGGAACACAATATATAGAAAAGGTACATCGTGAAAACTTTCACTCCGAAGCCAGCTGATCTGACTCACGACTGGTACGTCATCGACGCCACCGACGTGGTGCTCGGCCGTCTCGCTTCCCAGGCAGCCATCCTGCTGCGTGGCAAGAACAAGCCGACCTACGCTCCGCACGCCGATTCCGGCAACCACGTGATCATTCTCAACGCCGATAAGATCGCTCTGACCGGCAATAAGTTGGGCAAGGAACTGTACATGCACTCCGGTCGTCCGGGTGGCCTGCGTCGCGATAGCTACGGCAAGCTGCTCAAGACCAACCCTGAGCGCATCATCAAGTCCGCTATCAAGGGCATGCTGCCGAAGAATCGTCTGGCCAAGGTCCAGCTGGATCGCCTCCACATCATCTGTGGCACCGAGCATCCGTACGCTGGCCAGAAGCCGCAGGTTTTCGAGATCGCTCAGGTCTCGCAGCAGGCTAAGTGAACCGAAGGGAGATAAGAAACATGGCTGAAAACACCAACAACTCCGCGGTTCTCGAGACCGAAGAGGAGCTCACCTCGTACACCACCGAGACCAACGCTGGCGCTGGCACCGGTACTTCCGCTATCGCTCCGGGCTATGGCACCGGTCGTCGTAAGGAAGCCGTCGCTCGTGTCCGCCTGGTTCCGGGCACCGGCAAGTGGACCATCAATGGTCGCACCCTGGAAGAGTACTTCCCGGCCAAGCTGCTGCAGCGTGAGGTCAACTCCCCGATCGTGCTTCTCAAGCTCGAAGGCAAGTTCGACGCTATCGTCCTCGTTGACGGTGGCGGCACCACCGGCCAGGCTGGCGCAATCCGCCTGGGCGTTGCCCGCGCTCTGAACGCTATCGATCGTGATGCGAACCGCGCAGCCCTGAAGAAGGCTGGCTTCCTGACCCGCGACGCTCGCGTCGTGGAACGCAAGAAGGCCGGTCTGCACAAGGCTCGTCGCGCTCCGCAGTTCTCGAAGCGCTAAAGCTTTACGGCTTATACGAAACCCCTCGGAAATTCGACTTCCGAGGGGTTTCTTGGTATTCCAGACGGTATTTTGACTGGCGTTTAGATGGTTGGCATCTGCTTCATCGCGCTGATGCTCAATGCCGGAAGCGTCCACAATGTCGGATCATCTTCCGACAGCCCATCATCGGCGGATTGCAGATTGTCCGCATCGTCTTTCATTTGCCAGTACATCATGTTGATGCGGTGCAGATGGTTGCGGAGCCTGCCCGCGGGCTTGCTTTCCGATTCTTCGTCGAATTCCGACACCCGTTCGATGGACGTTCCCAATCCCGGATATTCGCCGACAATCTCCGATGAGGACCAGACCATCTCCCATTCGATGTCTTTCGGCAGATGAAAACGCGTGACCTCATCGGAACCGTTGATCAGAATCAGCAGACTTGGCTCGTCGGGGGATAGCAGCTGCATGGCGAACGAACGGACGGAAGGATTCGTCCAATCCGCATCATTTGGCATCTGTCCATTCGGCAAATACCAATGCACGCGATCGGATTTCTTCAGCAAACCGATTTCGCTCAGGCGAGTGAAGAAATCCTCATGATTGTACAAATCGCGGGATTTACGCAATGTGATTAAACGGGAAGTGAGATTGAACTGCTTCAATTCCGGCGTTTGTTCGGTACTGTACAGCCAATCCCAATCAAGCCAGGTGGTGTCGTTATCCTGCGTGTAGGCGTTGTTGTTGCCGTTCTGCGAATTGCCGAATTCGTCGCCGGCAAGCAGCATTGGCGTGCCTAGCGAAAGCAGCAGCGTACCCAGCAGGTTCATGGTGGCGCGTTGCCGTTGCTGCACGATGATTTGATCGCCGCTGGGGCCCTCGTGACCGAAGTTGACGGAATGATTGTCGTTTGTTCCGTCGCGGTTGTTTTCGCCGTTGGTCTCGTTATGCTTGGTTTTGTACATGGTCAGATCGGCTGTGGTGAAGCCGTCATGGCATGCCACGTAATTCACGGACGCGGTCGAACCGCGGCCTGGATCGGTGGCGAACAGGTCGGATGATCCGCACAAACGTGTGGCCATCTCCTGCATGGTCATTTCGCCGTATTCTCCACCGCGCATGCGATCCACGTCGGTCAGCCAGAATTTGCGTGTGCAATCGCGGAACCTGTCGTTCCATTCGGCGAAGGGGATGCCGAATTCGCCGGTGCGCCAGCCATTTGGACCGCAATCCCAAGGTTCCATGATCATTTTGAGATTGCCGAGCAGCATGTCGGAACGCAATGCATACAGGAACGGATGGTAGCGGGTGAATTCACCGTCGAGACGTGCCAGCGTCGCCGCGAGATCGAATCGGAATCCGTCGATGCCAATGCGTTTGGCCCAATAGCGCAACGAATCCACGGCGAATGTGGTGACGTGCGTGTTGGTGAAATCAAGCGTGTTGCCGCAGCCGGTGGTGTCGTACAGGCGGCTGATCTTATCTTTGGTGCGTCGATAATATGCCAGATTGTCGAGTCCGCGCCAGCATACGGTCGGTCCTTCCGGACCGGATTCGCAGGTGTGGTTGTAGACCACGTCCATAATCACTTCGAATCCGGCCTCATGCAAGGCTCGTACCATGTCGATGACTTCCTGGCGTACTGCGGCCGCACCGGCCTCCTGGGAGCGCTTGGTGGCGTATGAGGCTTCCGGCGCGAAATAGCCGAGCGTCGAATATCCCCAATAGTTGACGCGTCCGCGTTCCTGCAGAAACAGTTCGGATTGCTTGGCTTGAATCGGCAGCAGCTCAATGGAAGTGACGCCCAAATCCTGCAGGTAGGAGAGCGTCGCCGGATGTGCCAAACCTGCATAGGTGCCGCGAAGCTCTTTGGGAAGCCAAGGCGCGTTGGCTGTGAAGCCTTTGACATGCAGCTCGTAGATCACGGTTTTGCTCCATGCTACATGCGGGTGTGATGGCTCACCGTCATGCTTGTTGGTGGCACGATCGTCTATCGCCACGGAAACGGGAACATGCCCCACGGAGTCGATGGTGCTCATCGGGCCGAATGGCGAACCTTTGACTTTGCCGTTCACGATCTCGCATTCATAGGAGAACGCTCCGGGATCAAGCTCCATTGATCCTTCGATGCCTTTGGCATAGGGGTCGAGCAACAGTTTGTACGGGTTGAAGCTCACGCCGTGGTCGGGGTCCCATGGGCCGTTGACGCGGTATCCGTATTGCATGCCGTCCCATGCTTGCGGCACGTGCACGTACCACAGTCCGTAATTGGGCCCGTCCATGCGGAATAGTGTTTCGCGAAGATTGAGCGAGGGGATTCGCCGAGTGCAGATGCGCTGTTTCATCGCCTGATCGATGAAGGTCAGCCCCGGCTCGTTGAACAATCGTACTGCGTCGGCATAGAAGGCACTGGGTTGGTCGAGCGGCTCAAGTACGCAAAACCACACTTGGTCCGCTGTTTCCGAGCGGACGATGGCATCCGCCCCACCATCATCGGTGAAGTAGAGACCTGGACGAGTTGCATAACGGTGCAAAGACGGGTTCTTCATAACCTCATTCTAAACACTTTGAAATTATCTGTTGACTTACTATGTCGAGGCTGTCGACGCTCGTGCCGGTCTGATCCGGCCGTGAGCTTGAACTCGAGCAGGTGCAGGACTTCCTCGACGGCAAAATCGCCGCCGCTTCCAAGGCTGTCGTCAAAATCGGTGCTGACGCTGTTTATTCGTCCTGAACAGCCTGGAATTAGCAAAAAAGTGTCACGATATGACGGCAAATGCGCCGCTGACATCGCCGCATAGCGCATATCCTAATCACAAAAGGGAAAAACGTATCGTACCAACCATCACAAGGAGGGTATTATGACCAAACCAATGTCTGAATTCACCACCGATCTGCAGCATTCCGGCATGCCGGCGAAAGATCTGGACGAAACCATCGAATTCTATACCAAGAAACTCGGTTTCGAGTTGGCGGGACTGTTCCATAACGGTGAAAACCGTTGCGCATTCCTGCGTTACGGCCATCTGACCATCGAAACCTGGGAAGGCGACCCAGCGCCGCTGACCACCGGTGCCATCAACCACTGGGCGTTCGATACTCCCGACATTGAAGCCGCGTTCGAAAACGCGAAGGAACTCGGACTGAATTTCAAAGACACTGAAATTCAGCATATCGACAGCTTCTGGGAGCACGGCATTCGCTACTTCAATGTATACGGACCGAACGGCGAAACCATCGAATTCTGCCAGATTGTCAAATAACTATCATTAGATGATTACCGTCAAATAATCGCTGAAAAAATACAACAAGTGAAGCAGACGGAAGCGAACAAAGAAGCGTGCGTTGAACCTTATATACGGGTTCGGCAACACGCTTCTTTTGTTATGCAAGCGATGCGATTAATGCGATTAATATATGTGTAAAAGCGGTCACATATCGCATAGTTCGCGTACGTACGGTTCCACAAAACGCAGGGCCGCGCCGATAATGTCTTGATGGTCGAGCGCCATTCCCTTGCGCAGGGTGAAATCCGTGGTGCCGAATGGCGTATGTTCCACCACGCGTTCGCGTAGTCCGGCCATATCGTCATCATCGAGATATTGTGCTGCCTCACCGCTGATGATCACGTCACCGGCCAGCACCGAGCGAATGTTCGTTACCGCCAGCGCCACATAATCCAGCCATTGCGAGAATCGTTTGCGGTGCTCCTGCTCGCCTTGTTCCAATACCGAGAAGAAGCCGGGCAGGCTTTCGCCGTCCTCCATCAGCGTTTCCGGCGAGCAATACGTGTCCATGCATCCCAATTGCCCGCAATAGCAAGGGTTTCCGCCCGGAATCAGCGTCATATGTTCGATTGAGCCATTGCATTGGTTCGGCCCTTGGTAGAGCGATCCGTCCACGATGACCGCGCCTCCTGGGCGTCGTTCGAGGTAGATGCAGACGGCATCCTTCAGATTGTGGTCGAACCAGAGTTCCGCCATGGCAGAAGCGTCGGAATCGTGAATCATCAGCGACGGATAGTTGAGACCATGGCTGAGTTCGCTGAGTTTCAGGCCGGTGTTGCCCATGATTTTGCCGAAAGTGATCGACTGGCCGTCCGCCGACACGATGCCTTGCATGCAGAAGGCCACGCCGAGTACCGTGCTGCCTTGTTTCGCCAGTTCTTGCGCGAAATCGTTGATGATGCCATTCATGCGCTGGTAGTAGGCGTCGTTGTTGCGATAGGGGAGTGTGCGCTGTCTGGTGGCTACGGATTTGCCGTTCAGATCAATGGCGATGGCCGTGATTTGTGTGGTTTGGATGCGCACGCCGATCGCCACGCTGGAGTGTGCCGCGAATTCGTAGATTTGCGCTTTGCGTCCACCGGTGGATTGCTGCATCTCGCCTTTGACGATGAGCCCGTCGGCCTCCATGGCGCGCAGATTCTGCGTGATGGTTGGCAGGCTGAGCCCTAATTCGTGTTCGAACATCTGCTTGGTGGCTGAACCTTGGGTATAGATGAACGCGGTCATGGCCTTGAGATTGGCTTCTTTGACTGATAGGGCGGATTGGGCTTTCACTGGTTGATCCTTCCTGCACAACTTCTTTTTCAAGACTACTTCATAAAAGTCCTTTCCTTATGTCTCGTGTTGGTCTGAGATATCAGGTATTGCAAAAAAGTATCAAAAATAGCTGTGCATAAAGGATTTTCTGCCACTTTTCTGCGTCGAAAATATGTTTATCAACAAAAAAGTTGAGACGGTGACAACGACGTTCTACCAAGAAAAGAGACATGTTATGAAGATAGGTCTGCCGCGCACGCTATTGGCCGGCTTGGTCGCCATAGCGGTGTTCATGACTGGCGATGGCTTTGAATTGACTTTTTTGTCCAAATACATCGTGGACCAGGGATTCAGTTCTTCACAATCGTCGCTGATGTTCACCATGTACGGGCTGATGGCTGCGCTTGCTGGCTGGGCGTCCGGTGTGCTAGCTGAAATGTTCGGTGCCAAACGCATCATGCTGATCGGCGCGAGCGCCTGGGTCGTTTTGCACCTGCTGTTCGTTGGTGTGGCGCTGCCGAGCGGCGTCTATCCGCTGATGTTAGGCGTGTATGCGTTGCGGGGTGTTGGCTACCCGCTGTTCATCTACTCGTTCGTGGTGTTGATGGCGCAAACCATCGATACTGCCAAGCTCGCGTCGGCCATGGGGTGGTTTTGGGCCGCCTACTCGTTCGGCATTGGCGTGTTCGGCGCATATTTGCCGAGTTTCACCATTCCGCTGGTGGGCGAGTACTACTCGCTGTGGCTTTCGTTGCCTTTTTCTATAGCTGGACTGCTGATTTGCCTGCTGATGGTGCCGAAAAGCAAGGGTGCTGACACCTCTTCCATGAGCAATGCCGACAAGCTGCGCGAGCTTAGTCGAGGAGTCACCATTCTGGTGCATAATCGCCAAATCGCTTTGGCTGCGGTGGTGCGTGTGATCTGCAATCTGACGTTGTACGGCTTTCCCGTCATCATGCCACTCTACTTGGCCACTACCAACAATGGTGGCGGCGCTTGGTTTAAGGTTTCGCAATGGAGTCAGATTTGGGGATTCCAGTTTGTGGTCACCATTTTCGGCAATGTGTTCTGGGGTCGTATGGGCGATTCGCATGGTTGGATGCGGCAAATGCGCTGGTTTGGCTGCTGGTTCTGTGTGATCGGCACGCTGGGCATGTATTACATTCCGCAGTTTTTCGGGGCGAATATGGTGCTTATGTGTGCTGATGCGGTTGTTCTTGGATTGGGAATTTCCGCTTTCGTTCCTATGGGAGCCGTGTTTCCCGCGTTGGCGTCGGAACATAAGGGTGCTGCGATTTCCGCGCATAATCTCGCTTCCGGCCTGACTACGTTTTTCGGTCCGCTGATTGCGACGGTGCTGATTTCCACTATCGGATTCGGCGGCGTGTGCTGGACGTATGCGATCTGCTATGCGATCGGATCGTTGGTCACGCTCGGCATTCATCCTCATCAACCCGGATTTGACGATCGTGGCCATCGCATTACCGCGGTCGAACGTAACTAATCGCAATTGAATATCAATTGCTCAATCATCATTTTTCTCAAAAAAATATCATTATCCACAAAGGAGAATAATCATGAAGGCAGTCGTTCTCGAAGAGCAGGGCGTCATCAATGTGCGTGAGGTGCCGGACGCCCCCGCACCTGGTCTAGGCGAGCTGAAGATCGCGCCACATACCGTTGGTGTGTGCGGTTCCGACCTGCATTATTACACTCATGGTCGCGTGGGTAAATATGTGGTGGAGCAGCCGATGATTCTCGGTCATGAGGCTTCCGGCACGGTGGTTGAGGTCGGTCCTGGCGTCGAAGGCTTCAAGGTGGGCGATCGTGTGGCCATGGAGCCCGGCATTCCGGATATGAGTTCGCGTGCCAGCAAACTGGGCATGTATAACGTCGATCCTGCGGTGCGTTTCTTTGCCACTCCGCCGATTGATGGCTGCCTGTGCGAAACGGTGAACCATCCTGCGGCGTTCACCTACAAGCTGCCCGACAATGTGAGCTTCGGTGAGGGTGCGCTGCTTGAACCGTTGGCTGTGGGCATGTGGTCCGCCACCAAGGCTCGTATCAAGCCGGGCGATGTCTGCGTGGTCACCGGATCAGGCACGGTCGGCATGCTGACCGCGTCGTGCGCGTTGGCGGGTGGCGCTTCCAAGGTGCTGATCTCCGATGTGTCGGCAATCAAACTGGCGATTGCGGCTCAGATTCCAGGTATTATTCCGGTGGATCTCACCAAAGAGGATCTGGTGGAGCGCGTCCGTGAGGAAACGGGGGGCTGGGGTGCTGATGTGGCTTTCGAGTGCTCGGGCTCGCCGAAGTCATACGAGACATTCTGGAAGCTGATTGCTCCCGGTGGCGCTGCCGTTATCGTTGGCATTCCGGTCAATCCGGTGGCCATCGACATTACGGAACTGCAGGCTACCGAGGTGCGCATCGAAAATATCTTCCGTTATGCCAATGTGTATCAGAAGGCCATTGACCTCGTGGCTAACGGTAAACTGAATCTGAAGCCATTCATCACCGACACCTATGCGATGGAGGATGCCCAGGCGGCGTTCGATCGCATGGCTGAGGGGCGTCCTGGAGACATTAAGCTGCAGATTACCGTGAAAAACGACTGACGTTACGCACGTTACGGAACGACGAAAGGGGTCTGTGTCATGGGTGCTGTTGCACAAGTCAACGATAATCGGCATGGGAAGGCGGCTTTGGCTCAGACCTCTTTTGGTGGATTCGTGCCGAAAGGTGGAAGTCCGAACGATTCCGGCGTATTGGAGATCATTGTGCCGGACGCGCAGGCTTCGGTGCGTTGGGCGAAGCATGGCTACCCAAGCTCGTTGGCGAAATGGCATCATCATCCTCATATTGAAATTCATCTGATTCGGGAAGGTACCGGATTGATGATGGCGGGCAATGCCGTTGTTCCGTATGAGGCCGGGCAGGTTGCGCTGATTGGTTCAAATCTTCCGCATAATTGGGTGTCCGACATCGCTCCGGGGGAGCGGCTTCGTCAGCGTGATGTGGTGTGCCATGTGCGTCCGGAAACCATGCGTCTGCTGATGTCTGGATTTCCGGAAACGTCTGGTTTTGCAATGGTGTTGAAACGTGCGGGGCAGGCATTGGTGCTGAGCGGTGAATCCGCTCGTCAGGCCGGTTCGATTCTGGAAAACATGGAGGAACATAGTCTTGCTTGCCGTGTCAGTGATCTGATTCGTGTGTTGGATGTGTTCGCGCATGCCCCCGCAGATGAATCCTATACGGTGGTTGCGTCCGGATACGATCCGGCTGTATGCAGTGGTGCGGAACGTGTGGTCAATGATGCCATCGAGTACATTTCATCGCATCTGAGCGGTGAAATTAGCATGGATTTGGCCGCCCGCCAGGCCGGAATGAGCGTTTCGGCTTTCTCTCGTCTGTTCAAAAGGGCTGCAGGAATAGGGTTTTCGGATTTTGTTCGACGATTGCGTATCGGGCATGCATGCAGATTGCTGACGACCACGAATCAAAGCGTCGCTTCGATTCGTCGCGCTTGCGGATATGGTAACGCTTCGAATTTCAATCGTCGCTTCTTTGAAGAAACAGGCGAAACTCCTACTGGCTGGCGGAAAAAATACATTGAACGAACAAGATAAATAAATCGACTTTGTAAAAGCTCGATATGATTGATATCATATAGAAGATACTTTTATAAAAGATATGGAGGTGAGACTTGAGAAAGTGTGTGTGATTTATGATAAAAAGCAACAAAAACGCTCAAAATGATGTTTTTGAGGCTTTTTGATTCCATAAAAGAACGCAATCTAAACATTAAATGAACAGAAGATAACATTTCTCTTGCGACACGACACAGTGGAACATCATATTGCATACTCACTAAAGTGTGTCCTAGGTCACAAAAGACCAGCAACGCGTCCATCCGCTTCGAGGCGGATGGAATAACGGGAAACTACTTTGCAAACCCCCAAAGAATCGAGGAGGACTTCAAGTGGCAGACGCAAAGAAGGAAGAGCCGACCAAGCCGACTCCGGAAGAGAAGCTCGCCGCAGCTGAGGCTGAGGTCGACGCTCTGGTCAAGAAGGGCCTGAAGGCTCTTGACGATTTCGAAAAGCTCGATCAGAAGCAGGTTGACCGTATCGTCGCCAAGGCTTCCGTCGCAGCACTGAACAAGCATCTGGTGCTCGCCAAGATGGCCGTTGAGGAAACCGGCCGTGGTTTGGTGGAAGACAAGGCCACCAAGAACATCTTCGCCTGCGAGCACGTCACCAACTATCTGGCCGGTCAGAAGACCGTCGGCATCATTCGTGAAGACGATGTCATGGGCATCGACGAGATCGCCGAACCGGTCGGTGTCGTCGCCGGCGTGACCCCGGTCACCAACCCAACCTCCACCGCCATCTTCAAGTCGCTGATCGCGCTGAAGACCCGCTGCCCGATCATCTTCGGCTTCCACCCGGGCGCACAGAAGTGCTCCGTCGAAGCCGCCAAGATCGTGCGCGACGCAGCCATCGCGGCAGGCGCTCCTGAGAACTGTATCCAGTGGATCGAGCACCCGTCCATCGAAGCCACCGGCGCCCTGATGAAGCATGATGGTATCGCCACCATCCTCGCCACCGGTGGCCCGGGCATGGTCAAGGCGGCATATTCCTCCGGCAAGCCGGCCCTCGGCGTCGGCGCTGGCAACGCTCCGGCATATGTCGACAAGAACGTCGACATCGTGCGCGCCGCCAACGATCTGGTGCTCTCCAAGCACTTCGATTACGGCATGATCTGCGCCACCGAGCAGGCCATCATCGCCGACAAGGAAGTCTACGCTCCGCTGATCAAGGAACTCAAGCGCCGCAAGGCCTACTTCGTGAACGACGAAGAGAAGGCCAAGCTCGAGCAGTACATGTTCGGCTGCACCGCATATTCCGGCCAGACCCCGAAGCTCAACTCTGTGGTGCCGGGCAAGTCCCCGCAGTACATCGCCAAGGCCGCAGGTTTTGAGATTCCGGAAGACGCCACCATTCTTGCCGCCGAGTGCAAGGAAGTCGGCGAGAACGAGCCGTTGACCATGGAGAAGCTCGCTCCGGTCCAGGCCGTACTGAAGTCCGACAACAAGGAACAGGCCTTCGAAATGTGCGAAGCCATGCTCAAGCATGGTGCAGGCCACACCGCAGCCATCCACACCAACGATCAGGCTCTGGTCCGCGAATACGGCCAGCGCATGCACGCATGCCGCATCATCTGGAACTCTCCGAGCTCCCTCGGCGGCGTGGGCGACATCTACAACGCCATCGCACCGTCGCTGACCCTCGGCTGCGGCTCCTACGGCGGCAACTCCGTGTCTGGCAACGTTCAGGCAGTTAACCTTCTCAACATCAAGCGCATCGCTCGGAGGAACAACAACATGCAGTGGTTCAAGATTCCGGCCAAGACTTACTTCGAGCCGAACGCCATCAAGTACCTGCGCGACATGTACGGCATCGAGAGGGCCGTCATCGTGTGCGATAAGGTCATGGAGCAGCTCGGTGTGGTCGACAAGATCATCGACCAGCTCCGCGCACGTTCCAACCGTGTGACCTTCCGCATCATCGACTACGTCGAGCCGGAACCGAGCGTCGAAACCGTCGAGCGCGGTGCCACCATGATGCGTGAGGAGTTCGAGCCGGACACCATCATCGCCGTCGGCGGTGGTTCCCCGATGGACGCCTCCAAGATCATGTGGCTGCTGTACGAGCACCCGGAAATCTCCTTCTCCGACGTGCGTGAGAAGTTCTTCGATATCCGTAAGCGCGCCTTCAAGATCCCGCCGCTGGGCAAGAAGGCCAAGCTCGTGTGCATCCCGACCTCTTCCGGCACCGGTTCCGAAGTCACGCCGTTCGCTGTGATCACCGATCACAAGACCGGCTACAAGTACCCGATCACCGATTACGCGCTGACCCCGTCCGTCGCCATCGTCGATCCGGTGCTGGCGCGTACCCAGCCGCGCAAGCTCGCATCCGATGCTGGCTTCGACGCCCTGACCCACTCCTTCGAGGCTTACGTCTCCGTCTATGCCAACGATTTCACCGATGGCATGGCGTTGCACGCGGCCAAGTTGATTTGGGACAACCTCGCCGAGTCCGTCAACGGCGAGCCGGGTGAAGACAAGATCAAGGCCCAGGAGAAGATGCACAACGCCGCCACCATGGCCGGCATGGCATTCGGCTCCGCATTCCTCGGCATGTGCCACGGCATGGCCCACACCATCGGTGCCCTGTGCCACGTTGCCCATGGTCGTACCAACTCCATCCTGCTGCCGTACGTCATCCGCTACAACGGCTCCATTCCGGAGGAACCGACCAGCTGGCCGAAGTACAACAAGTACATCGCTCCGGAACGTTACCAGGAGATCGCCAAGAACCTTGGCGTGAACCCGGGCAAGACTCCGGAAGAGGGCGTTGAGAACCTGGCCAAGGCCGTCGAGGACTACCGCGACAACAAGCTCGGCATGAACAAGAGCTTCCAGGAGTGCGGTGTGGACGAGGACTACTTCTGGTCCATCCTCGATCAGATCGGCATGCGTGCCTATGAGGATCAGTGCGCTCCGGCAAATCCGCGTATCCCGCAGATCGAGGATATGAAGGACATCGCCATCGCCGCATACTACGGCGTCAGCCAGGCCGAGGGGCACAAGCTGCGCGTCCAGCGTCAGGGCGAGGCCGCCACGGAAGAAGCTTCCGAGCGTGCATGAGTCGCTTCATGTATAGGCCATCAGCAGTGACCTACATATAAGGTGCTTGCGTTATATCGGCAAGCATCATAGATAACGAGGAATTTGGTTGGATTCGTTCAACCGGATTCCTCGTTTTTTATATGTGGAAAAGCATTTTCGGATGATGCTGCAGTATGATCGCAACAGACGATCGGCAATGTGCATCTCATTCGTTTTCAGGGACTTGAAAACAGGACTTGAGACCGCGACACGCGAGGATTTCTTAAGACTACCCCTGATGCTTAAATAAAGAAGTTGCCTGATTTTAGGGCTCGCAAATTGGAATTAAAAAAGCGAGCGTGGCACAGTGATCACGAGAGTGAAAACTGCATGGCTGCGCACTGATGTGGTATGACCACGGAACTTCCACGGTTTCGGGGGTCTTCTGCGCCGGTGCCCTTTGAGAAGCAGGCTGGTAAACAGTAACTAACGAATCGCTAGAAAGGGCGGAAGGCAATGGCGGGACAGAAAATCCGCATCAGGCTTAAGTCCTATGACCATGAGGTCATCGACCAATCGGCGAAGAAGATCGTCGAAACGGTGACGAACGCGGGCGCAACTGTGGTTGGCCCGGTTCCGCTCCCGACCGAGAAGAACGTGTTCGTCGTTATCCGTTCTCCTCACAAGTACAAGGATTCTCGCGAGCATTTCGAGATGCGTACTCATAAGCGTCTCATCGACATTGTGGACCCGACCCCGAAGGCCGTGGATTCCCTTATGCACATTGATCTGCCCGCAGATGTGAACATCGAGATCAAGCTGTAAGGGAGGAGGGAACCATTATGTCTAATCGCACCGCACTGCTGGGCAAGAAGCTCGGCATGTCTCAGGTCTGGGACGAGAACGGTTTCTTCGTTCCTGTGACCCTCGTTGACGTCTCCACCAACGTGGTGACTGCTGTCAAGTCCGAAGAGTCCGACGGCTACAAGGCTGTTCAGCTTGGCTACGGCCAGGTTGACCCGACCAAGGTGACTAAGCCGCTTGCCGGCCACTTCGCCAAGGCTGGCGTCACCCCGCGTCGTCACCTCGCTGAGGTCCGCACCGATAACGCCGAAGAGTTCGAGCCGGGTCAGGAGCTGACCGCTGAGCTGTTCCCGGAGGGCACCCTGGTCGATGTGACCGGTACCACCAAGGGCAAGGGCTTCGCAGGCACCATCAAGCGCTGGGGCTTCAAGTCCTATCGTCGTACCCACGGCTCTCACAAGAACGAGCGTCGTCCTGGCTCTGTTGGCGCATGCGCTACCCCGAGCCGTATCCTCAAGGGCAAGCGTATGGCTGGCCGCATGGGTCATGTAACCAACACCACGCTGAACCTCACCATCGTTTCGTCGGATGTTGAGAACGGCGTGCTCGCCATCAAGGGCGCCATCCCGGGCCCGAAGGGCAGCATCGTTCTCGTCCGTTCGGCAGTGAAGGGAGCCTGATAAATCATGGCAAACGTTACTCTGAACGTTACCGATAACCAGGGCAATGCAGCCGGAACCGTTGAGGCTCCGGCTGAGATCTTCGGCTTCTCCGCCGAAGAAGTCCAGTCCCGTATCCCGCTGATCCACCAGGTTGTGGTGGCCCAGCGCGCCGCTGCTCGTCAGGGCACTCATGCCACCAAGACTCGCGGTATGGTTTCCGGCGGTGGCCGCAAGCCGTGGAAGCAGAAGGGCACCGGTCGTGCTCGTCAGGGCTCCATTCGTGCACCGCAGTGGTACCACGGTGGCACCGTGTTCGGTCCGCAGCCGCGTGACTACTCCCAGCGCACCCCGAAGAAGATGAAGGCCGCTGCTCTCAAGTACGTGCTTTCCGATCGCGCCAACGCAGGTCGCGTGGCAGTCGTGGACTTCGGCGTTTCCGAAGCCCCGTCCACCAAGGCCGCTGTTGCCGCTCTTACCCCGGTGACCGAGAACAAGTTCACCACCGTGGTGCTCTCTCGCGAGAATGTGAACGAATGGCTTTCCGTTCGTAACATCCCGACCGTTCACCCGATCTTCGCCGATCAGCTCAACACGTACGATGTGGTCACCGCTCAGTACGTGGTCTTCTCCAAGGAAGGCTTCGACGCTTTCCTTGCTGCGAAGGCTGAGCCGGCTGCAAAGGAGGCCTGATTTTCATGGTCGCTATTCACAAGCCCGCACACGACATCATCCTCAAGCCTGTCGTTTCTGAGAAGAGCTACGCTCTGTCCGATCGCGGTCAGTACACCTTCGTGGTGGCCCCGAACGCGAACAAGGTCCAGATCAAGCAGGCAATCGAAGAGATCTTCAATGTCAAGGTGACGAACGTCAACACCCTCAACCGCGCCGGCAAGCGTCAGCGCACCCGCAACGGTTTCGGCCAGCGCGTCAATCAGAAGCGCGCTATCGTGACCGTCGCCGAGGGCCAGACGATCGACATCTTCGGTAACTGAAGGCTAGCCGAGAAAAGTTAAAGGAAGAACTAGATTATGGCTATCCGCGTTTATAAGCCGACGACTGCAGGCCGCCGTAACGCGTCCGTCTCGGACTTCTCCGAGCTTACGCGTTCCACGCCTGAGAAGTCGCTGGTTCGCAAACTCAGCAAGACTGGCGGTCGTAACTCCTACGGCCGTATGACCTCCCGTCATCGTGGCGGCGGTCACAAGCGCCAGTACCGTCTCATCGACTTCAAGCGTTGGGACAAGGACGGCGTGCCGGCAACGGTCGCTCACATTGAGTACGACCCGAACCGTTCCGCTCGCATCGCACTGCTGCACTACGCAGATGGTGAGAAGCGTTACATCATCGCTCCGGAAGGCATCAAGCAGGGTGACGTCATCGAGACCGGCGCCCAGGCTGATATCAAGCCGGGCAACAACCTGCCGCTGCGCAACATCCCGACTGGTACCGTGGTGCACGCGATTGAGCTCCGCCCGCTGGGTGGCGCCAAGATCGCTCGTTCCGCAGGTGCTTCCGTGCAGCTCGTCGCCAAGGATGGCGCTTACGCCCAGCTGCGTATGCCGTCCGGCGAAATCCGCAACGTGGATGCTCGCTGCCGCGCAACCGTTGGTGAGGTCGGCAACTCTGATCACGCCAACATCCAGCTCGGTAAGGCAGGTCGTGCACGTTGGATGGGCAAGCGCCCGATCACCCGTGGTGAATCCATGAACCCTGTCGATCACCCGCACGGCGGTCGTACCCGCGGTGGCAAGCCGCCGGTTTCTCCGTGGGGCAAGGGCGAGGTTCGTACCCGCCGTCCGAAGAAGGCTTCGAACAAGATGATTGTTCGTCGTCGCCCGAATGGTAAGAACCGTAAGTAAGGGAGTGTCGAGTAGATGACTCGTAGCATCAAGAAGGGCCCCTTCGTCGACGCCCACCTGCAGAAGAAAGTCGACGAGCAGAACGAGAAGGGTACGCACAACGTCATCAAGACGTGGTCCCGTCGTTCGATGATCACCCCTGATTTCATCGGACACACCTTCGCCGTTCACGATGGCCGCAAGCACGTTCCGGTGTTCGTCACCGAATCCATGGTTGGCCACAAGCTCGGTGAGTTCGCCCCGACCAAGACCTTCAAGGGTCATGTGAAGGACGACAAGAAGGCACGCCGCTAAAGGAGAGTAAGGACACATGGAAGCTAAAGCAATCGCTCGTCACGTCCGCGTGACGCCGCGCAAGGCTCGCCGTATGGTCGACCTCATCCGAGGCAAGAAGGCGACCGAAGCCATCACCATTCTGAAGTTCGCTCCGCAGGACGCATCCCTTCCGGTGCGTAAGGTCCTAGAGAGCGCCATCGCGAACGCTCGCGTGAAGGCCGACAAGGCCGGCGAACCGTTCCGTGAGAACGACCTGGTCGTGAAGGAGACCTATGTGGACGAAGGCGTGACGCTCAAGCGTTTCCGCGCTCGTGCACAGGGCCGTGCCGCTCGTATCAACAAGCGCACCAGCCACATCACGGTCGTCGTCGCTAACAAGGAAGGAAACCGCTAAAGATGGGTCAGAAGATCAATCCGTTTGGCTACCGCCTGGGAATCACTGAGAGCCATCGTTCCAAGTGGTTCTCCGATTCCAACAAGGTCGGCGAACGCTACCGCGACTTCGTTCTCGAAGATGACGTCATCCGCAAGGCCATGAGCAAGGATCTCGAGCGTGCGGGCGTGTCCCGTATCGTCATCGAGCGTACCCGCGACCGCGTGCGTGTGGACATCCACACCGCTCGCCCGGGCATCGTCATCGGCCGCCGTGGTGCTGAAGCTGAGCGCGTTCGCGCCAAGCTTGAGAAGCTCACCGGCAAGCAGGTCCAGCTCAACATCTTCGAAGTGAAGAACGCAGCACTGGACGCCCAGCTCGTCGCACAGGGCATCGCTGAGCAGCTCACCAACCGCGTGACCTTCCGTCGCGCGATGCGTAAGGCCCAGCAGGATGCCATGCGTGCAGGCGCCAAGGGTATTCGTATCAAGCTCTCCGGCCGCCTTGGTGGCGCCGAAATGAGCCGTTCCGAGTTCTATCGCGAGGGTCGCGTTCCGCTGCAGACCCTGCGCGCCCTCATCGATTACGGCTTCTTCGAAGCCAAGACCACTTACGGCCGTATCGGCGTGAAGGTCTGGATCTACAAGGGTGACATGACCGAGCGTGAGTTCGAAGAGCAGCAGGCACAGCAGAGCAACAACCGCCAGGGTCGCCGCGGCGATCGCCGTCCGCGTCGTGGCCAGCGCAATGCTGCCCCGCAGCAGAACGCAGCAGCAGAGGCTCCGGCCGCAGCTGAGGCACCTGCCGCAACGGAAACGAAGGAGTGAGCTGAGAAATGCTTATCCCAAAGAGAACCAAGTATCGTAAGCAGCACCGTCCGGTCCGCCGTGGCATGTCCAAGGGCGGAAACGAGATCGCATTCGGCGATTTCGGTATCCAGGCTCTGGCTCCAGCTTATGTGACCAACCGCCAGATCGAGGCCGCTCGTATTGCCATGACCCGCTACATCAAGCGTGGTGGCCGCGTGTGGATCACGATCTTCCCGGATCGTCCGCTGACCAAGAAGCCGCTTGGCACCCGAATGGGTTCCGGTAAGGGTACTCCGGAATTCTGGATCGCTAACGTCCACCCGGGTCGCGTTATGTTCGAGATCGGTGGCGTGTCCGAGGATGTCGCTCGCGAGGCTCTGCGCCGCGCAATCGACAAGCTCCCTATGAAGTGCCGTGTTATTGCTCGTGAAGGCGGTGACATCTGATGGCAGTCGGAACTGCAGACTACACCATGAAGAATCTGAACGAGAAGACCAACGAGGAGATCGAGGGCTTCCTCAAGAAGTCCAAGGAAGAGCTGTTCAACCTGCGCTTCCAGTCCGCGACCGGTCAGCTCGAAAACACCGCCCGCCTCAAGGCGGTCAAGCACGACATCGCCAGGATGTACACCGTCCTGCGCGAGCGTGAGCTCGGCATCAGCCAGGCCCCCGAGGCGACCGAAACGAAAGCTGAGGAGAAGTAATGGCTGAAGAGCGTAACTTCCGCAAGGTTCGTCGCGGTTACGTCGTGTCCGATAAGATGGACAAGACGATTTCCGTCGAGCTCGAGCAGCGTTCGACCCACCCGCTGTACGGCAAGGTCGTGCGTTCCACTCGTACGGTCAAGGTCCATGATGAACACAACGAGGCTCACATTGGCGACCTCGTGAGTATTATGGAGACTCGGCCCCTGAGCAAGACCAAGCGTTGGCGTCTCGATAGCATCATCGAGCGCGCTAAGTAAATAAGTTCGGCAAGGCTCCGTGAGTCACCCCGCCTGCTTCAAGCAGGCAGGCGGGGTGCTTGGGGAGAACCAGCTCGGCTAAGGAGAATCAATGATTCAGCAGGAAACGCGGCTTCATGTCGCCGACAACACGGGTGCGAAGGAACTCCTCGCCATCCGAGTGCTCGGCGGATCGAAGCGACGCTATGCCGGCATCGGCGACGTGATCGTCGCCTCCGTCAAGGACGCCATCCCTGGCGGGTCGGTCAAGAAGGGCGACGTCGTCAAGGCTGTCGTCGTCCGCACTGTCAAGGAGCACCGTCGTGTGGACGGCTCCTACATCAAGTTCGACGAGAACGCCGCCGTCATTCTCGGCTCTGGCCGTGAACCGAAGGGCACTCGTATCTTCGGACCGGTCGGTCGTGAACTGCGCGACAAGCGCTTCATGAAGATCGTGTCCCTCGCCCCGGAGGTGATCTGACATGGCAGCCAAGATTAAGAGCGGCGACCTGGTCAAGGTCATCCGCGGCAAGGATCGCGGCAAGGAAGGCACCGTCAAGCAGGTGCTCAAGGACGATCGTTTGATCGTTGAAGGCGTGCAGATCGTCAAGAAGCACGTTCGCGCTACGCAGCAGGGCCAGCAGGCCGGCATCGTGGCTGTCGAGGCTCCGATTCATCGCTCCAACGTGATGGTCATCGATCCGGAGACCAAGCAGCCGACCCGCGTGCGCATCGTCGAAAAGGAAGAGGCTCGCGACGGCAAGGTGAAGACCGTGCGTGTGCGTGTTGCCAAGAAGTCCGGAAAGGAGCTGGCATGACCGATACCACTGTCGAAGCGCCGGCAACTCCGCGCTTGAAGCAAAAGTATAACGAGCAGATCGTGCCGGAGCTGGAGAAGGAATTCCACTACTCCAACCCGATGCAGGTTGCTCGCGTCCAGAAGGTCGTCGTCTCCATGGGCGTTGGCGCCGCTGCTCGCGACTCCAAGCTCATCGAAGGCGCCGTCAAGGACCTCACCCTGATCACCGGCCAGAAGCCGAAGATCACCAAGGCCAAGAAGTCCGTCGCACAGTTCCACCTGCGTGAAGGCCAGGCCATCGGCGCTTACGTCACCCTGCGTGGCGAGCGCATGTGGGAGTTCCTGGATCGCCTTCTGACCATGGCTCTGCCGCGTATCCGCGATTTCCGTGGCATCAACGGCAACCAGTTCGACGGTCAGGGCAACTACAACTTTGGTCTCACCGAGCAGTCCATGTTCCACGAGATCGATCCGGATTCGATCGATCACCAGCGCGGTATGGATATCACCGTGGTGACCAGCACCAAGGACGACAAGGAAGCTCGCGTGCTCCTGAAGCATCTCGGCTTCCCCTTCAAGGAGAACTGATATGGCAAAAACCGCTCTTAAGAACAAGGCGGCCGCTAAGCCGAAGTTCAAGGTGCGCGCTTACACGCGTTGCCAGGTCTGCGGTCGTCCTCACTCCGTCTACCGCAAGTTCGGCCTTTGCCGCATCTGCCTTCGTGAGAAGGCCCACCGCGGCGAGCTGCCCGGCGTTACGAAGTCCAGTTGGTAAATAACGACGCTGAAGGTCCGCGGCCCAATCGCTGAAAAGCGTGCGGGCGGCGGAAACCACGGCGAGAAAGGGCAATAAGCCCAAATGACAATGACAGATCCGATCGCAGACATGCTTACGCGTCTGCGTAATGCGAGCGCGGCAAAGCACGAAACCGTGGATATGCCGTACTCCAAGTTCAAGGCGAACATCGCCGAGATTCTGAAGCGCGAAGGCTACATCAAGGACTTCACCGCTAAGGAAGCCAAGGTCGGCCAGACTCTCGAGGTCACCCTCAAGTATGGTCCGAACGGCGAGCGTTCCATCCAGGGCATCAAGCGCATCTCCAAGCCGGGCCTGCGTCGTTACGCAAAGTCCGATGCTCTGCCGATGCCGCTCGGTGGCCTTGGCATCGCAATCATCTCGACTAGCTCGGGACTGCTGACCCAGAAGGAATGCCTCGACCGAGGCATCGGCGGCGAAATCGTCGCTTTCGTTTGGTGAGAAAGGAGAGCTGAAACATGGCATCGCATATTGGTAAGCTCCCCGTCACCATTCCTGCTGGCGTGGAAGTTAAGATCGACGGTCAGTCCTTCACCGCCAAGGGCGCTAAGGGCACTGACTCCTACGAGATTCCGGAAGGCATCACCGCTCAGGTCGAAGGCAACGAGATCATCCTCGTCCCGGCTGACGATCTGCGCCCGACCCGTGCAAAGCACGGCCTGGCTCGTTCCATTGTGGCGAGCATGGTCAAGGGCGTGCACGAGGGCTATGCCAAGACCCTGGATATCGTCGGCACCGGTTACCGTGCTCAGGCGAAGGGTAAGGGTATCGAGTTCTCCCTCGGTTATTCCCACACCATCACCGTTGAGCCGCCGGAAGGCATCGAGTTCGAACTGCCGAACCCGAATCAGGTGATCGTCAAGGGTATCGACAAGCAGGCTGTCGGCCAGTGCGCCGCTAACATCCGCAAGCTTCGCGCTCCGGAACCCTACAAGGGCAAGGGCGTCAAGTACTCGGATGAACGCATCCTGCGCAAGGCTGGAAAGGCTGGTAAGTAATGAGCGTCCAGATTTTCGGTAAGGGCAAGAAGGTCGCGCTCCAGCGCCGTCACGCTCGTCTGCGCAAGCGTATCAGCGGTACCCCGGAGCTCCCGCGTCTGGTGGTTACCCGTTCCAACCGTCACATGGTTGCCCAGATCATCGACGACACCAAGGGCATTACCTTGGTGAGCGAATCCACTCTGATGAGCGATTTCGCTGGTTTTGAGGGCACCAAGACCGAAGCCGCCAAGAAGGTCGGCGAACTGATTGCCAAGAAGGCTCAGGACGCAGGCATCACCGCGGTTGTGTTCGATCGTGGCGGCAACAAGTATCATGGCCGCGTCGCAGCTGTCGCTGAAGGCGCCCGCGAGGGAGGTCTGGCACTGTGAGCGACAACGAAAAGGAAACCCAAGTGGCTGAAGAAACTCAGAACACTCAGGCTGCTGCTGAGGCTACCAACGAGGATCGCAAGTCCCGTCGTGGCCAGCGTGGTGAGGGTCGTCGTGGCGAGCGTCGCAACCGTCGTGAGGAATCTCACGAGAACGAGATGCTCGATCGCGTGGTGACCATCAACCGTGTGTCCAAGACCCACAAGGGTGGTCGTACGTTCAGCTTCGCCGCCCTCGTGGTGGTTGGCGACGGCAACGGCACCGTGGGCGTCGGCTACGGCAAGTCCCGTGAGGTCCCGGCTGCAATCGCCAAAGGCCAGCTGGATGCCAAGAAGCACATGTTCACTGTTCCGCGCGTCAAGGGCACCGTCACCCACCCGGTGATCGGTCATGATGCCGCAGGTACCGTGCTCCTGCGCCCGGCTGCTCCGGGTACCGGCGTTATCGCCGGCGGTGCAGTCCGCGCTGTCATGGAATGCGCTGGCATCACCGACGTCTTGACCAAGTCGATGGGCTCCGCCACCGCCGTCAACGTGGTGCGTGCGACTGTCGACGCTCTCAAGAAGCTCGAAGAGCCGGAAGAGATCGCAGCTCGTCGTGGCATGTCCCTCGAAGAGGTGGCTCCTGACTCCCTGCTGCGTGCTCGCGCCGAAGGCATCGCCGAGGCTCGCAAGGCCCGTGAAGAAGCACAGGCCAAGGCCGCTCAGAAGGACGGTGAGTGATGACTAACCTGAACATCAAGCTGCACCACGGTCTGGTGAACTCCACTCCGAAGCAGCGTGCTGCGGCTCAGACTCTGGGCCTGAACAAGATTGGCAAGACCGTGACTCGTGAGGACACCCCGGCCCTTCGTGGCCAGCTGCTGGTTCTCCGTCACCTGGTCACCGTTGAGGAGGCTGACTGATTATGGCAGATATTCTGCAGATGCATGACCTGAAGCCGGCTCCGGGCGCCAAGAAGGATCGCATTCGCGTCGGTCGTGGTGAAGGCTCCAAGGGTAAGACCTCGGGCCGTGGCGACAAGGGTACCAAGAAGCGCTATCAGGTTCGCCCGGGCTTCGAAGGTGGCCAGCTGCCGCTGTACATGCGCCTTCCGAAGCTGCGTGGCTTCAAGAGCCCGTTCAAGAAGGAATATCAGGTCGTCAACGTCGCAGCTCTTGCGGAACTGTTCCCGCAGGGTGGCGAGATTACCGTTGCCGATTTGGTTGCCAAGGGTGCCGTGCGTGACGGCTACCCGGTCAAGGTCCTGGGCGACGGCGAGGTTTCGGCTGCCTACACCATCAAGGGTGTCAAGGCTTCCGCTTCTGCCAAGTCCAAGATTGAGGCTGCCGGCGGCTCCATCTCCGAGGACTGATTCCACGGAATGTAGCTGACTTAAGCTCGTAAGTGAGGCTTCTCCCGCTGGGGCGGGGGAGGCCTCACTTCGTTTTTTCGGTCCAGTACGGGGATCGAAAAACAGTGCCCAGAGATCTAATGAAAACCGACAATGGAACACTCCATGTGTAGGTAGACGCCGTACGCTAGACTCAACCGGTAGAGTCTGTTTTTGCACGGGTGCGCCGGCGCGCACGTCGATGGAAGGAATCCCAGGTGAGGACGTTAATCCAGGCCTTGAAAACCAAGGAGTTGAGGAACAAGATCCTCTTCACTCTTGGTATCATCATCATTTATCGTATTGGTTCGTTCATTCCGACCCCAGGTGTCGACTACAAGGTGGTCCAGCAGTGCGTCGGCTCGATGAACAGCACCTCCGAGAACTTCATTGGTCTGGTGAACCTCTTCTCTGGCGGCGCAATGTTGCAGCTGTCGATCTTCGCGCTAGGCGTCATGCCGTACATCACGGCATCTATCGTCATCCAGCTGCTCCGCGTGGTCATTCCCCGCTTTGAGGCGCTGCATAAGGAAGGCCAGTCTGGTGAAGCCAAGCTGACCCAGTACACCCGTTACCTGACCATTGGCCTCGCTGTGCTGCAGTCCACCACCATTCTGGTGACCGCCCGCTCCGGTGCCCTGTTCAACTATCAGTGCTCCCAGGTCGTGCCTGACGGTTCCGTCTGGAACCTCGTGGTCATGGTGCTGATCATGACCGGTGGTACGGGCCTGATCATGTGGATGGCCGAATTGATCACCGATAAGGGTCTTGGCCAGGGTATGTCCATCCTTATCTTCATGTCCATCTGTTCCGGCTTCCTGCCGCAGTTGTGGGAGATCGGTTGGGGCACCAAAGGCACCGATGGCAATTGGGCGAAGTTCGCCGCGGTCGTCGGCGTACTGTTGGTTATCATGATCCTCGTCATCTACGTCGAGCTTTCCCAGCGTCGTATTCCGGTGCAGTACACCCGTCGTATGATTGGCCGCAAGATGTACGGCGGATCCTCTACCTATCTGCCGCTGAAGATCAATATGAGCGGCGTTATTCCGCCGATCTTCGCGTCCTCCATTCTGGCCATCCCGACCCTGATCGCACAGTTCGGCAAATCCGACCAGTCCTGGGTCAAGTGGATTAACTCCAACCTGGCCAATACCACTTCCGTGTGGTACATCGCACTGTACGCGTTGATGATCGTGTTCTTCTGCTTCTTCTACACGGAAATCACCTTCAACCCGGACGAGACCGCAGACAACATGAAGCAGTACGGCGGCTTCATTCCGGGAATCCGTGCAGGCAGCGCCACCAGCCGTTATCTGAGCTACGTGATGAACAGGCTCAACACCGTCGGTGCCGTGTATCTGCTATTCGTGGCGCTTATTCCGACCGTGCTCATCATGGCGCTTGACCTCAACACCAAGTTGCCGTTCGGCGGCACCACCATCCTGATCATCGCAGGCGTCGGCCTCGACACCCTGCGTCAGGCCAAGGCCCAGACCGAACAGTTCCAGTACGCTGGATTCCTGTTCGAGGGCACTGACCACAAGGAAGGCAAGTAAAGCCTCAAAATCGTGATACCGTTTCGACGTGAGGCGGTATCACGATTTTCATGTAACCAATCGAAAATCAGAAAGCCTCGAAAGAGGCCAAATGAAACGGAGAATAACATGCGACTGCTGATCATGGGACCTCAGGGCGTCGGCAAGGGCACCCAGGCTGCTCTGCTGAGCGAGCACTACGGTATTCCGGCAATCTCCACCGGCGATATCTTCCGCTACAACATTAAGAACAAGACCGAACTTGGCGTTGAGGCACTGAAATACATCGATAAAGGCGAACTGGTTCCTGACGAGCTGACCAACAAGATCGTCAAGGATCGCTTGGCCATGGACGATGCCAAGAACGGTTGGATTCTTGACGGTTACCCGCGCAACGCCTCCCAGGTCGAAGCGCTGGACGCCATCCTCGCCGATCTGAACACTCCGCTGGACGCAGTGGTGGCTCTCGACGCCGACCATGACGTGCTTATGGAGCGCATGAAGAAGCGCGCCGAGATCGAAGGTCGCTCCGACGACACTCCGGAAGCAATTGCCAAGCGCCTCGATGTATACGCCAAGGAAACCGCTCCGTTGCTGACAACCTACGAAGAGCGTGGCCTGCTGAAGACCTTCAACGGCGTCGGTTCCGTCGAAGAGATCCAGTCCACCATCGTGGCTGAACTCGGCTGAAATAGCTGAGGATTGGGCTGATTCGAAGCATATTCATAGATAAGAAAGCCCAATAAAATACCACAAATCAATCGAAAACGGGAATTGCGACACGCCGAATGTGCCGTAATTCCCGTTTTCGTGTATTCTTGCAAGTTGGTGTGTCTTCGGGCACGCATAGTAATCGCCAAAGAACGGAACGAGGCTCATGGCTAAAGACGGTGTGATTGAAGTCGAAGGACAGGTAGTGGAAGCACTGCCGAACGCGATGTTCCGCGTTGAACTCGAGAACAAGCATATCGTGCTCGCAACCATCTCGGGCAAGATGAGGAAGAACTACATCCGCATTCTGCCGCAGGATCGTGTTGTGCTTGAAATGAGCCCTTATGATCTGAACCGCGGCCGTATTACGTACCGTTACAAGTAAGGTACATAAGCAAAGGAAAACCATGAAGGTCAGCCCTAGTGTGAAGAGGATCTGCGAGAATTGCCGCGTGATCCGTCGTCACGGCCGCGTCATGGTGATCTGCGTCAACCCGCGCCACAAGCAGCGTCAGGGCTGAGAGTAGATCCAGCGGCACAATAAGTACAGGCGCTGAGTCACAGATCGCGCAAGCGATATGAACCCCGGGTACGCAGGCCCGGGCCGGGAAACCGGACGACTCGGTGCAAGACCTGCGGAAAACAGAAGGAATCGCAATGGCACGTCTTGCCGGAGTCGACATCCCCAATGAGAAGCGCATCGAGATCGCCCTCACCTACATCTTTGGTGTGGGTCGTACTCGTGCCAAGGAAACGCTTGCCGCGACCGGTATCAACCCGGATATTCGCGTCAAGGATCTGACGGATGAGCAGCTGATTACGCTGCGTGACTACCTCGAGGGTAACTATAAGATCGAGGGTGATCTGCGTCGTGAAATCGATGCGGATATCCGTCGTAAGATTCAGATCAACTGCTACCAAGGCCAGCGTCACCGTAAGGGACTTCCTGTGCGCGGTCAGCGCACCAAGACCAATGCACGTACCCGCAAGGGTCCGAAGCGTACGGTCGCCGGAAAGAAGAAGGCCACCAAGTAATCGGTGGCTGTCAGTTCAGACCACGAGACGTAAGTTTCATCGCCTGAACAACAAAGCAAATTCGTTATTAGGAAACGAGGGTCAATGGCAGCTCAAAAGCAAGCCGCGCGCAAGCCGCGTCGCCGCGACCGTAAGTCGGTCCCGGTTGGGCAGGCGCACATCAAGTCCACTTTCAACAACACCATCATTTCGATCACCGACCCGTCCGGCGCAGTTGTGTCCTGGGCGTCCGGTGGCGATGTCGGCTTCAAGGGCTCCCGCAAGTCCACGCCGTACGCCGCTGGCATGGCCGCTGAGTCCGCAGCCCGCAAGGCTATGGAACACGGTCTGAAGAAGGTCGACGTGTTCGTGAAGGGGCCGGGTTCCGGTCGTGAAACCGCTATCCGTTCCCTGCAGTCCGCCGGACTCGAAGTCGGTTCCATCACCGACGTCACCCCGCAGGCACACAACGGCGTTCGTCCTCCGAAGCGCCGTCGCGTCTGAGCACTAGAAGAAATCATCAATCCAACGCCGCTTATGGCCGGTGAGTGCACCACCGGCCTGAAGCTGAAAGGATAACCACAGTGCTTATCGCACAGCGTCCGACACTTACCGAGGAATCTCTCAACCCTCAGCGTTCCCGCTTCACCATCGAGCCTCTCGAGCCTGGTTTCGGTTACACGCTTGGCAACTCGCTGCGCCGCACCCTCCTGAGCTCCATCCCTGGAGCGGCTGTGACTTCGGTGCGTATCTCCGGCGTCCCGCACGAGTTCACCACTCTGCCGGGTGTTGAAGAGGACGTTACCGAGATCCTGCTGAACATCAAGGGCATCGTGCTCACCAGCGAATACGATGAGCCGGTTGTCATGTATCTGCGCAAGAGCGGCAAGGGCGAGGCCACCGCGGGTGACATCACCCCTCCGGCCGGCGTCACCATCGCCAACCCGGATATGCATATCGCAACCCTCGCGGAAGATGGCGAACTTGAAATCGAGTTCACCGTCGAGCGTGGTCGCGGCTATGTGCCTGCCCAGATGAACAAGCAGGATAACGCCGAGATCGGTCGTATTCCGGTCGACTCGATTTACTCCCCGGTGCTCAAGGTGAGCTATCGTGTGGAAGCCACTCGCGTTGAACAGCGCACTGACTTCGACAAGCTCATCCTGGACGTGGAGACCAAGCCGGCAATCTCCCCGCGCGATGCAGTCGCATCCGCAGGCTCCACCCTGGTGGAACTCTTCGGTCTGTGCCGTGAGCTTAACACCCAGGCTGAGGGCGTCGAGGTTGGACCTGCCCCGGTGGCAGAGGAAACCAACCCGGAGATGGCTGTTCCGATCGAGGATCTCAACCTCACCCAGCGCAGCTACAACTGCCTGAAGCGTGAAGGCATCCACACGATTGGCGAGCTGGTCGCCCACACTGAGCAGGATCTGCTCGACATCCGCAATTTCGGTATGAAGTCCATCGACGAAGTCAAGGAAAAGCTCCAGTCCTTGGGTCTGGCTCTCAAGGCTTCCCCGCTGGGCAACTTCGATACCAACAACCTCGAAGGCGGCACCTTCTTCTCGCCGGAAGACGAGTGATTCGCCGCTTTTGACCTAACCGCTTCGTTGGATTCGGATGTTCGGGCGATTGCCCACCTGAATCCAACGGGGCTTTCAAGGAGAAACAATGCCTACACCAAAGAAGGGTCCGCGTCTGGCCTCCAGCCCGGCTCATGAGCGTCTTATGCTCGCGAACATGGCTACCAGCCTGTTCCAGCGCGGCCGCATCACCACCACCCTGCCGAAGGCTAAGCGCCTTCGTCCGTTGGCTGAGCGCCTGATCACGCTCGCCAAGCGTGGTGATCTGCACAGCCGTCGTCGCGTGATGCGTGTCATCCGCAACAAGTCCGTTGTGCACAAGCTGTTCACCGAGATCGCCGAGCAGATGGAGCAGCGTGAGGGTGGCTACACCCGCATCGTCAAGATCGCTCCGCGTCGTGGCGACGCCGCTCCGGCAGCCATCATCGAGCTCGTCACCGAGCCGGTGAGCCCGAAGCAGGCCGTGGTCAAGGAAGCTGAAGCTGCAACCAAGGTTGCCGCTGAAGAAGCTCCGGTTGTCGAAGAGGCACCGGTTGAGGCTCCGGAAGCCACCGCAGAGAACGCCGAGTGATTGGCATCAAGCAGGCTTGACTAGCTGATGAAAAGGCTGGGAATCGAAAGGTTCCCAGCCTTTTTGTTATGCGTTGTCATGTGTTGTTATGCGCCTTTTGTTATGCTCATTGCCGTGAGATTACGTATCGACTTGGCATATGACGGCACCGATTTTTACGGATGGGCGAAACAGCCTGACATACGCACCGTGCAGGGGGAAATCGAACGTGTGCTGCATACCATTCTGCGCGTGCCGGAAGGCGACGACAATGAGCCGCTGCGCCTGACCGTCGCAGGTCGTACTGATACCGGCGTGCACGCGTCGCACCAAGTTTGCCATCTCGACATCAATGAGGAGACGCTTGCACGTTGCGTCGGGCATATGCAGGTCGAACCGGTGATGGCGTTGACGCGACGACTGCAACGCATGCTGCCGAACGATATCGCCATTCGTTCCATCAAAGAGGCTCCTGAAGGATTCGACGCACGCTTCTCCGCGTTGGAACGCACTTACGTATATCGCATTGCCGACCGATCAAGCGAAATCGATCCACGTACCAGAAATAGCGTGCTGCATATCGACGATAATCTTGACATCGGCGCCATGAACAAGGCTGCTGAAATGACAATCGGTCTGCATGATTTCGGCTCGTTCGCAACTCCCAATCCAGGAGGAACCACCATACGCGAGGTCAAAACCGCGTATTGGAGGCGCATACCGCAGCATCCGCTTATCGACGACGGAACCACCATGGGGGAGCGGTACCGAACGCCCGCCTTGGAGTCGGGACTGCTCTGCTTCACCATCGTCGCCGACGCATTCGCACGCAATATGGTGCGTTCGTTGGTTAACGGTTGCGTACAGGTTGGTATCGGCAAACGTTCCTTGGATTGGTTCGCCGGAAAAATGGCGACGCCGTTGCGTGAAGGCAGCACTGGCCCGATCGCTCCGCAAGGATTGACGCTCGAACATATCGAATATCCGGAAGACGACCAGTTGGCGATTCGTGCCGAAGCGATTCGTGCGAAACGTACTTTGTAAGAGCACATACTGTACAGTTGCACGCAAACTGGCGACGGAACTGGTGAACCGCCGGGAGTCGATCAACCGCGAGTTGAGCCGTAATGGTGTGCGTTTCGGTATTTGATTATGCGGGCAAAAGACATCGTGTGGGCGTGGTCTACCGTCGCTTGTCGGACGAATATCTCGATCCGTTCGCATTCAATCCGGATTCCGTGATCGGTGTGCCGCCATGTTGGTCTCACCGCGTGTTATACCGCCGGATTGTTGGGTGGAGAGGGTGCCACGCACGCTTGGGTGGAGGTGTACCATAACGAGCGTTGGATTGGGTTTGATCTGACACATAACCGTATGGTCGACGACAACTACATCACCATCGCGCACGGCCGTAATTACCGTGACTGCATGCTCGACATCGGTATTTTCTCCGGTTGCAATGTGCAACAGCATCAGTGGGTGAACGCTTCCGTGCACGAACAGGAGCTGTAGGCAATAAAAAAACCGAAGCGCCGTTGCTCCGGTTTTTCTACTTGCGGATAAGGCGAGATTCGAACTCGCGGAGGGGTTTGCCCTCACACGCTTTCGAGGCGTGCTCCTTAGACCGCTCGGACACTTATCCATTGCGCCGCTTGAAAACAAGCAACTTGATTATTTTGCCACAGCTTTGTCGATTGTCAAATCCAGCTATGAGATTTTTGCGATGTCCGCGATTGTTCGGCGTGTCTTATCTGCATGGATGATGCGTCACGTTGTCAGGCTCGCGGCTGCGCAGGTATCGCGTAGGTTGTTGTATGAACTGGCGTGTGTTGGTGTGCGCTATTCGAACAATGCTTCGTCGAATGATGGATAGCCCCAAGTGAGAGCTAGGTCCACACGGTCGGCGATCATGCTGGTAAGTATGCCCAGAGACTGTTGCCTTGAATCATCTGAAGAGTTTTCTGCGGTCGTGCGGGATTGCGCCGAATCGCTCGTCGAATTCGAACTTGATTCGACGGCTGCGATTTCGCTGCGTGCGCAATTCATTTCAATGACGGCGTCGGTCGGTGCGAACAATCCAGTTGCGGAATCCACAATAGTATCGGGATGGGCGAGCAATTGCGCGACATCATAGGTTTTCGCACGGGTATCTTCAGCTCCAGAGAAGGAAATCAGCCGCTGCGAAGTTGTTTTATGACGATCGCTGATATCGAGCGTCGCATGTCCGATGGAACGTGCCGCGAAAACCTCCATTGCGAATCCGGCCTGATCTTCCGCAACGGACATGGCGGAAAGCGAATCCGCGTCAATATCAAATGAATCGATGCCGTCGCAACGTGACAGCGTGGGCTGTGCGATGTTGATCGTAAGTCGCGCCGCCATCAAACGGGCGGTGTGACGGGCCTGCGCGCTACGCAACGTGCCGTCGGCGAACCGTGCAGGGCAGTAGGCCGCGGTGTTTGCCCAATCTGAAACCGCTTCCTGCGCGGCAAGATAGCGCATAATGATATGGCGTGACCTGTCTGCCATGATGTCGGCGTTGGCGGTCGCGTCAGCATACGCCTTCTCGCAAGGACTTGGCTGCAGTTCAGCCTCGGCGCGGCCCGCGATTCGGGGTGCGGAGCAAGCAGTCAGAGACGCTACAAGCACGCCTATGCATGCCAAGACGCAGACGCGTCTTGAGGTCGACGAGACCGAGGGGAAAAGAGGGGAACGTGTCTGCATGAAACATTAGACTAATAGTTGACTGTGACCATTGGGCCGAGCGCTCGGAATAACTTCATATAGGAGGTCTTGGAAGTATGGAACTGGACCTGGCAGGAATGCACCAGCTCGCAGCTGGGCAGGGAATCGATCCCGAGACGCTGGATGCCGCACTCTCGGAAGCATTACGACTGGCATATCTGAAAACGCCGCACGCGGCGAAGCATGCTCGTGTGGAGCTTGATCCGCGTGCCGGAAGCTTTACCGTTTGGGCTCAGGATGAGATTCCGGTCGAACCGACCGAGGATAATCCGCACCCTGCGCCGACTTTGGGCGAGGAATACGATGACACTCCGCGTGACTTTGGCCGCTTGGCCGCAGCCACCGCACGTCAGGTCATCAGCCAGCTGTTCCGCAAGGCCGAGGACGACAAGGTGTTCGGCGCGTTCTCAGGGCAGAAAGGCAAGCTGATCACCGGTATCGTGCAGCAGGACGTGAAGGACACTTCCAATGTGCACGTAGCCGTTGGCGATGTCGAGGCGTTGCTTCCCCGTCGTGAGCAGGTGCCGGGAGAACGCTACCGCCACGGTGAGCGCATCCGCGTATATGTGGTGAATGTTGCACGCGGTCTCAAGGGCCCGGAAATCGTAGTGTCCCGCTCCCATCCGGAGCTTGTTCGCCGCCTGTTCGAGCGTGAGGTTCCGGAACTGGTTTCCGGCGCCGTGTCGATTATGGCCATTGCGCGTGAGGCCGGTGCCCGCACCAAGATCGCGGTGCGAGCCAACACTGAAGGCGTTAATCCGAAGGGTGCCCTGATCGGCCCCGGCGGCGCTCGCGTGCGTGCGGTGATGGAGAATCTCGGACCGGAAAAGATCGATATCGTCGACTGGTCTGCCGATCCGGCGAAGTTCGTCGCCGCGGCGCTGTCTCCGGCGGTCGCCACCGGTGTGCAGGTGATCAGCGAGAAGAACCAGACCGCAATCGCCTTCATCCATGATGATCAGCTGTCTCTTGCCATCGGCAAGGAAGGTCAGAACGCACGCTTGGCCGCCAAGCTGACCGGATGGAAGATTGGTATCGAATCCGCCGAGGCACACGCCAAGAAGATGGCAGAAGCGCAGGCTTCGACCAGTGAGGAAACTGCCGAATAACCAACGCTTTCAGCAACGGCAAGCCCGTGGGCGTTCAATCCACGGGCTTGAGTATGCTGGACTCGATAATCCAAAGCGTGGGGGTTTATGCCGTCATGCCCAGGGAAAAGACGAGGTATCACGAACATGGTTGCACGATGAGAAGGAACAAGCTCGCCGTGAATCAGTAGCGGTCGCGCTCGTATGCGCGCGGCCCAAGATAGGAGAAATTGAGTGCCGAAAGCACGCGTATATGAACTTGCCAAGGAACTTGGCGTTGACAGCAAGACTGTTTTGAACAAACTTGAGGCGATGGGCGAATTCGTGAAGTCTGCATCGTCTACCGTTGAACCTCCGGTTGCCCGTAAGCTGAGGAATGCTTTCGTTTCCAACGCGCAGAGCAACGCATCTGAATCCAAGAAGCCTGCGGCCCCGGCCAAGAAGCCGGCTGCCCCCGCGGCTTCGCCCACTCCTGCGCCTCGCGCCACTCCTGCTGCTCCCGCGGCATCCGCGGCAAAGCCTGCCGCTCCAAAGCCGGCACGTCCTGCAGCATCCAAGTCCGAAGCCCCGAAGCCCGGCCAGCGCATGCCTCGTCCGGGTGATTCCCGCCAGCATGGCAATCGCGCCAACGGTAACACTCCGCGTCCGCAGGGCGAACGCCGTCAGGGCGGCAAGTCGGCTCCGGTTCCGGGACCTCGCGCACAGCGCAACAATACCAATGCTCCGCAGGGTGGCAATGGCAACAATGCCGCCAATGGTGCGAAGCCGCACACTCCGGGTCCGCGTCCGGGCAACAATCCGTTCAGCCGCAAGCAGGGCATGCGTACCCCGACACCGGGTGACATTCCGCGTCCGCATCCGATGAACCGTCCGAGCGCCAACAACAATGGCGAAGGCCGTCGTGGCGGCCGCCCGGGTCAGGGTGGCGGTCAGCGTGGTGGTTTCCGCGGTCGTCCGGGTCAGGGCACCGGCGCGAAGCCGGGCCAGTGGGGCCAGCATCGTTCGGGTCAGGGTGGCGGTCAGCGCCCTGCAGGCGGTGGCAACCGTTTTGGTGGCGGCTCCAATACCAACGGCGGCGGTTTCCAGGGTGGCAATAGCGCTCCGGGCAACGGTCCGGCACGCGGCGGCGGTCGCGGTCGCGGCGGTGCTGCAGGCGCATTCGGACGTCAGGGCGGCAAGTCCTCGAAGGCCCGTAAGAATCGTCTGGCAAAGCGTCAGGAATTCCAGGAGATGAAGGCCCCGGTCATCGGCGGTGTGCGCATTCCTACCGGCAACGGCCAGACCGTTCGCCTGCGTCAGGGTGCATCCCTCGCCGATTTGGCCGAAAAGATCAATGTCAATCCGGCTGCTTTGGTCACTGTGCTCTTCCATCTTGGTGAGATGGCCACGGCAACCCAGTCCTTGGACGAGTCCACCTTCCAGATTCTCGGCGAGGAAATCGGCTGGGATATCAAGATCGTGTCTGCCGAAGAGGAAGACAAGGAGCTGTTGCAGCAGTTCGACATCGACTTGGATGAGGAAGAGCTGCAGGAGGATGAGGACCTGAAGCCGCGTCCGCCGGTCGTTACCGTGATGGGCCATGTCGATCACGGTAAGACCCGACTGCTCGACACCATTCGCCGTACCAACGTCATCGCACGTGAAGCCGGTGGCATCACCCAGCGTATCGGTGCATATCAGGTGACCGTCGATCTTGAGGGCGAACCGCGTAAGATCACGTTCCTTGATACCCCAGGCCACGAAGCCTTCACCGCCATGCGTGCCCGTGGCGCCGAGCTCACCGACGTCGCGATTCTCGTGGTCGCGGCAGATGACGGCGTGATGCCACAGACCGTGGAAGCCATCAACCACGCGCAGGCAGCCAACGTGCCGATCGTGGTGGCCGTCAATAAGATCGATAAGCAGGGAGCGAACCCCGACAAGGTCCGCGGCCAGCTCACCGAATACGGTCTCGTGCCGGAAGAATACGGTGGCAGCACCATGTTCGTTGACATTTCCGCCAAGCAGGGCACCAATGTCGACAAGCTGCTCGAAGCCGTGCTTCTTACCGCCGATGCTGAGCTTGATCTGCGTGCCAACCCGGATATGGACGCTCGCGGTGCCACCGTGGAAGCTCGACTTGACAAGGGCCGTGGTGCCGTGGCAACCGTGCTTGTTCAGTCCGGTACGCTGCACATCGGCGACTCCATCGTCGCTGGCACCTCCTACGGACGCGTCCGCGCCATGCTTGACGAGAACGGCAACCACATGAAGGAAGCCGCACCGTCCACTCCGGTGCAGGTGCTTGGCTTGACCTCCGTGCCGACCGCAGGCGACCTGTTCCTGGTGGCCTCCGACGACCGTACCGCACGCCAGATCGCCGAGAAGCGTCAAGCCACTGAGCGTGCCGCCCAGCTGGCAAAACGTCGTAAGGTCGTGTCTCTGGAAAGCCTCAAGGAGCAGTTCGCCAAGTCCGAAGTCGACATGCTCAACATCGTCATCAAGGGCGATTCCTCCGGTTCTGTCGAAGCGCTGGAAGATTCCTTGATGAAGATCGAAGTGTCCGACGAGGTCGGCATCCAGGTGATCCACCGCGGCGTCGGCGCCATCACCCAGAACGACGTCAACCTGGCTACCGTCGACAAGGCCGTCATCATCGGCTTCAACGTTCGCCCGAACCGTCAGGTGGCGGATCTGGCCGAACGCGAAGGCGTGGAAATCAAGTACTACTCGATCATCTACAAGGCCATCGAAGACATCGAGGCATCCCTCAAGGGCATGCTCAAGCCGGAATTCGAAGAGGTCGTCACCTCCCACTCCGAGATTCGCGAAATCTTCCGTTCCTCCAAGTTCGGCAACATCGCGGGTGTCATGGTGCAAGACGGCGAAGTCAAGCGCGGTACGAAGTGCCGTATTCTGCGCAACGGCATCGCAACCGTCAACGATCTCGAGATTTCCTCGCTGCGTCGTTTTAAGGACGACGTTACTTCTGTCAAGGAAGGTTACGAAGCGGGTATCAACCTCGGTTCGTTCAACGATATCGAGCTTGGCGATATTATCGAGACCTTCGAAATGCAGGAAATCGAACGTAAGTAGTCGATTGATTCGGACCAGCGATCGATAACAGGAAAGGAACGCCCACAGCTGACATACGGCTGCGGGCGTTCCGCGATACAACAAGAACTTATTTCAAAAACTAAGCTGATACATTCATCTGATTGAAGGACGATAATGGCAGGAACCAATCCTCGCGCTGCACGTATCGCGGCGTTGATCCAACGTGTGATCGCATCCTCCATGGAGGCGCAGCTGCACGACAAGCGTCTCGCAAACGTGACCATCACCGAAGTGCGTGTGACCAACGATCTGCAGATTGCCAAGGTCTACTGGACCCAGCTTGGCCGTGAAGGCCACGAACAGGGCGAGCGTCGCCGCGCACAGCAGGCGTTGAACCAAGCCAAGGGCCGTCTGCGTTCCCTCGTGGGCACTAAAGCCGGCCTGCGCCTGACTCCGCAGCTCGAATTCGTGTTTGACGAGGTGCCGGGCGAAGCACATGAAATCGAAGATATTCTCGCCATCGCGCGCAAGCGTGACGAAGAGCTCGCCAAAACCCGCAAAACCGCACAGTATGCGGGCGAAGCCGATCCGTACAAGCATCCGGAAGAGGATGACGACGATGATTTCGACGATGACGACGTCGAAGTCGAAGATTGGGACGATGACGAAGAAGCCTGAACATTCCGGTCTGCTGGTCATCGACAAGCCGCAGGGCGTCACCAGCCATGACGTGGTCGCGGCCGTACGCGGCGCCCTGCATATGAAACGAGTCGGGCATGCGGGCACGCTCGATCCGATGGCCACCGGCGTGCTGGTGGTCGGATTCGGCAATGCCACGCGACTACTCAACTACATTGTCGACCATAACAAAACGTACGAGGCCACCATTCGCCTTGGGCAGCGCACTACCACGGACGATGCCGAAGGCGAGTTGCTGCCGGGGGAGTGGGCAGCGAGCTTTCCCTCGCGTCAAGCTGTGGAACAGCTGATCGCAGAACGTTTCACCGGGCGCATCGAACAGGTACCGAACGTCTACTCCGCCATTAAGGTCAACGGTCAGCGCGCCTATGATCTGGCGCGTGAAGGTAAGGATGTGGAACTTAAGGCACGTCCTGTGACCATCGAAGAGTTCAACGTACGGCAGGTGCGTTACGGCTACACGCATAGCGATCGTGCCGGCGCGGAACTTGTTGGCGCAGTCGTGGCCGAGAAGGCAAGCAATGGATGGATTGCCAACATTGCACCGCATGAAGACATGCAGCCCGTTATGGAACTCGACGTGACCGTGACCTGTTCCGCAGGCACTTACATTCGCGCGCTCGCACGCGATCTGGGCGAGGAACTCGGGTTGGGAGGCCACCTGACGATGTTGCGGCGCACGCGCGTCGGCAGATTCTCAGTGAATATGCCCAACGTCATGAGCGCCCACGCTGAATCCAAAACATTCACCGATCGTGAAGGCATGGAAGTGACGCGCAATCGTGCGGTGCTTGACGATGCCGAGCATGCGCTCGATCATGCGCTCGATCCCGTGGCCAGCGCCGCGGCTTCCATGAGTATGCTGGCCGTCAGCGAGCAAGAGGCGGCCGACTTGCGTTTCGGACGCAGAATCGCGCATGACATATGTACGACCACGGCGGCGTACGTTGAGGAAACCAACGATTTGGTCGCTATCCTCGAACGTGCGAAACGCGGTGAGGCCAAACCGGTCGCGGTATTCAACTGAACCATCCAATCAGACTACAGATACGAATTCATACACAAGAAGGACATGATGAAGACAATCACGCTCACGCCTGATGCCAGTGGCATGGTGGATTGGCCTACGCTGAGCAATGATAAGAAATCCGTGGTGACCATCGGTTCGTTCGATGGCATGCATCAGGGCCATCAGGCGGTGATTCGCCGCGTGGTGGAACTCGCCAAGAAGGAGCAGTCCTTCTCCGTGGTGGTGCTATTCGATCCGCGCCCTGCATTGGTACACGGTTACGCGGCGAAGAACGGCGGTCAGGAGCCGCCGGCCGACATGGTTGATACGCAAGCGCTCACCAGCATGCAGGAACGTCTTCGCGCCATCGACAAGCTGGGAGTGGATTACACGCTCATCGTGCACTACACACTGGCATTCGCGGCGAAATCATACCGATTCTTCCTCGGCCAGATGGTCGGCAAGCTGGGTATGCGCACTTTGGCGCTCGGCTCCGACGCGGCCATGGGGGCAAATCGCGCCGGAGACGTGAAAGCCATCGAGAATCTAGCGCTCGCTACTGGCGTGTTCCAGCTTGAAGTGGTTGATGATCGAGGTCCCGGAGAGACCCGAGTGCCAGCCAATGCCCAACCGGTTATGCCGACCGGCCACGGCGAGCCAACAGACCCGCTGGAAGGCGCTTCCAAGGCGGAACGCCGCGCATGGAGCAAGAAGAACCAAGCCAAGCCCGTGCGTGTGTGGAGTTCCACGAACGTGCGCTACCTGCTAGGCCAGGGACGCATCAAAGACGCCGACGCGATTCTGGGGCATCCGCACGCCGTGGAAGGTATTGTGGTGCACGGCGAGGAACGTGGACGCACCATTGGATTCCCGACGGCGAATTTGAGTGACAATGTGGCCGGTTATCTGCCGGTTGACGGCGTGTATGCGGGTTGGCTCGTTGACTTGGGATCGAAAACTGCAGAGAGCGATCATGCGGAAGCAGCGTCCGATGGTATTTCGCAACAGTTTGACTCGTCTTCCGTTGATGCCCGCCTTGCCGATCATTCGCCGTATCGTTGGCCCGCTGCGATTTCCATCGGCACCAAGCCGACCTTCAACGAGGCGACCGGAATGAACGATCGCGTGGTCGAAGCTTACGCCATCACCGACGATTGGCTTGATTTGTACGATCATCAGGTGCGCGTGGAATTTACAGGATTCCTGCGTCCGCAAATCAAGTTCGATTCCGCACAGGATCTGATCGACGAGCTGAAGCGCAATGTCGAGGAAACCAAGCGAATTACTGCCTGATTCTAATCGCAATAATAATTACGATAATGACAGTGATTAATGAATGCTGATATTTTCGATAAAAACGTATCAGCATTCAAAAAAATAGTGGGGCTCTTACGTAAGAATCTACGTAAGAGCCCCACTAGTATAGGTTAAAAAATAACATAATGTATATGCTTCGCGTGCATACATGCGAAAACGGTATGTAGGGTGTGTGCTATCGCAACATGGCGCCAAGCGCATCCTGCAATGTGTCGACCTGAACGATCGACAATCCGGGAATTGCGATTTCTCTACGTAATGTCGGCACTACAGCGGTGGTGAAGCCAAGACGGGCAGCCTCGCGCAACCGGTATTCCAGTCGCGGCACCGGGCGCACCTGCCCGGTCAACGAAATCTCGCCGATCGCACACGTGGTGCGGCCGATCGCCTTCGACTTCGCGGCGCTCGCCAACGCGCCCACAATCGCCAGATCGCAGCCCGGCTCACGTGCCTGACCTCCAGCAATCGTGGAAATATAGAGATCGTTTGCCAGAAGATTGACGTTGCCATGCCTGTATAGCACCGCCACCAGCATGGCGATGCGGTTCGCGTCCACGCCATTCGCCGCACGGCGAGGCGTCGGCAATACCGATTTGGTGACCAACGACTGCACTTCGATAGGCAGGCTGCGGTGGCCGTCCAAGGTGAACGTCACGCACGTGCCCTCCACCGGAGCGGAACTGGCGGAATTGGATGATGAAAGAAAAAGCCCAGACGGGTCCGTCACCTCTTCGATGCCTTCGCCGCTCATATCGAAACAGCCGACCTCATCGGTGGGACCGAAACGATTCTTCACCGCGCGCAGCATGCGAAGCGCGGTTTCAGCATCCCCTTCGAATTGGCAGACCACATCAACGAGATGCTCCAACGTGCGCGGACCGGCAATCGAGCCGTCTTTGGTGACATGACCGACCAGTAATACTGGAATATCAAGCGTTTTTGCAGTGTCGATCAGGGCGCTCGCCACTTCGCGCACCTGCGTCGACCCTCCGGAAATTCCGTCGACTTCCTGCGAGACGATGGTCTGTGCGGAATCGACGATGGCCAGCGCAGGCTTGCTTTGCTCGATCAGTCCGAGCACGGTCGACAGGTCGGTGGTGGCGGACAGTAGCAGATTCGGCTCGACCGCGCCTATGCGTGATGCCCGCATACGCACCTGCGCCTGCGATTCCTCGCCGGAAATATACAGTACCGTGTTGCGTTCCGGTTGCGCCGCGCAAAGACGGGCCACGTTGCCGGCGGTTTCCAGCAGCAGTGTCGATTTGCCGATGCCCGGCTCGCCTGCGATGAGCGTCACGGAGCCGGGTACGATGCCGCCGCCGAGTATGCGGTTGAATTCCGTGAAACCCGTGCTGATTCTGGAAATGTTTTCCGTGCCGATTTCCGTGATGGGCTTTGCGGCGGAAGCGGGCACCATATGCGATTGCGTGCGCGATGTGCGCCCGGGGGCCGCGGTGCGTTTCGAAGCGGCGGGACGGGCCTCGTGAAATTCCTCGATGGTGCCCCACTGGCCGCATTCGGGGCAGCGGCCCAGCCATTTCGGGCCGTTCCAGCCGCATTCGGAACATACAAATTGCGAGGACGTCTTTGCCATATCGCTGACAATACGGATATTTTGGGACAATCGTTTTCGGAGATATTAAGGGGGTGCTGGTGCGGGATGATGGCGAGATCACGGTTTCTGGATTCGAGCGTCTCACGGATATGAAAGAATAACAGCCATGTCTACTACGCAAACTTCCTCTTCTCATGGCAAACTGATCGTGGCTGTCATTGCCGCCGCTTTGGTGGTCGTGCTCGCCTTGGTGTCCGCTTTCATCTGGCCCGGCTGGGCTCTGAACAAGGGCGATGAAGCGTCCACTCAGGGCACCACCACCTCGCAGGGCGCGTCGCAGGATGCCTCTGAGCCGACCACGCCGTCCATTGACGCTGTGGCGTTGCCGGATGACGCCAGCGAACTGTTGAAGGCCATGCCTGATTCCGTGTTGAATTTCGCGCGCACCAAGGCCGATGCCAGCACTTCGTGGAGCGGCGCTTCCCCGGTCGAGGAGTACACGTTGACGTATTCCACGGGCAAGGACGGTCAGGATATCACCTTGAAAGTGGCGCAATGGTCTCAGTCTGATGATGCGCAAAGTCAGTATGACAATCTGACCGGTGCCATGACCGGCAAGGAGCTGGGCGGCGGCAATGTGAAGGTTTCCGGTGAAGCGACCGGCGCCTATAGCGCCAAAACCGATCCGGACGACGAAACCAAGGCCATCGCGGTCTGGCGCAACGATACCGTGGTGTTCCAAGCCACGGGAGCCAAGGATTCGGTGCAGCGCTTCTACCAGCAGTTCCCGCTGTGATACTGCCTACGGCTGGTTGTGCGATCCTATGATTCATGCATGATTCACGTAAGATTCAGCCGTGGACCATGCGGACTGCGTTTGCCTGATCTTCCGATAAAAAGGTGCGTGCTTCCACCATATGAATGCGGTTGTGTGCGTTAGTCCCCGAAGCAGTGTAGTATTGGGCAAGTTGCAAACTTTTACCCTTTGAGTTTAAGAACGGAGGCTGAGATGGGCTCGGTCATCAAGAAGCGCCGCAAGCGCATGAGCAAGAAGAAGCACCGCAAACTGCTTCGTAAGACTCGCCACCAGCGCAAGTAGTCTTCAGGCGCGGTTGAAGCGTCGCTTAAACAAAATCCCGTATGTCTTCTTGAGGTATGCGGGATTTTTGCATATTGCAAAGAAATAAACGAAAAGTACGAGAATCGGAAATCAATAGATGCAAAAAGAAGGCTGTGCGTTCGAAGTTGAACGCACAGCCTCATATGGTTTCGTGTAGGTTCGCGAAAATCCGCGGAAAATGCGGAACTTACGCTACTTCAAACTCACTTGTTGGAGTTGGTGAGCACGCGCGGACCGTTGGGATCGCCCACGATGACCTGGTCCACCATGTGCAGGAACAGGCCATGCTCCACCACGCCAACGGTGTTGATGAGATCGTCGGCCAGAGCCTCCGGGTGTTCGATGCATTCGAGGTGCAGATCGACCACGTAGTTGTTCTCGTCGGTGCGCACCGGCTGGCCTTCGGCGTCGAGGCGAAGCACCGGCTTGTAGCCGCGGGATTCGAACTTCTTGACGACCTGGCCTGCGCCGAACGGAATCACCTCAACCGGCAGCGGGAACTTGCCGATGGTGTCCACAACCTTGGACTCGTCCACGATCCACACGATCTTGTTGGAGTTGGTGGCCACGATCTTCTCCCACAGCAGAGCGGCGCCGCCGCCCTTGATGCCGTTGAAGTTCTTGTCGACCTCGTCGGCGCCGTCGATGGTCACGTCGATGTGATCAACGTCATCGATGTCGACGATCTTGATGCCGTAGCCTTCTGCCTGCTCCTGAGTGCGGCGGGAGGTGGTCACGCCGGTGAACTCCAAGCCTTCCTCCTGCACGCGGCGGCCGAGCTCGTCGACCAGGAAGCGCACGGTCGAGCCGGTGCCCAGACCTGCGATCATGCCGTTCTGAATCAGCTTGGCAGCTTCGATGCCGGCTGCCTTCTTCAATGCGTCCTGCTGTGCCTTGTCCATGATCCTCCTTCGATATGGGGTTAAGACCGTCTCCATATTATCGGATGTGTTGATTTTTGTGCGTTTGCGGACATGTCATGAACGAAGGTGTGCCATTGGTGGTCAGCAAATGTTTTCACAGGATGTTTCACGCACTTTCGAGGCGTTAAGGTCGAAAGTGCTGGCTCGTTAGTTGTGCTTGACTGCAAATGGCGCTTCGTCGAGGACGAGCGTGCCGTCGCCTTGCACGTAGCCTTCCACCGCGATGTAACCGCGGATCAGGCGTGGCTTGCCGTCGAACGTCGGACTGGAATTTGGCGGGGGAGTGAAGCGAATGGCGCCCGACACCGCCAATCCCGAAGGACTGGCGCGATGCGGCAGTTTCGGCAAGTCGGCGACGGCGTTCGTTGGCGCCGACGCGTTTGCGGATTCGGCTGATTCGCTCGTTGGCGCCGGCGTGTTTTCCGAGGAATTCGCGGATTGTTCGTTCTGTGCATCGTCGGCTGGCTGCCGCTCGTCATGCTCGTGGGGAAAACAGTCCGGCTTGAGCAGCATTTCGGCATACGATTTGCGCGGTGCCTCGGCGTCAGGCGTCGTGCCATCAGGCATGGTCGTATCAAGCGCGGTGGTCGGTTCCGGCATGTCGTCGGATTCCACCGACATTTCGTTGGACGTCAACGGCAATGTCGCCTCGTCGGGCGCTGGATAGCCTTCCGGCTCCACCAGCATATCGGCGATGGAACGTGGACGCGGCTCCGGATCGGCCGCGCCCATCAGATCATCGGCCGATCCTTGAGCGGACTTGCCTTGCCCGCGCCCCATATGGTATTCGTCCGTAGTGATTTTGCCGTCAAGCAGCATTTGGGCATCATCGGGAACATCGGTACCTTGCGAATATTCGGAAGCCAGCAGCGACTGCCAACCCTCCAAAGGAAGATATCCTTCACGGATCTTCGAACGGCAATCGCCCGCATAGGTGCGCGCCAGCTCGTCCACCTTCTCATTGCCGGCATTGCCGGCATGACCCTTGACCCATACGAATTTCACCGGTCCGGGGCGCTTGGAGATTTCGGCATCGATCGCGCGAATCAGATCCGCGTTCTTTACCGGCTTCTTCTGCGAGTTCTTCCAGCCGTTCTTCTTCCAGCCGTGAACCCACGTGGTGGAACAGTTGATCGCATACTGCGAATCGGTTTCGATCACCAACGGTTCGGAGCCGGGGTGCGCGCGCAACGCCTCCAGCACTGCGCACAGCTCGCCAATCTGATTGGTGCCGTTCGTAGCTCCGCCGGCATCGCAGTCGCTGTCATGGTGATGCCCCGGCTTGCCGCCTGTGGCAAGCTCATGATCGGCCCAACCCCAACCCATCGGACCATTCGGATTGCCTAAAGCGGAACCGTCTGTAGAAACCGTAATCGTCATATCTCTACCCTACGAAAGCCGTGAGACGCTGCCATACGTGGTGAACTGCGAACTGTGATCGGGCGACGTCGAACGGGAATCTCAATCATCCAAACACAGCATGACGGAAGCGCGGAACAGCGTGCCGTCATAATCGAACGAGGTTGCGCCATGATGCCGTTCCGCGGTTTCGCGCACGGTGGCGGTGCCCAAACCTTCACCCCCATGCTTGGTTGAGGCGAAAGCGTCGCCAACCTGCATAATGGAGGAATCGTGCGTGTTGTCGACCACAATGAACAGTGATGCGGGCGGCCCAGTGCGATATTTGATGCGCACCCTGAGTTTTTTCTCCCCATCCTGTTGTTTCATAATGGCCTCAGACGCATTTTCCAGTAGATTGCCGACCATGGAACATAATTCGGCATTATTGATGTTGAGATATTGCGGCACCGACGCTTTGACGTCGACTTCAGCCCCTATATGGCGGATCCAGTCACAGTAGTAGACCAGCACCGCGTTCAACGAAGCATGTTCGCAATACTGCATGGGGATGGGCTGCAACAGCCTATGATTGGCCATCTCCTCCAAATACGAGGTGATGCCGGGCATATCGTCGGCCGCGGCGAGAGCCTGCAACGTCTGAATATGATGCCGGATATTGTGCTTGATCTGCCTCGCTTCGTTGATGCGTTCGTTCATATGCTGCAGCTGCAAGGTCTGCATGGCTTCGTAATGTTCGCGTTTGCTGGCTTCGCGCAGTCGGTCCGCCTGCTGGACCATATACCAGATGAGGAAGTAGGCCATGGTCATGAAACCGGAATATGCGATGGATACGGTGAAGGCGATGCTAAGCACGCGGGTGTCGAGCAGCGATGCGTTGTCGGCGGGCATGCACCACACCACAATTGCTGTGGAAATGAACGGGAAAAGCCAGATGACCCTCCAAAAATTCCTGCTGATGGAAGGTGAATCGAATGTTGCGGAAAATGAATGATGGAACGGATGGAAAAGTGTAGTCGCCGCAATCAAATCAAAAATCAGCAGACTGATCATTCCCGGCCATCCGACACGTAAATTCATGGACTGCTCATTCAGAACAGCTAAATCCACGGCCAAAGACAGGTAATAAATGATCGCGACGATATATGCGGCTGTTGAAACGACGAAAAGAAGCTGCCCCCAAGGAAGATTCGTCATCTTACGTAAAGCCAATACCACAACCGGAGCCGAAGGAATCACGGACCAGAGCGAGGGGACGTGGGCGAGGCAACATGCGATGCCGCACAGGAAGAAGACAATCACGCCGGAAATCATGAGAATAAGGCCGTCGCGCTTGGGATTCTCCATATGATGCCAGGTCATGTACAGGCAGAGAAGCAGGCCCGTTAGCGCGTTTAGCTGCTCGCCGATGGCGAAGAACATGCATGATGGCGCGATCGATGCGAGTGCGTCAAGCATGGCTAGTCCTCCATTCTCATGCGGGTGAACGTGTATTCCGCGTATTTTCTGCAGGTGGTGGTCACCGCGGTTTTCGTGATGGGAATGTGCTTGCCGCCTTTCATCACGAATTCATTGTTGCTGATGCCTGACACGTAGTCGAAGTTGACGAGCACTCCTCGCGCGGTGCGGTAGAAGTTGCTGAATACGGTGAGACGATGTTCCACATCGGAGAAGTTGGTGCGGATTTTCGCGCAGGTGCCGTCGGCGAAGGTGAATTCCACATAATGCGCGCTGGAAAGCGCGTAGGCGATAAGGCGACGGTCCATGGTGATGGCGGGATTGCCGAAAGCCACCTGCCATGCGGCGTCCGTGCTGCTTTGTGCATTGCCCGTCGATTGATGTTTTTTCAGATGAGTGACCGGTGTTTTCGTGTCGAGCTGCGCTGCGACGCGGTCCATGGTCGCATGGAACGCGTCGTGATTCAGGGGCTTCAACAGATATCCGCTTGCCTGCACCTCGTAGCCGAGCACGGCGAAATCAGTGCTTGACGTGATGAACACGATCGGGCAATCGTCGTTTTGTCTGCGCAGCGTCCGTGCGATATCAAGTCCGGTCGCCGCATGCGTGGCGGTTTCGTCGTCCGACAGATAGCAGTCGAGCAGCAGCAGGTCGTATCGGGCGTCTTTCCAGCTTTCGATGAAGGATTCCGCATCGGCGAAGGTCACGCATTCCACGCCGATATCGCGGGTGCGTTTGAAATATTCCGCGCACATGACGGCCATCAGTTGGCGTTCGGCGGCGTGGTCTTCGACGATGGCGATGCGCATCGTTCACCTCCCATGAAGATTGGCGGGGACCGCTGGACTGAGTGTTGTGTCGCTATCATTCAAGCGTAATGCGAAGCGGGGCCGGCAGGGGGTGATAGCGTGCGTGTCATGCCAGAATTCGGCGTTTCGTGCCATATCGCACGATTCGTGTTCGTTGCGATTCGTATTCGGGCGGATATGCGAGAAGCCCGCCTTTTTCAGGAAAGCGGGCTTCTCAGTGAGTTTGCGAATGATTGGCGAATGGCTGGATTACGCCGATTCGTCAATGATCACTCGGCCAAGGCCTTGTCCACGACTTCGGTGGCTTCGGCGAGCACCTTGTCGAGGGCTTCGGGGGATTCGAAGGACTCGGCGTACACCTTGTAGATGTTCTCGGTGCCGGAAGGACGGGCCGCGAACCAGTTGTTCTCGGTGGTGACCTTCAGGCCGCCGATCTTGGCGTGGTTGCCCGGGGCTTCGGTGAGCTTGGCGGTGATGTCCTCGCCGGCCAGCTGGGTGGCCGCGACGTCGTCGCCGGAAAGCTTGGCGAACTTCTGCTTCTGCTCCAAGGTGGTCGGCGTGTCGACTCGCTTGTACCAGCTTTCGCCAAAGCGATCGACCTGCTCCTGATGCAGCTGGGCCGGGTTCTTGCCGGTCTTGGCGGTGATTTCCGCAGCCAGCAGGTCAGGGATCAGACCATCCTTATCGGTGGTCCACACACGGCCGTCCTTGCGCAGGAAGCTCATGCCGGAGCTCTCTTCGCCGCCGAAGGCGACTTCGCCCTTGAACAGCGGGTCAACGAACCACTTGAAGCCGACCGGAACCTCAACGAGCTTGGCGTCGATGGAAGCGGCCACGCGGTCGATCAGGGAGGAGGACACCAGCGTCTTGCCGATGCCGGCGCCTTCCGGCCAGCCCGGGCGGTTGCCGCCGAACAGGTACTCTACGCACACGGCGATGTAGTGGTTCGGGTTCATCACGCCCCAGTTCGGGCATACGATGCCGTGACGGTCGGCGTCCGGATCGGTGCCGCCGACCAGGTCGTACTTGTCCCAAGCGCCGTTGTTGAGGGAGTCCACAAGACCCTTCATGGCGTACGGGGAGCTCGGATCCATGCGGATCTTGCCATCATGGTCGATGGTCATGAAGCTCCAGGTCGGATCGACCTGCGGGCGCACCACGTCGATGGTCAGGTTGAACTTCTCGTTCATCAGCGGCCAGTAGTTGACGGAAGCGCCGCCGAGCGGGTCGATGCCCAGGCGCACGCCGGAGGAACGGATCACATCGAAGTCGATGACGTTCTCCAGATCGGCGACATAGTGCTCGCGGAAGTCGAAGCGCTCGACCAGGTCGGACTTGACGGCCTGCTCGAACGGAACGCGCTTGATGTTCTTGAAATCGCCGAGCAGCTCGTTGGCACGATCCGCGATGGCGTTGGTGACGTCGGACGGAGCCGGGCCGCCGGTGACCGGGTCATACTTGAAGCCGCCATCGGTCGGCGGGTTGTGCGACGGGGTCACCACGATGCCGTCGGCCAGGCCTTCGCCGGTGAAGCGCTGGGTGCCATCCGCTGCGCGGTTGTGGGTCAGGATGGCCTGGGACACAACCGGGGTCGGGGTGAAGTCGTCGCGGGAATCGATGCGCACGGTCACGCCGTTGGCGACGAGCACTTCGATGGCGGTCTTCCAAGCCGGCTCGGACAGAGCATGAGTGTCGCGGCCGATGTACAGCGGGCCGGTCACGCCGGCCTTCTTGCGGTATTCGGCGATGGCCTGGGTGATGGCGACGATATGGGCCTCGTTGAACGAGGTCTTCAGAGACGATCCGCGGTGGCCGGAGGTGCCGAAGGAGACACGCTGTTCCGGAACGTTGGGGTCGGGGACGACGTCATAGTACTTGCCGATGACCTCGTCGACATTGATCAGATCTGCTGGGGTAGCGGGCATTCCCGCATTGTTTGCAACCATAGTCACTATTCTGCCACGCTTTTGCGTCAGATGTGCGTAATTGTCCCATTATGCGCGATGAATACGTTGTCTGTTTAGTGCATGTTCGGATGTGTGTACATGAATTTTCGAAAATGGCGGATTCTGCGCTTAGCCGAGTTGCGCAATGTCAAACGATGGTGTATAGCTCTATGCTATTCGACTGATGCAGGGTTGCTAGTCAACATAAAGACGCAAGACCTGAGATGTGGCTGAACTATAGCCATATCTCAGGTCTTTTTTTGTTGCCCGAAGCGGTGTTGCTCGGATCGAATCGGTTGTAAGGGAAAGAAAGGAAATCAGGATGGCTGACTCACTCGCATCGCAGATCATCACTGCAATCGGTGGTCCTGAAAACGTTCGCAGTCTGACGCATTGCGCCACTCGACTGCGCTTTGAACTGGTTGACGCATCCAAGGTCGATCAGAATAGTCTCGAGCACATGCAGGGCGTGCTCGGCGCGGTGCCGCAGAGCGGCGACCGCTTCCAGGTGGTCATCGGCGGTGGCGTTGCCACCGTGTACGAAAACATCATGCATCTGCCCGAAATGGCCGGTGTCGGCGGTGCCTCCGCATCCGACGATGGTCAGAAGAGCAATGCCGACGTCAAGGCCGAAGCCCGTTCCAAGGCCCGCGGCAAGGTGGCTTGGCTGGACTCCTTCTTCGAGTATCTCTCCGATTCCTTCCGCCCGATTCTGGGCGTGCTGCTCGGCGCTTCCATCATCATCGCGCTGGTCAACCTGCTTATTTCGCTGAACGTCATTCCGAATGACGAGGTTTCCGCAGGCTGGGTATTCGTGAAAGCCATCTGGAAGGGCGTATTCTACTTCCTGCCGATCATGGTCGCCTACAACGCGTCCAAGAAGCTCAAAGTCGACCCATGGCTGGGTGGTGCCATCATGGCCATGCTCATGACCCCGCAGTTCACCGGCTTGATGGACGCCAAGACCACCACGTGCGTGGAGAACGCCGCTCTGGGCACCAAGTCTTGCATGGCCAACATATTCGGTCTGCCGATGGCATTGAGCGACTATTCCGGCAACGTGTTCGTGCCGCTGCTCATGGCCGCCGTGCTTGCTCTCGTCTACCACGGATTGAAGAGGATCATCCCGGAAAGCGTCCAGCTGGTCTTCGTGCCGTTCTTCTGCATGATCATCGTTGGCGCGCTGACCGCCTTTATCATCGGCCCGATCGGCGTGTGGGTCGGCAACGGCCTCGGCGTCGGCTTGGCCTGGATGAACACCCATGCCCCGTTCATCTTCGCCATCATCATTCCGATGCTGTACCCGTTCCTCGTGCCGCTCGGTTTGCACTGGCCGCTCAACGCCCTGATGCTCATGAACATCCAGACTCTCGGCTACGACTTCATCCAAGGCCCGATGGGCGTGTGGAACTTCGCCTGCTTCGGCGCTACCGCTGGCGTGCTCTTCCTTGCTGTGCGTGACAAGGATAAGGACATGCGCCAGACCGCTTTGGGCGCACTTGCGGCCGGCCTGCTCGGTGGCGTTTCCGAACCGTCTCTGTACGGCATTCACCTGCGTTACAAGCTCATCTACAAGCGCATGCTGGTGGGCTGCGGTCTCGGTGGCGTCGTCATCGCCATCCTCGGTTGGCTCTTCCCGTCCGTCACCGCCGCCGGCCAGACCGTGCATGGCGTGACCACCACCGCTTTCGCATTCACCTCGTTGCTGACCATTCCGGTCTTCAATCAGATGTGGGTGTATGCAGTGTCCATCGCCGTGTCCTTCCTCACCTCCTTCCTTCTGATCATCACCTTCGACTACCGCACTCCGGAACAGAAGGCCGAAGTGCTGGCCCGTGCGGCTGCCAATCAGAAGACCGCTGTCTCGTCGGTCGAAGCCAAGGGAGTCGCTCCGGCTGCTGCCACCGCGACTGCCACTGTTGCCGCCACCAAGACTGAAGCCCCGGCTGCTGCTGCCACCACCACCGTGGTGAACGCTCCAGTCGCAGGCCATGTGATTTCCCTGGATGAAACCGGCGATCCGGTGTTCGCATCCCGCGCACTAGGCGAAGGCGTCGGCATCCAGCCGGCAGACAGCACCGTCGTCGCGCCGGTATCCGGCGTGCTGCAGACCGTCGCCGAAACCGGTCACGCATTCGGCATCAAAACCGATGATGGCGTGGAAGTGCTCGTGCACGTCGGCATCGACACGGTGAAGATGAACGGCGAAGGCTTCGATGTGAAGGTCAAGGCCAACGAACACGTGAACGCGGGGGACAACCTCGTTGTCGTCGACTTTGATAAGGTTAAGGAAGCTGGATACAGCACCACCACATTGATGACGGTGCTGAACACAGTGGCCTTCGCGTCCGTCACGCCAAAGACCGGCGTCGACGTCAAGGCCGGTGAGTCGGTGATCGACATTCAGCGCTGACCAATCGCATAGTCGGAAGGGGCCGACGTGGACGTTCTTCGCGTATTCAACAATAATGTCGTACTGGCAAAAGACGGCAACAGTGAGGTGATTCTCACCGGTCGAGGTATAGGTTTCCAAGCCAAGCCCGGCCAGCATGTTGACGACGCGAAGATCGTCCGTCGGTTCGTTCCCGCAGATGGCAAGGATCCCGACCATATGGCCCAACAGGTGGCCGGGATTCCGCCCGAAATCATTCGTCTCGTTACGGACGCCATGAACCGCACCGGTCTGAAGGAACAGGCCGACAGACAGCCTGCATTGGTGCTGGCATTATCCGACCATATTTGCGGTGCGATCCGCCGATCGCAAAACAAGCAGACCATCGAATATCCGCTGGAAGCCGAAGTGCGTTCGCTCTACGCGAGCGAATATGCCAAAGGCAAAGCTCTGGTCGATGCCATGAACACGTATCTGGGCGGTGCGCTGCCGGATTGCGAAGCCGTGGCTTTGGCCCTGCACTTGGTCAATGCGGGCTTCTCTACCGGCGATCTTTCCGCCACATACACCATGACCGGCGTCATCCAGCAAATGCTGACGGTCATCGAAGGCTATTACGGCATCACTCTCGACCAGAACAGCGTCAATGTGGCGCGTTTCATCACGCATCTGCGCTATCTTTTCGTGCGCATCCACCAACATGAACAGCTTGATGACGAGCCTGAACCAATCGTGGAATCCATCAAAACCTCATATCCGAAAGCATCGGATTGTGCGAACAAACTTGCGATCATCGTCAAAATGCGATTGAACGTGAGTCTTTCGGAAGCGGAAATCGCCTATCTCACCTTGCATGTCGCACGAGTGACTTCTCATGCGACGGAATCGCATGAGAATGACGATACCAATGCATAATCTGCATAAAATACATAATCATCGTAATAAATAATTTAATAATTACGATAATAGTTACTGATTTACATTGGAAGTATTGGCTTCGGGCGCTTCCGGCACACGCACGCACAACGACTTACGCTCCACACTGAAACGAATATGCTGCGTTTCGGGAAGCATATCGCCATCCACCTGAGCCAACACGGGTTTCTCCAACTTGATTTCCGCGCTGACGCCCTGAATCTGGTCAACCGTGGAATTCGTGGACAGCGGACTCTGCTGGGCCTTGCCGGTGATCGTCTGATGCAGCACATCGCCGAACAGATTCGCCCAACCGATCAAACCGCCGGATGTGTCAATGATCTCGTAATCGAGAATGCCGTCATCGTACACGGCGTCGGGCATGAGCGAAAATACCGGAATCTGGCCGCAATTGCCGGCCATGAACGTGCGGAAGGTCAATCCGTGCGTGGTGTGCGTGCTGCCGTCGGCGCTGGTAATGGTCACATCACCCTTGTACTTCGGGGCGAACAGGTTCTTCACGCCCGACACGAAATAGGCGAGCCAGCTGATGTTCTTCTTCAACTCAGGATCGGTGTCGTCGATCATCACCGCATCAAAGCCGATGCCCGCGATAATAAGGAACGCATGGCCGTGATCGGCGGCTTCATCATCGAGCAGCGTCAGTCGGCCGACATCCACCAAACGCGAACCATGAGATGTGGCGACGGTCAGCGCCGCATCGATATCATCCACAGGAATGCCCATATTGCGGGCAAACAGATTGCCGGTGCCAATAGGGATGATGCCCAGCGCGTGGCCGGTTCCCGAAAGTGCGCTCGCCACCGTGCGCACCGTGCCGTCGCCGCCGACCGCGACCACCACGTCGGCGCCATGCTCCAAGGCTTCCAGCGCGCAGGCGCGACCATCCTTATCAAGCTGCGTTCCGATATATTCAACCTGCGTGAGATGCTTCGCCTCACAGAACTCCTGAATATGCTGCTTGCGTTGTTCCGCCTGTGGTTTCGAAGGATTGATCACAAACGCGTAATGCACCTGATCATCGTCGCGCTTGTCGAGCTGTTCCGCAAGTTTGCGATGCTTATACGCGCGTACTGCGAAAAAGGCGGCCGCGCACACCGCTGCGACCGCAAGAACGACAATCAGAATGATAACAGGCATAGGCATGTCATCTATTGTTCACGGAAGATGCGAAAAAAGCGAATCAAGACTGATTTATTCGACGATTCCTGCACGTTGTATACAAAAATGAGAGGACTGCGGCGGGTGTCGGCTTTCAGCACTAGGCTAGGAGGCATGCTTGATATCCAATTCATTCGTGAACATGCTGACGTTGTTAAGGAATCCCAGCGCAAGCGTGGCGAATCGGTCGAACTGGTCGACGAGGTGCTGCGCTCCGACGAGGTTCGTCGTTCCTCTCTGAAGGAATTCGAGGCTGCCCGTGCGCAGCAGAAGGAAATCGGCAAGAAGGTCGCCGCGGCTCCGGCCGACGAAAAGGCCAAGCTGATTGCCGAAACCAAGGAACTCTCCCAGAAGGTTTCCGAATACAAGGCCGCAGCGGACGCCGCAGCCGAAGAATACACCACCGCCATGTGGAAGCTCTCCAACGTGGTTGAGCCGGAAGCTCCGGAAGGTGGCGAAGACGATTACGTGGTGGTCAAGAAGGTTGGACAGATCCGCGATTTCGCAGCCGAAGGTTTCGAGCCGAAGGATCACCTGACCCTCGGTCGTGGCGTTGCCGGCATCGATATGGAACGTGGCGTGAAGGTCGGCGGTTCCCGCTTCTACTTCCTGCGCGGCCAGGTGGCACGTATGCAGATCGCCATGCTCACCATGGCTGTGGACCAGGCCGAAGAGCACGGCTTCACGCTGGCCATCACCCCGACGCTGGTGCGTCCGGAAGTGATGCGCGGCACTGGCTTCCTCAACTCCCACGCCGACGAAATCTACCGTCTGCGCGAACCTGACGAGCAGTACTTGGTCGGTACTTCCGAAGTGGCGCTCGCCGGTATGCACGAGAACGAGATTCTCGACCTGTCTGACGGTCCGCTGCGTTACTGCGGTTGGAGCTCCTGCTACCGCCGTGAGGCTGGCGCAGCTGGCAAGGATACTTCCGGCATCATCCGCGTGCACCAGTTCGACAAGGTGGAAATGTTCGTTTACACCAAGCAGGAGGACTCCTACAAGGAGCATGAGCACCTGCTGGCCATGGAGCAGGAAATGCTCGGCAAAGTCGAGGTGCCGTACCGCATCATCGATACCGCTGCCGGCGATCTGGGCTCTTCCGCAGCCCGCAAGTTCGACTGCGAGGCTTGGGTGCCGACCCAGGGTCGCTACCGTGAGCTGACCTCCACTTCCAACTGCACCGAATATCAGGCTCGCCGTCTGAACATTCGCGAACGTATGGAAGATGGTGGCACCCGCGCCGTTTCCACGCTGAACGGTACGCTGGCCACCACCCGTTGGCTGGTTGCCATTCTTGAGAACCATCAGCAGAAGGACGGCTCCATCGTCATTCCGCAGGCCATGCGTGCCTACATGGGTGGCAAGGAAGTCATCGAGCCGACCAAGTGGGAAGCCTGATAGAGTTTGGGTTTGCCTGGCAGAGTCTGATAGCTTGGGTTGCTCGTGGAGTTTGGTAACTCGGGTTTGTTTATCGGTTCCACTGAGTTGCTGAGCTACTAAACTGCTGAAACGGACTTCTGCAATACGAAATATGGAAGTCTGAGGATGCCTGGCATTTGGCATTTGCCGATTTCTGGCTTTTCTGGCTTATGGGAAGGGACTCGCGGTGAGCGGGTCCCCTCTTTTTTGTTTTCGCCGCGTTCTTTCCTTTGTCCTTGCTCGCTTTCTTCCCCTCGTTCTTTGGGTTGTGCTATATTAGCGTTTCGTGCGTGATGCACATGGGTAGGTGTCTGAGCGGTCTAAAGAGACGGTCTTGAAAACCGTTGAGGTGCAAGCCTCCGCGAGTTCGAATCTCGCCTTACCCGCCTATCAGGCTTACTGAGAGCGCTCTAAGCGCCCGGTAAGCCTTTTTTGTTGCTGCAATCCGGGTAAACTCCACCCAAGTTCGGCTCAGCACCGTCCAAGTCTCAATTCTTCCATCCACTGGAACAATCTTCCCGCTGTTGGCCCTGTGAGCGTCCAGATTCTTCCAGTGGGTGGAGGATTTGGGTCGCTGGGATGGTCTGTGGCGGGGTGATTCTTCCAGTGACTGGGGGATTTTTCCCGCTGGGGGGCTTGTGGGCGTCTGTTTTTCTCCAGTGGGTGGAGGATTTGGGTCGTTGAGAGGCTTGTAAATGTCCACTTTCTTCCAGTGACTGGAAGGATTGGGGAGGGATTGTGATGTTGTTCGGTGTACGATCAGGCTGAGTTGTGAGAAAGGCTGCTGTGACTATGCGTGAGAATGGGATGCAAATGAAGGAACGAGCGATGGGAGCTATGGCTGGGCTTGCGTTGGGCGATGCGTGGGGAATGCCTACGCAAAGCATGTCGGACAAGCAGATTCGCCGGTATTACGACGGTCCGATCACGAAACTTATGAGTGCCGTGCCGCAGCAGCCGATCGCACCGAATATGAAAGCTGGTGCCGTCACCGACGATACAGAACAGGCTTTCGTACTCGCACGGCGACTTATCGACGATAACGGCTGCATTGATAACACCCGATACGCCCACGATCTGCTGCAATGGGAAGCTGCGATGAAGGCCAAGGGATCGCTTGACCTGCTGGGACCTTCCACCAAAGCAGCGCTGCAAAAACTTACCGAAGGCGTAAGTCTGGAAGAGACCGGCCGATTCGGCACCACCAACGGCGGTGCAATGCGTGCCACGCCGGTGGGCATCGCATTCCGTCCAGGCCAAGCGCTCGCCGACGCCGCCTGGCGATCCTGTGTGGTGACGCATAACACGGTGCAGGGCATTGAAGCGACCACTTTGGTGGCTGCGGCGGTGAGCTTTGCCATTGAAGGAGAACGTGACTTTTTGCACCTCGCGGTGGAATTCGTACGGAAGCTTCCACAGCGTGGCAATTGGTCGGCAAAGGCTTCGGTGCTTGCGCGTGTGCAATATTTCATGAATTGGGCCGAAACTGATGGATGCAGGCTCAATGACAACGAATTCGCTGCTGTGCTGCAACGGAATTGCGGTACCAGCGTGGAATCGAACGAGTCCGTGGCCGCCGCTTTCGCCATTGCGGCGCGCTTTTTTGACGATCCCACGCATGCTTTGTGTTTCGCGGCTTCTATCGGTGGCGACACTGACACCATTGCGGCTATTGCGGGCGCGATGCTGGGGGCGTGGCATGGTATGCAAGGTTTCGACAAAACCATGCTTGATCAGGTGCTTTCACAACTTGCTGAAGATAATCACCTTGATTTGGTCGGCACTGTTACGTCGCTACGCGCGTTACGCGATGATAGTGCGCTTAATGATGTAAATATCGTTTGATCTGCAGGAACCGTAGTTAGCGAAACTATGACGGAAGTGCGAAAGGCATCGCAATGACTGGAAAAGTTATTTCTCTTGGGCAGGTTATTGTCGATCTGACCATGAATGTGGACGCGGTGCCGCGTGCGGGTGAAGATGTGTTCGCCGGCAATGTGCAAACGCAGGTTGGTGCCAGCTTCAACACGCTGTATGCCGTGCGCCGCATGGGCGTTAAGGCGTCTCATGCTGGTGTGATTGGTACGGGGCCGTGGGCTTCGCAGATTCTGCAAACGTTGGAAAATCAGGAAATTCAGCATATCGGCAAGCGGGATGCCGTGCACGATTCGGGATTTTGCGTGGCGTTGACCGACGCGAATGCTGAACGGACGTTCATTTCGACGAGGGGCGCAGAAGCGTACGGCAGTGCCGATGCGTTCGATTCTGTGAATCCAGAAAAGCGGGATGTCGTGCATGTGAGCGGATACACGTTGGTGCATCACACTGCGGACGCGCTGCTTGCTTTTGTGAAAAGAACGACTGAACATCGTGAGTTCACTGCGGTATTCGATCCTTCTCCGATGATCTCGGCAGTTGATGATGACGTTTTCCGTGTGATGCTCGCATATCGTCCGATATGGTCGTGCAATGAACGCGAGGCAACGTTGATTGCGCAACGTTTGGCGGCGCTCGATAGTGGCGATTCTTGCGATTGCAAGGTTTCGCGGGATATGCTGCAAGAGATTGAGAGCGCGAATGTCAATGAGGAGACGGTTGCGTGGCTGTGCGATCGATTGCAATCTCCTGTAATCGTTCGCGTGGGCGCGGATGGTGCGTGGTCGGCGATTCCCGGTGACGAAGTGCTGCGAATTCCAGGTTTTCCAATGAAAGCGGTGGATACCAATGGCGCTGGTGATTGTCACGCGGGTGTGTTGTGCGCCCTGCTGTGCGAAGGCGTGCCGTTGGAGGAGGCTGTACGTTGCGCCAATGCTGCTTCGGCGTTGTCTGTAACGCGATCAGGGCCGGCTACCTGCCCTGATCGAAAGGAGGTTGAGCGGCTCCTAGGAAGGGCGTTCTAAGACTTATGGTACAAATGACTATAAGTGGTTATATCATGTGCACGATTGCGCTGACGCGGCGTGCATGTCGCTTGCCCGCGGCGTTGCTCGGCAGATTCAAGGAGATTAGTTTCACATGAGCAATGAGAAAGGGACCCTCTCCATCGAGGAGCAGGGTATCGACACCATATCCGAAGAGGAGCGTAAGGGCACGCCGGCCAGTCTGTTTTGGCCCTGGTTCGCTGCCAATGTTTCCATGTTCGCCATGTCGTACGGCGCGTGGGCGCTCGGTTTCGGCATTTCGTTCTGGCAGGCCACCGCCATGACCATTATTGGCGTGGTCATCTCGTTCCTGCTGGTCGGCATCATTTCCATCGCGGGCAAACGCGGCAACGCGCCCACCATGGTGCTCACCCGCGCCACGTTCGGCGTGGAAGGTGCCAAAGTGCCAGCGGCTCTGAGCTGGATCGCCACATTAGGCTGGGAGATTTCACTGACCACCACCGCTGTGTTGGCATTATCAAGCACCATCGAAAAACTCGGTTGGGGCTCTGGTGTCGCGCCCAAGATCATCTCCACCATTGTGGTGGTCGGCCTTGTGGTGGTCGCAGGTATTTTCGGATACGACCTGATTATGCGTTGTCAGCAGGTCATCACCATCGTGACCGGTGTGATCACCGTCGGTTTCTTTATCCTCGGCTGGGGACATATTGACTTTTCCGCCATTGACTCGGTTCCGGCGGGATCATTGCCGGCCATGCTCGGCTGCTGCTTCTTCGTGATGACCGGCTTTGGCTTGGGCTGGGTGAATATCGCTGCCGATTACTCGCGCTATCTGCCGCGCAACTCCTCCAATGGCGGCATTGTGTTCTGGACCACATTCGGTGCGTCCATTGCCAATGTGTTCCTGATTTTCTACGGTCTGCTGCTCGCGGTTTCCAATGCCGACATGGCGGAAAACGTTGGAAATGATCCGATTGGAGCCATGGCTTCCATTCTGCCGACCTGGTACTTGATTCCGTACACCATTGTGGCCGTGCTCGGTTTGATGTCCGGCTCCATTATGGACAATTATTCCAACGGGCTTGCGCTGCTGTCGTTCGGTGTGAAGTTGCCGCGTACCGTGGCTGCCGCGCTCACCGCCGCTTTGACTGTGCTTGGTGTGGTCTACGTGACTTTCTTCTCCGACACGTTCATTGGCCCGTTCCAAGGCTTTCTGACCACGCTCGGCGTGCCGATGGCCGTATGGGCCGGCATGTTCGTGGCCGATGTGATCATTCGCAAGAAGGATTACAGCACCGCTGATTTGTATGATCCGAAGGGGCGTTACGGTGCGTGGAACGGTAAGTCTTTCGCCATTCTTGTCGTCGGTACCGTGCTTGGTTGGGGATTGGTGGTCAACACTGCCGCCAGCTGGCTGAACTGGCAGGGGTATCTGCTGTTCCTTATCGGTGGCAAAGAAGGTAGTTGGGCTGCCGCCAATCTTGGTGTGATTGTTGCGCTGATTATTGGTCTTGCGGGATCGTTGATGTTCCAGCGTGGCGATATTGCCAAGCAGGAAGCTGATCTGCCGGTTTCGGAAGCATGAGTTGCTTATTGCGATAATACAAGGAAAGGAAAAGTCATGATTGCGGAAGATGAATGGCTGGTAGTTATCGACAGGCAGCGTGTTTTTGCGGAAAGTGAATGGTCCGCATGGGCTTGCCCGGACGGCTCCTATCACACTACTGATGAAGCGTTCGCACGATTGGCTAAGGCGTTCGGCGATCGTGTGGTCTATACGCGATATGTTGCGCCTGAGCCACCGCAAAACGCTTGGGTTGATTATTTCAAAGATTGGCCGCAGTTTTTGGTTGCTCCCGACGATCCGATGTACGATCTCACCGCGGATACCGCGGAATTGGCGCAAGGCCATGCCGTGGTCAGTTGCGACACTTTCGGCAAGTGGGGAAGCGTGCTGAGCGAAGCCATTAAAGGCGCTAAAAAGATCACGGTATGTGGTGTCGCCACCGATTGCTGTGTGCTTACCACTGTGCTCGCCGCGGCTGACAATGGTGTAGCGGTACGCGTTGCTGCTGACGCTTGTGCAGGCAGTTCGCCAGAAAACCATCAGATGGCATTGAGCACCATGGCATTGTTCACGCCGCTGGTCACCGTCACTGATACTGATTCCATCGTAGGATAGGTAAGGACTTTGATTCTGCGGGGTTTGTTGAGTTCTGCTCAGCAAACCCCGCTTTTTTGTATGTCGTGCATATTGCGCCAAAACTTGGATGATGCTCGGCTGGCATCGGTAATGAGCCATTAATCTTGCGGTGCGCTTTTGTAACTGCGGCGTAACAGTGCGGTGGTGATTGTAACGGACGATTCCGGCACAATCGTGGGTATCGACAGTTTCGTGAAGAGGTTTTACTGACGGACATGTCTCTCACAGGAAAAATCCCATGTATGAATCGAGGCCACCATGGCACAGCAGATCACTCGCTTGCTTGACGATCCTACGCAAGCGGTCAGTCTAGACACTTTCAGTGGGCTCACCAAAGGATGTCCCGCACCATTCTGGCTTTTCCAAGGCGTTTGCGCGGCTTGGGGCATCGACCACCAGCGGGCGCAACTCAACCTCATCACCGTATCCGAGAACGCGACGTTCCTGCTGTTGCTGGACGGCGAGCCCCAAGGCGTGGTACGTGTCTCGCAGCCGGGCTATGTGGGAGGTCCCGAGGCGGTGGCGTCGGAAATCAGCTGGTTGAATGCGTTGCATGATATCGAAGGTATCAGCCTGATCAATCCGGTTCCCACCATCCGTGGCACGTTCGTAACGAAAATCACTGATCTGAACGGTGTCGGCTGGACGGTGATCTCCACGAAATATGTGGAAGGAACCGTGCTGGAAGATCTTGAGAATCCTGCACCGTATTACGAGACGATCGGTGAATGGGCTGCGAAATTCCATGAGCAGTCGCGCACGTGGAGCAAACCGTACGGTTTCACCCGCTTCAATTGGGATCTTTCGAACATGGTTGGTCCGGCACCGCGTTGGGGACGTTGGGAAAACGCCAATCTCACCGACGAAGAGAAGCAGCTGTGCGACACCGCGCTGTGGAAGGCCATGGACGTGGTGATGAAAGTGCCGAGAACCAACGAAACTTGGGGGCTTATCCATGCCGACTTGCGCCCGTCGAACGTGATTCGCGGCAATGACGGGAGACTGACCGTCATCGATTTCGACGATGCCGGATACAGCTGGTATCTCTACGATTACGCTTCATCGCTGAGTTTCATCGAACATGAACCGTATGCTCCCGATCTTGCCAAGGCGTGGGTCAAGGGATACCAGCGCGTCGCAGGTTCGTTCACGGATGAGGAACTGCGTATCATGTCCGCGCTTTCCATGATCCGACGCATGCAGATGCTCGGCTGGACCACCAGCCACCGTGAGGATGCCCTGCCCGACGGTCTCGCTGCACAGCAGGCTCCCGGCAGCGTGATGTGCGCAAAAAACTATCTTGAGGATCCGCTCTGGCTGCTGCATTAGGCAAGTTGCATGAAACAAGCGTAATTACGCAGAAACCAGAAAATCCAAGAAATCCAATCGTAAGCACGTAAAAATACGCAATTACGAAAATCTCAATTTTTATAACTTAACAACATCTGACCGCAACCAACCAAACGAGGAATCAATGGCATAACTCGCCGAACAATAAGAGAGGAAGGCGATTACAATGACTGCGTCAACTGTTTCGGGACGATCGATAGGCGGCGTGACCTACGTTGAAACCGACAAGGACTATTTCGCAAAACGACAGCTTAAGCGAACCGCGGGAGCGTTCGGTCTATGGGCCATCGGCATTTCCGCGGTGATCTCCGGCGACTTCTCCGGCTGGAACGGAGGCATCGCCCAAGCCGGATGGGGTGGCATGCTGGTGGCCGCCATCGTGGTGTACCTCATGTACGTGCTTATGCTCAACTCCATCAGCGAAATGGCGTCGGCCATGCCGCACACGGGTGGCGCGTATTCCTTCGCGCGTGCCGCCATGGGTCCGTGGGGCGGCTTCTTCACCGGCCTTGCGGAAACCATCGAGTATGTGATGACCGCAGCCACCATCGTCTACTTCTCGTCGGCATACGCTGATGCGATCCTGTCGAACCTGACCGGATATTCGCTTGACGATCATGGCTTGGCTTGGGTTTGGTGGCTTGCCTTGTATGCGATTTTCGTAGTGGTCAATTGGCTGGGCGCCGAAACGTCGTTCCGTTTCGCCGAAGTCGTGTCGATCGCCGCGCTCGCCATCGTCGCACTGTTCGGTATCGGCGCTTTCGCCACTGGTAAGGCCGATTTCTCCACGCTGCTCAATATCACGCCTACCGAAGGCAACTCCGCGTTCCTGCCGTTCGGCCCAGGTGCCATCTTCTACGCCATGCCGTTCGCCATGTGGTTGTTCCTTGGTATTGAGCAGCTGCCTCTGGCTGCAGAGGAAGTGCGTGAGCCGGAAAAGAACATTCCGAAGTCGTCCCGCCTGTGCATTTTCACGCTGGGATTGTCCGCGCTGATCATCGTGTTCCTGAACCCGGCTGTGGTCGGTTCCGAAGCGCTCGCTGGTTCCGATGAGCCGTTGCTGGATGGCTATCGTGCGATTCTGCCGGGCAATCTCGCCGCGGTGCTGTCCGCATTCGCGTTGATCGGTCTGCTCGCTTCCATCCAAGGCATTATGTTCGCGTATGGCCGCAACCTGTATTCACTGTCCCGTGCAGGCTATTATCCGGCGTTCCTGTCGCTGACCGGTAAGAAGAAGACGCCGTACTGGGGTCTGGTCGTCGGCGCGATCATCGGTTTCGCAGCCCTGTTCATCATCGCGTACGGCGGTGATGGCGCCGGTTCGGTGGTGTTGAACATCGCTGTGTGGGGTGCGGTGCTGGCATATCTGCTGCAGATGGTTTCCTATGTGATCCTCAGGAAGAAGATGCCTGATATCAAGCGTCCGTTCACCAGCCCGTTCGGCGTGCCGGGCGCGGTAATCGCAGGTTTGCTTGCATTCTGCATTTTCGTTGCCGTGCTGCTGAACCCGGATTATCGACTGGCCGTCTACGCCATGGTGGTCATCTACGTTCTCGCGACCATCTTCTTCGCGGTTTACGGACGTAAGCACCTGGTGCTTTCTCCGGAAGAAGAGTTCGCCGCTTCCGGCGGAAAGGTCGCATATAAGACTGAAGACTGACTGATTTTCTGCGATTATCGTTTCGTTTTCTTGAAATAAAACGATATTGCCAAGGCCGTGTTCATCTGGGATGCGGCCTTTTTCAATCATCGGAAATATGTAAAAAGGTCAACCAAATAGGTGGAAAACAGCGGAAATGGTTTGTTTCTGCGCTGTATCAGCCACTCAACATTACTGCGTTACCGTGTGGGTAACGCCACAGGAAGCCAACGAAAGAAGGAATCATGGCAACTCGATCAACCATCATGGACACCAATAGCTTCCGTCCGGAAATGGCGGCCGCGCTCGACCCAGAAACACGCAAACTAACCGAAGAGCGTGACGTGCTTGGTCCGGCCTACCGTTTGTTCTACCGCAATCCAGTGCATCTGGTGAAGGGCCGTGGCTCGCATCTTTGGGATGCCGGCGGCGAGGAATACTTGGACGTGTACAACAATGTCGCATCCGTCGGCCACTGTCACCCGCGCGTGGTGGATGCACTTACCCAGCAGGCTTCGATGCTCAACACCCACACGCGCTACCTGCATGAGAACATCCTGCATTATGCGGAAGATATCCTCTCCACCATGCCTGACGAACTTGACCGCATCATGTTCCAGTGCACTGGTTCCGAAGCCAACGATCTGGCCATTCGCGTAGCACAGACCTACACTGGCGGCGAAGGCGTGATCGTGACCAGCGAGGCCTACCATGGCAATTCGGCACTCACCTCCAAGCTTTCCCCAGCGCTCGGCACCGCGCAAACGCTTGGCTTGACCATGCGCATGATTCCCACGCCGGACACTTACCGCTTGGTCATTGACGGCAAGCCTGCCGCGGAATGCGCCGCCGAGGAATTCGGCAACTGGATGGCTGGCGAAGTGCGCAAGGCCGTTGCTGATATGGAACGTCATGGCATCAAGTTTGCGGCATTGCTTGCCGACTCCATCTTCTCCTCCGACGGCGTGTACCCCGATCCGGTCGGCTATCTGAAGCCGGTGATCGACACCGTTCATGAACTGGGTGGCGTATGGATCGCCGACGAAGTGCAGCCGGGCTTCACTCGCACCGGCGACGCATTCTGGGGATTCGGACGCCAAGGCATTGTTCCCGATCTGGTCACATCCGGCAAGCCCATGGCCAACGGTCTGCCCACGTCGATGATGGCCGCCCGTCACGAAGTACTTGAACCGTTCGCAGGCTCCATTCCTTACTTCAACACTTTCGGCGGCAACCCGGTATGCATGGCCGCGGCCCAGGCGGTGCTTGACGTGATGCGTGACGAAGACACCATGAGCAACGCCAAGAAGGTCGGCGCAATATTCAAGGATGCCGTCGCGTCGCTTATGCCGGCACACCCCTGCATCGGCGACGTGCGTGGCGCGGGCCTGTACATCGGCTGCGAAATCGTCAAGCCGGGCACCAAGGATCCCGACCAGCAGGCAGCGCTCGATATCCTCGAAACCCTGCGTGACAACCACATCCTCACCTCCGTATGCGGCCGTTACGGCAATATCCTCAAGCTGCGCCCGCCGCTGGTGTTCAGCGAATCCGATGTGGATTGGTTCATGGATGGATTCATGAAGACTCTGGAAACATTGAAGCTGTAAAACGACAGATAACCATAAAGAAAGGGCGCGGATATGGAAGATCATACCGGCATCGGGCGCACGCGAAGCGCTACGAGCGAACTGGTCTACCGTATCCGCGCTCGCATTCGTGAACAGGAGCTTCTTCCCGGAGAGAAACTCGGATCGGAACGGGCGCTCGCCGACAGTCTTGGCGTCAGCCGTTCCGATTTGCGCAATGCGTTGACCGTGTTGGAATCCGATCATGAAATCATCCGCAAAATCGGTCGTGCCGGGGGCATCGTCATATCGGACGGACGTTTGGAACGCAATATCAACACGGTGGAATCATTGCCGACGATCGCGCGAAGACAAGGCATGCGCGTTTCGTCGAAAGTATTGCAGGCGGTGATTGCCCCGGCTTCCGTTTCCGACGTGCGTTTGCTGCGATTGCCGGGCGAGCATCCGATGATCTACGACATTACGCGATTGCGGTATATCGAAAATCGGCCGCTTTCGTTGGAACGGTCGCATTTGCCGGCATATCTGTTTCCTCTGTTCCTTACACGCGATTTGACGACCCCGTTCTACACCATGTTCGAACGTGATTATGGCGTGTATCCGTGCAATGTCGACGAAACATTGGAATCGGTGGTCGGCGACGAGCAGGAGAACGAGCTGCTGCAGATCAAGGCGGGAACTCCGCTGATGCGCATTCACCGGATCGCCTATGCGTCGGATGGATGCCCGTTCGAGCGTGCCACTGACGTGTATATCGCTGATCGCATGCGATTCACCATGCATCATTCCGGCTATGTACGCCTGTCCGCAACGTCTACGCAGAATATGACGAAATAAGCCGGAAGATTCTTCGGTTATACGATGCGGCGGTCGGCGGCCCAGCGGGTGAGTTCGGTGCGGTTTGACAGCTGCAGTTTGCGTAGTACGGAGCTGACGTGCGTTTCCACGGTTTTGATGGAAATAAACAGTTCCGCAGCCACTTCCTTGTACGTGTAGCCGCGCGCGATCAAGCGCATGACTTCCTGCTCACGGTTCGACAAGCGGTCCAGCTCGTCATCGTGGATCGGTCCGCTTGCAGAGCCGCCCATGCCAGCCGGTGAGCCATTTTGGAAAGCGGACAGCACGAATCCCGCCAATTTCGGCGAAAACACGGCATAGCCCTCATGCACTTGCTTGATGGAAGAAATCAAATCATCGCCGGAAATCGTCTTTGTCACATAGCCTTGCGCTCCGGCACGAATCACCGAACCGACATCCTGCGGCGAATCAGACACCGACAGCGCCAGAAACACGGTATTAGGGGAGTATGCGCGCGATTTCACGAGAATCTCGGCACCGCCGCCACCCTCGCCGCCGGGAACATGCACATCAAGCAGCACCACATCCGGCTTCGTCTGCGCGATCATCGCCACCGACCCCTCGACATCGGCCGCTTGCCCGACGATGTCGAAATGCGGCTGCAGCGTTGCGATAACGCCCGCACGGAACATTTCATGATCGTCAACGATGGCGATGCGGATCTGCTGTTCCTGCTCGTTCATTGCTGCTCCTCGAAATGGTTGGTAGGTTGATTGCTGAATTGATTGGTACGTTGATTGTTGGATTGACGGTTATGGTGATTGGGAAAATCGGTTTGTTGTGAGTTGCTTTGCGGCTCGTGCGATTGCTGCGCATTCGTGTCGGCGGCTGCGGATGCGGGCATGTCTGCGATTGGCATATGCATGCGTACCTCCGTGCCCCATTGCGGTCTCGATACAATCTCCACTGTACCGCCACGACGCTTGATTCGTCCGATAATCGATTCACGAATGCCAAGGCGATTCGCGGGGATGGCATTCACGTCAAATCCGTTGCCATGGTCGCGCACGAACACTTCCACCAGTTTGCTGCTTGCCTCGCAGTAGACGGAAATCGGCTCTCCTCCATGCGCTACCGCATTGATAAGCGCCTGTTGCGTGGCGTCAAGCAACGCATCGGTTTGCGCGCTTGGACGTGCGTCGCCCACCGTCACCACTTCGATCGGCTTGCCATGCGTGTCTTCCACATGTGCGGCGATTTCTTTCAAGCCGGCGTTCACGGAACGGTCAGACGTGGTGCGTTCCTGATACAGCCATTCACGCAATTCGCGTTCCTGCGAACGCGCCAGCGAAAACACCGTCTGCTGATCGTCGGCATGCAACTGAATCAGCGCCAACGTTTGCAGTACGCCATCATGCAGATGCGCGGTCATGTCGGCACGTTCCTCTTCGCGTTCCTTCGATGCGCGTTCCGTACCCAAATCGCGAATCAGCGCCATGATCCATGGCACAATCGCAAGCAATGCGCCAATCAGCAGTGCCAAACCGGCGCACAGTATGCGAATCATGGAAAACGCGTCAAAATGCATGCAGGAACTGACGTACAAAGCGTATGCGGCGAAAATAATCGCAATGCCGCCAAGCATCGTCCATAATTGACCTTCTTCGGCGTTGAAACGCAACCAAGAGACGCCGATACCGACCAGACCAAGCAGCAGGGGCACAATCAGAGTGCGTTCAACACCGCCTGCGAACATGACGAAACAGATGGAAAGCAGCATCAGACCAGCTAATGCAAGCAAAGCGGGTTTTGGTGCTTTCTTCAGTGTCTGTTCAAGGTTTTCGCTGGAAGATTGCGTATTACCATGCGTTTCGTCGTTGCGTTCAGTCGTATCTTCAAAAGATGGTGGTTGCGTGTGCTGACCATCTTGCGTAGCTGTAAAAGATTGATATTCCAGGGAAACGGGATATGTCCCGTACGGCATGTTGCCCCGGGAAAGCGGTGCCTGCCATGGCGAACGCTTGCCGGCAATAATGTACGTCTGCTGTATGGGGTCTCCTACGGGAAGTGCCATCCACAGGAAAATGTAAGCGATGAGCCCTGAACCGAACAGACATGTGGTGGCGAGGAAAAACAGGCGCACCCATAGCACGGCAATGCCCAAATGCATGCTGATCGCCTTGCATACGCCGGCTCCCATGCGTCCGTATGGAGGACGCATCAACGGCAGTTTGGCCGGCTGTGTCGGCATCGGACGTCCCTCATGCAGGGCTTGGTCGCAGCAGTAGCGCATATATACGGCGCTCGCCTGGTCGTACTGGCTTTGCGTGTACCACGGTTTTCCTAAGGATTTCATACTTCCATTGTGCCCTGTGAAGGACGCTGTTTCAGGGCATTCATATAGTGTTCAGGGCAGATTCAGGGTGTTCCCCGATACGTGTGGCACGCGCGAGTTGCTGTAATGGAACCATGAGCAATGCAAACAATGATCCGCTGGGCGATCGCGGCAACGCAGGGCCGCAGCCCGCTGCTGGACAACCGTATTATCAGCAGCCTGCGTACGGTTCGCCGCAACCTTCCCGCGGTGGCCGTTTCTTCGCGTGGATTCGTTCCAGCCAGGTCAAGCGTGGACATGACCGTTGGATTGGCGGCGTGTGCGATGGCATAGCACGTCGTCTTGGATGGAATACCACGTTGGTTCGTGCGCTTGTGGTGGTTGCCACGCTGTTTTTCGGCGCGGGTGCCGCGTTCTATGGTCTGGCGTGGTTTGTGCTGCCGGATGAGCGTGACAATCAGATTCTTGCTGAGGATTTGATTAACGGCAAGTGGGATTGGAATTGCATTGGCGCGTTGCTGTTCTGCATTGTGGCCATCTGTTTGCCGGGTGCGGGATGGCTTGCTTTCGCGTTGGCCGCGTTGGTGCTGTGGCTTCTGCTCAATAGGCAGATTTATGCGCCGAATGTTCGTTCAAATCAGTGTCAGCAGCCTCCGTATGGTCAGCCCCCATATGGTCAGGCTCCGTACGGTCAGGCTCCGTACGGTCAACCGCAATATGGTCAGCCTCAATATGGAAGTCCTTCGTACAGACAGCCGGTGCATCCTGCATCGCCGTCTCCAGCGCAATCGAATCCTTATACTCAGCCGATGCAGGCGAGCGGCGCATATAACGGGGCGGCCAACACGGCTTCGTCACCGGAATCGCAATCGCCTCAGCCCCAACGCCCTCAGCCTCAACAGCCTCCGTATCATGCCTACCAACAGCAGGCCAACGGTCCGGCCGCTTTTGCCACGGCCAATGTTCCTCCAACATTCACCGCTCCGGTAGCCCCGGTAGCGCAGACGCCTACGTCGCCAAGAAGGGGACGTCGTAAACCGGCTGGTCCGCTGTTGGTGTTGGTGATGTTCGGTCTCACGATGATTGCATGCGCGCTATGCGTATGGTGCATTATGACGTACGGCGTCCAAGGCGGGCAGCGGGGCATCGAATACACGTTACAGGCATCCGCGGCATGCGTCGGTGGCATCTGCCTAGTGACGGGAATCGTTATTGTCGCGCTCGGATTCGTGGGCAGAAGAACGGGAGGATTGCATCCTCTGACATGGATATCCGTATTCATGTCGTTGGTCATGGTGATGGCTTTGGCGGGTTATTCGCTGTTCAGCCATCGGATTGACACGGGCATTCCCTCATCCTACAAGACGGTCAATGTGTCGGGAATAACCACCATGGGCTCCACCGCCAGTGAAATGAGCAAATACGAGCAGGGCATCGTCGCGCAAGGCAATGATTACGCCACCGACGTGCTGCATATCGACTTAAGCGATTACGCGAAAAACAACGGTCCGCACAAAGTGGATCTTCAGGATGGCACACAGGGCACAACTTCCTGCCCTACCGGAACGTTGAATGTGGTGGCCTCAAGCGCGCAGGTCGTGGTGACTTTGCCGAACGGTTGCTGGTGGACGTTCGGGTCTGACAGCAATTTCTATACCATCACCGATTTCGTCGGCAGTCCGGACGGGCTCACGTTGGATTCCGGCGGGGTCGAGTTCTCGATTCTGAGCAACGATTCCACGAAATCGGTAGTGAAAAAGCGTGCGCTGGGAACTTACGATTGGAGTTGCGGCTCGTACGGAGACGAATCCGGCATCGAGGATTTCGATGATGAGGCCGATACGGAAGATGGCACGGATACCGGCACCGATTCCACTAGGACCGATTCCCCTTTCAAGGACGGGGATGTAGACAAGGCCTACCGCGAAATCTACGACAATCATCAATATTGGCCGTGCTTCACCGGTGATGACAAGGCTCCGGTCATGCCAGCCGGACTGCAGATCAATGACGTGGCAACGGTCGGCGGCAGCGTCGCGGTGCAGTATGCGTCCGACAACACATTGGGCAAAGCGGGAAAGGAGTGACCATGAGTGACGACAAAACCCAGGAAATGCCGGTTATGACGGATGCCGGAGATATGCCTACCGAAACGTTGCATACCGTGGATGCGCAGTCCACGTATGACCAGTCGCAGCACAGTGGGCGTGCAACGCAGGATGATAAGCCGCGCGTGGAATCCGTTCCAGCGCAAAGCGTTCCGACTTATACCGCTTCGGCAGCCGGTGCGAATGGCGGGCATAAGAATCGGCAGATTGGAGACGACATCATCAGACCTTCCGGAAGAAGCGGTTCGACCATCGCGCTCGGCGTGTTCACGTGCTTCATGGGGGTGGTGACGTTGCTTTGCGGCATGCATGTGCCAATGAATCTCTGGTGGTGGGCCAGCGATCCGAAACAGTCCTTCGTGTTCCTGCTTGGAGGCATCGGCGTGCTGCTTATCGCCGTCGCCGTGATTTGGGCGATAGTCAGCGCGGTGCGTTCAAACCGATCCAAGAATGAAAACGATGTGGACAGCGACGATCCATTCGACGCTCCCCATAGCTCGGATACCACGGCCTTTTCGACTGATTCGGATAAGTCTCCGCTTTCGGAACGATCGTGAGAATCAGCTGAATAACTCCTGATGTCAGCCGCACCAACGAAATCAAGGCTGACATCGCAAACAAATGTGTGGCCACCATGGCATGACCAAATCCAACACTTGCTTTTCCATCTTGACGTTGGATTTTGGTCGTACCATGGTGGCCATTTTTATGGTGATGTACGGGGCTTACTGCAGTTTTCGGTAATTTTCACGGTGTGTTTTCACTGTGTTTTACTGTGCGGCCTCAGCCTGTGCCAAGTCCTCAAATCCAGCCAAACGAACCGTATTGCGAATCGTCTCTTCGGTGAGATTGCGCTGTTCATGCCGCAAACGCTCCACAAAATCGCGGTACAATGCCACAGTGCGGTCGGAATAGGTTCCCAATTCGCCGCGCAGATACGTTTCGAACGACGTGGTCTCTGGCGTATCTTCGACAGTGGTCAGCACGCGCATCGCCTCGCCAAGATGGGGAAAACGCTCACGAAAATCACGCGCCCACGCCACCTGAACTGCTATGATGCCTTCCTGCAAGGCGTTGCGACCCGCGGAAATCCGGGGAATATACGGCGCAATGTTTGCACAATACTCCTGTGGATATGTGGATTGCATCATGCGGCCATACTTTTCCGTCACCAAATTACGTCCAACACGGTCGGCTTCCTGCAAGTCCGACCGGTAGCTGCGCAGCAATTCCTCCGGCCACGTCATGAACTGACTGGCACGCATCTGATGAAACATCGGCCAATTGCCTTGGCAGGACGCGCGGCCGCCCTCATTATTGGTTTGCTGAAACTGATTCCACTCCAGTTTGATAATGGGTTCAACAAGATTTGCTGTATCGTGACCGTCTATTACATCTGAAATTACGTTGCCATTCATATGATTTCGATTCTTGAGTTCGTCTTATTGCTGATCTAGATGTGCGATGCCTGCAATGAAGTTATTGCAATCACAAGCTGTGCAGACAACTTGCATCGGACTTGATATGGTCCTCAACATACGGACGTTGCCATTCCACAAAAGTTTCGTGAGATTCGGTCAATCCCTCCCGCAGCAATTCATCCACAACATCACTGCAGATGCGCTCAACGGTGGCGATAATATGCTCTGCCGCAGGCTTCGCACCCTTGCCGCCCTCACCGAAACCGGCACCGCCGAAACATGCGGCGGAACTCAATCGCAATATGTCTTCCAACTGTTCGCACACGCAGGCAAGCCTTGTTGCCATACGGTGGCTTAGCTTACGCATGGCAGCAAACTGCCATTTGTAATATGGTAGATACCCAACGCTCACCGGCTCATTGATCAGAAACACCAACGAAGCCGTGGCGTTCACGAACTCATGAATGCTTAACATCGCAGCAGCGCCATCGCCACGTTGCAGCATGCGCGGCAGATTGTATTGCCCCGCCTGAGCCATCATGCCCAAACGGCGAGAAATCAAGGAAAGTCGAACATCTTCCGGCATGAACTTAAACCCCTGCCGAGTCTTGGAAAACACCCCCAGCGGATCGGCGAACACCTGACCGTTTGTGGCAGTGGCAAGTGTCGCATCGTCCAAACTCAGCCAAGACGCATAGTCGTTTTGCACCGGAGCCTCACGAAACAGTGTGATCCGCTCGAAGAAATCACCGATACGAAACACGCCATCGCGGCGGAACTCGCCTTGTGCACGCGGCGTAAGTGGCGATTGAGATGCGGCAAGAGCGTTGGAATCAGCCGAACCTTGCCCTGCAAAATGCGGCTTGCCTTGCTCATCAACAGTGAAATCGCGACTCAACGCATCGTAATCAGCCTGCAATTGCTCGCCAATCGCATCATAATCCTCATCGGTAAGCCACAGGCAGAAACGCGGTGCAAAATCATGATCGCGAGAAAACTCATCGTCGAAACCGAAACATTCCGAACCATAACCGACCAAACCTGCGGCAATCCGCCCCTGATATGCCGAATATGCGCCGGCAAGCAACGGTTTGCCGAGATCATTCCAGAATGCGCGAGACAAAGCAAGTCCTGAAATATGGTGAGAAATCGCAGGAATCGAAGATGCGCCGGATTCTGCCATATAGTGCGGTTCACTTGATTGCTGAGATTCGCTTGATTTCGGTGAATGCTGAGATTTCAAGGATTCTTGCGATTCTTGATATTCTTGCGATTCCTGCGTTTTATGAGATGATGGCATGCGCTTATGCAACGCCTGTTTTGCCGCTTCAAGATTGGCTGCAGTCGTGTGATAGTAGTCGGTGTTGCGTCCGTAGCATTCTTCAATCACACTCAACGCATGCTCATAACCGGAAACTGCATCCTGCAGGCGGCCGGCCATATAGCAGGCCTGCGCATAGCCGGCCAGCGCCGAAGCATAATGCGCACTATGTTCCAAATGCCCGGTACGGTAGATTGTCAACGCTTTCTGAGCGTGCTGTATGGCGTCGCTCGCCCAATACCGGCCCATCTGCAGGAGCAGCAACGCAAGATTGGTGTGCGTGGAGGCGACGTCTATGTCAGCGCTCGCATCGGGGGAAGATTGCTCCAACAGGTCCAGCGCCTGTTCCAGCTCGCGCTTCGCCTGATTGAGACGACCGGTTTCGCTGTACAACATGGACATATTGTTGTGCAGCGCGGCCAGGCGTCGGTCGGTGGGGGAGAAGACGGACGTGGCCGCGTCAAGCGCCTGACGGTACAGCTGTTCGGCCTCCTCGTACCGGCCTGCGGCTCGCATGCCCGTGGCCACGTTGATTAGCGTCGTAGCCCACGCCTGCGGGTCGATTTCCTGAAGATGCAAATGATCCGCAATGCTTAACGATTCGCGGATAATCGGCAGATTGTCGGTATGTCGACCTTGCGAACGGTAAAACCCTATCGTTTCGTTCAAGACCGTCAGCAAACCGGCGTCATTATGACTGTGTTCGGCTTCGGTCCGCGCCTTCTGCAGATACGGTTCAGCCTGTTCAGGAGCCTTATGCGCATCGAAAATCGCATCAAGACCACGCAAAAATCGCTGTACATCAAACGTTGCGCATCCGTCATCGCAATTATTCATATTCAGATTGACATCACTGTCTGCCATCGCAATCCCTTCATCGGTGACTTCCATCATCTCCCGAACCGCAGACGGCATCGCAGACGGCGAAACAACGAAAGATGGGGAACATGCGATACGTCGTACAAAGAACAACGGGATATCTCATCACAATAATTGTGATGAGATATCCCGTTACATAACAGAAATAATCGAAATAACTGACTGTCGAATGTCAGACATGCACTTCGCGCATACGCTCCGTAGCACCCGTATGCGTTTCGTAACGACGCGAATAGGTGACCAGCATAATCACCGCGATCAAAGCGATCGGAGCACCGGCCAAACCGGTGTAATGGTAGTTCATGGTGTTTGCCGTCAATGCGGCACCACCAACGATCGAACCAACCGCATTGCCAAAATTGAACGCGATCTGCACGGCCGCGCCCGCAATCAGCTCGCCGCCGCCCTCACCGGCCTGCACCATCAGCAGCTGCTGTGGAGACGAGTTGAAGAACAGTGCGAAACCAATCAGGAATGTCAGCAGAGCGGTGGTCACATGATTGCCAGGAACAAAGAACACCAACAGCAAACCAACCGTGGCGATGGCCTGCGAAAGCCCGGCGGTGGCACCAGGCTTCCACAAATCAGTCAAACGGCCGCCCGCAATACCACCGATCACCATGCCGAAACCGGCAAGCACCATTAACAGGGGAACCAGCGAAGAATCCCATCCACCGACCTTCTGCAGCCACGGCGAAACGTAGCTCCACCAGCAGAAAATACCGGAATTACCGCAGAACACCGCCATGAGAATAAACCACGGACCGGCGTGAGTGAGGAAACGGAACTGCCCCTTAATGCCAGCGTCCTTGATCGGCGCGACGAACGGCACCCACGCAATCACCAACATCATCGTCATCAACGCCCAAGCGGCAAGAATCGCAAACGCCAAACGCCACGACAGCATTTCCGAAAGCAATGTGCCCGCAGGCACACCCAACATATTGGCCACCGTCTGACCCGTCACCATCATTGACACGGACTGCGCTTCCTTGCCCTTATCGGCCAACGTCTTGGCAATCAGCGTGGCCGTACCGAAAAACGCGCCATGCGGCAAGCCCGAGATGAAACGAGCAGCCAACAACATGGGGGAATTGAACGAAACCGCGCTCAACGTGTTGCCGACCAGTGCGATGATCATGAACAGAATAATGAGATTCTTCGGCGGTACCTTACGGCCGAACACCAGAATCAGCGTGCCCACGCACACGCCTATCGCATATGCGGAAATATAATGGCCTGCCGCAGGAATGCTGACCTGCATGGCGGCGGCTGTCTGAGGCAAAATGCCCATCATCACGAATTCGGCGGCACCAAGAATAAAGGCGCCGGAAGCCAAAGCCAGAATGCTTCTTTTCACAGTCTCTCCTCCATGAATGTGAAGCGTGTTGGTGTGCGCGCTTGTTTACGCGCTTGTGTATTACGTGTTTTTTGATTTTTCAGGTGGTTGCGTCTCGCATATGCTGTTTTGCACCGCTGATGCGCTGGAAATAAAAAAGGCGGAACCGAAGTTCCGCCTTGAGTTGTCGGGCTGGCGGGATTTGAACCCGCGGCCTCTTCGTCCCGAACGAAGCGCGCTACCAAGCTGCGCTACAGCCCGTTTGGCAACAGTTGGAAATATTACACGATTGCTTAGGTAATGCAAATACGGCGTGTCGCGTGTGGTGTAGTGGCTTCTCGGTACACTGTGGGCTTATGAGTGAGACCATCGAATCGCAAGAAAATCAGAATGAAGAGGCTGCCGTTCCCGCTATGACTACGGTGGAGCGCGCCGAAATGCTGCTGCAGCAGGATGCGGCTATCTACGCCAAGATCAATGACGGCGCCACCCTGGATGAGGCCGTCGATCCGGGCAATAAGGAATTCGGCCCGCTGGCGCATCCGGAACAGGTGCAGATGCGTGTGGCCAAGCGTGCCATGATGCTTAAGGACGGCATTCAGCCGTACCCGGTGACCTTGGACGTCACCGCCACCATTGAAGAGGTTCGCGCCAAGTATGACGGCAAGCTTGAAGCAGGAGATGAAACCGAAGACGTGGTCGGCATCGCCGGTCGCGTGCTCTTCCTGCGTAACGCCGGTGGCTTGTGCTTCGTGCAGCTTTCCGCTGGCGACGGCACCAAGATCCAGGGCATGATTTCCAAGAAGGAGATTGGCGCCGATTCCTTGAAGCAGTTCAAGCAGCTGGTTGACTTGGGTGATCACCTGTTCATCAAGGGTCGTGTGATTGCCTCCAAGACCGGCGAACTGTCCGTGTTCGCCACCGAATGGGCCATTGCAGCCAAGGCGCTTCAGCCGCTGCCGGCCCTGCACAAGGACCTGAACGAGGATACCCGCACCCGCAAGCCGTACATCGGCATGATCGCCGACGAGAAGATGCGCAACATGGTGCGTAACCGCTCCAAGGCCGTTGCTTCCCTGCGCAAGACCTTCGCCGATCATGACTTCCTCGAGGTCGAGACTCCGATGTTGCAGACCGTGCACGGCGGTGCTGCGGCCCGTCCGTTCACCACGCACATGAACGCGTTCGACCTTGACCTGTATCTGCGTATCGCGCCGGAACTGTTCCTCAAGCGTTGCCTGGTCGGCGGCATCGACCGCGTGTTCGAGATCAACCGTGACTTCCGTAACGAAGGCGTTGACGCCACCCATGCTCCGGAATTTACCATGGTTGAGGCCTATCAGGCTTACGGCAACTACGACACCATCGGCGCGCTCGTCAAGCAGCTCGTGCAAGACACTGCCATGGACGTGTTCGGCACCCACAAGGTGACCCTGCTGGACGGTTCCGAATACGATTTCGGCGGCGAATGGAAGACCATCAGCATGTATGATTCCCTTTCCGAAGCGCTCGGCGAGGAAATCGTGCCGAATGGCGGCCCGGACAATCCGGGTACTTCCGTGGAACATCTCGGTGCCATTGCCGACAAGCTCGGTGTGGAACGCGACGATGTGGAGAACCACGGCAAGCTCGTCGAACACCTGTGGGAGCACTTCTACGAAGACAAGCTGTTCGAGCCGACCTTCGTGCGTGACTTCCCGGTCGAAACCTCCCCGCTGGTCAAGGGCCACCGTTCCAAGCCCGGTGTGGTCGAGAAGTGGGATCTGTATGTGCGCGGCTTCGAGCTGGCCACCGGCTACTCCGAATTGAACGATCCGGTTGTGCAGCGTGAACGTTTCGTGGCTCAGGCCAAGGATGCGCTCGCGGGCGACGAAGAAGCCTGCGATATTGATGAGGACTTCCTTGAGGCTCTCGGCGTGGGCATGCCTCCGGCAGGCGGCATGGGCATGGGTATCGACCGACTGCTGATCGCCCTGACCGGCGCCACCATCCGCGAAACCATCACCTTCCCGCTAGTGAAGCCGCTGAATTAAGGCAAAGCCTTAATTCAATATCGGCTTCACGCGAGGCGGAAAAGCTGACGGCCCAGTGGGCCGTCAGCCCGCCGGAGCCATCCTTATAAAAATTGCCGCTGAATTAAGGCAAAGCCTTAATTCAATATCGGCTTCACTTGAGGCTGCTTGGGTACAACCAGGCAGCCCCGCGTCTTTTAATCCCCAATTCTGTTTTATTCCCTAATTTCTGGCGCTGGTCCTGTGCTTTCGCGCACGACAAGCGTTGGTGGAAACAATAGCGTGCGCTGCGCGTCTTCGGACTGATGTTTGGATAGTAATGTGGCAAGTGTTGCTCGGGTCATTTCCGCCAGTGGCTGCCGCATGGTGGTCAATGGCGGTCCGAGATGCCGTGCGCTGTTGATGTCGTCGAATCCGGTGACGGACAGATCTTCGGGAATCGACAGTCCCAACTGATGTGCCGCGTCATATATGCCGAATGCCTGCGTATCGCTACAGGCAAATACTGCAGTTGGACGATTCTTTTGCTGCAGTAGATCAAGCGCGTGCAAGCGTGCATTTTCCGACCAGTAGTCGCCTTCGCGCACTTGAGTGTCATTGAGAACGATGTCATGCTGTGCTAGTGCCGCACGAAATCCAGCCAATCTGGCGGGGTAGCAGGTGGTGGACATTGGGCCGGTAATTGCCGCGAATTGGCGGTGTCCTAAGTTAATAAGATGGCTGCCGATTTCGAATCCGCCTGTCCAATTGTCGATGCGCACGTCCATGCAATCTTTGCATGGTGTTCCGGATGGGTCGACTACCGCATATCGAGCTCCAAGTTCTTGGCAAAGCGTTCGATCTCGCATTGGCACGTAGGCGTTGTCGAAAATCACTGCTTTGGGTCTGGCTCGGCGGATTGCTTGCCGGTAGGTGTCGTTGAGGATGCCATCGGAGGCGTTTTTCGCGCAGATGGTCACGGTCATGCTTCGTTTGACGGCGGTGTCGGTGGCTCCTTGCATGATGTCGAGCACCCATGGGTTGTCCATGGATTCGAGCACCAACATGATGGTTGTGGACAGCGCGTGTTTGACTGGCGGTTTGCTGTATTCCATGTCTTTGAGCAGCGCTTCAATGCGTTGCCGTGTTTCGTCGGAGACTCCGGAACGTCCATTGATGACTTTGGAGACGGTGGATGGCGTGGTGTTCGCAAGTTTGGCGATGTGCGACAGCTTCGGTCGTTGACTGGCGGTACGCATATTGGTTTGCGATGAAGACAGTGTCATGATAGCAGTATAGTAGAGAAATTTCTTCTAATGATTGCTATGCAGTGTAATCATTGTGTTGGAGTGCATGATAATTGCTGTTTATCTGCTGTATATTGACATTTGCAAGAAAGAAATTTCCTTATCATCTCAAGAATTTGCATTTCATTTTCTCTACTCTGACATCAGACGGCGAAAATGCAATATACGCAATGAGCGCAGGTGCGAATCGGCCGTCAGGGATAAGAAGCATTGTCATCGCGTTGCTGCGAATGGCATGATGGCTCGTATTGCACGGGCTGTTCGGGATTCTCGACAAAGGAGTTGTTGTGGACAACGCGAACGTTAAGCTCTCCCTTAAGGAGAAGCTCAGCTATGGAGCGTCGGATTGCGCGTACAATCTGGTGTTCAACGTGGTCACCACGTACATGATGTTCTATTACACCGACGTGGCCGGCATTAGCCTGCTGTCTGTCGGTACGCTGTTCCTGGTGGTGCGTGTGCTTGACGCGATTGCAGGTCCGGTGGTGGGTGCGCTTATTGATAAAACGCATACCAAGTGGGGCAAGGTGCGTCCATGGTTCCTATGGTTCGGTGCGCCATTTGCCATCATAGGTGTCATGGCGTTTTCGGTGCCGAACTTCGGCGGCGTAATCAAGATGATTTATGTGTACGTAACGTACATCATGATGAATTTCCTCGCCGTCACGGTGACCACGCCGTGCACCGCGCTGCTGCCGAACCTCACCACCAACGCCCAGGAACGTGTCAATGCAAATGCTTTCCGTAATGTCGGCGGTCAGATCGGCGTGATTGCCTCTGGTATGCTTACTCTGCCGTTGGTCAACCTGATCGGTGGTGGCAATCAGCAGTTGGGCTTTACCGTCACCATGATCATCTATGGCGTGATCTGCGTGGGTCTGTTGCTGCTGACTTTTGCCAATACGCGTGAACGTGTGTTTACCCCTAAGGAGAAGGAGCCGCCGTTCATCAAGAGTTTCGTGGCCATGCTGCACAATGGGCCATGGTGGATTCTTGTCACCCTCAACCTTGTCATGTTCATTGGTGTGGTAACCAAGGCCTCGTCCATCGTGTACTTCTTCAAGTACAACGTCGGCAACGAAACTCTTTCCTCTTTGGCTAATGGCATCAATTCGGCTGGCATGATTGCCGGTATGATTCTTGCTCCGTTCTTCGCCAAGAAGATGAAGAACCGCAATATCGCCATCATGTTCTTCGGATTCGGCATTATTGGTCTGCTTGGTCTGTACGTTGGTGCCAAGATCATGTCCATTCCGCTGATCTTCGTATCCATGGCGGTTTCGGCATTGTTCCAGACTGGTCAAAGCATGGGCTTCGTGATGTTGGCCGATGTGGTTGACTATGGCGAATGGAAGACCGGTGTGCGTAGCCAGGGCTTGATTACTTCCTGCGCGGCCATCGGTGTTACCTGTGGTGCGGGCATCGCCGGCTGGCTCTCCAGTTTTGTGCTGGAAATCAACGGTTTTGTGCCTAATCAAGAGCAGACGGCGCAAGCTCTGAACGCCATCAACATCAACTTCGTGTGGATTCCGATCGCCTGCTGCGCTATCGGCACTGTGCTGATGCTGCTGTACAAGGTCGATGATCAGATCGGCACTATTCGTGAGGAACTCGCAGTCCGTAATCAGGTCGTTGCTGAGTAAACGCACCCTGCGTATCGCGCTTCGGGCTTCGAAACGGTTTGATCCCAATTCCCTTTTCCGTTCGAAGCCCGGAACATTCGTTTTACAAACCAATAAGGAAATCATCATGAGTGTTATGGAACCTGCTGTTTTCACAGTGGAACGTGCCGACGGTACTTCTTTGACGTTACGAGGTACCCGTTATCTGCCGGAAGGTTTTTCGGAAGACGGACATTCGCCGGTGGCGGTGCTTTTTCATGGCTTCGGGGGCAATCGCATCGACTTTTCCGGATTTGTCGTGCAAATGGCGCGAGAACTTGCTTCTCGTGGTCTCGTGGTCGTTACTTACGATCGTGCTGGTCATGGCGAAAGTGATGGTACTTTCTTCGATACCACCGTTAGTGGCGATGTCGAAGACGCCTTGCAGGTAGTGGAGCAGGCTCGTCATATGAGCGGCTGCGATCCGGATAATCTGCATTTCGCTGGACTGAGCCTTGGCGCGGTGATTTGCACGCTGTTGGCACCGAAGGTGCCTGGGCAGCCCAAGTCGATCGCTCTGTGTTCTACGGCCACTTCGTATGTTGATGAGATTGCCGGTGGGCATATTCAGGGTAAGCCTCTGTCTGCCATCGAAGAGCAAGGCTATCTTGACTTTATGGGTGTTGCCATGGGACCGGCCATGGTGGAGGATGCGGGTCGTACCGATCCTTACGGCATGGCTTGCGGATATCGCGGTAAGGTGCTTGCCATCCATGGCACCAAGGATTTCATTCCTGTTGACTATATTCGTCGGTACGAGGATGTGTATGGCGAAAATATGCAGCTCAAGGTCATCGAGGATGGCGACCATGGTTTCGGCAATGTGAAGCATCGCGAAATGGTTATGCCGGCTCTCGGTGATTTTGTGGCAGAGCAGGCAGGTCTGTAAGGCCGGAAGGCTTTGCGCCGTATCGGACTTCTTGTCAGTGCACGGCAAGAATAATCTGCGACCTGTAGTGTTGTGACCTGGTCGCAGATTTGGGGCATTCGTTCGCGAATGCCCTTTTTCCCGTATCCCTTTCGTACCACCCAGCTTGCCTACCGCAGAATACATGGGCGTGAGGATGCTGAATCGCAGGGTGCGATTGAAGCTCTCCATGTTTTCAAAAAAGAAATCCCACGGGTTTCATGATATTTCGCATGAGTGACGTTCTGGGGCATTCTCCGGTATTGTGTCGATTTCTGGAAACAGACGAAATATCAATGAGTATGGTCAGGTTGTGAATCTGGAATGCGGGTAGGCGGTTGGAAGGCGAATCGTGAGTGTGATTCTAGAATGGCGTTCATGGGAATGACGATTTGGATTCGTGGCGCTCGCCCTCAAACGCTGCCGCTGGGTCTTGCCCCGGTTCTGGTCGGCGTTGCCGCCAGTTGGCGGTGGGAGGCTTTGGGTGGCCTGCGGTCGTGCCCAGCTTTTCCGGGAAGATTGCTGGAAGAGCATGATGCTGGTGATGTGCTGGGGTATTGTGCGTTTTCTCGGCCGTGGTTTGCGGTCGTTGCGATGTTGTGCGCCGTGGTGGCGGTCGGTCTGCAGATTGCTGTGAATTATCTCAACGATTATGCCGATGGTGTACGCGGCACGGACGCCCGACGAGGCAGTGACGCCGCGGGACCTCGGCGGTTGGTCGCTTCCGGAGTGGATCCCAGTCACGTGTTGCTGGCTGCCGCGGTCGCTGCTTTAGCCGCCTGTGCCGCCGGACTGGTCGCTGTCGTCATAACTGGTCGCTGGTGGCTGATAGCGCTTGGCGCAACCTGTCTGGTGGCGGCCTGGGGATATACCAACGGTCGGCATCCTTACGGATATCGGGGTCTGGGCGAACTTGCGGCATTCGTATTCTTCGGGTTGGTTCCAGCCCTCGGCACGCAGTATGCGCTAAGCGGGTCGATCACCGTGACGGGGGTGGCCGGTTCGGTGATCTGCGGCCTGCTGTCCGTCAGCGTCATGATGGTGAATAACCTGCGCGATCTCGAAGATGACGCCGCGCACGGCAAGCGCACGCTGATGGTGCGCATCGGCAGTGGGAAGGGCAAATGCTGGTGCATGCGTGCGCTGGGATGGGCTGCTGGTCTGACGGTGGTTTTCGCCATGCCATTATCGGTGTATGCCAAACTTCTGGATCTGCTCATAAAGCTGCCTGCGGAGGTGGATCGCGACCGTTCATGCACGGAATATGGCATATGCGGTGACTGGTCGTGGGGAAACGCCGATTGGATGAGCCTTGCGGCGTTCGTATCCATCGCAGGGTGTGTGGCGATTGCTACTCGTGCCGTCGCGGCCGTCCGGCATGACCAGTGGCGTCGGGCGTTGCCATTGTGCTCGATGACCTCGTTGGTCGCAGCCGGCGCGTTCGTGCTCAATGCCTGTCAGGCCGGTTTCATGGCGTAGCTGCATCCTGCATTTACGATTTCGTCATTGAGCACCGGCGATTGCCTGATGATGCAAACGGCATGCAACAGAATGAAAATTGTTGCATGAACGTAACCAAATAATCGTCATCGACGGTTGTGTTGGGCGTGCTAGGCGGTAGACTGGCAGGTATGACTTACAAACTAGTACTGCTCCGTCATGGACAGAGCGCATGGAATAAAACCAATCAGTTCACCGGCTGGGTCGACGTCCCGCTGACCGAGCAGGGTGTCGAGGAAGCCAAGAACGGCGGCCGCCTGCTCAAGGAGAAGAACGTCCTTCCGGATATCGTTTTCACCTCGATGCTGCGTCGTGCCATCAACACCGCCAACGTGGCTCTGGATGAGGCAGATCGTCTGTGGATTCCGGTCAAGCGCAGCTGGCGTCTGAACGAGCGTCACTACGGCGCTCTGCAGGGCAAGAACAAGACCGAGATCCGTCAGGAGTACGGTGACGAGAAGTTCATGCTGTGGCGCCGTTCCTACGCCACTCCGCCGCCGGAGATCGATCCGAACGACGAGTACGCGCAGAACAATGATCCGCGCTACACCGGCGATCCGGTTCCGGAAGCCGAATGCCTGGCCGACGTGGTCAAGCGCGTTGAGCCGTACTTCAAGTCCGACATCGAGCCGGAGCTGAAGGCTGGCAAGACCGTTCTGATCGCCGCTCACGGCAACTCCCTGCGCGCCATCGTGAAGATGCTCGACAACCTCTCCGAAGAGGAGATCGCCAAGGTCAACATCCCGACCGCAATGCCGCTGCTGTACGAGCTGGACGAGAACTTCAAGCCGATCAAGCCGCGTGGCGAGTATCTGGATCCGGAAGCCGCCGCTGCTGGTGCCGCCGCTGTCGCCGCCCAGGGCCAGAAGTGAGTTTGTTGCGATTGATACGCAGGTAATCGCGTTCAATCGTACGGAACGTATATGAAAAGGTGGAAATCCACAGTATGTGGGTTTCCACCTTTTTGCGTCCGGTATCTTTGTTGGGTTATTACGTCCGTCTGCCGGATGAAATACGGAACATGAGATGTGCGGCAGACGGACGTCAATCGCAATCGGCTCAGATCACGCCGTATTCCTTAAGTAACATCGGAATATCGGTGGAATCGAGCTTCTTCAGAATCTGCTTCAACACGGTCTTTTCAATGGGGTTGAGTTTCATGTCGGTAATCGGCTTGCCGTCACGCAGCATCACTGTGGCGTTGAGCAGGTTGCGTACGTCGTAGACCGAACCCCACACTTCCGGCACGCCACGGTCCACATCGCACAGCGTGTACACCGCTTCCATGCCGGTGCGCATCGAATACTCGGTGGTGAAGATCGTGTCGCGCGGGGTTTCGGCGAACTGGCCGAGGAATGCGAAATTCACGGCACCATCAGGCACCACATCAGGGCGGTCGCCGGCGGAACGAGGCATGAAGAACGCGTCGATGTATGGCATCATCACCGGAACGGTGTTCGCATGGTTCGTGGCGAGTTCCTTGATCTTGTCGGTCGGCACGCCCATATGGTAGAGCCATTCCTCGCAGATTTCCTCGCCAGTGCATTCCTGCATCGGCTTCTTCACATAGTTGCCGGGCTTGTCGGGGAACAGACCGTACACCCACACGCACAGCTGGTCTTTCGGCTGGTCGCGGAACTGCTGTTGACGGTTCAACGTCCAGCTCATCAGCCAGTTGGAATCCTCAACGGTTACGATGCCGCCGGTCACCACATGGCCGGTGAACGGGTCACGCTTACAGATCTTCTGAATATACGGCGGAATCTCCATGTCAAGCGTGGTCACGGTGGCGCTCATCCACTTCGAATGCTCCGGATCGCCGCAGAACACGTCCGGGTGACCGAAACTCGGGTCTTGCTTGGCAATGCGACGCCACATGTCCCAGCCGCCGCCGGGCTTGATTTCCGGAGCCCATGCGGCCGCTTCGGTTTGCGAGCCCATGGTCGAGTTTTCCACGCAGCCACCATTGGTGATGAACACCAAGTCGTTTTCGCCCAAATCAATGCTTCGCGCGGTGCCATCCGCTTCGGTCAGGTCGATGCGCGTAGCCATTTTCTTGGTTGGCGAACTGTACGGATTGCGTACGAACACGCCGGATTCAGCCTGCTTCTTCAAAATCGTGTCTTGACCGGTGCCGGTATGCGAACGTACCGGTCCCATGCCTCCGCCAATCTTGAAATCGACATTCTCCACTTTCGCGTTGTAGTGGAACTGCACGCCGAATCCTTCCAAATACTTGATCATCGGCAGAATCATCGACTCATACTGGTTGTAACGGGTGAAACGCAACGCACTGAAGTCCGGCAATCCGCCAATATGATGAATATATCGACGGATATACAGCTTCATTTCCAACGCACTATGGGTGCGCCAGTACATCCAGAAATTCGAATTGAAAACCTCATCGTCGAAATAATCAGAAATTTTCTTGCCGTACAGTTCCTCATTCGGCGTGAAGAACAATTGCATGATCTCCATCGAGGCTTTGTCTGACAGATTGAATTTGCCGTTCGTGCCTGCGTCAACGCCGCGCGCTTTCGTGGAGCGGCAGAGTGAGAAGTTGGGATCTTCCTTGTTCAGCCAGTAATACTCGTCAAGTACGGAAACGCCTTCCGTTTCGATGGATGGAATGGAACGGAACATGTCCCACATCACTTCGAAATGGTTGTCCATTTCACGGCCGCCGCGCATCACATAGCCAACGCCGGGAATATTTGCGCCATCGCAGGCGCCTCCCGGAACCGCGTCCTTTTCGAATACGTGAATGTGGCTGCCCGGCAGTTGCGCATCTCGCACCAGGTAACAGGCTGCGGTGAGTGCGGCCAAGCCGGTGCCGATGATGTACGCGTTCTTGCTGTCCATGCCTTCGGGTTTCTTCGGTCGGGCGAATGCTTCGTAATTGCCGTTGGAATAATACATGACTGCCTCCTTTGGATGTCACTGCACATATTGTGCCGCGACATTGCGTAAAAGTATATGGGCAAAAAATAGACAGATTGTTTAATTTTTCTTACGGCTTGACGAAAGTGAAATAATGCGGGAGATAGTGCTTGACGATTCGTGCTGAAAGATTGCAAAAACAAAACAAGAAGGCGGCTTCAGTGGGGAACGGAAGCCGCCTTCTCAAAAAGAAGATGAAAAAGAAGATCGCAAGAAAAAAATCAGGCGATGTCGGTGTCTTCGTCGCGGGTCGGCTCCTTGGACGGGTCGAAACCGGAGACGATGTACACCACGCGGCGAGCCGCGGACACGGCGTGATCGCCAAGACGCTCCATGAAGCGGCCGATCAGCACCACGTCGATGAGCTGCTGGTTGGTGCCGGACCAATCCGCGGACTGAGCCAGTTCAAAGGTCTTCTTGTGCAGTTCGTCGAGCTTGTCGTCGTTGATGATGATCTGTTCGGCGGTCTTGGTGTCGCGGTCAGACAGCATGGCCACGGTCTGGTCGGCGACGTCGTTCAGGAACGCCTGCATTTCGGCGAACAGCGGTTGGGCTTCGGCCGGCAGCGGGGAAGCCGGGTAGGTGCGGCGGGCGGCTTCGGCGATGTGACGGGCCAGATCGCCCATACGTTCGAAGGTGGTGGCCAAACGCATGGTGGAAACAACCACGCGCAGATCGGTGGCAACCGGGTTCTGCTTGGCCAGCAGCTTCACGCACTGGTCGACAACGCTGGCTTCGAGGGCATCGATTTCGATGTCGCCGTCGATAACGGCCTGGGCGGCTTCAAGATTCTGGTTCAGCAGCGCGTCGCCGGCACCGTTGATCGCCTTGCGCACGCCTTTGACCATGTGGTCGAGATCATCGGCAACAGCCTTGAGCTCCTCGTTGAAAATAACGCGCATGTGACTTGCCTTTCAATGCTTCATATATATCTGGGTTCGATATAACCTCTCACAAGTCTATTAGACAAACGCCATATTCGTAACCACTGCTCGTGTTGTTCCGTCAAAGTTCACCAACGCGTTCACCTTGTGTTCACGAACGAGCGGTGGTGTCGCGAGTTGGGGAGCCTCAAGAGTGTGCAACAATGAAACCATGGTTGAATCTTTGGGTTCGTGGTGGCGTTCGCTGACGCACCGCAACGACGATGATGAGCATGATGCCGATGACGACACATTGGATGATGCCACCAACGCGTTGCTTTCCATGCTGCCGTTGGCTTCCGTCGTAGTTGACGAGCATGACGAAGTGATTCGCGCGCACCCGTCGGCGTATGCGCTTGGCGTGGTGCGCGATGATGCCATCGCGGAAGAGACCGTGCTTCGCGCAGTGCATGAGGTGCGTTCCTGTGGCGGCAACAAACAATTTGATTTGACCACCACCACCCAATATGTCGCCCAGCAAGTGCCGAAGGCAGGCAAACCAACCACACGTGAAATCGCGCGCCAGGCACTGATAGGGCAGTCAAACCCCAATACTTCCGGCGCAACCGTTTCCCGACCCAACTGGCTGAAAATCATCGTCGGCAAACTCAATGAGAATCTCATGGTTGTGCTCATCAGCGATGTGAGCGAAAGCGTACGATTCTCGCAGGTGCGCGATTCGTTCATCACCAACGTTTCCGAACAATTGCTTGAGCCGACGCAATCATTGGAACAGCTGGCGGACATTGTGGAACGGGGCGGTGCCAGCCAACAGGACGTCGAACGCAACGCCACGCAGCTGCGTCAATCCTGTTCCCGTCTTGAGCATATGATTTCCGATCTGCTGCTGCTGATCAAAGCGCAGGAGCCAATCCTGCCGACCGCCGACAATCGCATCAACGTGATGGAACAGGTACAAGCCGTGGTGCAGGCGCATCTCGATATGGCTGCGCAACGCGGCATCACCATCGAGACCGGCGGTGACGAATCGCTATGCATCAATGGCGAAGCCGATCAGATTCAGGCGGCGCTCGCAAAATTGATTGAAAACGCGATTACGTATTCAAAAGACGGTTCTACGGTGAATGTCGTCGCCAAAGCCAATGAGGAGCATACGGAAGCGGTAATCAGTGTTCTCGATCGAGGCAAAGGCATCGCCATCGGCGAACAGAACCGTATTTTTGAACGGTTCTATCGCGGCAGCAATCAGAATGAGCATTCCGGTGACGGCATTGGCTTGGGACTTGCGATTGTCAAGCATGTTGCGTTGACTCACCATGGTTCCGCGTCGGTGTGGAGCAGCCCGGGGCAGGGAAGCACGTTCGCCTTGGTGCTGCCGTTGGGCGGGGAATGATGTAAGACATTCGGCAGATGTTGCAAATATCTCAAATGGAGATAATGCGATGCCCGTCTCGCTTTCGATAAGGCAAGACGGGCATCATATTTTTTTGAGGATTTTTCGGGGGTATATTGCCGATTACTCGCCAAGACGGCGATAATCCCAACGGTCGAAATGCTCCCAAACCAGCATGAGCACGCCGATGACCGTACCCGCTTCGCAGACGGTTTGCGCGCGTTCCGCGTCGATGCCGAATGCGATAAGTACGATGCAGACCACCAAAGCGATGGCCCATAGCGCGGTGCCAAACATGAATACCTTGCGTAGGTCGACGCGCACCGGTTTCGGCGAAGGTTTCCTCACGCTGGGATCAATAATCGGAGCAATCTTCATATCGCCACACCTTACCTTGCATCAGAGATGTTCCACCACGTAGTCGATACAGCGGGTGAGCGCATCCACATCGCTGGGTTCCACGGACGGGAACACGCCGATGCGAAGCTGGTTTCGGCCGAGCTTACGGTATCCGTTGGTGTCCACAATGCCGTTTTCGCGCAATGCCGCCACCACTTGGGATGCATTGATGCCATCGTTGATATCGATGGTGACCACGGCGTTGGAGCGCGCGTTCCTGTCGTTTACGAACGGGGAGGCGTAATCGGACTTCTCCGCCCACTGGTACAGCAGGGACGCAGACCTTGCGCAGCGGGCCGAAGCCCAGGCGAGCCCACCGTTGTCGTTGAGCCAACGAACCTGGTTTTCCAGCATGATCAGCGTTGCCACTGCCGGCGTGTTGAGCGTCTGATCCTTGCGGGAATTCTCGATGGCCGAAGTCAGGGAAAGGAACGGAGGAATCCAGCGGCGTGCGCCCGGAAGATCCACGCTTTTGGCGATGCCGTAGGCGCGTTCGATTGCAGCGGGGGAGAGTACGGCAATCCATAGTCCGCCATCGGATCCGAAAGCTTTTTGCGGCGAGAAATAGTAGGCGTCGGTCTGGCTGATGTCGACCGGCAGCGCGCCGGCGCCACTGGTGGCGTCGATCAGCGTGAGCGCACCCTGCTCCTTGGTGCCTGCGATGCGTTTGATCGGTGCGGCAACGCCGGTGGAAGTCTCATTGTGGGCCCAGCAATAAGTGTCCACGTATTCCGTGAGCTCAGGCAGGCGATATGTTCCCGGCTCTCCTGCGAAAATCTCCGGCTCCTCAAGGAACGGTGCGGATTGCGCTGACTTGGCGAACTTCGAGCTGAATGAGCCGTACGTGCCGAATGCGGCCTTGCGGGTGATCAGCGAGGCGCAGGCGATATCCCAGAACGCGCTGGCTCCGCCGTTGCCCAGCACCACTTCGTAGCCATCGGGAATCTGGAAGAATTCGGACAGTCCTTCGCGGATTGAGCCGACCACCTGCTTGATGGGGGTCTGTCGATGGGAGGTTCCCAGAAGATTACGGGCTCCCTTATCGAGCGCTTGGATTTGCTCCGGGCGGATTTTGGTCGGCCCTGAGCCGAAACGTCCGTCTTCCGGAAGCACGTTGGAAGGAATGGTCACAGTGTTCGTCATGACAACCTAGGGTAGTCAGATGGTCGGATTGTGCGTGGTGATGACCGCTTTTCGGAACCATGACGTGGCGATGATGACTGCGATATCCCGGTGTCGGTGTAGCCTGAGCTTCCGTGACGGTTCTGTAACCACGCGGTCATAAGCCTGCTGTGGTTGAAGTAATCCGCAAGGAGTGTTGATATATGAGGCATGCGGCGCATAAAGCTGCCAAGGTTTCGAATGAGCGTTTCAGCGTTGCCAAGGCGCTGTTCACCTCGAGCCGCGGTTCCCACACCGCCAAGGCCGTTCGTATGGTCCAGCTGGCAAATGGTGGGGGTGCCGTTGTAGGTCTTGAGCCTGCGGTTGCCGAAAAGCTGAATGAAGTGGCTCCGATGAGCCGCCGCGCCATGCGTGAAGCCGCTCGTGCGGCCGGTCGTCGCTCCGCATTCATGGCTTCCGCATCGCTGGCTGCGTTGGTTGGCACCGCGGCCACTGCCATGGCGGTCGGCCAGCAGAATGCGTCTGAAATGACTTTTGCCGACAATGCCACCACTACCACGCAGATGAAGCGTGTCTCCGACGATGCGGCATCCCGTTCCGAGTCCCGTAGCGATCTAGACGCTCTGGCCTCCACCAGCAATAGCGGTGATTGGCAGCTTGGCGAAACCAGTTCCTCCATGGACACGAATCTTCTGTCAAAGTCCATTGCCGACAATCCCAATGTCGCCGTTCTCATGGATCAGGACGCCGGTCTTCTTCCTTCGGGCTTCAATCCGAACCACGGCACCGGTGATACCGGCAATGACTATCCATACGGTCAGTGCACATGGTGGGCGTATACCCGTCGTGCACAGCTTGGCCTGCCTGCCGGAAGCCATTTTGGTGATGCGCGGAGTTGGGGTGATTCCGCTCGCGCTCTCGGCTATTGGGTTGACAATACGGCACGTCACGTTGGCGATATTGTGGTATTCGCTCCAGGCCAAATGGGCGCGGACAGCTATTACGGGCATGTCGCGATTGTCGAAGGAGTGAATGCCGACGGTTCGATTAAGATTTCGGAATCCAACGTCAGGGGTCTTGGCGTGATTTCCGATCGTACGTTCACTGCGCAGGAAGCTTCGCAGTTGACATATATCCATTACTGATTTCTCTGTTTTCGTTAATCTGCGCTTGCCGCACTTTTTTGGCGTAGCGTGATTGCGTCGGCGTGTCGCGTGATATGACACTGTTCTGGTTATCTTGCTGTTCTGCTGCGGGGGAACGTGTATGGTAGCTTCAGACACGATGAATATTGCTAAACGTTTCACGAGTATCTTCGCCGTTGTTGCTGTATCTGCCTTGTTGGGTGCGGCGGTTCCCGCCGCAAGCGCAGGCGGTGCTATGGCTGATACCACGGTAACCGCTACACGTTCTTTCCCGAAGACCACCGCGGCCAAGCGTGATTTTCTCGCCGAGCACACATCCACGGATGTTGAATCTAACGCCGATTGGGGTGGCATCGAAAGCTTGGATGTTCCCCAGACCGAGTCTCAGGCGGAAAAGGACCAGAAGGCTCAGGAGCAGGCTGAGGCCGAAGCTCAAGCACAGGCGGCCCAAGCTCAGGCACAGGCTGAATCTCAGGCTGCCAGTCGTTCTTCCGATCGTGCTTCCATCAGCGTTCCTACGGCTCCCGCGAGTGCCACTGGGCAGGCTCTGGCCGACTACGCTCTGCAGTTCCAAGGTTATCCTTACGTGGCCGGAGGCAATACTCCGTCCGGCTGGGATTGCTCTGGTTTCGTACAGTGGGTGTTCGCCCAGTTCGGGGTAAGCCTGCCGCATTATTCTGGCGCCCAGATGAGCGTTGGAACGGCAGTTGGAAGCATTGCCGAAGCAGCTCCTGGGGATATCATCGTCAATACTCAGCATGCCGCGATCTATATTGGCAACGGCATGGTGATCAACGCGCTGAATCCGGCTCAGGGAACGCAGGTCACTTCGCTGGCCGTGTTCTCAGGTGGCTATGCGATTCGTCGTGTGCTCTGAGTGAACATACGGTTTGATTTTTTTAAGGCGTATCCTTTCGGGGATACGCCTTTTTGTATGGAAAAGACCGAGTCGTTACTGACAAAACCGCATGTCGCGCGGTATGGTGGAGCCTAGAGGCGACGCATGGTCGCGTTGCCGAGGTGATTCAAGGAGGTCGTCCATGATTAACGACAAGGCAATCCTCGTTGGTGTTGATGGATCCCACGCCAGCTATAAGGCCACTTGGTGGGCTGCGAACTATGCGAAGCATGCGGGACTGACGCTGCAGATCGTATGCGCATACTCGTTGCCGAGCTATGCCGCTGTCTCCTTCGACGCGACATACACCGCCATGGGGGATGACAATGCGGCCCATAGCGACGCGCAGGAGATTCTTTCGAAGGCCAAGGCCATCGCCGACGAGCAGGGTGTTGAGGCTACCACGCTTATTGTTACGGGCGATCCGGCTTCCGTATTCGTGGAACTGTCTCGTAACTACAATCTCATCGTCATCGGCAATCGCGGCAAAGGCGGTCTGGCGGAACGTCTGCTGGGCACGACCAGCTCCAGTCTGCCGGCGTATGCATACTGCCCGATCGTAGTGGTGCCGTACACTGACGATGACGGCAATCTGATGCACTTGAACAACACCATCACCAAGGTGGCCGTCGGCTCCGACGAATCCAAGTGGGGTTTGAAGGCGCTGGAGATCGCGGCGAATTTCGCCGCCGCATGGGATGCCGAGCTGGATGTTATTTCCGCGGTGCCGAACATGAAGGGTTCCGACGACGAAGGTGTGATGGCCTCGTTCAAGGATGATCTGGAAGTGCGTATCAAGCCGCTTGAGGAAGCCCATCCGGATTTGAAGATCAACAAGCAGATCGTGCCTGGCCCGGCGGTTGGCGCGCTGACCAAGGCCAGCTATGATCACGACGTCGTCGTGGTCGGTTCCCGTGGTCGCGGCGGCTTCACTGGCCTGCTGCTCGGCTCCACCAGCCAGGGCTTGCTGCAGCACGCGGTCGGCCCGGTGTATGTGGTGCCCCGCAAGTATGTCGAGGCTGCGGAAACCCGTCTTGACACGGTTCCGAGCTCGCCGGCGGAAGTCAAGCCGAAGGCTCTTGACGATATCAAGGGTGTCGAGGAGGTGCCGGTTTCCAAGGCCGAGCCGGATGTGGTCGAAGCCATCGAAACCAAGATCGATCCCGATCGTCAGTAAATTCAACAGGTACATATAAAAAGGCGATTGCAACACTGCGAAAGCGTTGCAATCGCCTTTTTTTTTAAAAAAAGAAAACGTCAGTGCTTGATGATGACGTCCATGCGGACCGGAGTCTTCTCCACGTACGTATGCTTCACCGTGCAGCCCTTGTCGATATGACGAGTGACGCGTTCCTTAAGCTTTGCCGCATCCTCATCGCTCAGACCGGCGTCGGTGGCGTCGATGACCACCTGTTCGTCGAAACCGATGTATGCGTCATTGTCGGCGTCATAGGTGCCGTCCACAACGATTTTCGCGCCCTTGCCCTCGCCCAGCGTATGCTCGATGGCGAACTGGCTTGACAGTGCGGCGCAACCGGCCAGCGCGATCTTCATCAGGTCGCCCGGCGTGAACTGTCCACGACCCTTGCCGAACTTGATATGCGCGCCATCCTCGCCGAAAGCATCCCAAGAACCGTCTTTGTTACGCTCGACCCACAGTCTTTTGCCCATGGTGAACTCCTCATCGTCTTGCCGGGAGCGCCGTTCGCTCCTCGCCTACATACCTAATGTAATCCATTGATGCCTGTTCGCTAGGAGGCATTCCGAAAAGCGTAAACAATCAACGCGCGGGTGGCATATGCTTGACCTGCCGTTCTGTACTGTTAAGCTTGCAACCATGGCTTTGACACCTGAACAACTTGCAGATATCCGTACCCGTATTCCGGCACGCCCGGAAACCGACATTCCCATGCCATATGAAGACCTTGTGCGCAAGATCCTGACGGAAGGCACGTTGAAGTCCGATCGTACGGGCACTGGTACCGTCAGCCTGTTCGGCCAGCAGATGCGATTCGACCTGAGCGAGTATTTTCCGCTGCTCACGACGAAGACGGTGTTTTTCAAGGGACTTGCCTATGAGCTGCTGTGGTTCCTGAAAGGTTCCACGAACGTGCGTTGGCTGCAGGAGCGCAATGTGCATATTTGGGACGAATGGGCCGATGAGAACGGCGATTTGGGTCCCGTATACGGCGCGCAGTGGCGTAGCTGGCCGGCGCCCACGCCCGATGATCCGAACCGTACCATCGATCAGATCAGCAATGTGCTTGATCTTGTCGAGAATCACCCGGATTCTCGTCGTATGGTCGTGTCCGCTTGGAATCCTGCCGAAGTGGAGAATATGGCGTTGCCGCCATGCCACGCGCTCTTCCAGTTCTACGTGGCGGATGGCAAACTTTCGTGCCAGCTATATCAGCGTTCCTGCGACATGTTCCTCGGCGTACCGTTCAATATCGCATCCTATTCGCTGTTGACGTTGATGATCGCTCAGCAGGCGGGACTGCAGCCGGGGGAGTTCGTGTGGACGGGTGGCGACTGCCACGTGTACGACAATCACATCGACCAGGTGTTGGAGCAGTTGAGCCGCGATCCATACCCGTATCCGCAGATCCGTATTAACAAAGCCGATTCGCTGTTCGATTACGATTACAGTGATTTTGAAATCGTCGGCTACCAGCACCATCCAACCATCAAGGCGCCGGTGGCGGTCTGAGAGTCGTCGCCAGACGTTAGACTACTGACCCTAGTTCGACTGCAAGGAGTGAGTGAAATGGAGCATGACAGTAGCCGCAGTGGCTATCACGAACCCGAGCCCGGACTTGCCGGGCTTGAGGACGAGGAGGATTGGGGCGATGATTTCCCCAAGACGTTCTCGGTGAATCTGATTTGGGCGCAGGCCTGTGACAAGGAAGGTCATGACGGCGCCATCGGATTCGAGGGTGGCATGCCATGGCATCTGCCCGAGGATATGAGGCGTTTCAAGGAGCTTACCGTCTCGCATCCGGTCATTATGGGGCGTAAGACGTGGGAGTCCCTGAGCCCGAAGTATCGTCCGCTGCCGAATCGCGACAATATCGTGGTTTCGCGTGATCCGGCTTACACTGCGCCGGGAGCGACCGTGGTCGACAGTCTGGATGATGCGCTTGATCTGGCACGACAGGAAGCCATTCCGGATGACGGTCTTGACCGCAGCGAAATCTGGATTATCGGTGGCGGCCAGCTGTTCCGTGAGGCCATGCCATTTGCGGACAAGGCGTATGTGACGCAGATCAGCATGCATGCCGATGCCGATACCTACGCGCCCGACGTGAAGTCGCTGGTGGAATCCGGCGCTTGGAAGGTGCTTGAAGAGGGCGTGTGGCAGAACACGCGGAAGGGTTCCGGAGATATCGCCGGATTCCGTTTCATGACGTATGCGAAGAATCGCGAGGAGTAACCGTATGTATACCGTGATGACCGTGTGTACCGGTAATATCTGCCGTTCTCCCATGGCCGAAATCATTCTGCGCACTGAATTCGAGCGTCGTGGCCTTGCCGACAAGGTCAACGTCGAGTCCAGTGGCGTGAGCGACGAAGAGTATGGCAATCCGATCGATCGTCGTGCCGTCAAGGTGCTCCGTGAGCGTGGATATGAGCTGCCGGCACATCATTTCGCCCATCGCATCACCCGCGATGAGATCGAGCGTACCGACCTGTTTCTGCCGATGACCGCTTCGCATATGCGTGCGCTACTGCGTCAGCTGCCGCAGGCCAAGCGTGAGAACGTGCATATGTACCGTAGTTTCGATCCGAATCTTGCCAAGCCTGTCGCAGGCTACGAAAGTGAGATTGATTTGGTCGATCCTTGGTATGGCGGCGCCCGCGAATTCGAAGTGGCGATTGACCAGATTGAGGAAGTGGCCCCGTTCATCGTTGATTGGGTTGAGCGGCAGCTCTGACGATTGCATACGATTTTTCCGTCGAAAAGCCCGGTTCGCAAGAGCCGGGCTTTCTTGTATCCGTATGATTTCAATGATTTCGAAAGATCTTAAGAAATCGCAAGAGATTGCAAAAGTAATATTGCGCAATTGATGTAAATCAGAGAAAAATAGAAATGAAAAATAAAAAAGCGACCCCGGCCGGACTTGAACCGGTGACCTCCGCCGTGACAGGGCGGCGCTCTAACCAACTGAGCTACGGGGCCGTTGTTTCAGCCTTGCGACTGGCAACAGATAGATATATTACGGCAAAGTCGCTATCGTGCAAATTTCGGCGTGTCATCGATGAATATTCGTATGAATTGCTGAAAGAAAGTATTTGCTTAAACTGCGGCAGTAGTAGGGAAGAAAAGCAACGGCCGGTCGCATATGAGGGGAAAACTTCTCATATGCGACCGGCCGTTACCGTTGCGGTGCCGTGTTGTCGCTCACGACACTACGAATTGCTGGTGGAATCAGTCGGTCTGTTTCCAGGTCTCGACGTCGATGTGGTGTTCCGGATTGGCCTGCCATGCATCCCAAGCGGACTTCACGATGTCTTCGACGTTGTACTGTGCGTGCCAGCCCATCTCTTCGTTGATGCGCTTCGGGGAGCCGATCAGGTGCGGCGGATCGCCTGCGCGACGGGCCATGACGGTCTCTTCGAACGGCAGGCCGGTGACCTTCTTGACCTCATCGACGATCTGACGCACGGAGGTGCCTTCGCCGGTGCCGACGTTGAAGGCGTCGTACTTGCGTTCATCGCGGTCCAGATACTTCAGGGCGGCGATGTGGGCGTCGGCCAGATCGGAGACGTGGATGTAGTCGCGCACGCAGGTGCCATCCGGAGTCGGGTAGTCGTCGCCGAAGATCGCAGGGGCCTTGCCCTTCTTCAGACGGTCGAACAGCATCGGGATGAGGTTCAGGATTGCCGGATCCTCAAGCTCGACCGGGCCGCAGCCGGCCACGTTGAAATAGCGCAGGCCGCAGAAGCGAATGCCGTACGGCTCTTCGCAGGCGCGTGCCATCCACTCGCCGAACAGCTTGGTCTGGCCGTACGGGTTGATCGGCAGCATCGGAACGACGTCTTCCGGAACCACGTCGACCGGCGGAACGCCGTAGGTGGCTGCGGAAGAGGAGAAGACGAGCTTCTTGGCGCCGGAGTCGCGCATGCCGATGAGCACGTTGAGCATGCCGTTGATGTTCTGCTGGTAGTACCACAGCGGCTTCTCAACGGATTCGCCGACCTGCTTGCGGGCTGCGAAGTGGATGACGGATTCGACGCCTTCGGCCTTCATGATTTCGGCGAGGCGTTCGCCGGCACCCGGTGCGGCGATATCCATGCCGTACAGGCGGGAGCCTTCGATGCGGGTTGGCTTGCCGTAGCTCAGATCGTCAACGACGACGACCTGTTCGCCGGCCTGGTGAAGAGCGTGGACGACGTGAGCGCCGATGTAGCCGCACCCACCAGTGACGAGAACTGTCATGTTCTGTCCTTTCCTCCAAAATGAGCGTTAAAGCGCTTTGTTCGAAAAACAAACGTCCAACGAACGTTGTTCACTTTTGCTCTAGTTTGTTACCTTTTGAACAATTTGAGTATAACACATGAACAGGAACGCACATAATCGACCCTTTCCTGCGTTTCCTCTATAAATTAGGGTATGCAAGAAGATGTGAACACGCCGACTGAAAATCAAGTTAACGGCGAAAACGAACAAAGCATGTCAAAAACGCAAGATGAACAACGGGCTGATGCTGGCCAGCGTCCTGCCTTGTATGGGCGCAAGGTGTTGTCCTTCGTGCGTCGTTCCGCCAGGCTCGACGCACGCTTGCAGCGTGCATGGGATGCCTATGCAGATACGTATCTGCTGAAAATCAACGCGGGCGAGGGGTCGCTTGATGTGCGAGGCGATCTGGTGTTCGATCGGGCGTATATCGCGGATGTGTGGGGCAATGTCAATCCTCTGATTGTGGAAATCGGTACCGGCCAGGGGGAAAACGTTGTTGCGGCCGCTGCTGAACACCCCGATATGAACTTCCTGGCGCTTGAGGTCTATGATCCGGGCGTGGCGCATACCATGCTGCTCGCAGGCAAGCAGGGCCTGACCAATCTGCGCATCGCGCAGGTCAACGCTCCTGAGCTCTTCAAAGCCGCGGCGGATGGATCGATCGCTGAAGTATGGACCTTCTTCCCTGATCCGTGGCCCAAGATGCGCCACCACAAGCGTCGTATCGTGCAGCCGGAGCTTGCCGGCGAGATTCATCGCACGTTGCGGGATGGGGGAGTGTGGCGTATCGCCACCGACATCGAAGACTATGCATTGCATGTGCATGAGGTGATGGATGGTCTTGAAGGATTCCATAATGACGGCATGCTTACGGTGAGTTTGCCGGTCGAGCATGTTGGCAAGGGAAATGCCGACGAAGCGGCCGGTCTGCGACACGCCGATTTCACCGAATCCGAGCGTTTTTCCGGACGAATTCTCACGAATTTTGAGAAAAAAGGACTTGCTGCCGGTCGTGTGATTCATGACCTCACCTATCGCTGCGTATAGTGCCGGTTGGTCTGTTGTTGAAGTGCTGAAATGGCTTGATTTCAACGATTTTCAGCACTTTGGCAACGGGTTGATGGCGATTTTGCGACGCTGCGACACGCCGAGATTTGCATGTTCTGAGGATTCGCGTATAGTTAAGCGAGTTGTCACGCGGAAACGCTGAAAGCGCCCCCTTCGTCTAACGGTTAGGACACCAGACTTTCAATCTGACAACGAGAGTTCGACTCTCTCAGGGGGTACTTACCTTGGTAACAAGGTGGCAATGGCCCCGTAGCTCAGTTGGTTAGAGCGCCGCCCTGTCACGGCGGAGGTCACCGGTTCAAGTCCGGCCGGGGTCGCTCGAACAGATTCCTGTTCATGGCTCTGTAGCTCAGTTGGTAGAGCGAACGACTGAAAATCGTTAGGTCAGCGGATCGATGCCGCTCGGAGCCACCATGGCTTTGAAACCTCGGAAACATCCGAGGTTTCTTTGTTTTTGCCCACACGTATGACGATTGCGGCCGTATGTCTAGCGCCAAGCCACTGATGCCGGCTGTTGGTTGAATACGCGCTCGCATTGCGGGTAATCCCCCTAAAATGGTCGACGCAAGTCATGTTGACTTGCGAGTTACTGAGAAATGACTAAGAAAACCTCCGTTAGAGGGGGAGTCTGTCTGCTGTTTGGCTACACTGGAACACCGTAAGGCAGTAACAATGGGGGTTTGTGGGCAGAGTTATGCCGTAACCCCGTTAAGGGAGTATTCGCTGGGGTGGCGGCATGGAAGTGCTTCTGGTCGGCAACACCGACTTCATTACCAAGCAGTGGATTCAGCATTCCTTTCCCCGAGACCATGTGGTGATAGCGGAACGAGAAGGCACCGTAGACGGCAATGACCGTCTCAGAATCGTCAACATGTCTGACGCCAACACCCTTGCCGAAACTCTTACCACATACGAATTCGATCGCATCGTATTCTTTTCCGAAGGCCTCACCCCGCGAAGTGAGCGTGACGGCGATCTCGGATATCTTCGCAGATTGCTGCACGCCATACGTAACAGATCCACGCAAATGCTGATGGTATGCGGACCGGAATCCGAATTCACCTATCCGGAAAACGCCGACGTACGTGATACCAGCAAAAGTCTGATGTCTCGAGCGTCGGAAGAACTCTGCCTGTATTACGCGCGCACCTACCGTCTGGAAGCGAAAATCATTCGCTGTCCATACTTGTATGCACCCGAGCGCAATGGAGCAACCGCATATTTCGGCAGACTGTTCGAACAGGCATCGGCAGGGTCGATCTCATTCTGCGAACGCAAACAGCAACAGACATGCTTTCTCTGCGCCGACGATCTTGCCGAACTGATCTACCGCATGTTCGACGATTGGACCGCCGAAAGCGAAATCTTCCATGTGCCCAACGTGTTCGACTTCACATACGGTGATTTGGCTGATGCGATCAGCGCGGCATTTCCCGGATTATCGGTGACTTTTGGCAAAGACAGACCCCAACATTACCCAGCAGACGATCATGTGCTGCGATTGCGCTATGGCTGGTCGCCGCGATATTCGCTCAAACAGGATCTTCCCCCTGTGCTTCAGCGCTGGAAAGAAGCGCGTGCTCAGGAACAATCCAAGAAGCACCCGGTCTGGGATTTTCTACGCAACCATTCAAAACCATGGATCGCAATCGAAATCTTCATCGCGTTCATATTGGAAGAACTGCTTCGCACCGCGGTACAAGGCAACAGCCAGTTGGGAACCGTGGATTTGCGCCTGTTTTTCGTGGTGATCGTCGGCACGATGCACGGACTGAACGCAGGCGTGTTCGCGGCCGCGCTCGCATGTGTCGGCATGGCGTTGTCGTATGCATCGAAGGGCGCTTCATTCGCTCCGCTGTTTTACGACACGTCGAACTGGCTTGCGTTTGTGGTGTATTTCGTTGCCGGCGCAGTATGCGGGTATGTGCAGCTGCGTAATCGCGAAAACCTGCGATTCATGCGTGACGAAAACAGTTTGCTGCGTGAACGACTTGCGTTCCTGCGTGACCTGTACCACGATGTGCTCGATGATCGTCGTATGCTGCGCGGGCAGATTATCGGCAGGCGTGACAGTTTCGGCAAAATGTATGCGATGACACGTGAATTGGACGAAGTGCAGCCGCAAAAGCTGTATCACACGACCATTCGCATTATGCAAGACACATTGGGCGGCGATAGTTTCGGTGTTTACCGCATTGACAGCGGCGGTCGATTCGCGCGTTTGATGGCTGCGAGTCCGCAAACCGAATCCCTGTTCAGCAAGTCGGCGCTGCTTGAGAATTATGCCAACATTATTACAGCTTTGGATCATGGTGGATTGTGGGTGAACCGCAATTTCGAACCGGACCTTCCGATGTATGCGGCAGGCGTGCATGCCGATGGCAAGCTGGCCGTGGTGATTGTGCTTGCCAAAGCGCAGCCCGACCAAATGAATCTGTACTTCCAGAACCTGTTCACCATCATGTGCGGCTTGGTGGAATCCGCGATGGTGCGTGCGTTCGACTATGAGAATGTGGCGCGTCAGGCGATGCTGGTGCCGGGCACCGAATTCCTGAACACTCGGGCGTTCCTGCCCAAAGTGCTTGCCGCCAACGAACTCAAGCACGACCATATGGGCGATCACCTGCTGCTGCGTGTGGATGATGCTTGGCAAGACAATGGCAGCCGTCTCATGGGGGCCATTCGTCAGACGGACGAGGCGGGTGTACTGCAAGACGGCAACGTGTATGTGTTGATGAACCAGGCCGGCAAGCATGAGCTGCCTATCATCAACAAGCGTTTGGCCCAAGCTGGATTGCATGTGACACGCGTTTCCGGGCAAGAGGAAGACGCGCTGCTGGATGAGGCTTCGGAACAAGTGGCCGCCGAATCGCACGAAGGCGGCACGGCATGAACACAACGGTAGTGACGATGCTGCTTATCGTCATACATGTGCTGGTATGCGTGCTGATGTGCGTATTGTCTCGTTTTGGCGTGCTTCGTGTGGAAGGGCGTCTGCTTCCTTTTATGCTGTTGGTGCCGCTGTGGGGGCCGTTATGCGTGCTCTTGCTGCATGTGCGTACGCTGATTCGTGCGGGCGAGCATACGGCTCCAGATCTCGAACAGATGCGCGTGGACGATGAGGAACGTCGAAGCATTCTCGTTGAGGAACGAGCCGATTTCGCCAATACCGTGCCGCTGGAAGAGGCGTTGATCGTCAACGATTCGAGTCAGCGTCGCAGTCTGGTGATGTCCATTCTCAACGACAATCCCAGCCATTATATCGATGTGCTGTCGCAGGCCCGACTGAATGAGGATGTGGAGGTCGTGCATTACGCGGCTACCGCCATGGCACAGATCAGTGCCAAGGAAGATCTTGCATTGCAGCGCTGCCGCAACGATTATCTGCAGCATCGAAATTCCGAAACGATGTTGGAACGCTATTGCGATGCGCTGGAACGATATATCAATTCCGGTATTGCGCAAGGATACGCATTGCAGTTGCAGAAGCAGCGATATGCCGAAGTATTGCAGGAACGACTTCGCCAACATGGCGATTATTACGTTGCGTGCCGTCTTGCGCAAATGCAAATCGATCTTGGACTCTTTGATGATGCCGCGCACACCATTGACGGCGCTATGGAACAGTGGCCGGATCAAGGCGATGTATGGCTGATGCGTCTACGACTCGATGCCGCACGCAATGATGGCGATGCGTTGCGCCACACTGTTCAGCAGATCGAAAGCAAGCATATTTATCTCGGTGGCCAAGGAAGACGTGTGCTGCGGTTCTGGACCGGAACCAAGGAGGCTGAACGCGCATGATCAGAGGATTCCTGTCAGACGTGTTGGCCAAGTGGAAACGATTCCGCTGGCAAGGTTTGGTCAAAGTGTGGGCCGTGTTCATGGCCATCGCATTGGTGTTGCTGGTGGAAAGCTTGGGCGTGCATTACGGTGTCACGCGGTTCGACATCACGTATTTGGATCGAAACAAAGCCATTCCTGCAGCCAATGCCATCGCTGGCGAAAAAGCTACGAATCTGTTGGTGGTCGACAGTTCGCAGGAGGGCGTCAGCGATGCCGAAGCCATGCTCGACCAGATTCTGCTTGATATGAAAGTCCCCACCACTACGGTTGACGTGGCTGACGAAAACGCTGAATTTCCAGCGTTGACTCACTACAGCACCATAGTGGTGGCCATGCCTAATCTCGACCGTCTGGGCGAGCATGTGCTGCAAATCATGCAATGGGCCAAAAAAGGCGGAGGAGTCATGTTTGCCATGACTCCCGAAAAAACCGGCTATTTGGATGTGATCGGCCCGCAGATCGGCATTGAATCGTCCGCATACGAATATGTGCTGACTAAGGGCATTACACCCTCCAAGGATTTCATGTTGGGCGGCGGCCAGACATACACGTTCAGCGATCCGTTTGAATCGTCGCTGAGTGTCGCATTGCATGATCGCGCACAGGTCAAGGCCGTCAGCAGTAATGGGCGCACACCGTTGATTTGGAGCACGTTCGTGAATTCAGGTTCGGCGGTGGTGTGCAATATCGGTATTTACGGCAAGGTGCTTCGAGGATTTTACGCTTCGGCGTTCAGCCTGCTCGGTTCTGCCACGGCCTATCCGGTGATCAACAGCGCGGCGTTCTACTTGGATGATTTTCCCTCTCCGGTACCGTCAGGCAATGGCAAATACATCAAACGTGACTACAACATGAGTATTGCTGAATTCTATTCTCAAGTATGGTGGCCGGATTTGGTGCGTCTTGCGGAACGGTACGGTATTCGTTTCACCGGTGTGATGATTGAGAATTACGGCGATGACACCAAGGATGATCCGGTACGGCAGACGGACGGCGCACAATTCGAGTATTACGGAGGATTGCTGCTGCGGCAAAACGGCGAAATCGGATATCACGGGTACAACCATCAGCCGTTGGTGTTGCCGAATACGGATTACGGTAAGGAATACGCGTATGTGCAGTGGCCGAATCGCAAAGCCATCGTCGATTCGTTGAACGAACTGATCGCATTCCAGAAAGACGTATTGCCTGCCGCAACATCGTCGGTATACGTGCCGCCGTCGAATATCCTCTCCCAAGAAGGACGGAAGATCATAGGCGAGGATGTGTCGCAGATTCGCGCCATCGCCAGTACGTATATGCCTTCCGACAGTTCCTTGACGTACGTGCAGGAGTTCGGTGTTGCGGCCGATGGCGTGGTGGAGGCTCCACGTATCGTGTCCGGCGGCATGGTGGGTGACATGTACATGCGTCTTGCCGCGGTTTCCGAACTGAACATGCACTATGTGAGCACGCACTTCATGCATCCCGACGATTTGCTTGATGAAGATCGTGGAGCGAAAGAAGGATGGAAGAAGTACTACCAGGGATTGGAAAACTATCTTGACTGGCTGGAATCGTCGGCACCGTCCATTCGTATGCGGACAGGCACGGAATGTGCCGCAGCCATCCAACGTTTTTCGGGATTGACCGTTTCGATGGAAACGTCCGACGATAGTTGGGATCTGAAACTTGGCAACCTCACCGATCAAGGGTGGCTCATGTTCCGTGCCAACAATGGCACGCCTGGCAGGGTTCGTGGCGGAAGCCTCACCAAGCTGACCGGCAACTTGTATCTGCTCAAAGCCACGAACGCCACGGTTCATATCGAACGCAAGACTGGGGGAGAGGCATGAGAATCTGCCTGGTTTTGGAAGGATGCTACCCGTACGTGCATGGTGGCGTGTCCACGTGGATGCACAGTTATATCGAAGCGATGAAAGAGCACGAGTTCGTATTGTGGGTGATCGGCGCCAAAGCCGAAGACCGCGGCAAATTCGTATATGACCTGCCCGACAATGTGGTGGAAGTGCATGAGGTGTTCCTCGACGACGCCTTGCGTCTGAGCGGTGAACGCGCGCAAGTGTCGTTCACCGAAGAGGAATTGCGGTCATTGCGCGAACTGGTGAATCTTGGCAGCCCGGATTGGGATGTGCTGTTCAACCTGTTCCACACCAGAGGCGTGCATCCGCTGTCGTTCCTGCAAAGCCGTGAATTCATCGACTTGTTTACGCAAATCTGCATGGAAGAATATCCGTATGTGGCCTATGCCGACGCTTTCCATACCGTGCGCTCCATGTTGCTGCCGGTGTTGTACTTGATGGGCTGCGAAGTGCCGGAAGCGCAGATCTACCATGCGATTTCCACTGGATATGGCGGATTGTTGGCTTGTTTTGGGGGGGGGGGTATCAACCATGCGCCGGTATTGCTTACGGAACATGGCATTTATACGCGTGAACGCGAAGAGGAAATCATTTCCGCCGAATGGGTGTCGCCAGCGTTCCGGCCGCGTTGGATCCGCTTCTTCTACATGCTTTCGGAACAGATCTACCATCGTGCGTGGCGCATCACCAGCTTGTTCGGTCGTGCCCGTCTTATCCAAATTGGCATGGGTGCGCCCGCCGATGCCTGCCAAGTGATTCCCAATGGCATTCAATACGAACGTTTCTGCGATATTCCCCTGAAGCCCGACGACGGTTGGGTTGATATCGGCGCGGTGGTGCGCATGGCGCCCATCAAAGATGTGAAAACCCTGATTCACGCGTTCCATGAGCTTTCCTCTCGCGTTGACAATGTGCGCTTGCATATTCTCGGCGGTGTTGACGATCAGGAGTATGCCGACGAATGCTATGAGCTTGTGGAACAGTTGGGTGTGCGCAATCTTGAGTTCACCGGCCGTGTGAACGTGGTCGAATACATGCGCAAGCTTGATTTCACCGTGTTGACCAGCATTTCCGAAGGCCAGCCGCTGTCGGTGCTGGAATCGTTCGCAGCCGCACGCCCCTGCGTGACCACTGACGTCGGCTGCTGCCGTGAGCTTTTGGAAGGCGAGGAAGGCGACGATTTCGGCACGGCAGGCTTCTACGTGCCCCCGATGTACCGCGAGGGCCTGAGCCGAGCCATGGAACGCATGTGTTCCAGTCGCACGCTGCGTGAGACCATGGGGCAGATTGGCCGTAACCGTGTGAACGCCTATTACCGGCATGAGCGCATGCTTGACGATTATCGCAAGCTGTATAGCGATACCGCGGATCAGTTCGGATTGAATCAGTTCGGATTGGAGCGCTGATATGGCCGGTATTGGATTTGAACTGAAGAAACTGTTCCACCGTAGAGGCTTGATGGCGATGCTGCGAGCCTACGGCTATGCCGGCGTGATTTGCGCTGGTCCGATGCTGTTGGGTGTACTCCTGCAGTTCGGCGTGCTGATCGTGAGCAGCTGGTGGCAGGTGGGCCGCCCCGACCGCGATCTGCTCGTATGCATGATCACCTACACGCTGCTTGCCTCGTTGGTGTTGACGAGTTTTCTGTCGATGCCGGTCACCCGTTTTCTGGCGGATATGTTGTTTGATCACGATGAGAAGATGATTCTGCCGTCGTTCTGGGGTTCTACTGGCATCATGCTGGTGGTGGGCGCGGTGTTGTACACGGTTTTCCTGCTGTTTTCCGGTGCCACGTTGATGCAGGGCGCGTTGTGTTTGTGGCTGTTTCTTGAAATGATCGTCAACTGGAATGCGATGAGCTATTTGACGGCCATCAAGGATTACAAAAGCATTCTGTATTCTTTCGTGGCTGCGGTGTTGGTGGCGTTCGTTACGTCATGCGTGTTGCTTGCGTTGGCCTGCCCTCCTGTGGAGTCGCTGTTGTTCGCAGTGGTGCTTGGCTATGGTGTGATGCTGGTGTGGGATGTGCTCTTGTTGCATCGTTATTTTCCGCAAAGTCGTAAGCATCCGTGGCTGTTTTTGCAGTGGGTCGATCAGTTTCTGCCGTTGGCGTTGACCGGATTGCTGACCACCATCGGCCTGTTCGCCCATTTGGTGATCACATGGTGCGGTCCGCTCGGCATCAAGGTGAAGGGCCTGTTTTATGGCGCGCCATATTACGATGTGCCCGCCATGCTGGCGTTTTTGACGATTCTGATCACCACGGTGAATTTTGTGGTGTCGGTGGAGGTCAATTTCTACCCAACATATCGGTCGTATTACAGTCTGTTGAATGATGGAGGCACGGTCAAAGACATTACCGTTGCCGAAAACGAAATGTTGGCTGTGCTCAATCGAGAATTGCATTACACGGCGTTGAAGCAATTGTTGGTGACCGCTGCCGTGATTTCATTGGAAAAAACAGTGCTGAACGCGCTTCCTTTAGGATTCAGCGATGTGATGCACGGATATTTCCGTGTGCTCTGCGTGGGGTATGCCCTTTATGCGGTCGGCAACACCGTGATGCTGATTCTGCTGTATTTTACCGATTATTCCGGTGCATTGACGGCGTCGGCATTGTTTGCGGGTTCGACGGTTGTGTTCACAGTAATCGGACAGTTCTTCACTACGTCGCTGTTCGGTTTCGGTTTTCTGATGGGGGCATCGCTGTTCGCCATATATGCGACATTCCGGCTCGCCTCATACACCGACAATCTGCCATACCGAGTGCTGGGGCAGCAGCCGATTGTGGCGCAAACGAAACGTGGACGTTTCACCGAACTGGGCATACTGCTTGAACATGGCGAACAGCGGGTCGACCAATCATTGCATCGCTCAGGGCATGCACGGTCTTCTGACAAGGCGAATATTGCAGAAACGGATGTCATAATCGGGAGGAATCGTAAATCATGACATGGTGGAACCGACGCAACACAAAAGCCATTACCATGCTTGTCAAGCAAATAGCGGCATTGACGGCAATGCTGACGGTGCTTTCCTGCGCCGGATGTGCGACTTCGTCACCCAACGATAATGAACAATCGCAATCATCGGATTCGTCACAGACGCATGAGCAAGTCAAGAAAAGCGCTGAACAAAGCATCGACGGCGCACACTTGCGCGACAACGAATCGTTATACAAGGTGTATGACGACAGCGGTGTCGAAACCATGTATTTGACGGTATCGCGCGGTAATTCGTCGGAAGGCACCGACCATAGCTGGAGCGAAATCAACCAGTATTCCGTTGATGACTATGCGGCCATGGGCGTTGACCGCTACAAGGTCAATGGTTTGCTGCAGGTCGGCGACGAACAAGGACCGGTTTCCGGGGAGCTTGGTTTTGGTGAAAGCGCGCCGAACGCCACCGTGCAGATACGTGGCCAGTCATCGAGTAAAAACGAGCAGAAGAACTACAAGATCGAGTTGAAAAGCGGCAAAGGCAAGTGGCGTGGGCAGCGTACCATCGCATTGAACAAGCATATGGGCGAAGGTCTGCGTTTCCGTAACAAAATGGCGTACGATCTCATCAAAGGCATCGACCAGATGATGGGACTGCGCACGCAATTCGTGCACTTGTACGTGAAAGACGAGACCAGCGGATCGGATTCCTTCGACGATTACGGTCTGTACACGCAAGTCGAACAGCTCAACAAAACCGCATTGCAGGTGCACGGACTCGATAAAAACGGACAGCTGTACAAAGTCAATTATTTCGAATTCTATCGAGACGAAGACGTGATCAAACTCGCCGATGATCCTGACTACGATCAAGCGAAATTCGAAGAAAAACTGGAAATCAAAGGCGACAACGACCATACCAAACTGATCGCCATGCTGAACGATCTCAATGATTATTCAGTGCCGATGGGCGAAATCCTCGGCAAATATTTCGATACCGAAAATCTCGCATATTGGATGGCATTCCAATTGCTGACCGGCAATATCGATACGCAAAGCCGCAATATGTACCTGTATAGTCCCACGAATTCGGATACGTTTTACCTGCTCGACTGGGATAACGATGGTATGCTCATGCGCAAGGAATACGAGATCAGGCAACGTTCCGAGGGCCAAAGCTGGGAGAACGGTGTCAGCAACTATTGGGGCAACATACTGTTCCGACGTTGTCTGCAAACCAAGTCGTTCCGAACCGCGCTCGGCAAGGCCGTGAAAGACGAATACAAGTATATGAGCGCCGATCGCATCAATTCCATGGTGCGGCGGTACCGTTCCATCGTTGAACCATACGTGCGGAAGATGCCCGACTGCATGCATGAGCCTCTGACGTCAAGCCAATACGACACGGTGGCAAACCAATTGCATAGCGAAATCGAACAGAACTACCAGACGTACCGAACCGGGTTCAATAAGCCCATGCCGTTCTATATCGGCAAGCCGACTCCTACCAACGGCAAGCTCAAACTCAGCTGGGATGTCTCCTATGATTTCAACGATGAGGATCTGCGCTATAGCGTTACCGTGGCCAAGGATTACGAAGGCAAAGACGTGGTGTTCACACAGAGCGACCTCGTATTGCCGGAAGCCGTGATGGATATGCCTGGTGAAGGCCAGTACTTCATCAAGGTGAGCGTGCGCAATGCATCAGGCGAGACGCAGGACGCGTTTGACTACTACGTCACCGACGGCAACAAGGTCTACGGCACCAAGTGTTTCTATGTGAAAGCCGACGGCAGCATTGTGGAGGATGCCAATGTGCAGTGATGGTGGCAATCGCGGAACGTCGCTGCTGCAACGTATCAAACATCGCGTCGGCGAGGAATTATCCGTTCCACCGCGCACAGCCAAGGAACGGTTCCGTCATGAGCTCAAATATCTGATCTCATACGCGCAAAAAGCCGACTTGAACGTGCGTATGGCGCCGCTGCTTGGCCTCGACAAGCATGCGAAAAACGGCGGCTATATGATTCGCAGCCTGTATTTCGACGATTATTGGAACACCGCATATCAGGAAAAAGTCGACGGTGTGCTGCTGCGTAGGAAATACCGTATTCGCATCTACGATTACAGCGATCGTGTGATCAAACTGGAACGCAAACGCAAAAGCGACAGTTGGATCTACAAGGAGGATGCACCGCTCACGCACGAGCAGTTCGACCGTATTCTTGCCGGCGATTATGAATTTCTGCGTGACAGCGAGTATCAGTTGTGCCGCGAGTTTTATGTGGAATGCATGTGCAATGTGATGCGCCCTCGCGTGATCGTCGATTATGAGCGCGAACCGTGGATTCTTGACGCCGGTACCGTGCGCGTCACCTTCGATATGAACGTGCGTGCGGCGGTTGGAGGATTCGATGTTTTCGACTCCACACTGCCGGTACTGCCCGTGCTTGAGCCGGGAAAACTGGTGATGGAGGTCAAATTCACCGAATTCCTGCCGCAAGTGGTGCGTGATCTGCTGCCCGGCAAGGCGCAGGAGTTGACATCGGCTTCGAAATACGTGCTCTGTTATGACAAAGCCTCGTATTTGCGGGGATTCGGCTACTGGCAGGAAGGTTGGAGCGTGCCGAGCCTGTAAAGCCAAGTCTGTAACCAGCTGGCATGTTGACTGGCATTCCAGCAAAAACAAACGTTACGAATCAAGGAAGCAGGAGAGAAAGAAACCATATGAGTGTCAATGACATGATCAAAAAGTCGGTGCTGAAATCCTTCGGCCAATACAATGTGCCCAAAATGGCGCTGGCGTTGCTGGTGGCGTTGATCGTCGGCATCGTCATTTACTGCGTGTACCGCCGTTTCTACACGGGTGTGGTGTATTCGCGCAGTTTTGCCGTTACGTTGGTGGGCATGTGCGTGCTCACCTGCATGGTCACGCTGGCCATCAGTACGAATATTGTGATTTCGCTTGGTATGGTCGGTGCATTATCGATTGTGCGCTACCGTACCGCGGTCAAGGATCCGATGGATCTGTTGTATTTGTTCTGGGCGATCACGTCTGGTATTGCGGCGGGCGCCGGCATGTATGTGCTGGTGATTGTTGCCGGATTGGTGATGATCGGCATGTTGGCGCTGTTCTACTCGCGTCAAGACAAGGGGCGCGTGTACATTGCGGTGATCCACTATGTGGGCGATGTAGTGGGAGATGAGATCACGCGCGCGTTCGGACGCACCAAATTCTTCGTCAAATCCAAAACCATGCGTGGCGAACGCACGGAAATGGCGGTTGAAGTATTCTGTGATGATAAGGACATGACGTTCGCGGAACGCGTTCGCGCCATTGAGGGTGTCGAAGACGTGACGCTGATACAGTACAACGGTGAGTATCATGGGTAATCAATTCGATGTTGCCGCAGGCGCGCGGCTGGAATCCACGGGCAGGGCGCCCAGCAACGACGAAATCGTACCCAGATTCTCTCTTGACGACATCAACCAGGCGTTTGACAACAACGAATTCTGCTTCTACCTGCAACCCAAATGCAATGCTGAAACCGGCGCAATCGTGGGTGCGGAGGCGTTGGTGCGTTGGAATCATCCGGAATATGGCTTGGTGTCTCCCGGCGAATTCATTCCTCTGCTTGAACGTGAGTCAATGGTCACGCGGTTCGATTTGTTCATCTGGCGTTCCGTGTGTGAAATGCTGTCGCGTTGGGATGGGGAGGGGCGCAATCTGGTGCCGGTGTCCGTCAACGTGTCGATGACGGATATCGAGGCGATCGATGTGGCGCGAGTGCTTGGCGACCTGCTCGATCGGTTCAGCATCGATGCTCGCCTGCTGCAGGTGGAGATCACAGAAAGTGCGATCGCACATAACATGGATGTGGTCGAAGAGACCATTCGGGACCTGCATGCGCGAGGCATTGCCGTGCTGATGGACGATTTTGGGTCGGCGTATTCGTCACTCAACATGTTGAAGGACATCAACGTCGATGCCATCAAACTCGACATGAAATTCGTTGACCTGAATGCTGACAATGCGGCGAAAGGTTTGAAAATCATCGAATCCGTGATCGACATGGCCTACCAGCTGAGACTGTCGATCATTGCGGAGGGTGCGCAGACCGCCGAACAGGTGAGCAAGCTGCGTGAGCTGGGATGCATGTACATCCAAGGATATTATTTCTACCGTCCGCTCACTGTGGGAAAGATGGAGGATTTGCTGGAACACCGCCCGGATGACCAGCATTTCTGGAATATCTCCAAAGATCTGATGCATCGCGACTACCGCATGTCGACGAACGGCCGCAGCATGCTCGAATCGTCGTCATTGTCGGCGCATATTTTTGAAATCCTTAACAAGGGCGTTGCGGAACTGTCCCGACTGAATCTCATCACGGGAGAATATCGCACCATCAAACGCGATCCGAAACTTCCGGACGTGTATGCGGATGATTTTCATGATTTCTGCCATGCATTGGTTTCAAAACGGATCATTCATCCAGATGATGCCGGAGAATTCCTGAAACACACGCGATTGTCTGATTTGCGCGACCAACTATTCAGTAAGAAAAAATCGGAATTCACGTATTTTAGAAGCGAGGTCGAGGCGAAAACCAGCGTGATCGCATTCGGTATGCTGGTACCCCCTGATTGCAGCGAGGCCAATCCGTGGGCCGTGGTGCTGATCGGATTCGACCTGTCGCTCGACCTAATCGCCAAGAACATGAAGGAAATCTATCGGCAGGACTCCTTGACGGGATTGCTCAACCGCAATGCATACGACAGCGATGTGGAGCAGCTGCGGAGCGCCGACATCGGGGCGGTGGTGTGCGTGTATGCGGATATGATCGGCCTGCACGAGGTGAACAACCATCTCGGGCATAAGCAGGGCAACCGCATGTTGTGTGAGTTCGCGGACGCGGCGCGCGCGTTCTTCGGCGATGACCGGTTGTATCGCATCGGCGGCGACGAATTCGTGATAATCAGTTCCGCGCATACGGAAGCGCAGACACGCAAGCAGCTGAACTACATGCGTGAGCGCTTGCATACGCAAGGCTGCGAGATATCAGTGGGCGTAGCGTCGAGCGAGTCGACTTCCGATCTGCCGAAAATCGTCGAACAGGCCGAAAACGAGATGCGCCGCGAAAAGAAGGAATACTACGTGCGAGGCGGCAGCAAACGCCAGCTGCGCGGGCTCAACAAAAAACTTGAGGACATTCTGGTGCGTAATCAGGATATGGAATCGTTGCTGCGGCATTTGAACGGACGCTATTCAATCGCATGCATGGTGAATCTGCGTACTGACTCACAGCGTGCGATCATGGTGCCCGACTATTTCCAGAAGATGCTTGACGCGCATGACGGTTCGTTCAAAAGCGCGCTGCATGACTATTGCGAACGATTGGTGGCGCCGTTCTGCAAAGACAGTTTCTCCCTGCTTATGGATTACGACTTCATTCATGCCCGCGTCGAGTCGGTCGGCGTGTTGCAGTACGGGTACACGCGAAACGACGGAGAGAAGTTCCTGCTTACGATTTTCGCCGATCGACGTTCCAAAGACGAGACCATGTGGGTGTTCTCCAAGGATGATCTGCCGCAGGTCGAGCTGGAATTATTCGAGTCATAAGGCCGTATTGTCTGGTTTTATGCGTTTTTGTGTGATGCGTTCGCATATTTTGTGAGAACGCTCACAGAAAAGGTTGTGTCGATTTCCAGCCGAATCGCAACATGGGGTCTATGATGAGAATCGTTGGTCATGGCAACGGTTGCTATGACACGGCGAACAAGCACAGTCGCTTAAAGGAGACATCTATGGTCTATCGCATGATTTTCAACCAGACTGCATACTTCGGTCGCGGCGCCATCAAGGAGATCCCGGGCGTTGCCAAGTCCCATGGCTTCACCAAGGCGTTCATCGTCACCGATCCGGTACTGCTGGAAACCGGCACCGTCAAGAAGGTCACCGATGTGCTTGATGAGGCAGGCATGCCGTACGAGGTCTTCGACAATGTCAAGCCGAACCCGCCGGTCGAATGCATTCAGGATGGCGTTGCCAAGTTCGCCGCATCCGGTGCTGATTTCCTGATCGGTCTGGGCGGCGGCTCCCCGCAAGACACCTGCAAGGGCATCGGCATCATCACCGCCAACCCGGAGTTTGCCGATGTGCTCTCCCTGGAAGGCGTTGCCGACACCAAGAACCCGTCCGTGCCGATCTTCGGCGTGCCGACCACCGCAGGCACCGCTTCGGAAACCACCATCAACTATGTGGTCACCGATACCGCCAACAAGCGTAAGTTCGTGGCCGTCGACCCGCACGACATTCCGATCGTCGCCTTCGTCGATCCTGATCTGACCGACTCCATGCCGCGCGGCCTCAAGGTCGCCACCGGTCTTGACGCCCTGACCCACGCCATTGAAGGCTACATCACTCCGGGCGCCTGGAGCCTGTCCGACTGCCTGAGCATGCAGACCATCCGCATGATTGCCAAGAACCTTGCCAAGAGCGCTGACGGCGACGTTCCTGCAGGCGAGCAGATGGCCTACGCCTCCTACATCACCGGCATGGCCTACTCCAACGTCGGCCTCGGTCTGGTGCATGGCATGGCCCACCCGCTGGGCGGCCGCCTCGGCGTTGCCCACGGCGTTGCCAACGGCATTCTGCTGGCACCGGTCATGGAATACAACAAGGACTTCACCGGCGAGAAGTATCGTGACATCGCCGACGCCTTCGGTGTCGAAGATGCCTACACCGGCGATCTCGAGACGGTTCGCGAAGAAGCCGTCCAGGCCGTGCACAAGCTCACCGTCGACCTGAAGAACCCGACCACCATCTCCGAAGTCGGCGCAACCGAAGCCGATCTGGAAGCACTGGCCCACGACGCCTTCAACGACGTGTGCACCCCGGGCAACCCGCGTCAGGCCACCGAAGAAGACATCCTCGCCATCTACAAGAGCCTGATGTAATGCGAAAACTCTCACGAATCGGCAATCGCATGCAGCGAATCTGCAGTGAAACCCGATTGTGAGAGAACATCGCTGAAAGCATTAAAAATCGTGGTGCGAAACTTCACAAAGCATTCGCACCACGATTTTTATATCTGCACATAAATTACGGATTAATCGAAATAATGTAAACAATAATCCGTGATTATCAATCGCAAGTATTGGAATTACTCGTGCTTTTCGCTCCACTCCTCATCGGTGGGAGTGTCATCGTACCATTCGCGGCCTTCCTGCTCGGCCAATTCCATCTGCTCGTTGATCCACGCCGCCTCCGCAGGATTGATATCGGCGGTGTCAAGCACCTTCTGCCATACCGGATACAGCAGATGCATCACCGGATATAGCGCGGTGAGCAGAATCTCCGGCTTATGCTTGCGCGAATGCTGTGGATGCGCGTCGAACGTGTTCTTGAAACGACGCATGTAATTGTTGAACGACGTGAGCGACGTGTCCATACGGCGGGCGCTGATGCCGGCGATCATACGCGGGCAGTACACGGTTTTCAGATCCTTGCCCAGCAGATGCAGCGAAATATCGATATCCTCATGCATCACATCGGCCTTGTCTCGGCACACTTCGTCAGAAATTTCGCGCCAAGCTGAAGCGCGGACCGCCATATTCGAGCCAAACAGCAACGGCTGGCCGCCATCGGCCTTGTAAATACGCTTGCGTGTGGAATTATCCCCACGCAAACCAAAATGGCGGCTCGGCAGATCGTAATACATCACCGGACCAGTGGCACCCATGGCCTCCGGGTCCTCAGTGAAAATGCCGGACACCACTTCGACCCAATCCGGGCGAATCATGCAATCGGCGTCGAAACGGCCCAGAATGTCGCCGGTGGCGTGGTTCAAACCATAATCGCGCGTCGGAATCAGCCCCTGCTCCTCATCCTGATGCAGCAGACGGATGGGTGCTTCCGGGTGGTCTTTGATGAACTGCTCCACCATGGCCACCGTCGAATCGGTGGAACGATTGTCGACAACGATCACTTCATGGGGCATCACGGTCTGCCTAGTGGCATTCAACAGGCAATCGTTGATACGCTCCTCTTCATTCCAAGCGGGGATGACAATTGAAACGTTCAGCATAACTACCACAATAGCTCAGCCTGTACACGACGCCTATCGCTACAATAGGGAGCCATGAGCGACAGCGAACAGCGAATGAACAATACGCAGAGCGAAAACGGTGCGAACACCAGCGAACAGCGATGGGACCTCGGCACCCTGTTTCCAGCCAAAGGAGATCCCCGAAAACCACCGGAATGGCTGGGACGTGCGCTGCTATACATCGCCATAGCCATTGTGGGGTTTACTTTCTGCTGGCGCAGCTGGGGCAAAATCGAATACCTGGTGATCGACATCATCGTCTCGCTGTTCATCGCGCTCGCGGTGGAGCCGGTGGTGGTGCCGCTGGTCAAGCATGGCTGGAAACGTTCGTTCGCGTCGCTGTTCTCGCTGCTGATGCTGGCCGTGATGCTCGGCGTGCTGTTCACACTGTTCGGCAACCTGTTCGTGCAGCAGATGATCGCCTTGGTGAACGGTCTGCCCGACCTGTATGAGCAGATGTGCCAGTTCGCCAGTCAGTACGCGAATTTCCAGCTTCCTGAGATCAATAATCTCGGCAATGAGATTCTGAAGAACATTCAGACGTCGTGGGTCACTGATTTCGCGGGTACCGCGCTGAATACGGTGTCGGGATTGTTTTCGTTCCTGATTAACCTCATGACGATAATCATGACCACGTATTACATTTCAGCGGCTGGTCCGAAACTGCGTCGTGCCGCATGCCAGTGGATGGCTCCGGCGGCTCAGCGGCGATTCCTGTTCGTATGGACGGTGAGCCAGAGCCAGATCTCGTCGTTCCTGTTCTCCCGCGCCATTCTCGCGTTGCTGAACGCGTTCTTCACAGGAATCTGTCTGATGCTGCTGCACGTGCCCTATTGGCTACCGTTGGCGCTGTTCTGCGGTGTGGTTTCGCAGTTCATTCCTATGTTGGGTACGTATATCGGCGGCGCGTTGCCAGTGCTGTTCGCATGGGGTAGCTGCGGATTGTGGCAGGCCGTGGCGGTGCTGGTGTTTATCTGCGTGTATCAGCAGATCGAGAATCTGATTTTCGCGCCGAAGATCTCCCAGCGCACCATGGATGTGAACGATGCCGTGGCGTTCCTCGCGGTGCTGGCGTTCACCTCGCTGTTCGGCGCGTTGGGCGCGTTCCTCGCATTGCCGGTGGTCGCATCCGTGCAGACGATCTTCCGCACCTATACAAAGCGGTACGAGCTGGTCGATTCCCCGCTGATGGACGATCCGGTGCCTGAAAAGAAGTCGAAGCTGGTGGAAGGTGCCGAAGTACTCAGCGAGCATCTGCACAATATGCCTCGCGCGGTGCAGGGATCCAGTGCGCATGTGCCTATTCCCGACGAAGTGCGGCAGTTGCAGGAGCAGGCGTACAATATCACCCGTTCCGAGGAATCGCTGGAATCGGACGAAACCGTCGCCATCCCGAAGCACGTGTTGGACAAAACGGAACGCAAGCCATTGCAGGGTCTTGAGAGTGAAAACACATCTCAGGAATCCAACGAAAATCCGGAATCCGGCAATGAACGGAAGAACGGCGAGTCGCGGGAAGCTGAAGGAAGTACGAAAAACGCGGATGACAATCCAAGAAGTAGGTGGCGTTAATGGTACTGCTGAGCGTACTTGACATTCTGCTGGTCATCGTCGGTGGCGCAGGGGTGGTCTATCAGGCGGTGTGCATTCTCATCTCCCTGTTCACCAAGCCGATCAAATTTCCCGACGCGCCGATGGACAAGCGTTACGCGGTGCTGATTTCCGCACGAAACGAGGCGAACGTCATCGGCAACCTCATTACCTGCATCCAAACGCAGACCTACCCGACCGAACTGGTCGACATTTGGCTTGTCGCCGACAATTGCACCGACAATACCGCCGAAGTGGCGCGCAATATGGGCTGCCATGTGATCGAACGCTTCAACAAGGAGCTTGTGGGCAAAGGCTACGCGCTGACGTATCTGCTCGATCAGATGAACGATTCCGGTGCATCCGACCCGTACGATGCGTTCTTCGTGTTCGACGCCGACAACAAGCTCGACAAGCATTACGTCGAAGAGATGAACAAGGCGTTCCAGTCGGGATTCAAGATTCTCACCAGCTACCGCAATTCCGTGAATTTGTCTGACAATTGGGTCTCTTCCGGTTCTGCATTGTGGTTCATTCGTGAATCTCGATTCCTGTCGGCCTCGCGCATGTGGCTCGGCAACAGCTGCCATGTAGGGGGTACTGGCTTCATGTTCTCGCGGGAGATCATGCGTCGCAATAATGGTTGGAAATTCCATTTGCTGACTGAGGATTTGGAATTCACCATGGATTCCTTGCTGCACGGTGACCGCATCGGCTACTGCGGTACTGCGGTTCTGTATGACGAGCAGCCTGTCACCTTCGCGCAGAGCTGGCGTCAGCGTTTGCGTTGGAGCAAGGGCTTCCTGCAAGTGTTCCGTTATTACGGGCCGGCTTTGATCAAACGTGCCATCAGGGAACGTGATTTCTCCGCCGTTGATTTCACGCTGTTGTTGTGTCCGTTCACGGTGATCGGTATTGTGCGCATTCTACTTGGTTTGCTGTTTGCCGCATGCGGATTCGTTACATGGCAGAGCCAGTTGAGCTCGTTGGCCGGTTGGACGTCCGGCATTGTGACGTCGGTGATCGGCATGATGGCGTTGGCCGCGTTGACGATCATTGTGGAACGCGATCAGATTGGTGCCACCAACAAGGAGCTGTTCGCGTACGTGCTGAGCTTCCCGATCTACATGTTCAGCTATGTGCCGATCTCGTTCCAGGCGATGTTCGCCAAGTCAGAATGGAAGCCAATCGAGCATAAAGGATGACGTTCTTTCGCTGGCTTTCGCGTTTCCTGCTTTTTCGTTTTCATTTCGATTTCTGCTTATGACTGGAGTGTTGCTGTTCCATGGATGATTCGGCTGAATACCGGCATGTGAAACGTCGTCGATACATCACGGTGGCGCTTTCCGTGGCGCTCACTACGGTATTGTGCGTTGGTTATGTCGTGGCCGACATTTTCGACAAGCTGCCGGGTGTTCTTACCCTGCAGGAGGTCGAACACATCACCGCCAAGACGCCGGGCAACGCCGTTCCTGCGGCAACGGTGATCGGAGGGCTTGACGCTTCAAAGACCGTGGACGCAGCTGCGGCGAAGGCGCTGATCAGCCAATTCGAAACGGCCGCCTCCGACTTCGGTGACGAATATGCCATCGCCATCGCCGATGCGGCCGGCAATGTGGTCGCCGAGCATGCTCTCGACAAGTCGTATACGCCGGCATCCACCATGAAAACGTTGACGGCATATGCGGTGGCGACCACGCTTGACATGGGCGAGACTCTGGACACGCAAACCTATCTGGAACAGCGCGAGGACGGCACTTCGCGATTGGTGCTCAAAGGCAATGGCGACATGCTGCTCGGTGCCGGTGCGTCCGATTCGTCGCATATCAATGGGCGTGCTGGATTGGGAACGCTTGCCGCGAACACGGCCCAAGCGTTACGTCAGCGGGGCATCACTTCCGTGACGCTTGTCTACGATGATTCCCTGTTCGGTAACGACCGTTGGCCAAGCGGCATCGCCGAACTCGATTCAAACCACGTGTACTACGCGCCGACCTCGTCCATGGCGGTGGACGGCGGGCGCAATTGGAACGGTGCCGATCCCGCCGATCCCGATATGTTCAGCACATATCCAGCTTTGAGCACGCAGCCAGCCCGCGAGGCCGCACAGGTGTTCGCGCAACGCTTGGCTGAACACGGCATTGCCGTGAACTCTTCCGTGGAACAGGGAACGGTCCCCGAGGGCACCAGTCCCATCGCGGCCGTGCGTTCCGCATCGCTGAATGAGATCATGGCGTTCATGCTTCGGCATTCCGACAATTCCTTGGCTGAGGAATTCGGCAGACTGCTGGCTTTGCATCTCGGCGCCGACAATTCGCCGACCGGGGCTGTGCGGTCAGTCGAACAGGTGCTGGTTCAGCAGGGAATCTCCACCGAAGGTCTCATCATGCTCAACTGTTCGGGTCTGTCCGAGGAGTCCAAACTCACCGCGCGTACCCTGCTTGAAGTGCAGCAACGCAACCTAACGAGCGGTGCCGGAGCTGCCGCTGCCGAAGGACTGTCGGTCGTGGGGTTCGTGGGCACTGCCGCGAATCGTTTGAACGATGACAACGAGGCTGGTCTCATCCGTGTCAAAACCGGCAGTTTGGGAGATGTGACCTCCATGACCGGCAATGTGTCGCGTCACAACGGAGGCGCGTTGAGCTTTGCCGTGATTGTCAATAATCCCGATGATTTCGAGGCCGCGAAATCCGCTATCGACACTTTTGTGGCCGCGCTGCCGAAGCTGTGATGCCATGGTGTATTCGTCTCGTTTGCGTAAGGGTGTCGGTGAGTTGCGGGCCGCGCTGAAATCGGCCGGATTTGGATTGCAGGATGCCCGATTCGCCCGCCATGGCGAGCACACGCCCGATGCGGACGCTCCTCTGATTATGGTGGCCTGTTCCGGTGGCCGCGATTCGATGGCGTTGGCTGCGGTTGCTGCGAAAACATGCGCTTCATTGGGATTGCGATGCGGGACGATTATCATCGACCATCAGTTGCAGCAAGGCTCTGCCGGGGTCGCGCAAACAACCGCCGATCGTTGTGTTGCGTTGGGTCTTGACCCAGTTCGTGTTCGTGCGATTGACGTACCCGACTCCCGCGGCATCGGTGTTGAGGCAGCGGCGCGTGAAGCACGCTACCATGCGATTGTCGACGCATGTTCCGACGCTTCGGCCGTGCTGCTGGCTCATACGAAAAACGATCAGGCGGAAACCGTGATCATCGGTTTGTTGCGTTCCTCGGGCCTCGATGCGGTTTGCGGTATGAACGGTTCCTTCATACGAGACGGGGTGCGTTTTCTACGCCCGTGGCTGAATATGACCCGCGAAGAAACCACCGGCATCTGCGAGGATCTGCGGCTTGCCTGGTGGGACGATCCCACAAATGGGCCGGATGTGGGGAATTCGGGCGGAAACGAGCCTCTTCCCGCGAACTATCCGCTGCGATCCCGAATACGGCACGATCTCATGCCATATCTTGAATCATTTGCGGGAAGCGACGTTGTGTCGAAACTTGCGCTTGGAGCGAGGCTTGCCGAAGACGATCGCGCATATCTTGACGGTGTGGCGCAACGCGTGTGCGAACAGGGCGTAACCGTGAACAACGGCGAGATAATCATCGACGCGCGTGCGTTGCAATCGCAAGACATTGCCATCAGAAGACGGGTGATTGTACGCTCGCTTGCAGAAGCAGGCATTTCGTGCATGGCACGGCAGGTTGAAGGAATCGACAGGCTGATCTGCGACTGGCACGGCCAGAAAGGTGTGAATCTTCCCAGCGGATATTCAGCATATCGCCAGAAACACGTCATTCGCGTGTGCCAAGATGGTGGGCATGCGAATCGCTGACGTACAAGAAGATATTGATCACGAGCTGATCAGCAAAGAAGAGATTGCCGACATCATCAACCATGCTGCTGCTCAGGCCAGTGAAGACTACCGTGGCAAGAACCCGCTGCTGGTTTGCGTGCTCAAGGGTGCAGTGAACACGCTTGCGGCGTTCTCACAGGCCATGAGCATCCAGGCGGAGATGGATTTCATGAGCTTGTCGAGCTACGGTTCCGGCACTCAATCGAGCGGCAAGATCACCGTGCGGCAGGATCTGTCCACCGATGTTCGCGGTCGTCACGTGCTTATTGTGGAAGACATTATCGATTCGGGCGTCACGTTGGCGTGGCTCGTCGATGAACTCAAGAGCCGCGGTGCCGCTTCCGTGGAGATTTTTGCGCTGTTGGAAAAGCCGGCGCGCCGTAAGGTGGATGTTCCTGTGAAATATAAGGGACGTGAGATTCCCGATGAATTCGTGGTCGGTTTCGGCTTGGATTATGACGAGCGATACCGCAACCTTGATTCGATCGCGGTGCTGAAGCCGGAAGTGTATGAAGGAGGTCAGGCATGAGTTTTCCTGGTCCGGGACAGTCGCCGAATAACAACGGCGGCGGCAATAACCCGTTCACCAATCCGTTTGGACGCAACAATAATGCCGGCAATGGCAAAGATTCCAACGGCAACGGCGATAAGTCCAACGGCAACGGATCCAATGGCGGTCCGCGTCCGTTCTGGCAGTCCCCATGGCTGTGGGTTGTGGTTGTGGCATTGCTTGCCGTGACCATGTTCCAGATTTTCGCCGGAACCGGTTCCCAGACCATCGACACCAAGGATGGTCTGCAGATCCTCAACGGCAACAATGTTGAATACGCGCAGATCGTAGACAACACCCAGCAGGTCAAGCTCAAGCTTAAGAGCGACTACTCCGCTACCAACCCTGATACCGGGCGTATGAAGAACTACGGCAAAAACGTGCAGTTCTACTACACGTACGCGCAGTCCGCGACCGTGGTCAAGGCCGTGCAGAAGGCTGATCCGGTCAAGGGCTGGACGGCGACCATGCAGCAGAGCAGCATTTGGACGTATCTGCTGACCTCGCTACTGCCGTTCCTCATTATCTTTGGTCTGTTCTGGTTCATGATGAGCCGTATGGGCGGTGCCGGCGGCATGTTCGGTATGGGCGGTAAGAAGAACAGCGGCAAGCTGCTCGAAGGCCAGACTCCGACCACCAAGTTCGCCGACGTGGCCGGCGAAGAGGCTGCCGTACAGGAAGTCGAAGAAATCAAGGACTTCCTGAAGGATCCGTCTCGTTACAAGGCTTTGGGCGCCCGTATTCCGCGTGGCGTGCTGTTGTATGGTCCTCCAGGTACCGGTAAGACGCTGCTGGCACGAGCCATCGCGGGCGAGGCCGGCGTGCCTTTCTATTCCATGGCAGGCTCCGACTTCGTGGAAATGTTCGTGGGCCTTGGCGCATCCCGTGTGCGCGACCTGTTCGATGAGGCCAAGAAGAACGCTCCGGCCATCATCTTCATCGATGAGATCGATGCCGTCGGTCGTAAGCGTGGCGGTTCCGGTATGAGCGGTGGCCACGACGAACGTGAGCAGACGCTGAACCAGCTGCTAGTTGAGATGGACGGCTTCAATAACGATACCAATCTGATCATCATCGCCGCGACCAACCGCCCCGACGTGCTTGATCCGGCACTGCTTCGTCCGGGCCGTTTCGACCGTCAGGTGGCCGTCGAAGCGCCTGATTTGGAAGGCCGCGAGGCTATTTTGAAGGTGCATGCCAAGGGCAAGCCGTTCGTGCCTGACGTCGATCTGCATATGATTGCCGTGCGTACGCCGGGCTTCACCGGCGCCGATCTGGCCAATGTGCTGAACGAAGCTGCATTGTTGTGCGCCCGCGCCGGTGCGCAGCTGATCGACAATCGTGCCATCGATGAGGCCATCGACCGCGTGCAGGCGGGCCCGAAGCGCCGTTCCAAGGGCATGGCGCTCGACGAACTGCGCAACACCGCATACCACGAGGGCGGTCACGCGCTGGTGGCAGCCGCCATGAACGATACCGATCCGGTCACCAAGGTCACCATTCTGCCGCGTGGCCGTGCGCTTGGCTACACCGCGGTAATGCCTACCGAAGATCGTTATTCCATGTCGCGCAACCAGCTGCTCGACCAGATGGCGTACGCTATGGGCGGTCGTACCGCGGAAGAGGTCGTGTTCCACGATCCGACCACCGGTGCTTCCAACGACATCGAAAAGGCGACGAACATCGCACGTCAGATGGTGCTTGACTACGGTTTCTCCGACAAACTGGGTGCCATCAAGTGGTCTGATGACGAGCAGAGCGACCTTGGATCGCTGAACCACAAGTATTCCGCACGCACCGCCGAAATCATCGACGAAGAAGTGCTCAAACTGGTGGAAACCGCGCATACCGAAGCGTGGAACGTCATCAACGAGAATCGTGAGATTCTTGACGAGCTTGTACGTCAGCTGCTCGTCAAGGAAACACTCAACGAAAAGGAGCTCGCGGAAATCTTCGCTAATGTCAAGAAGGCACCGAAGCGTGAAGTGTGGCTGAGTGACAGCAAGCGCCCGGATTCCGACATTCCGCCGGTTCCGATTCCCGAATCCCTGAAGAAAAGCGCAGGATTGACCAACTGATGAGTGATACCGAAGCATTCGATACCCTCTTCGATGACAAGGCCCGTGCCGCCCATACGGCCGGGCCTGTCGGCTATGACGAGGAAGGCGTGCGCCAGGCGGTACGTCTGTTTTTAAAATCCATTGGCGAAGATCCGGACCGTGAAGGCCTGCTCGACACCCCAGACCGTATCGGGCGTGCTTGCAAGGAGCTGTTCGCAGGCCTTGGCCACGGCCCCGAGGAAGTGCTCAAAACCAAGTTCAAAGTCGATACTGACGAAATGGTGCTGGTACGCGATATTGAACTCTTCTCGGTATGCGAACACCACCTGCTGCCGTTCCATGGCGTGGCCCATGTCGGCTATATTCCGTCAAACGGCCAAGTGGCGGGCTTAAGCAAGCTTGCCCGACTGGTGGAACTGTATGCCCGACGTCCGCAAGTGCAGGAACGCCTCACCCAACAGGTGGCCGACGCGCTGATGGAAGGCATCGAAGCACGTGGCGTGATCGTGGTCACCGAATGCGACCACATGTGCATGGCCATGCGTGGCGTAAAGAAGGCGCAATCGCGCACGGTCACGTCGGCGGTGCGCGGCTGCATGCGAGACGCGACGACGCGAGCCGAAGCCATGAGCCTGATCCTGTCGCAGCATTCGTGATCGACGCGGCCGCAGCAAGTCGAATCGTAAATAACAATAACCGGATATAGGAGGGGAAACCGGATGACCATTGATATGAAAGCGATTCATGATAGTGACCGTACTCTGGTGATGGGCGTGCTCAACATTACGGAGGATTCGTTCTCCGATGGAGGGCTGTGGCTCGATCCCGCGAATGCGAAAGCGCACGGCGAGGCGATGATGAAGGATGGGGCTGACATCATCGACATCGGTGCCGAATCCACTCGCCCCGGAGCCAAACGCGTCAGTGAGGAAGATGAGCAAACCCGCGTGCTAGGTGCCGTGGATACGTTGATTCCGGAAGGTACGGTGCTGTCAATCGACACCACACGCGCATCGGTGGCTCGCATGGCGTTGGAGCATGGTGCGCAAATCATCAACGATGTGTCCGGCGGTCGGCTGGACCGCGAAGTGCCCCATGTGGTGGCCGAGCATTCGGAAAGCCTTTACATTGTGCAGCATTGGCGCGGCTGGCTTGCCGGCTCCGCAGGCGACGTGCCTGACGCTGATACGTCCGTGTACGCCAATGGCGTGGTGGATGACGTGTATGACGAACTCATGAAGCAGGTCGACGACGTGCTTCAGGCAGGCGTCTCACCGTCACAAATCATCATCGATCCGGGTCTTGGATTCTCCAAACCGAGCGTCGAGCATAACTTCCCGCTGATGACGGCATTGGAGAGGTTCAATACTACCGGGTATCCGGTGCTGATTGGAGCCTCGCGCAAACGATTCGTCGGCGCGGCGCTTGCCGATGCTGGTATTGACAAGCCAAACATGGATAGCAAAGACAATGCGACCGCCGCCATCAGCGCCCTATGTGCCGAACATGGAGCGTGGGCCGTGCGCGTGCATGACGTGAAGAAAAGCCGCGATGCGGTGGCGATCGGCAACGCGTGGCGTGCCTTCGCTAACGACTGATGCACGGTGCTCGCATACGTCGTGCGTTCCCGACAGCGTAGGTGCGGCAACGCATTTCCACCATTAAACCTTGAGATATGCAAAGAAAGGCTGGCATGGATCAGATTCGATTGACTGGCGTTCGCGCGGTCGGCAAACACGGAGTGCTTGATTTCGAACATGAGCGTGCGCAAACGTTCGTTGTCGACGCCACGTTGTTTCTTGATCTTGCGCCAGCCGGGTATTCCGACGACCTGCGGGACACCGTCGATTACGGTGCCATCGCCAAAGGAATAGTCGCCATCATCGAAGGCGAACATGTCGATCTCATTGAAAAACTCGCTGATCGCATCGCCAGCATGATTCTTGAATATCCTGCCGTGGCACAGACGCAGGTGACCGTGCACAAGCCGAGCGCGCCAATCGTCGTACCATTCGACGACGTGAGCGTAACCGTGGAACGTTCCCGTGAAACAACTTCGGCTGCATCGCAAGTGCATCATGCCATTATTGCCATGGGTGGTAACCAAGGCGATGTGGCGGCCACCTTGCGTGACGCGGTGCGTTCGATCGACGGACTGGCATCCACTCAGGTTACGGGCGTTTCGCCGCTGTACCGTACTGATGCGTGGGGTATGCCCGATGGTACCCCCGATTTTTACAATGCGGTTGTTTCTGTGACCACTAAACTGTCGGCAATGGAACTGCTGCGAGGACTGCAGCGCATCGAAGTCGAACATGGTCGAGTGCGTACTGACCATTGGACTTCGCGCACACTTGATCTGGATATCATCGATTTTGACGGGCAGAGCAACGATGATCCGGATCTGACGCTGCCTCACCCCCGTGCATGGCAGCGTGCGTTTGTGCTGGGGCCGTGGCTGGCACTCGAGCCGGACGCTGAATTGTCGGGTGAACATGCCGGTTCCGTGGCCCAGCTATTGCACGAGGCATCCGACCGCGACCATATCGACGAAATCGCTGATGATTGGATGGTGGGAAGCCCGACCGGCTACGGTATCGACGACCTTGCCTGCGATGCCAATAATGCGGGCGATGCGGATGATATGGACGAAGCGTATGGTGCGATCGATTCCAGCGATCTGCCGGAAGGAACCGCCGCAGCCAAAGCGGCGGCACTTGCTTCTGCACAGCTAGAACCCGCATCGAAACGTGCGGTGATCTCACTCGATAGCCCAGCAACCGATGCCGAACAGCAGTTCCGCATGGCCATCGTCACGTTGGACGGCATTCCCGGCAACCAAGTCGAGGGCATCTCACCCCTCTACCATGTGAGCCAACTCGACGGACTCCCCGACAAAATGGCTGCGGTAATCCAGATTTCCACGCGCATGGGCGCCCATGATCTGATCGAAGCATTAGGCAATGTGGAAGCCTCCATTGGCGAAGACCTTGATCTCGACCTGATCGACATGGAAGGCGTGGAATGCGACGAACCCGACTGCAAGGTGCCGTGGCCCACCGCACGCAATCATGCCGCAGTGCTTGCGCCATGGCTCGACATGGATCCCGATGCACGACTGGGTAAGGATCCGGTATCATTCCTGCTAGCCATGGCCCCCGATGCCGCGCAGGTGGGACTGCTGACCGACAATTGGATTATCGGAGGTACGCTATGAAAGCGCGCAGAACCCCTTGGTGGTGCTACGTTCTCGCTGCCGCATTAGGATTGCTTGCCGGAATAGGATTGGCGAAATATGGCGAGATTTCAGGTTTTCCATTGGTCGGCGCTCCATGGATTGTGCCCGTGGTGTTGGCGATTCTGGGATTCGTCGTGCTTTATATGGCATTGCAGATCCACAAATACACCACCACAGATCCCGAAAAACGCGCGCAGCTGAAACCTTTGGACCCGCAGAAGGCGTTCGCCACACTGGTGTCGTGCAAAGCGTTGGGCGTGGCAGGAGCGTCGTTAGCCGGCTGGTATGGTGGGCAGCTCATCATGAGCCTGCCGCATGGTGAGGCAGCGTTCTACAGCCAAGCCATCCTCGAATGCGCGATCGCGGCAATCGTATGCATAATCGATATGATCATTGGCATTGTGGGGGAGTGGCTGTGCCAAATCCCACCAATCGACGGCCCGGAAAGTCCGAAAATGAAAACGGCCACGCAACGCAATCGTTACGCGGCCGCGGCTACCAAATCAGCGACACAATCGAAAGTCTGATTACCTCACTTCTTCAGATCCTCTTCGGGAACGCGAAGCATCACCTCCTGTGTCATGCAGGCAACAAGCTCACCATCCTGCGTATACACCTTCGCCTGACCCAAGCCACGGCCGTGAGCTGCAGTAGGCGTATCCTGCACATACAAATGCCACTGAGTGATATCAATATCGCGATACCACCACATCGAATGATCGATCGAAGCGAACGAAATACCAGGCGTGGCAATACTCAACCCAGCGCGACGTAACACCGGCTCCAACATCACCTGATCGCAGCCCATCGCCAACATCGCACGATGCATAACCTGCGGAACATCAACCGTGCCGTCAGCCTTCATCCACACCATCTGTTTACCGGAATCATTGCTGGCGCTCTTCTTATCGGCACCCAACATAATCGTGCGCGTCACATGACGAATGTCGAACGGCGACTTTTCCGCATAATATTTGGCAAACGAAGACTTCTCGGCAAATGGTTCCATAAGCTGCTTCGCGCTGGTCAACGCTTCCGGCTCCGGCACACCCTCCGGCATCGGATCAGCGAACTCAACACCCTCCTGACCCTGCTCCTGAAAACTGGCGATGGCGGTAAGAATCGAACCCTGAGCCTGCGTGACATTTACACGACGAGCTGAAAACGAGCGGCCATCACGCAGATTCTCCACATCAAACAGCAAATCCTGACGAATATCACCGGCAGAAATGAAATAGCCATGAATCGAATTCGGCAGGCGAGACGGCGACACCGTTTTGGATGCGGCCATCATAGCCTGCGCAATCACCTGACCGCCATACACGCGGCCAGTGGGGAAATACAGGCTTTCACCATTCACATACATATGATTGCGGTACATGGACGGCGTGCCCAGTTGAAGCACCTTTGCTAACCGTTGCAATGGTGTGATTGCCGTTTCTGTCATGACACTCCTCGATTCTTTTGAGTCGTATAGGTAACGCTTCGTTCCGGATTCGAGTCTACGCAAGGGCGGTAAATTTCGCCGGATTGTTTTGTAACGAATGCGTGAGAAGCGTGAACGGCAGGTAATCGTCAAACGATTCGCATACGGCAAAGCGCCGCACTTCGTAACGAAGCACGGCGCTTTACTGAAATATGGGGTTAACCGGCCCTGCAATTATGGCCTTGCTTTGCAAGGCTCATTGTTACCCTCGTTCGGTTCTCGCCTCACTCAGGTTGACCCTACGAACAGTCCACTGGACTGTTCGCTTAACAGGTCAGCCTGTGGCCCTGCAATTACGGTCTTGCTTCGCAAGGCTCATTGTTGCCTTCGTTCGGCTGTCGCCTCACTCAGACTAAGCCTACAGACAGTCCATAGGACTGTCTGCTTAACGGCTTAGCGGGTCAGCTTGCGATGGAGACGGTGGGGGCGAGCCGCGTCTTCGCCAAGACGAGCGATACGGTTCTCCTGATAGGCCTGGAAGTTGCCTTCGAACCAGTACCACTTGGCCGGATTCTCATCATCGCCTTCCCACGCGAGAATATGCGTGGCCACACGGTCGAGGAACCAACGGTCGTGAGAGATCACCACAGCGCAGCCCGGGAAGCCGAGCAGTGCGTTTTCAAGCGATTCAAGGGTTTCAACATCAAGATCGTTGGTCGGTTCGTCGAGCAGCAGCAGGTTGCCGCCCTGCTTCAGAGTCAAAGCAAGATTCAGACGATTGCGTTCACCACCGGACAGCACGCCGGTGAGCTTCTGCTGGTCGGAACCCTTGAAACCGAAGGACGCCACATACGCGCGGGTCGGCACTTCAACGCCGGCAACCTCGATGAAGTCAAGACCGTCAGACACGGCCTCCCACAGGTTTTTATTCGGGTCAAGACCAGCACGATTCTGATCGACATAGCTGATCTGCACGGTCTCACCGATCTTCAGTGAGCCAGACGTCAACGGTTCAAGGCCGACAATGGTCTTGAACAGGGTGGACTTACCCACGCCGTTCGGGCCGATCACGCCGACAATGCCGTTACGCGGCAGCGTGAAGCTCAAATCGTCGATGAGCACGCGGTCGCCGAACGCCTTGTGAATATGCTCGGCTTCCAGCACAGTAGAGCCCAGACGCGGACCAGCCGGAATCTGAATCTCGGAGAAGTCAAGCTTCTTATTGTTACGAGCCTCCTGCTCCATCTGGTCGTAACGTTCCAGACGAGCCTTGTTCTTAGCCTGACGGGCCTTCGGCGAAGAACGCACCCAATCAAGTTCGCTCTTCAAGCGCTTGGCGAGCTTGGCGTCCTTGGCGCCCTGGATCTCCATACGCTTGGCCTTCGTCTCCAAGTACGTGGTGTAGTTGCCCTTATACGGGTACAGCTGACCACGGTCGACCTCGCAGATCCACTCAGCCACGTTATCCATGAAGTAACGATCGTGGGTAACGGCGATGACGGCACCCTTGTACTGGTGCAGGAACTGCTCCAACCACAGAATCGACTCGGCATCAAGATGGTTGGTAGGCTCGTCAAGCAGCAGCAGATCAGGAGCTTCCAGCAGCAGCTTGCACAATGCCACACGACGGCGTTCGCCACCGGAGCACACCGTCACCGGAGTATCCGGATCCGGGCACTGCAGAGCATCCATAGCCTGCTCAAGCTGAGAATCAAGATCCCAACCGTTTGCGGCATCGATATCGTTCTGCAGCTTGCCCATCTCATCCATCAAAGCATCGAAATCGGCATCCGGATTGGCCATCTCTTCGCCAATCTGATTGAAACGAGCCACCTTTTCAGCGATCTCACCGAACGCCATCTTGATGTTCTCGCCAACAGTCTTGGTGTCATCCAGCGGCGGTTCCTGCTGCAGAATGCCGACGGTATAACCCGGAGTCAAAGAAGCTTCGCCATTAGACACGGTGTCGAGTCCGGCCATGATCTTCAGCAGCGTGGACTTACCCATGCCGTTCGGGCCAACAACGCCAATCTTCGCGCCTGGCAGGAAGCTCAAAGTCACGTCATCGAGAATCACACGGTCGCCGAAGGCCTTGCGGGCCTTGATCATCTGGTAAATGAATTCAGCCAATGTTGTGTTCCATCCTTAAGAAACGTTGGAATTCCAGCGTGTTGCATGAGCGGTCAACGGAAACTCAATCAAGGATTCCGGAACGCAACCCACGCACAATACCGTGCATAATTATCCCATACCCCATCTACACGGCGGTATGGGCGAAAGTCGTGCGCTCAGGCAGTAAGCGGAAGCAGCAGATGCTCATGCAAAGCAGGACGAACGATATTGTCGAAATCGCCAGATTCCGGGCATTGAATCGCAACAACCAAACCCTGCTTCGGCAAAACCGTAGTGATCTGACCGTACGCACCATCCGCACGATATGCCTCCTCATAAGGCGACATCCAGAACTGATAGCCATAACCGCACGTCCAAATATTGCTGTACGGAGTGTCGATCTGCTTGCCGGAAGCCTGCTTGACCCACGATTCGCTGACAATGCGCGTGCCATGCCAAGTGCCATCATTCAAATAGACCTGGCCAAGTTTCAACATATTTGCAAGCGACATGTAGATCCCGCCGCCTGCAATCGGATGACCTTGCGGGTCACATTCCCAAACAGGCCAACCCTGATCCAACTTGGAAAAAATCATGCCATACAAATACTCGCCAAGACGCATGCCGGCAGCCTGCTCCAACATGCGGCCCGCTAAATCAGAATCCGCAGACGAATAGCAGAACGTGCTGCCGGGCTCCGCCTCAACCCTGCGAGAGAACATGTACCGTAAATAATCAGGCGCACCAACACCACTGCGCCGGTCAGGGTTCATCAAATACGCATGATTGAAACCGCTCGACATAGTCAGCAAGTGCCTCAGCGTGATCTGACCCAACTCCAGTTGCGCATCGGAGGGAACATACTCGGGGAACGAGTCGACCAATCGCGAATCGAGCGACAGCAAGCCATCTTCAATCGCAATGCCGATAGCCGTCGAAACATAACTTTTCGTATGGGAATAAATATTACGATCCTGGTCGGGAACGAAATGACGTTCCGCGATAATGGCGTCGCCATCCGCAATCGCAACGGCTTCGACGGGCAGGGACTCGCTTTCAATGAGTTTGACGAAATCGTTGAACATATTGATGGCACCCATGAAATCTCCTTTGACACTGCCTTACGGTGCATTACGGAAACTGTAACGTAAGGCGGTTACGTACGATTGTTACATCAAACGATTTTTCCTAAGCCTGTCGCTAGATGGAGCGCCCGAAAAACCGCTAGGTGCCATGCCTGAAAAAGTCGTTAAATGATAATGCCTTCGCAATGATCGATCTCGTGCTGGATGATTTGCGCGGTGAAACCAGTGAATGTGGCATGACGCTCGCGGAACTTGCGATCCGCATACGAGACCTCAATGCGCTGGAAGCGGACCGTGCGGCGCTCGCCTTTGAGGGACAGACAGCCTTCGGAGGCGTCGTAGGCGCCGTCTTTCGCAGTGATCGTCGGGTTGAACATTACGAAGATGCGATCGCCGAAATCCTCGTCCACGAATGCAATGATGCGCTTCGAGACGCCGATCATGTTTGCGGCCATGCCGACGCAGCCGTTGCGGTGTGCATCGAGAGTGTCTTTGAGATCCTGCGCGACGGCAAGATCCTCGGGCGTATTGAGCGCCTCCGCCGACGGCTGGCTCAAAAACGGAATGGACGTCATGATTTCGCGCTGCATGTGATGTTTCCTCTCGCTGGTTCCTTTGCTGGTCTGCCAACATTGTATGGCGTTATTGTGCGACGCCGTACGGCGATGGGACGGATGGCCGGTTCGCGCCTATCCTTTTACGGAATGTCTCGTGGCGATTTTGAAATGTGGGACCGCAATCGACGCAATATGCTTGGAACCATGGATGACATGCCTCAATATCGGAAATACATGACGCAGGCGCTGGAACTGGCCCATAAGGGAGCCGGTTGGGTGAATCCGAATCCGTTGGTCGGCACGGTGGTGGTCCGCGACGGCGAGATTCTCGCAGCCGGATACCACGACCGCTACCGCGGACCGCATGCGGAACGCATGGCCTTCGACTACGCCGACGAGCATGGTGCCGACATGCATGGAGCCACGGTCATCGACACTCTCGAACCTTGCTGCCATGTCGGATCGCAGCCGGCATGCACCGATCTAATTCTTTCGCACGGCATAACGCGCGTCGTGGTCGGTTCGATCGATCCGAATCCCATCGTGGCCGGCAAAGGACTTCGCATTCTTGAGGAAAACGGTGTGGAAGTGGTATATGACGTGATGCGGGCTGAATGCGACGCCATCAATCGCCATTTCTTCCACTACATCACCACAGGAATGGGGGTGCGGACGAAATGTTGATAAATCAACGTTTTTTAGACCCTTTTTCCTATTTGACAAATGATTTAACTATAGCTATTATGTGCTTCGTAAACAGAAGACATAAATTTCGAAAGGAGGATGATTCGTCAAGTGCAGTGGTTCCGCAGGACGGAACCCAGGTTTTCTGTTTGTGGGCAACAACGATGTGCCGTTTATTTCTCGCATCGGCATTCGTCGGTGCGGGAGTTCACCGATGAAAGGGAATGATCAATGAAGATGAAAAGATTCGTGGCCGCGGCCATTGCTGCAGTCTCGTGCCTGAGCTTTGCCGCATGTGGTTCTGACACCGCCAGCAAGGACGAGAATGTGATTCACATCATGTCCTCGGGCGATTCCTCCGCGAATATGGAGCGGGCGCTGGTCGACGAATACAACAAGACCGCCGATGTCAAGGCTGTCCTTGATCTGGTGACAAGCGCGGATTATCAGAACAAGCTGCAGACGGTCATGTCGAACCCGAAGTCCGATTCGGCTCCCGACATTTTCTTCAATTGGGCGGATGCTTTGATGATCCAGTACGCTCGCGCCGATGTGAGCGCCCCGCTTGATGAGTATATGGAGAAGGATCCGGAACTCAAGGACAACTTCCTGCCGTCCATTCTTGACGCCGCCAAGGTCGATGGCAAGTATTACGGCATTCCGGTGCGCGGAGTCCAGCCCATTGTGTTGTTCTACAACAAGAAGGTGCTCTCTGACAACGGCATCGAAGCCCCGACCACCTTCGACGAGTTCTGCGATGCATGCGAGAAGCTGAAGTCCGCAGGCCTGACGCCGATCGCGCTGGGCGGCGGCGACCAGTGGCCGACGCTGAACTGGTATTCGGTCATCTATCAGCAGGTGATGGGCAATGACGACGTCCAGAAGATGATGGACGGCGGCGTGGACGAGTGGAGCTCGCCCAAGAGCAAGAAGGCGCTGGAGATTATCCGCGACATGGTCGAAAAGGGATACTTCGGCACTACGTACGATTCGGTCAAGCACACCGATGGTGCCGCCCCGGCTCTGCTGGAGCAGGGGAAGGCCGGCTTCGAGCTGATGGGCTCGTTCGGCTATTCGGGCCACAAGGCCGCGGCCCCTGAATTCACCAATGATGATCTCGGCTATATGGTCTTCCCGCCCATCGATGGGGTGAAGGGCGACGCCAAGGATCTCGTCGGCAACCCGTGCAACTACTTCAGCATGAACAAGTACACCAAGCATCCTGAAGCCTGCGTCGAGTTCCTCAAGATGCTGTATTCCGATAAGTGCGTGGAGGATCAGCTGAAGGCCGGCAACCTGCCCGCAACGACCAACGCCAGCGAGATGGTGGAGAAGGTCGTGGACAATGCCTCCGACGGGGCTTTCCTCGAGTGGGAGTCTCAGGCGCTGACCGATGCTCCTCACTTCATGATCACTTGGACTCCGAACCATGTGTCCTCGTCGTCTCAGCCGATGCTCGACGGCATGCAGCAGTATTTCAATGGCTCCATCGACATGGGCACCTTCATCGACGAGATGAAGGCCCTGCCGACCGAGTGATTTCACGATAGGACAGACCATGGCAAAGCGTAACTCATCTGAGATGCAGACGGGGAACGCCGAGGGTCAGGTTCGTCGCCCAAAGAAGGGCGCCTCCTTTGTCGGAGGCGCCCGGCCTTCGGGCCTCTGGGCCGTGCCTGCGGCGGTGTTCTTCTTTATCTTCGGCATCCTGCCGCTGTTTATTGTGGTGGGGTTGTCATTCTTCAAATGGAATGGCTTGGGCACGCCCCAGTTCGCTGGAGGGCAGTACTGGGCCCAGTTCATTCATGATCCCAAAGTCATGAAAAGCGTCGGCGTCACGCTTACGCTGACGATTCTGGGCATCGTGACGCAAACGCCGCTCTCACTGTTGCTTGGCGCCTGGGCGGCGGGCCGGCAGCGGTATCGTGCGGTGTATACCGCCATCTACTTCATTCCATATCTGTTGTCCGGCACGGCCATTGCCGTTGCCTGGCGCGCCATGCTCGATCCGAACTTCGGCATGCCGTCGAAGATGCGTTGGCTGTTCGGGGACGGCAATATCTTCGGCAACGCCTCCTCGGCCATCGCGGTGCTGGTGTTCGTCAGCCTGTGGCAGTTCACTCCCTTCCATGCACTGCTGTATCAGGGGGCTGTCCGTGCCATTCCGAAGACTTTGTATGAGGCCGCTTCCATCGATGGCGCCGGTAGGATTCGTCAGTTCTTCTGTATCACCATCCCCCAAGTCAGGAACACGCTGATTACCTCGCTGCTGTTCCAGGTCGTGGGCGGCTTGACCGCATTTGACGCGATTCTGGTGTTGACCAAGGGCGGTCCCGGCACTGATACGCAGAATACCGCGTATTACATGTATTCGACGGCGTTCAAGGCGTACAACTATGGCTATTCGAGTGTCATCGCCGTGGTGCTGATCGTGATAGCGACCATCCTGTCCCTGGTGATGGTGAAGGTGTCCGGATATGACAAGATGCGTAGCGAATTGGAGGGTATCTGATGGCCACGAAACATGAAACGGGCGCGGTGAAAATTCCGAAGCGCCGTTCGCTCGAACGTCCAAACTGGGCTGCCGGTGTTTTGTCAACCCTATGGCTGCTGGTGGTCGTCGTACCGCTGTACATCATGGTCAAGGCGTCGATTGAGGACAAGCCTCATTATTCCGAAGAGGGGCCATTGTCGTTGCCGACGATGTTCACCTTAGACAACTACACCAATGCGTTGGATCAGGGATTCCTGCAGGCATTCATCAACACGGCGATCGTCACCGTTTCGGTTGTGGCCATCGTGCTGATCGTGGTGCCGCCGTTGGCCTTCGCCATCGTCCGCAGCCGAAGCAAATTCGTGAATGGCGTGTTCCAGATCATGCTGCTGGGCATTGCGATCCCCGTGCAGGCCATCATCGTTCCGCTGTTCTTTATGATTCGCTCCGTTGGCTTGTACGACAACCTGATCAGCGTGATTGTGGCGTCTGCCGCATTCTCGATTCCGATGTGCACCATCGTTCTGACGGCGTCGATGCGTCAGATCACCAATGAGTTGTATGAGGCCATGTCGGTCGACGGCGCGTCGGTGGTGAGGATTTTCTTCCAGCTGACCCTTCCCATGTCGAAATCGGGACTGGCGACCGTGATCATCTACTCCGCGATGGGCGCATGGAACAACTTCATGTTCCCGCTTATCTTGACGCAGTCCGATTCCAACCGCGTGCTGACGCTGAACCTGTACCAGTATCAGAGCCAGTTCGGTATCGACATCCCCGGCATGATGGCCGCGGTCATCCTGTCCGTGCTGCCGATCTTGGTGGTGTACTTCATCGGACGTCGCTCGCTCGTCGACGGCATGATGGGCATGGGCGGCAAGTGAGTATGGTGCCGGGGACGCCATAATGAGGGGTGTCCCCGGCATCGTCTCCGTCCAAATCAACGTCTTCGATCCGCACATGGAGGTGCGGACGAATGGTGAAAGGGTAAATTGTAATGCAGTACCATGTTTCTCCCGAAGGTTCTGATACCGCCCAGGGTGGGCCGGATAATCCGTTCCGGACGATAGGGCATGCCGCGCAGGTCGCGATGCCCGGCGATATCGTCATCGTTCATGACGGCGTGTATCGGGAATGGGTCGATCCGAGACGCGGCGGGACCTGCGAGGCCGATAGAATCGTCTACCGCGCCGCCGACGGGGAAAAGCCCGTGATCAAGGGGTCCGAGATCATCTGCGGGTGGAGCCGATACAAGGATGACGTCTGGCGCGTGACGTTGGACGACGCCATGTTCGGCGATTACAATCCGTACAGGCAGCCGCTGTTCGGCGATTGGCTCGCGATGCCGTCGCGTGGCGAGGACCCCGACAAACATCCGGGCATGGTGTTCCTCAACGGCAGGGCGTTGTATGAGGTGACCTCGCTCGAGGATACTTTTGCGCCGCGGTACCGTGACCATGTCAAGGACTATGTCACGGATGTCGCATGTGCGATCGACGATCCCGAGATGACCCAATGCGTATGGTACGCCCGGGTCGAGGACGACCGTACGGTGCTGTACGCGAATTTCCATGGCGCCGATCCCAATGAGGAATGCGTGGAAATTGCGGTGCGTCGGTCCTGTTTCTTCCCCAGACGCCATCACGTGAACTACATCACGGTCAGCGGGTTCGAACTGTGTCAGGCCGCCACGCAATGGGCGCCGCCCACCTCGCATCAGGTTGGCGCCATCGGACCGAACTGGGCCACCGGATGGATTATCGAGCGCAACCTCGTCCATGACGTCAAATGCTCGGGCATCAGCCTGGGCACCAGCGAGGAAACAGGCGACAACGAATGGTATCGGACCGAGCGCAAGACCGGTCACCAGTACCAGCTCGAAGCGGTGTTCAAGGGGCTGCGTATCGGATGGAAGAAGGGATTCGTCGGCTCGCATATCGTGCGCGACAACGTGATTCATGATTGCGGGCAGAACGCGATCGTCGGCCATATGGGCGGAGCGTTCAGCACCATCGAACATAACCATATCTACCGCATTGGTGCCCGGCGCGAGTTCTTCGGCTGGGAGGTGGCCGGCATCAAGCTTCACGCGGCGCTCGACGCCCGCATCCTGGACAACTGCGTGCATGACTGTTCATTGGGGATGTGGCTTGACTGGCAGGCCCAAGGGGTGCGTATCAGCCGCAACGTGTTCTACGACAATGCCTGCGATCTGGAGATCGAGGTCACGCATGGTCCGTGTCTGATCGACAACAATGCGTTCTGTTCGGCGATGACATACGACAACTATGCTCAGGGGACGGCGTTCGTCAACAATCTGATCGGCGGCACCATCTCAAACAACAGCGTGTTGGATCGTTTCACTCCGTATCATTACCCGCATTCCACGGAGGTGGCCGGCAACGCATTCGTCTATGGTGGCGACGACCGATACGCGTCCAACATCTTCCTCGACGGCGCCGGGACCTTCGGGTCCACGGGACTATCCGCATACCGCGGATACCCGTCCACGATGGCGGAGTATCTGCAAAGCGTCCACGACATCTTCGCGTCCGGGGTCACGAATGGGCACGATCCGCAGCCCGTGCAGATGCTGTACAGCTGGGACAACGCCTACGTCGGCGAGGCCGAAGGCCCCGAAGGGGAGCAGGGGACCACGCATGTGGCGTCGCCCGTCAACGTCCGTTGCGAGTTCAAGGGGGATGACCTGTACCTGCTGTTCGATTGCCCGACGGAGCTTGCGGACAAGAAGGCGGCCGTCGTGGGCACGGCTGATCTGGGCGTGCCGCGCATCGTGGATGAACGGTATGAGGAGACGGATGGATCCGATATCGTGATCGACACCGACATCGTTGGGCGCCGGCGCGCGGAACTGAGTTCCGTGGGGCCATTCGCTGAGCTTCATCCGGGATCCAACCGTCAGCTGGCCTGGTGTGGCGCGGTCCGGACGACGCACGACGCCTGCCCCTCCTGCGGCGTCAAGGAATGGTGAGACCATGAAGATCACCAATCCGGTGCTCACCGGCTTCCATGCGGATCCTTCGATGATTCGCGTCAGAGACACCTATTACATCGCGAACTCCACATTCGAGTGGTTCCCCGGCATCCGCCTGCACGAGTCCAAAGACATGGTGCATTGGAACACGTTGCCGTACCCCTTGGGCGCCGAACAGCTTGACATGCGCGGCGATCCGGCGTCCGGCGGCGTATGGGCGCCCGACTTGTCCTATGCGGACGGAAGGTTCTGGATCGTCTATTCCGATGTTCATATCGTCAACGGCGCGTTCAAGGACGTCGTCAACTACCTGACGACCGCCGAGGACATCCGCGGGCCGTGGTCGAAGCCGCTTCGTCTGAACGGCGTCGGATTCGACGCCAGCCTGTTCCACGACGACGACGGCCGCAAATATCTGGTGCAGCAGACGTGGGACCATCGTGAATACAAGCATCAGTTCCACGGCATCACGCTGACCGAGTTCGACACGGCGACGATGCGGCTGAAGCCGGAGACGGCCCGCACGATCTGGATGGGCGACGATGTCAAGCTCGTCGAGGGGCCGCATCTGTATAAGATCAACGGCTGGTACTATCTGTTCTGCGCCGAGGGCGGAACGGTATGGACTCATCAGGAATCCGTGGCCCGCTCCCGCACGCTCGACGAGCTGTCGTTCGAGGCCTCGCCCACGAACCCGTTCATCACGAACTTCGACATCCCAGGCAGCTACCTGCAGAAGCAGGGCCACGGCGCGCTGGTGGACACCCCGTCCGGCGAATGGTACTACGCGTCGCTGTGCGGCCGCCCGTGGCATCACGAGACAGAGTCGTTCACCGACCCGCGCGGCTGGTGCACGCTGGGTCGTGAGACCTCAATCCAGAAGGTCGAGTGGGCTGAGGATGGTTGGCCGTACATCGTCGGCGGTCATGGCGGCGAACGTTATGTGGAGGCGCCGAAGGACGCGATCGAGACAGTCGCGCCCGCAAGCCGCGATCAGCACGACGAGTTCGACGCCGACGTGCTCGGTCTCGACTGGAACACGTTGCGTGTGCCGTTCGACGAGAAGATGGGCTCGGTCGGCGGCGGCAGCCTGAAGCTGATCGGCCAGGGCTCGCTGTGCAACACGTTCGACCTGTCGCTGGTGGCCCGCCGCTGGCAGGCGTTCGATTTCGACGCCGAGACCTGCGTGGCGTTCGATCCGAAGACCTACCAGGCGATGGCCGGTCTGACGAACTACTACAACGACCAGCATTGGTCGTGGGCGTTTGTCACGTACGACGAGGACCGCAAGTGCCGCGTGATCGAGGTGGCGCAGAACGACCGCAACAATTACACCTCGTTCTTGCGCGAGAACGCCGTAGTGGTGCCCGAGGGCGTCGATCGCGTATGGCTGCGTGCCAAGGTGCGCACCCAGTGGTACGCCTACGAATACTCGTTCGACGGTGAGACCTGGACCGAATTGCCGGTCAGGCTCGACGCGAGGATCCTCTCCGACGACTACGTGAACCAGACGTACGGCGGCTTCTTCACCGGTGCCTTCGTGGGTCTGGCCGCGGTCGACTATTCCGGCTACGGCGAAGTGGCCACCTTTGACCACTTCGACTACCGGGAAATTTCTGGGATGGAAGACTGATAGATGGTCGTTTCGCGGGATGTCTTCCCGCGAAACGACCATATCAATAATCAGTATTGTTTTGGCGCATGATGGCAACGTTTTGCGAAGATATGAGAACGATATGAGCAGTGAAGTATGCAATGAGGTAGGAATGGCTCTGGAATGTTCCGCCCGACGAGCCGACGGCGCGGGACGGTATGTGCGTCTTGATGAATGCGGTCTTGCCGTCGAAGTCGACTGGCACGGAGGAAACGGGTCCCCCGCCGATCCGTGGCGTTGCACGGTAACGGTGCGCAATGACGGCTCCGTTGCGTTCGAAGGGGTCGTTCGCATCGATATCCCGATTCGGGCTGACGGTGAACCGCGGTTCTTCCTGCCAGGGTTCATGTATGGGCGTAATCGTGGAGAGGCGCCGCTGCGAACCGCGACGAAATTTCCCCGGCTTCGTGAACGGAGCGAACTGCCAGCCTCATCATGGTGGATGATTCGAGGAGACAGGCTGTCCAATCCATGTGCATTGGCCGTGACCCGTTCCCGTGTCGTCGGTGTGGTGTCCAGCCCCTATCTGGTTGACCGCGGTGATGGGATGTTGGTCGGACATGAGGCATGTGATGAACTGCCTTTCGTCCAGTATGCGGGATTCAGCTGCATGTTGCCGACGCCTGGAATCGTGCCCTGCGACGACCACGCCTCGGTGGGCGTGACTATCGGCTATGAGAACGCGCCCTGGTTGTTCGTCAGCTCGACGGATATCCGCGAACGTCCTGACTCGGCGGAAGGGCCGATTACACTGGCGCCTGGAGGCGCGGCGATTATGCGCTTGGACGTCGTCGACGCTCCCGCCCGGGATGAACGGGCTATCATACCGGTGCTGGAAACCGTATACCGTCGTTTTCATGAACCGCCGCGTCAGGTCGGCGCTCCCGCTCGGGCTATACGCGACATTGCAGTCGCCGTTGATAGAGACGCGTGGCTGGAGGACGAACACATGTACGCGGGGTTTGTCTTCGACCATCATAGTCCGGGAGATGAGATCATCGAAGGTAAGCCGTATATGTACCGCCGGTTGGGATCGAGTAGTTGGACCAACGGCATGGCCTCCGCGGTACCGATGTTGGCGTCGGCTTGGCGGTTGGGGGACGATGCTATGCGTCGTCACGCCCTCGACGGCATCGAGCATATCATCCAACATTGCATCAACCCGACGAACGGATTGCCCTACACGGCGGTGGAACATGAGCGGTGGAGCAACCGCGGTTGGTGGTTCGACGGACTGTCCAATCCCGGACACAGCGGGTACCTTGTCGGGCAGACGATGTACTCGGCGTTGCGGGCGTGGCAGATCGAACGGCGGTTCGGCGGAATCGATCACTCGGACTGGCTGAAGATCATCGGGAACGTCATTCCCCGATTGGCGGCAGGGCGCAATGCGGTTGGCGAATACCCATTCGTGTTCGATGAGATGGACGGCTCAGGAGCCGAGTACGAATCGTTCGGCGGTGTGTGGTGTCTGGCCGCATCCGCGTATTGGGCTTTGCTGACCGGCGACCACTCGGATCTGGATGGGATGCTCCTATCCGAACGTCATTATCATAACCGGTACGTGGCGCATATGGAATGCTATGGTGCGCCGCTGGATACATCGAAAGCCGTGGATTCCGAAGGTATATTGGGGTATATCAAGGCGGTCGGATGCCTATACGCCATTACCGGAGACGCTATGTATCTTGACCGGATGCGAGAGGCGTTCGCCTATGAATGCAGTTTCCGTTTTTGCTGGAATTCGCCCGTTGGCGTACCGCCTCTGAACGAAGTCGGCTGGTCGAGTTGCGGAGGCAGCGTCACTTCGACCAGTAACGCCCATATCCATCCGATGTCAAGTGTGGCCATCGAGGATATGGTTTATTACCTCCGATATCGGAACGACACATATATCGCGTCGCGTTTGTGCGATGCGGTCGGCTGGAGCTGCCAGACATATAACCTCAAGGATGGTGAGTACGGATATGGGCGGGTCGGCTGGATGTCGGAACGGTTTTGTCACTGCCAGGGGTTTTTGGACGAGAGGTACCCGGATGGAAGCCTGTGCAGCACGTGGCGTTGTCTGATGCCTTGGGCGGCGGGAGCGATCTTGGACGGTCTGACGGGTCTGTACTGGGACGTCATGCCGCATGATGAGTTGCCAACCGTCACCATGGTATCGCGGGCGATGGGTTGCGTCCATGATGAGAAAGGATGAAACAATGGGTGCGGGAGCCATGGGTCATATGGAGACCAGCATGTTCGAACAGTGCGGGTACGGCCGCGAGGCCATCCAGGCCCGGCTGGAACGCAACTGGACCGAGATGTTCGAAGGTCCGGACAAGATCTACTGGGAGAACGACGAGGGCCTTGGCTACGTGATGGACACCGGCAACCACGACGTGCGCACCGAAGGCATGAGCTATGCGATGATGATCGCCGTGCAGTACGACCGCAAGGACGTGTTCGACAAGCTGTGGGGCTGGGTCATGAAGTACATGTTCATGACCGAGGGCTTGCACAAGGGCTACTTCGCCTGGTCCGTGGACCTCAGCGGCGTGCCGAACGCCGACGGCCCGGCCCCCGACGGCGAGGAGTACTTCGCGATGGCGCTGTTCCTGGCCTCCGGGCGCTGGGGCGATGGCGAGGGCGTGTACGAGTACTCCCGCCACGCCCGCTCGATCCTGCATACCTGCGTGCACCGGGGCGAGGATGGCGAGGGCTACCCGATGTGGAATCCGGAGAACCATCTGATCAAGTTCATCCCGGAAACCGAATGGACCGACCCGTCCTACCATTTGCCGCACTTCTATGAGGTATTCGCACAGCGTGCCGACGAGGCCGACCGCCCGTTCTGGCGCGAGGCCGCTGCCGCCAGCCGTCGGTATCTGGTCACCGCCTGCCATCCGGAAACCGGTATGAACCCCGAATACTCAAACTATGATGGCACGCCGCATGTCGACGAGCGCGACCACTGGCACTTCTATTCCGACGCCTACCGCACCGCCGGCAACATCGGGCTGGACTGCCTGTGGAACGGCGTCGTGCCCGAGCTGTGCGATGCGAATGCGCGTCTGCAGCGTTTCTTCCTCGAACACGACCGCACCTGCGTCTACGCGGTCGACGGCACGCCGGTGGACGAGACCGTGCTGCACCCGGTCGGCTTCATCGCCGCCACCGCCGAGGGCTCGCTCGCCGCGATGCACTCGCAGGAGCCGGACGCGCTCGATAATGCGATCCGCTGGGTGCGCCTGCTGTGGGACACGCCGATCCGCACCGGCACGCGCCGCTACTACGACAACTTCCTCTACGCGTTCGCGTTCCTCGCGCTCGCGGGCGAATACCGCGTGTGGTGAATATGGCTGAAACAAGGAGTTGGACACAATGAAATCGACATTGCATATCAATCCGTTGTTCGGTGAAGGATGCGTGCTGCAATCTGGCATGCCGGTGAGGATCTGGGGTGGTGGCCGCCCCGGTTCCACGATCGAGGTCTCGGTCGCGGAACGGCGTGCCGATGCCATCGTCGACGCCGATGGCGCGTGGACGGTCACGCTCGAACCGTTGGACGCTGGTGGTCCCTATCGCATGACGGTCAGTGAAACGTCGGAAGCGGCGACGCGGGAATCATTGAGCCATGACGTTTATGCGGGCGAGGTGTTCATTTGCGCCGGACAGTCGAATATGGAATATCAGATGGAATTTCTGCACTGGCGTTATCCGTCCGAATTCACGCGTGAAGCCGACTCGCTGCTGCGACATTGCAAAGTGCCGGTCAGATTCGATTTCCACGGGCCGCGTCATGAATTCGATGAACCGGTACAATGGGTTGGCGCTGCATCGGATACCCTTGATGAGTTCACTGGAATCGGCTACTTTTTTGGACGTATGATTCGGGAATCGTTCGGTGTGCCGGTCGGTCTGCTTAATATCACGCTCGGCGGCTCACCGATCGAATCATGGATGGATGAGGAGACACTCGCTGCATGGCCGAGGATGCTCACTGATCTGGCACCATACCGGAATGATGATGAAGCCCGTGTGCGCAATGAGTCTAGCATTGAGGCCCGCACCCGGTGGCATGAAGATCTGCGTGTGCGAGAAGTCAACCGATGGAATGAGGATGCGGAAACCGGAACCGTGAACCTGCCCGCATTCCTGTCGGATGCCGATCCTCGTCTAGCTGGGTTCCGCGGTGTGATCCGCTTGCGGCGTACGGTTATGTTGCCGACGTATGCGGTTGGACGGCCTGCTGTGCTGCACTTGGGGGCGATGGTTGATTCGGACATCACCTATGTGAATGGTGTTGAAGTGGGGCGGTCCGAGCACCAGTATTTCTCCCGTGACTACGTTGTCCCGGAGAATGTGCTGAAGGCCGGCCCCAACGATGTAGAAGTACGGCTGGTGTGCGAACGCGGCACGGGCCGGTTCACTCCCGGTAAGCGCATGCATCTGGATGTGGGCGATGACTCGTTCGATCTGAGCGGAGCTTGGCGGTACATGATCGGTGCCGAAATCGATGAGGATTGTCCGACGGAAGATTCCCTGCAGTGGAAGCCATTAGGCCTGTACAACGGCATGACCGCGACCTGCGCCGGGTACGGCGCCCGTGCGGTGCTCTGGTATCAGGGTGAATCCAATACTGGTGATGTGGCCGATGAGTATGGGCATATGCTTACGGCGATGATCGGCTGCTGGCGACATGCTTGGGATCAAGAACGATTGCCGTTCCTGATTGTGCAGTTGCCGGTATTTTCAATCGACAATGTCGAGGATGGTGGATGGGCCTTGGTGCGGCAGCATGAATGGCAGGTGTCGAAGACCGTTGATGATGGGGCAACAGTGGTTGCGCTCGACGCCGGTGAATGGAACGACCTGCATCCGTGGAACAAGCGTGTGGTCGCCGAGCGGTTGTTCCATGCGGCCTGCGGTCTTGTCTATGGTAAAAATGACGCACCGAAATCACCTGAGCCGAAGTCCGCGGTGTTGACAGACGGTGAGCTCGTCATCGACTTTGCAGGTGGTCCGTTATACACCTTGGACGGGGACGAACCGCGCGAATTCGAGCTTGTTTGGGAGGACGGCTCCGTGCATGCCGTCTCCGGGCGCGTTGAAGGCGACAAGGTCGTCATTCGTGTGCCCTGGCGTAAGCCGACATCCATCCGATATGCGTGGAGTAATGCGCCCGGTCGTGGTCTACTGTGTTCGGGGAAGGGTATGCCTGTGCCACCGTTCGCCATGCCGATTGAGTAGAGAAGACGCGCCGAAACCGGATGTTCGCCGTTCGACCAAGTCGGGACGTGGCCGAACGACGAACTTGCTATCGGATGTCTTGAGCAATTCCAAGAGGTAGCGGAGCGTATAGAAGTCTGTTGGGCAGAATGATCGGTTCGACGATTTCGCCGTTCGCCGAATCCATTGCGTAACCGAGCCGTTCATGAAAGGAATGAACATATGAGAAACTTCATCTTCCACAATCCCGTCAAGATCTATTTCGGAGAAGGTCAGGTCTCGCATGTGGCCGAGGAGGCCAGGTCTCGCCCCGGTGCCGCGTGCTGCTGGTCTACGGCGGCGGCTCGATCAAGCGCAACGGTGCCTATGACGATGTGACGGCCGCGCTGCGCGAGGCCGGCAACGAGGTCATCGAACTCTCCGGCGTGACCCCGAACCCGCGACTCGACAAGGTCTTCGAAGGCGTGAACCTGGTTCGGGAGCACGGGGTGAACCTGATCCTGGCTGTCGGCGGCGGCTCGGTCATCGACTGCGCCAAGTTCATCTCGCTGGGTTCCGGCCTGGGCGAGGACGAGGACCTCTGGTACGACTACGTCGAAACCGGCAAGCCCGCCCCCGAAAACCTTGTGCCGCTCGGCGTGGTGCTGACCACCGCCGTCACCGGCTCCGAGATGGGCGGCGTGGCTGTGCTCACCAACTGGGCCCGCAACCGCAAGCTCGGCTACACATCCTTCCCGCTGACGCCGAAGTTCTCGGTACTCGACCCGACCTATCTGCTCACCCTGCCGGCTGAACAGACCACCTACGGATTCGTGGACATGTTCTGCCACACCTGCGAACAATATTTCTCGCTACCCAGCGACGACAATCTCTCCGACGAGATGGCCGAGGCCATCCAACGGCATATCCTGCGCTCCTGGCGCGCCTGCCGTCGCCATCCGCGCAGTTATGAGGCCCGTAGCAACGCGATGTGGGATTCCACGTTCGCGCTCAACCGCGTCATCTCGCGTGGCAAGGAGGAGGATTGGGTCACGCACGGCATCGAGCATGCGCTCTCCGCCTACTTCGACATCTCGCACGGCGCCGGCCTGGCCGTGGTCCATCCGCACTGGATGAAGTACGTCTACACCTCACGCCCCGAAGCCACCGCACGCTTCGCCCGCTGGGCGGTGAACGTGTGGGGCGTGGACTCGACCGGCAAATCCGAGCGCGAGGTGGCCGAGGAGGGCATCGAGCACTACGTCGACTTTCTGCGTCTGGTCGGTGCCCCGCTCACCCTGTCCGAGGTCGGCATTCCAGCCGATCCGGCCACGCTGGACAAGCTCGCCGACCATGCCGGCGACGTCGGCGGCTCCTACCGCCGCATCACCCGCGACGATGCGCGCGCCATCCTCGCCTTGTGCGTGACACCGGTCGTGTTCTGAGGATGTATCAAGGTGTATCGAGGGATGGAGGCGCCGAAGACTTGATATCCACACCTGCCGTATACACGTCTATGACCACACATTTTGCCCTCCACCTGTACATCGATACGCAGCCGCCACGGTGTACGGGGAGGGCAAGCCGTACATGGATGTGCGATGAAAGGCGGCATCTCCGCTTCGGTGGCGGGGCAGGCTTTCATCGCCACCGAAGCCGTTGCCGGTCACATGATTCGGCATATGCCAATGTCGAGCGGCCTTATTACCCCGCTCTCGGCGGGGTGCGGAAGTCCTTGAAGCGTTGGATTGCGCTTCCATACCATTCCGCGGCGGAATCGGACTTGGCATAACGGTTTGGTTTCGCCGTTTTGCTATGGTATCTCGGCTGTGGCATGGTACGGGGCACCGTTATCAGGTGCTATGGTGTTCCGTATCGGGATCGGGTGGTACGGAACACCAATCGCCGAGTGTTGCAGAACCTGTACCGCAAAGGGGCGGCCTTCCGGTTGTGATTTCGATCGTGAACAGCCTTGTCGCCCCGATGGGAGGCGTCACCGTTGGTGGCCGCATATTATCGGGGCGTCAACCGCGTGCGAACAGCGTCAACTTGGCGAAGAGGTCCTCGAGAATGAATCGACTGTCAATGCTGTCGTAGATGCGTATCGTTGGGCGAGACGGTATGAAAGCAGTGGAGCTGTCCGGCTTGACCAATGGTGCCGGCGCGTAATGGAATTCGCCGCAATCATGCTTCATCGCCAAGCCGACGGCGGGCGAATCTCCCAATGACCAGCTTTCTCCCGAAGTCCAGAACGCGAAATCACTGTCATTGTATTTCACGAGATTGTCGAACAGGAACTCGCCGATAGCGCCCGCATCGGCAAGCTTACATTGTAGTTCGGCAATGCTCACATTCATCGTACGGTAGACCTGATAAGGCACCAGCCAGAGATTCGCACCACTGGTCAGCACCAGATTGGCGCCTTCCACGTCGTTGCCGGAGTTGAATTCGCGAATGGCTTCCTCATCGTTGCCGGGAAGCTGCGTGCCGATCCAGATGATGGTCATCCGGCTGACGATTTCCGGGTGCAGCTTGATGGCGGCGGCCACGTTGGTGATGGCGCCGAGGCACAGTACGAACAGCGGATGGGTATCAGCGCTCAGAGCTTCGTCGAGAATCGCACGCGAAGCGGGGGAGAGGTCCTCATCAGAGGCGAGGTGCAGCCCCGCCAGCGGCGTGCGGGCGCCTTCGAGTACCGGTACATCGGAGTTCAGCAGTTGAACAACCGTGGACGCGGTGCGGAAGCTGCGTTCCATACTGCCCGCTTCGTTGAAATGCTCGGCGCAAATCGCCTTGACCATGAACTTCGGTGTCAGCAACGCCTGAGCGATAGCGAACGGGTCGTCGGCCTCGCAATCGGCGTCGGTGTCGATGATGACACGAATCTGCTTATCATCACGGACTGTGAAATGAAAAGTCATCAATGTTCCTTTCCTGATGGTGATATGCGATGAGGCTGCTGGCCCTCGTCGTTCCGACAACCTCATCGTGTGACTTCATCAACCGCGCCAGCGCACGTACTGCTCGTACACCTGCGGGGTTGGTTCGCCGGTCAGTGTGGTCTCGACTTTGACCGGCCACGTCGGCGGTTCGGTCTCGCCGGACAGCACCCAGGCGGCCTGACGGGCCGCGCCGATCGCCACGTACTCGTCGGTTTCTGGCAGTTCGACGTCCATGCCGAGGATCGCGGGGGCCAGCGCGCGCACGGCCGCGAACTTGGTTCCGCCGCCGATCAGCAGGATGCGCTTGACGTCCACGCCCAGACCCTTGACCAGTTCAAGGCAGTCGCGCTGCGAGCACAGCAGACCCTCCACGAACGCGCGGGCGATGTTCTCTCGCCTGGTGTTCGCCAACGTCATGCCGTACAGCGCCGCCGTGGCGTCCGGACGGTTCGGGGTGCGCTCGCCGTCGAAGTGCGGCACCAGCGTGATGCCGCCGGCACCCGGTTCCGCGGCCGCGGCCAGTTCGGCCAGTTCGTCGTAGTCCACGCCGAGTGCGGCGCGTCCGGCATCGGAGATGCGCGAACCGTTGATCGTGCAGGCCAGCGGCAGCCAATGTCCGGTGCAGTCGGCGAATCCGGTCACCGAAGCGGTCATGTCGTAGGCGGGCACGGGGGAGATGGCCGCGGCCACGCCCGAGGTGCCCAGCGAGATGCTCACGTCGCCCACACCCATGCTCAGGCCCAGCGACGCCATGGCGTTGTCGCCGCCGCCGGGGCCGATCGGGCAGCCGCCCTCCACGTCCTTGCCGGCGATGGCCGGATCGGCCACGTCGCCGGTCTCGGTCGGGCCGAGCACGCGCGGCAGCACGATGCCGGCGATATCCTCTTCGCCGCGTCCCAGCGCCATCGCGAGCAGGTCACGGCGGTATTCGTTGGCGGTCGCATCGAAGTACGCGGTGCCGGAGGCGTCGGAACGGTCGGTGAACAGCGCATCCAGGTTCGCCTTCATCTCCTCGGCGGTCGCGTCCTCGCCCAGAGGGCCGTGGCCGGCGATGCGCCAGCTCAGCCAGTCGTGCGGCAGGCAGATCGCGGCGATGCGTGCGGCGTTCTCCGGTTCATTCGCGGCGACCCACGCCACCTTGGTGATCGTCAACGAGGCGACCAGCGAGGAGCCGACGGCCTTGACCCAGCGCTGGCGGCCGCGCATCGCCGGATCGTCGGACAGGTCGTCCTCGCTGCCGTCGGCGGCCTTCTCGGCCTCGCCCAGACAGGCGATGAGCACGTCGGCGTTCGTGGCGGAACGGGTGTCGTTCCACAGCAGTGCGTCACGGATCACGCGGCCATGGTCGTCGAGCAGTACCATGCCGTGTTGCTGGCCGCCGACCGCCAGCGCGGCCACGTCGTCGAGCCCGCCGGCCTGTTCCGCGGCCTCCTGGAACGCCTGCCACCAGGCATCGGGGTTCACGCTGGTGCCGTCGGGGTGCTTGGCCTGCCCGAAACGGACCATCTCGCCGGTCTCGGCGTCGGTGACGCGCACCTTGGTCGACTGGGTGGACGTGTCCACGCCGGCCACCAGAACTCTGCTCATTGTGCCTCCTTGCAACATGCCGCCAAAAACGTCGGGCTGATGGCGTTTGGCCGAATACGGTCGCCATTATACGCAAATAGTTTGACGAATGAACTATACTGGTGTGTGTACCATTTTCACAATGTTGTGGGAGGCACGCCGGAGGCGATGAAGCACCAGAACACATAGAGGAGAGCTACGTCATGACTACGCTGCGCAGAATCAATCAGGACGATCTACGCAACCACAATCTTTCGGTGGTCATCAGCACACTGCTGCGCGCCGCCGAACCGATGAGCCGCGCCGAACTGGCCAAACAGACGGGACTGACCAAGGCGACCATGTCCCTGCTGGTTTCCATGCTTGTCGACAACGGCGTCGTGCGCGAGGGGACGCCGAGCGTACAATCCTCCTATGGGCGCCCCAGCACGCCGCTGCTCATCGTCGGAGGCCGATACTGCGGCATCGGTCTGCAGGTGAATACGGACGGCTACGGCACCATCGTGCTCGACTTGGACGGCACGGTGGTCGCGGAACGCTGGGTCGATGCGGATATGTCCGACGTGGACGCCGACGACATCTTCTCCGAACTGAACGCCCTGTCACTTGAGCAGGAACGGCTGCTGGCTGACCGCGGATACACCGTGACGGGTACCGGACTGGCATTGCCCGGTCTGGTCACGGATGACATGAGGCTCCTCATGGCCCGCAACCTGGGATGGGAACAGTTGGATCTCAAGCGGTTCGACGTGGTGCGGCGGCTGGATGCGACTGCGGGCAACGAGGCGAATATGGCGGCGCTCGCGCAGATTCCCGGATACGCTATGCACCGTGAGGACGACGGCATCGTGGAACCCAACGCCTCATTCATCTACCTGTCCACGGACGTCGGCATCGGCGGCGCGGTGGTCCGTGGCGGACATGTGGAGATCGGCGACCATGGATTCGGCGGGGAACTCGGCCACGTGTCGGTGGAGCTGCGGGGGCCGGTGTGCCGGTGTGGGCGGCGGGGGTGCCTGGAGACCTATGCCGGCCGCAGGGCGATGGTGGAGTCCGCAGGCATCGCCAGCGGGTCGGCGGCCGCGCGGCGCGAGTCGATCAACGAGCTGATCGAACGGTGGCGTGACGGGGACGTCAAGGCCGCGGCGGTGGTGGACAAGGCCATCGAGGCCATGGTCTCCGCCATCGCGTCGGCGATCAACATCTGCGACGTCGATACGGTGATGCTGGGCGGCGTATGGTCGCAGTTCGGGCCGGAGATCGCCTCGCATATGCAGGGCATGATGCGGCGCCAGGTGCTTGGATACCCCGAGGTGCGCGCCAAGGTGCTGATGGCCGACGTGACGTCCAAACCGGCGTTGATCGGTTCGGCCGCCATCGGTCTGCGCCGCTTCATCGACAATCCGATGCGGTTCGTCTCGACCGACTGACGGTCCGCACACGGATGCACGCGTGTTCCAACCTAGGCCTATAACGTCGGGGGCGCGGCAAGAGGAGCTGCCTGATACAGTGGCACGTGGCGATTCCGCCCGGGCTGCGCAGGTCAAGGATCGTCCGCGGGTCTCCCCGTGTTCATGCCGTGCGCAGTCAACAGGGAACAGGAGCATCCCATAGCCGAACATCCTCAACAACCGAATCATCATACCATGCCCGCCGTAGGGAAAACGTCGGACATGGCCGACATGTCGGCACGGAGGGATGCCTCCGGTCCCGCCGGATTGTCGTCCCCATCCTCCGGCGGCCGGGCCGCGGACCGTCGTTGGCGCTGGAGGATGGGGACGACATCGCCGTGGGCGCCGCGTTGGGCGTGGCCTGCGGACTGGTGTTCTGGCTGTTCAACTTCGCCTACGCATGACTGTCCCCGATCATCGGCGGCATCCTGCCCGGACTGGCCAGCATCCTGTACCCGCTGTGGTATTTCTCCGGCACGTTGGCCGTCATCATCCTGCGTAAGCCCGGAGCCGCGGTCTATGTGAACCTGGTGGGCAGCGCGGCCGAGATGCTGCTGGGCAACCAGTTCTCGTTCGGGTTCGCGTCCGCGGCGCTGCAGGGCGTGTTCGCCGAACTGCCGTTCGCACTCACCCGGTACCGCGTGTTCAACCTGCCGATCTCCATGACGTCCGGCGCCTTGGTGGCCTTGGAATACGGCGTGTACCTGATGCTGTTCCGGTATCAGGGCGTATCGTTCCTCAGCCCCCGCGGCGTCATCCATATGATCAGTGAATTGGTCGGCGGCGTGCTGATCGCCGGCGTGATGAGCTGGTATCTGTACAGGGCCATCGCCGCCACCGGGGCGTTGGATCGTTTCGCTTCCGGACGGGCGCGGCGCGACGATGCCGACCGTCGCGGGTGACCGCTGTCTCCGGTCGGCGGTTGTCAGGATGCCGCCCGTTGACGAGCATCCGGGCAAACGCCCAGCGGTTTGCTAGACTATAGGGCCGGCCACGAACCGGCGTGGGGCTGTAGCTCAGTCGGTTAGAGCATCGGACTCATAATCCGCCGGTCACTTGTCCGATCAGCACCACCAGCACCACCAGCACCGTCAGCCCGGTGCCGAGTTGCGGCGACAGCCAGGAGGTCATCAGCACCACAACGGCGCCGAGCAGGCCCCCGATCCACATCCACGGCGGATTATGCCCGCGGATCGTCTTACCGAGATCGAGGCCATGGTCACGGAACACGACCACGGCGCACAGCAGCACAAATCCCAGGATGAACGAGACGACCGACGCCTTGATCGGCGATCCGAGCGCCGTACCCAGTCGTCCCAGCATGGCGGCTTGCACCGCCAACGACATGCCGCAGAGTATGCCCAGTCCACGCCATAGCCAGATGCTTGGCGAGCGGGTTCGGTTCGTGGAGCGGCCGTCCGCAGGGGGTCGCAACGTGTCCGCGGACAGCATTGCGGGGGGTGCGCGCCGCTCCGTGCCGCGAGCCGAACGGGTTCGGACCGCCGAACAGCGTCTTGGCGTCGGCGGCGGCGACCGCCAGCAGCACGCCGAGGACTGCCAGCACCAGTCCGGCTGCGCGTGCCATGGTCATCGGATGACGAGGGTTGCCCAGCCAGCCGAACTGGTCGATGAGCAGTCCCATCGTGATTTGCCCCAGCACCGGCATGAGCACGGTCTGCAGACTGCCGAGCCTGGGCAGCAGCAGGATGTTCCCGGTCATGAAGATCACGCCGAAGAGCCCGGCGAACCACATCCACCAGGGGCCGTGGAGCGCCGACTCAGGTACCAGCGGGTACGGTCCGAGCAGCAGTGCCGCAATCGTTGTGGCTGCCAATCCCACGGTGAATGACACCAGCGACGCGCGGAACGGTGTGCCCAACGTTCCGCGCAGTCGCGCGTTGACGACGGTCTGCAACGGCGTGACGATTCCGGTGAGCACTCCCAGCGCGGCAAGCAGCATATGATCCCCTTTCGTCTCGGCGACATTGTACTCACGACGCCGATTTCGGGGGTCCAGCTGTGCGCTGGGACGCGGCGGTTCGGATTGGGAGGGAAGGCATGCATGGCTTCGCGGGTGATGCGGGAAGATGCAGGAAGATGCAGGAAGATGCGGGAAAAGCGGGGGATACGAGCAAATATTAAGCAATTGATGTCCGGGTGTCCGGTTTGTCGAGACGTCTGTTTTTCATAGGTTCCCGGCCTGGCCCCGCCTGGGGGTGGACAGTGCCGCAAAACGCAGGCACCAAGATACGGAAGAGGAGGAGTCGTACCATATGAACAACATGCCGCAGCGTTTGGTGTTCTTCGCCCTGGGCGTCGTCATCAACTCGTTCGGTGTGGCACTGATCACGTTGGGCAATCTGGGCACCTCGGCCATCTCCAGCGTGCCGTACGTGTGCAGCCTGCAGTTCCCCATGTTCAGCTTCGGCGTGACCACATTCATCTGGAACATCCTGCTGATTCTGGTTCAGGTCGTGCTGCTGCGCCGCGACTTCAATCCCTCCCAGTTCCTGCAGATCATGGTCAACGTGCTGTTCAGCGCCATGATCGACGTAAGCATGGCCATCCTCGGTGTTCTGCACCCCACCATGCTGTGGGGGCAGTTCCTGTGCATCGGCTTAGGCTGCGTGGCGTTGGCCTTCGGCATCGTCATCGAGCTGGCGCCGAACGTGGTGGTGGTGCCCGGCGAAGGCGTGGTCCGTGCCATCGCCAAGGTCAGCGGCGTGCGCGTGGGCACGGTGAAGGCCGTATTCGACATCACGCTGATCATCATCGCCGCGGTGCTGTCATTGATCTTCTTCCACGGGTTGCGCGGCGTCGGCATCGGCACGGTGATTTCCGCGGTGTTGGTTGGGCCAATCATCAACATCGTCAATCGCGTCTTCACCTTCCAGCACCGCATCCAGGCGCTGGCCTTGTCCCGCAACGGGCGTTGACGCCTGACCGTCCGGTCGCCACAGGGCCGGGAATGGTGACGCGGAACCGATCGAGCGAATTGTCGATGCGCACCGGTTCGCGCGCCTCGTTCCTTAGCGCGGCGCCGATGCGCAGGTATCCGGTGCCGTCGTCGCGCAGCACGGTGCCGCCGTCCGGATACGGGGTGGACCGCAGCAGCGAGAACAGGAATGCGTTGCGCGTGGACGTTGACGCCTCATGGGTGAGCCGCTGTTTGGAGACCGCGCCGAACAGGCCGCCCAGGTTCGAGACCTCGATTCGGTCGGTGAACACGTCCACATGCACGGGCGTGCCGAGCGCGTCCGGGGAGTAGTCGCGGTGGGTCAACGCGTTGGCGATGGCCTCGCGCAGCACCAGTTGCGGATACATCGGCGGCTGTGGCGACTGTGATGGTTGCGCGCCGGAATCGGCGCCGCCTGGGCCGGACGTCCATGCCATCAGCGAGGCGACCGCGTCATCGATCATGATCGGGATCGGGCCGGTGATGGTTTCGGAGGCGACGAGCCGTGCGTCGCCGGTGAACACGTCGTCGCGTGAGGTACCGGGGTAGACGGCGATGGTGACGTTGAGCCGGGGAAAGAACTTCTGCGGATACCGGCCGACGGCCAACAGTCCCGCAAGCGTGGGGCGCGGCACGGATGCGATCCGGGTCTCCTCGTCCGTGTCGGTGTCCGCGCCGATATCCGTGTCGTCTTCCCTGGACGCGGTTCCCGCCGGGTCGCAATCCGCGGCATGTTTCACGGTGTCGTCCGCGGGGTGGCCGGTTGGCATGCGTCTCAGGATGCGCAGGTCCAGCATCATGTCCATGTCGGAACGCTCCGCAAAGACATGCGGATGGCGGTCGCGCTCGCATTCGAGCAGCGCGTGGACGAGCGTGGGATTCAAGTCGTCGAGCGTGGCCTCTGGCACGACCGCGATGTCGTGCTCCGGCTGGCGTTGCTCATCAAGCAGACGATCGACCTCGTAGGCGGTCATCTTGCGGTCGCCGTCGCCGGTGCGGATGTAGGAGCCGCCGTGCGGGCCGACCGAGGAGACGAAGCAGGGCTTCTCCCGCGGCAGCATCTCGTCGATGACGGCGAACACCAAATTCGCGCCCTCGAACGGGCAGGTCACGATCACGGGCCGGACCACGGGCGTGAGCTTCTCGCAGGCCTGGCTCAACGCCTCCTGCATGGCGCGGGCGTCGAAGCCCTCGACCGGCGTGAACCCCGCCTTCTCGCTCAGCCCCAGGATGATGTACCCGCCGTTGCCGTTGGAGAACGCGGACAGCGTCTCGGTGATGGTCGAGCTGATTCTGCGTTTGCACTCCTTAACCTCGCATTGCTGCGTGTCGTTGCCAATGACGCGCAGCAGTTCGATGAGCTCGGTCATCTTGGCCGTGTAGTCGTCGTTGTCCATCGCGCCTCCGGGAGTGTGCCGTTGCCACCTGGTGACGTCTGTACTCCGGCCGCCGCGGGCTCCTGCCACTATCCTATGCCGGCGGCGGCATATGCGTGGCGATGACTTGCACGGGATCGGTGCCGTCCGCGAGTCGGATATGGTGGGGCCCGCGACGGGATCGTTCCCCGTCGCGGGCCCCACCGTTACCGTATGGTCGCGTGGTTCGCGGGAATCAGAGCACCGCGTCCATCGCCTGCTTGAGATCGGCGATGATGTCGTCGGCGTTCTCGATGCCGCAGCTCAGACGCACCAGATCGATGCCGACGCCGGCCTCCTCCAGCTGCTCCTCGGTCAGCTGGCGGTGTGTGGTACCGGCCGGGTATAGCGCGCAGCTGCGGGCGTCGGCCACATGCGTGGCGATCGAGATCATCCGGAAATGATCGAGCAGCGCGGAGACCTTGTCGCGTCCACCGGACACGCCGAAGGAGATCACGCCGCAGGTGCCGTTCGGCATGTACTTCCTGGCGGTCTCGTAGTACTTGTCTCCGGGTAGATCGGGGAACTGCACCCAGCTGACGCGCGGGTCGGCGCTCAGCCACTGCGCCACCTTGAGCGCGTTCGCGCAATGGCGCTCCATACGCACGGCCAGCGATTCCAGATGCATGCCCATGATCCAGGAGTTCATCGGCGCCGGCGTGGAGCCGAAGTCGCGCATCAGCTGCGCGGTGGCCTTGGTGATGAACGCGCCCTTGCCGAAGTCCTTCGCGTAGGTCACCCCGTGGTAGGAGTCGTCCGGCGTGGTCAGGCCGGGGAACTTGTCCGCCTGGGCCATCCAGTCGAAGTTGCCGGAATCCACGATCGCGCCGCCCACGCAGGAGCCGTGGCCGTCCATGTACTTGGTGGTTGCGTGCGTGACGATGTCCACGCCATACTGGAACGGCTTGCAGTTGACTGGTGTGGGGAACGTGTTATCGACGATCAGCGGCACGCCGTGACGATGCGCCGCGTTCGCGAACTTTTCGAAATCAAGCACGATGAGCGCCGGATTGGAGATGGATTCGCCGAAGACCGCCTTGGTGTTCGGCTGGAATGCCGCTTCGAGTTCTTCCTCGGTGCAGTCCGGGCTTACGAACGTGCATTCGATGCCCATTTTGCGCATGGTCACGTTGATGAGGTTGAACGTGCCGCCGTAGATTGCGGAGGATGCAACGATGTGGTCACCGTTGTTGCAGATGTTGAAGAGCGCGAAAAAGTTCGCCGCCTGGCCGGATGAGGTCAGCATTGCGGCCGCGCCGCCTTCCATTTCACAGATTTTCGCTGCGATGGTGTCGTTGGTTGGGTTCTGCAGTCGGGTGTAGAAGTATCCGGATTCGGATAGGTCGAACAGTCGGCTCATCTGTTCGCTTGACTTGTATTTGAAGGTTGTCGCCTGAATGATCGGGGGTGTGCGGGATTCACCGTTTCCGGGCTGGTAACCTCCCTGCACGCAGGTGGTGTCGACGTTTTCGCTCATGGATTTCCTTCTTTCGATTGGGCGCTGCGGTGCAACAAACATGCTCACCTTATCACTGAGTTGACAATTGACTATTTTTCAATGGAAACGCCGAATAGTTCACTGAATTGACAAACTTAGGAAGTTGATTTTATTATGTACATCAAGACAGGCGGGAATCCGCTTGACGGGAAAACAATGTCTTACGAAAGTAAAATCAATAGCAAAGGAGCAACCCATGGGTCTGTGGGATATTGAAAAGATTCCGTATGTCGGTCGTGAAAAGGGACCGCAGGAGGGTCTGGCTTTCCATTACTACGATGCCGACAAGGTTGTTGCCGGCAAGAAGATGAAGGATTGGCTGCGTTTTGGCGTCGCTTGGTGGCACACGTTCGATCAGGAGCTGGTCGATCCGTTCGGCACCGGCACCGCCCAGCGTCCGTGGTACGGCAAGTACTCCAATGCTGAGGATGAGGCTCTGGCCAAGGTCGACTATGCCTTCGAGTTCTTCCAGAAGCTCGGCGTCGAGTACTTCTGCTTCCATGATCGTGATATCGCTCCGGAAGGCGATACCCTGCGCGAGACCGACAAGAACCTGGACAAGGTCGTCGACAAGATCGAAGAGAACATGAAGTCCACCGGCATCAAGCTGCTGTGGAACACCTCCTCCCTGTTCACCAACCCGCGCTTCGTGTCCGGTGCTTCCACCTCCCCGTTCGCCGACATCTACGCTTACGCCGGTGGCCAGCTGAAGCATTCCCTGGAGATTGCCAAGCGCCTGGGAGCCGAGAACTACGTGTTCTGGGGTGGACGTGAAGGCTACGAGAACCTGTGGAACACGCAGATGAAGCGCGAACAGGCGCACATGGCCAAGTTCTTCCACATGTGCCACGAGTATGCTCAGGAGATCGGCCTGGACGCTCAGTTCCTGATCGAGCCGAAGGCCAAGGAGCCGACGATGCACCAGTATGACTTCGATGCATCCACAGCCATCGCCTTCCTTAAGACCTACGACATCGACTTCATGAAGCTGAACCTCGAAGGCAACCACGCCAACCTGGCCGGTCATACCTATCAGCACGAGATCCGCACCGCCCGCGAGGCCGGTGTGCTCGGCTCCCTCGATGCCAACCAGGGCGACAAGCTCATCGGCTGGGATATGGATGAGTTCCCGACCGACCTGTACGAGACTTCCACCGTCATGTGGGAGGTCCTCGCCGAGGGTCAGATCGGCCCTCACGGCGGCCTGAACTTCGATGCCAAGCCGCGCCGCACCTCCTTCGCCGCCGAGGATCTGTTCCGCTCCCACATCGCAGGTATGGATGCATTCGCTGCAGGTCTCTTGGTCGCTGCCAAGATGCACGAGGACAAGGTCATCGAGAACCTGCAGGCCGAGCGCTACAGCTCCTTCGATTCCGGCATCGGCGCGACCGTCGAGAACGGCACCGCCTCCCTGGCTTCCCTCGAAGAGTATGCTCTGGATATTCCGCAGTCCAAGCTCATCGAAGCCACCAAGTCCGATCACCTCGAGTCCGTCAAGGCCACGATCAACAACTACATGATCGACGCCCTGGCCGAGGCGTGAGCCGAATAGGGAGTTTCCGTTAGGGCTCCTGATTCATCGCTGGATCAAGCAGTGAGGCTCGGCTGTGACAGAGCCGGATGTGGTGTGCCGAAGCGTCGGCGTTCCGGCACACCACTCATCTTTCCTTCCTTCTTCCTAGAATTTCCTTCGCAGGCAAGTCGTCTGCCGGTTATGTCGCCGGTGTACGGCTTGTTTGCGTTTTTGGGCCAAACGAAAGTTTCGATTGTTCGCAATGATGCGATGCTCACGAACGTTTCTGAATAAGGTGTATTTATGACCGCGACTATTACCATTACCAATCCCATTCTTCGTGGAATGAATCCTGATCCGAGTTGGATTTGGGATGATGAGTTCCAGCGAATTGTGTTGGTGACTTCTACTTTTGAGCTTGTCCCAGGTCTTCCCATTTACGTTTCCGAGGATATGACGTGCTGGAAGCATGTGTCGAATGTGGTAGATGCTGACCTGGCAAGGCGCCTGCTTATTCCTTTCGTGGATGATTCGGGCGGTGTCTATGCGCCGACGCTGCGCAGGATTCATGGCAAATATGTGATTGCATGCACCATTGCCCGTCTTGATGATCGCCGTGCTATGGAAGGTGGTTGCACAGAAAGCGAGCTGATGCGGTTCCACGCCGCGGAGGGCAATTTTATCCTTGAAGCGGAGTCTATCGAAGGGCCATGGCATGGCCCGTTCTGGATTGAGGGCGCTGAAGGCATCGATCCAGACATATTCGAGGACGGGGATGGCAACGTGTACTGGACTCAGACCCGTCCTGCGGTCAATCCGCAATGGGAAGGCCAGACCGAGGTCTGGACCCAACGCATTAATCCGGAGACTTGGACTTTTGTCGATGACGGTCTTCCTGCGGGATCGGGCAAGACGGTAATATGGCGCGGATACGGTATGGAATCGGTGTGGGCTGAGGCGCCGCATCTCTATCGCGTGGGTGATTATGTGTATCTGATGACCGCTGAGGGGGGCACCAGTTTCGAACATAGCGAAATGGCCATGCGCATCTATGCGCCGCATGGACTGCTTCGGGCGTTCGAAGCTTACGAACGGGAAGTATCCGAATTGGGTGAGTGCATTCCGCAGGTTCGTGACGGGGAACGCTGCTATCTTGGCGCCGCAATCCGTGCCTTCCACGCGGATAAGAAGAATCCGATTCTCACCCACCGACATCTGGGTTTGTCGGAACCGCTGCAATGCGTGGGACATGCGGACCTGTTGCTTCATCCGAAACTGGGATGGTGGCTGGTGTGTCTCGGCGTGAGGGAGACACGGGGAAAGCGTGACGGCGAATTATTGAGCTACTTGGGAAGGGAGAGCTTTGTCGCTCCGGTATCCTGGGAACATAATCCGGCCGATTGGAAGCTGGACGGCAACGGTGCACCATATACGCATGAGGGTGACCCCGGATGGCCGGTGACTTGCGCTGGTCTTGGCCGCTTGGCCGACGAGATCACGGTTACTACTGAAGACGATGGAATCGCCATCGAGCCTAGGGTGAAATCCTCGCTCGCCGGTGACGTGGAACCCGCGCTGGTGGATGTGGCTGATGGCTCGACGAACGATGTGGTGGTGCGCGATGAGCGTGATGTCAGCTACCGCAGAATAGCGAAACTGCCGACGCTCATGCCGATTCCCATGTCCGGTTCTTTAGTGATCCGGCAGAATTCCACACATTACGCGGTGTTTTCGATGCATGGCACGGATGTGCGTTACGAGATGGTGAATGGAGACGATTCGCAAGCTGGGTCTGTTGTCGTACAGGCTGACGGAGTGCGTCCGGCGGTACTTTTCGACGACAACCGCTTGTCGGTCATCGTGACTGGCATGCATGGTCTGGTTGATTCTGCGACGTTCGTGCGTCAGGGGCAGGTCCTGCTGAGTGTCGATGCTCGTTTCCTCAGCACCGAATGGGCCGGTGGGTTCGTCGGTTGCATGGCCGGCTTCATGGCATAGTTTCTACGGAATTTCAGGATGGTTCACTGCTGGTGTTCCGACGGGCCGTCTTAGAACGAGTTGAAAACGGGTCGAAAGGCTAGGAGCGCTGTGTTCTCCCCCCGGTTGTGCCTGTGAGGTTTGCCCCGCTGATTAACCTTCGAGTTGCTGTGTGCTGTTGCGTACCACTAGCGATGTCGGCATGATGATGTGCGGTTGGATCACGTCGGTGGACAGCGCTTCGACCAGCATGCGTACGGCGGCCCTTGCCATGTCTTGGAGCGGCTGTCGTACGGTGGTCAGCGCCGGGCCAAGGAATGCGGCAGTCTGCACATCGTCGAATCCGACCACGGATAAATCCTCGGGAATACGTAATCCCAGCTGCCTTGCCGCCTCGTAGACGCCCATGGCCTGCAGATCGCTGCCGGCGAAGATTGCGGTCGGACGATTCGGTCGTTTCAACAGGGAGATGGACTGTGCGTAACCGCCGGAAGTGGTGAAATCGCCTTCGGTGATAAGTTCGGGATCGGCTTCGATTCCATGTTCCGCGAGCGCTGATGTATATCCGTCCAGACGTGCTTTGGAACACATCATCTCCTCCGGTCCGGTGATGATGCCTATGCGGGTATGTCCGAGTGCGAGTAGATGCCTGGTGGCGATTACGCCTCCGGTCCAGTTGTCCGCTTGCACCGACAGCGTGTCTGGATCTGGATTACCGAATGGATCGAACAAGACGAAGGGAATACCTCTGGAATGCAGTTTGTTCCGCTCGATACGTGTCAGACTGGAGAAGACAAGAATGGCGCCATCCGTCTGCCGACGCAGCATGTTGTCAATCCAGGATGAGTCCGGGTGCTGGCGATTGCCGCCTTCGGTGGTGATGACGTTCAAATCATGCAACTTGGCTTCGCGAATGGCGCCACGGAGTACTTCAAGGGCCCAAACATTATCGAAATCTTGGAACACGATTTCGATAATTCGTTGGCTTTTTGCACCCGTCGCTTTACGGGAATACCCATACCGTTTCAACACCGCGTTGATGGTTTGCCGCGTCTCTTCGGAAACGTCGGCTCTGCCGTTGAGCGCCTTGGATACGGTGGAAAGGGAATAACCGGTCTCTTTAGCTATGTCAGAGAGTCGTACCGTAGCTTTCTTTGTCGTATTGCGCATGAGTCACTCCTTCTTCTTTTCATCATATCCGAAAATGCGAACGAAAGTTTCGGTTTACGTTTTTCGAAACTTTCGATATGTTGGCAATGCTTAAAAACGTTGTAAAATCAACGAAAAATAGTTAGTTTTCTGATTTTACAAAAAACTTGACTTTGTGTGATTTGTTTCGGTAGTCTGTAGGTACAACGAAAACGAAATGGAGACTTTCGAAGGGAGTCAAAGGCTGATTCTCTGTCTGCTAGGGGAGCTGCAGCAGCATTCGTTGCGGTCATGCTTCCCGATTCGACCCACTCGAGAGAAGTCGTTCCTGTCGTTGCCATCATTTTGTCGATGATGATTTGGTCAATAAGGAGAAGACAATGAAGTTCAAAACCATTGCAGCTGCCACTCTTGCGGTGGCGACCATGTTGGGCATGGGTGCCTGCGGCTCCAGCGCTGGCGCCAAAGACGATAAGACCATTACGTTCTGGCATAACGCCACAGCTGGTGACGGCAAGCAGTATTGGGAGGATCTGGCCAAAGCGTTTGAGAAGAAGACCGGTGTCAAGGTTCAGATTCAGGCCATCCAGAACGAGGATTTCGAAGGCAAGCTGACCACCGCTATGCAGGATCCCGCCTCCGGCCCGGATGTGTACATGACCCTTGGTGGTGCCAAGACCAAGGACATGGTTGATGCCGGTCAGGTAATGGATATTACTGATAAGATTAGCGATACCGTCAAAAAGCAAATGTCTTCCTCATTGGATTCCATGTCTTATGATGGCAAGGTCTATGGTGTTCCGGTCGCTGCCCAGCCTGGTGGCATCTGGTATTCCAAGGATTTGTTCAAGCAGGCTGGCATCGATGCCGAGCCGACCACTTTCAGCGAGCTGAAGACCGATGTGCAGAAGCTTCGCAGCGCTGGCATCGATCCGATCGCACTCGGCGGCAAGGATGCTTGGCCGGTCGGTCACTGGTACTACTGGTTGTCCATGCGCGAATGCTCTCCGAAGGCCTACGCCAAGGGCGTTAATGACAAGGACTTCTCCGACTCTTGCTGGGTCAAAGCCGGAGATGATCTGAAGGATTTGTTGGATGCGAATGCTTTTAACGAAGGATTCCTCACCACGACGGCCCAGCAGGGCGCCAGCTCGTCCGCAGGTCTGCTGGCCAATCATAAGGCTGCGATGGAGCTCATGGGCACATGGGAGCCTGGAGTTCTCAAGGACCTGACTCCGGACAAGAAGCCAATGGCTGACCTTGGCTTCTTCGCCTTCCCGACCGTGGACGGAGGAAAAGGCGAGGAAGGTGCTTTGATGGGCGCTGTGACCGGTTTCGCTGTCAATCCCGAGGCTCCGGACGCTGCTGTTGATTTCGTCAATTTCATGGCTGAGAAATCAAATCAGGAGAAATACGCCACTGCGTTCAGCACCATTCCGGCTTCCGCCGAAGCTTACGATGCGGTTACCGATGAAAATCTTAAGGCTATCCTCGAAGCTATGAAAAAGTCTGATGGCATGCAGCTGTGGATGGATACCGCTCTCGGCGGAAATATTGGCAACGCTCTTAATTCCGGAGTGGTGAATCTGCTTTCCGGACAGGGGACTTCGGCTGACATCGTCAAGGCGATGAAGGACGCAGCGTCCAAGGGCTGATAGTGAACATGGCTGGTTGACGGCCAAAGGAGGGTGGATAGACAGATCTTCATCTGCCCTCCTTCCTATTCGAGAAACGTATCTGGTAGTGGAGAAAACCATGTCAAGTACAAGCAAAGACGCGGTGACGCTGCGCGCTAAGCGGTCCAAGAAACCGTCCGATGGCAAAATGCGTCGTAATGTTGAGATTTTCGTACTGTCCGCACCTGCGATTCTTCTGTTCGTCTGCTTTGTGATTCTGCCTATCGTCTTGGGTGCTTATTACGGCTTCTATCAGTGGAAGGGCTACGGGCTTCCCTCCAAGACAGGTAAATTCGTTGGTCTCCAGAACTACATCACAGCGCTTAAGGATCCCGCGTTCCAGGCGGCGATTCTGCATACCTTCGAGGTCGTGATCGGCTCGTTGGTCATCCAGGCTCCGCTCGCCATCCTGTTCGCATTGCTGCTGAACCAGAAGTTCAAGGGGCGTGGTCTCATCCGCACCCTCATCTTCGTGCCGTATGTCGTTTCCGAGGTCATCGTCGGCACAGGATGGAGCCTGTTGCTACAGAAGAAGGGCGCCATCAATGAGATTCTGGCCAACTTCGGCATCAATGGTCCTGATTGGCTGGCCGACCCGAAAATCGCTATTTGGACGCTGCTGTTGCTGATCAGCTGGAAATACGTCGGTTTCGCCGTAATTCTGATGCTCGCCGGCATGCAATCCATTCCCGATGAACTGTATGAAGCAGCCAAAGTGGATGGGGCGAGTTTTTGGCAGATGCAGAAAAGCATCACGTTGCCGTTGCTTGCTCCGACGTTGCGGATCTGGGTGTTCCTTTCCATGATTGGCTCTCTGCAGCTTTTCGATCTGGTCTATATCGTGTGGGGCAAGTATGTGTCGACCACCGCTGGTGTGTCCACCATGGCCACCTACATGGTGCGTGAAGGTCGTGGAGCCGGCAACTATGGCTATGGTTCCGCCGTTGCTCTGATCATCTTCGTGATCTCTTTGATCATCGCACTCGTCTATCAGAAGTTCGTGCTGAACCGTGACTTGGACGGTGCTGTTACTGAGCAGAAAGAAGCCGAGAAGCGTGCCAGGAAGCGCGCAAAGGAAGTGCAGCATCGTGAGGTTGCTGCCCTGGCAAGTGAGGTGAAGTGATGACTGCCGCAACAATCGCAGGACATTCCAACAAAAGCGAGTACAGCAAGAAGAATGGTTACCGTAAGTCATCCAAGACGCCATGGGGCAACCCAATCGTCTACTTCTTCTCCCTGGTGCTTGTGGCCATCTGTATCACTCCGGTGTTGTACATTATCTTCGGCGGTTTCCGTACCAATTCGCAGATCACCAACCATCCGTCCGGGATGCCGAACCCATGGATCCCCGACAACTACAAGACGGTCGTCGAAAGTGATATTTTCTGGACGGAACTGAAGAATTCTACCATCGTGGGTATCGCCACCATGGTAGGCGTCGTGGTGCTTAGCATCATGGTGAGCTTTGTCATCGCCCGATACAAATTCCGCTATGCGCCGCTTATGTACGCGTTGTTCTCTGCTGGTCTCATGTTCCCGATGACCGTTGGCATTACACCTTTGTATCTGCTGATTCGCAATCTGGGTCTGGCCAACTCCCTGTGGGGTCTGATCCTTCCGCAAATTGCCTTCGGACTTCCTCAGACCATCATCATCTTGGTGCCGTTCCTACAGTCGATTCCTAATGAGCTTGAGGAGGCCTGTCTTCTCGATGGATGCTCCCGCCTTGGCTTCTTCTGGCGCATGGTCATTCCGCTGTCCATGCCTGGCGTGGCCACCACTGGAATCCTTACCTTCGTGGGAAGCTGGAATGCCTACATGCTGCCGCTGTTCGTGCTCAGTGATGCCAGCAAGTACACATTGCCACTTGGCGTACAGATGTTCAGCTCCGAACACTCCGTTGACACCGCACAGGTGTTGGCCTTCACCTCTCTGGCTATGATTCCGGCCCTGATCTGTTTCACCATCTTCCAGAAGAAGATCGTCGGCGGCCTGACAGGTGCGGTCAAGGGCTGACGGAATGTGACAACCCACGCCCGGAAGATGTTCCTTTCCGTCTTCCGGGCTTCATCTCTTATGCAAGAGGTACATTATGAAGATTTCCAACCCGGTGCTCACCGGTTTTCATGCCGATCCTTCAATGATTCGCGTCGGTGACACTTATTACATTGCCAATTCCACGTTCGAATGGTTCCCAGGCGTTCGCCTGCATGAGTCCAAGGACCTGGTGCATTGGAACATTCTTCCAAGCCCGTTGAGCCGGTCCAGCCAGCTTGATATGAGAGGAAACCCCTCTTCGGGAGGCATCTGGGCTCCTGACCTAAGCTATGCGGATGGCAGATTCTGGTTGATCTACACTGATGTCAAGGTGGTCAATGGTGCATTCAAGGATTGCACTAATTATTTGGTCACCGCCGAGGACATCCACGGGCCATGGAGCGAGCCGATTCGCATCAACGGGGTCGGTTTTGACGCCAGCCTGTTCCATGACGACGACGGCCGCAAATACTTGGTGCAGCAGACATGGGATTTCCGTGAATACCACCACCAGTTCGACGGTATCACATTGACGGAATTCGACGTCGACACCATGAAGCTCAAGCCAGAAACGGCCCGCACCATCTGGGATGGCACTGCGGTGAAGATCACCGAAGGTCCCCACCTATACAAGAAGGATGGTTGGTACTACCTGTTTGCCGCAGAAGGCGGCACGGTGTATGAACATCAGGAATCTGTGGCGCGTTCCCATACCCTTGACGAGTACTCCTTCGAAGTTATGCCGAATGGCCCGTTCATCGGTAACTTCGACACTCCTGACACCTATTTGCAGAAGCAGGGCCATGGAGCGTTGGTGGACACCCCGTCCGGCGAGTGGTATTACGCCTCCCTATGTGGTCGTCCGTGGCGTCATGATACCGAACCGGCCCATGGCACCCGCGGATGGTGCACACTCGGACGCGAGACCTCCATCCAGAAAGTCGAATGGGATGAGGACGGTTGGCCGCGCGTGATCGGAGGTCACGGCGGACAGCGTTACGTTGATGCTCCGAAAGATGCCATCGAGACTTTGGCCCCAACGACGCGTGACGAACATGATGAGTTCGATTCCGGCGAGCTCGGTCCGAATTGGAACACGCTACGCGTCCCGTTCACCGACGCCATGGGCACGGTGGGTGGTGGCAAACTGGCATTGCGTGGTCAGGGCTCGCTGTGCAACCTGTTTGACTTGTCTCTTGTGGCTCGTCGCTGGCAGGCATTTGATTTCGACGCCGAAACCAAGGTGCGTTTCGATCCGAAGAATTACATGCAGATGGCAGGCCTGACCAACTATTACGATGACCTATGCTGGTCATGGGCGTTTATCACTTGGGATGAGAAACGTCACGCAAGGGTCATCGAAGTGGCTCAGAACGATTTCAACCAATATACGTCGTTCCTCAAGGATGACGCCATCGTAGTGCCCGAAGAGGCTGAGGCGGTATGGCTGCGCACCAAGGTCCGCACGGAATACTATTCCTACGAATATTCCTTTGACGGAGAACATTTCACCGAGATTCCGGTCAGGCTCGATGCGAAGATCCTGTCCGACGATTACGTGAACCAACGTTACGGCGGCTTCTTCACCGGCGCGTTCGTGGGACTTGCCTGCGTCGATCTGTCCGGCTACGACGCGCAGGCCGAATTCGACTACTTCGACTATCGGGAGCTTTCCGATAACCAGTAGACAGTGCCGGCTGGCGACAGAGCGTCCGCCGTCAGCCGGCATACTCGACGGGATTGAATTCTATGGGCAATGAGGAGCGGACGAGCATGGTTTTGCAATTGCCGAAACTGCTTGACGACGGTTGCGTGCTGCAGGCCGGTGCGACCATACATATCTGGGGCGCCGGCGACCCTGGACGCGGCGTGCTGGTACGCCTCGATGGCAAGGACCGGACTACGCGGGTGGGGGACGACGGCTCATGGAGCGTGCCGTACGGTCCGATCAAAGCAGGCGGACCGTACGATTTGACGGTGCGTTATGAGGACGGAACCGAATGCATCTCGCGCCAATGCTATGCGGGAGAAGTGTTCCTGTGTTCGGGACAGTCGAACATGGAACTGCCCATGGCTTGGGTGCGTGCGGACTATCCGCTGGAGTGGGATCGTGAGCCTGACCCATTGCTGCGGCAATACAAAGCGATTCCCGATTGTGACTTCAACGGTCCTCGCAGCGATCATGACCATGCGTTCTGGCAGGGGTGCGATGCGGAAACCCTTGGAGATTTCTCCGCGCTCGCCTATTTCTTCGGACGCAGAATCCGTCAGTGGCTGAATGTGCCCGTCGGCCTGTTGAACGTTTCATTGGGCGGATCTCCGATTGAATCCTGGATGGATGCCGACGCATTGCGGGCGTTCCCCGAAGCGCTCGCTGACCTTGAGCCATATCTTGGCGATGGCGTGGCGTCGAAGAAAAGCCGCGATTCCGTTGCCGAGCGGGACCGGTGGTACCAGGCGCTTGGATACGAGGCTGTGGCCGATGCCCACCATGAATGGCTGCCATTGATCGCGTGGGACTGTCCGGAATCCAAGAACATCGAGCCGCGCGACGTGGCATGGCATGACATACGCCTGCCTGGATGGTATAAGGATCGCGGACTTGCCGGTTTCCGCGGCGAGATTACCATGAGAAAAACCGTGTTCCTGCCTCCGTCGGATGCGGGGAAGCCCGCCCTACTGCGTCTGGGCACCATGAATGATGCCGACCATACGTGGGTCAATGGTGTGTTGGTTGGTGGGCGAAGCAATGTGTATGAGCCGCGGGACTATCCGGTCGCAGCCGGCGTGTTGCGCGCCGGCGCGAACGAAATCCGCATGCGTCTGGTCGTTGAACGGCCCGGCGGCCGTGTGACGCCCGGCAAACGGATGACACTGACCATCGGAGACGATATCTTCGACCTGTCCGGCATTTGGCAGTATGCCGTGACCGCCGAAGCTGACCGCGATTGCCCATTCGAGGATTTCGTCAGATGGAAGCCGACCGGCCTGTACAACGCCATGCTCGCCCCGTGTTTTCCATATGCGGTGCGGGCTGTGCTGTGGTATCAGGGCGAATCGAATACCGGCGATCGCGCTATGCAATATGGTGACGAGCTGAAGGCCATGATTCAATTGTGGCGCGTCAAATGGCATCAGCCGGATATGCCGTTTCTGATCGTCCAGCTTCCAAAATTCGACATCGACGCCATTGAGGATGGAGGCTGGCCACTCGTCCGCGAACAGGAGTGGAACGTCGCAAACGAACTTGAAAACGTTGCGACGGTGGTGACGCTTGACGCAGGCGAGGGCAACGATCTGCATCCGTATGACAAGAAGCTCGTCGCGGATCGAGTGTTCAATGCCGCGATGGATTTGGTATACGGTCGCCAGGCTCAGCCTCAACCGGCCGTGGAAACCATCGAGGTCTGCGGAGATCTGTTGCGGATGCACTGTGTGTGGCGGAGTCGCTCGGACGAGCGGATCCGATCGGAGAGCCGCCGGCTGATGACGTTGGACGGTGACGCTCCCCAGGAAATCGAATTTCTATGGCGCGACTGCGCCACATCCGCGCGGGCCGAGGCATGGTTGGACGGCTGTGATATCGTGGTGCGCATGACGGCGCGCAGGCCAGATGAGGTGCGGTACGCGTGGAGCAACAATCCGGAATCCGGACTCATCTGCGACGGCGACGGCATGCTGATTCCGCCGTTCCGCCTGACATTGCCCACGGACGATGATAAGGGGATTCATGCGTAGACAGGTCGCGCTTCGACAAGGACTCGTCGATGGATTCTCCGATACGGACTCTGTAATTACCGTGTTTCGTGGCATCCCCTATGCCAAGCCTTCCCGTTGGCGCATTACGATTTGTCTCGTGTCATGATTCGGTATTGGACGAATTTCGCGGCGACGGGCGATCCGAACGGTTCCGGATTGCCCGAATGTCCGGCGTGCGGACCCAATGGCCAACGATACATGCTGCTCGGCGGATGCCACGATACATCGGATAGTATGTCGTATGCCAGGTCAAGTAGATGAATATAGTATAGTGTGAGCGTTCACTATAGCGTGGTGGAAATCGTGACGAAGGAGACGGGCATGACGAAGGAGACGGAGACGCAGATCGCGTCCGACGAGGATCTGACTAGGCTGTTCGCCGGCAAGCCGACGCAATACCGCAAATCGAAGTCGCTGCCGAAGTTTACTGGCGAGGCCATGCGTACCTGCGCCACGATCAACCGCATCTTCTTCGATGATCCCGACGAGGCCTACCGCCTGTTCCACGAGCTCGTTCCCGACGCGGGGGAAGGCGTACAATTCACGCCGCCGTTCAATGTGGATTATGGCATCGGCCTGACCATTGGCCGCGGCACGTTCTTGAACAAGGATTTCATGGTGTGCGGCGGCGGATATGTAACGCTTGGCGAGGATTGCCTGATCGGCCCGCGTTGTACCATTGCCACGCCGAATCATGCCTTGGATGCGGCAACGCGACTGGCTGGCTGGGAACATGCTTCGCCGGTGACGATTGGTGACAACGTGTGGTTTGGTGCGAACGTTACGGTCACGCCTGGCGTCACGATTGGCTCGAATTCCATTATCGGCGCGGGTTCTGTGGTTACACGAGACATTCCCGCCAATTCGATCGCAGTCGGCAATCCGGCGCATGTAATCCGCGAGATACCCGAACGCGATCCCGCCTTCGCCGATGTCGAGGGTATCGTCTGACGTTGGGTTACGGTGTTCCCTCAGAGCGAATTCGCGTGTTGCCCTACTGCTAGACGTGTTGTCGCACGATTTCAGTTTTGACCTCACGATTTGATCGGAATATCGCACGATTTTGTTTGAGACGAAAATGGGTGCCGTTGCGGTTGGTTGTGACGGCACCCATTTTGCGTTGTTTTAGTGCGATTTATGCTGATTGATCAGCCGCGGGCCTTTGCATAGGCCTCGTACACGGCTTCAGTCGGTTCGCCGGTTTCCACGCCGTCGATGGTGAGCGGCCATGCGGGCGGTTCCGTTTCGCCGGACAGCACCCAGGCGGCCTGACGGGCGGCGCCGATGGCAACATACTCGTCGGTGGTCGGGCGGGTCACGTCCATGCCGAACACGCTCGGCGCGAGCGTGCGGATTGCCTTGGACTTCGCGCCGCCGCCGATAAGCAGAATGCGGGAAATCTCAGCGCCAAGCGAACGGATAAGCTCTAGGCAGTCGCGCTGGGAGCACAGCAAGCCCTCGACGAACGCGCGGGCCATGTTCTCGCGTGTGGTGTTGGCCAGCGTCATGCCGGAAAGGGTTGCGGTCGCGTCCGGACGGTTCGGCGTGCGTTCGCCGTCGAAATACGGCACCAGCGTAATACCGCCGGCGCCCGGTTCGGAAGCGAATGCCAGGGATGCGAGTTCGTCGTAGTCGACGCCGAGGGCTGCACGGCCGGCGTCAAGAATGCGCGATCCGTTGATGGTGCAGGCCAGTGGCAGGTAGTGGCCGGTGCAGTCGGCGAAGCCGGAAACGGCACCGGTCAAATCGTAGGTCGGATTTTCGGAAATGGCTGCTGCCACGCCGGAAGTGCCCAATGAAACGGAAACGTCACCCACGCTCATGCCAAGTCCGAGGGACGCCATGGCGTTGTCGCCGCCGCCCGGTGCGATGATGCAACCACCCTCAACGTTCTTGCCGGCGATTTCCGGGCTTGCCTTGACTGCGGCGGCATCGTGCGGTCCAAGCACGGTCGGCAGCATGATTGCGTCGGCATGCTCGCGTGCCGCTTCGGCACCTTCCGCTGGCTCAAGCACCATGGCGATCAGATCGCGGCGGTATTCGTTGGAAGCGGCATCGTAATAGATGGTGCCGGAAGCGTCGGAACGGTCGGTGAACAGCGCTTCCAAGTGTGCGTCCTCGCCTTCTGCGACCGGGCCGTAGCCGGCGATACGCCAGCTCAGCCAATCGTGCGGCAGGCAGATCGCGGCGATCTTCTTGGCGTTTTCCGGTTCGTTTTCAGCCACCCACGCCACCTTGGTTAGCGTGAAGGAAGCAACGGGGGAGGAGCCAACGGCCTTGACCCAACGCTGCTTACCACGTGCAATCACATCTTCCGGTTCGCCTTCTTCGGCGGGAGCCTCGCCCATCTTTTCGATGAGGGCCGCGGCCTGCGGCGCCGAGCTTATATCGTTCCACAGCATGGCGTCGCGAATCACGTTGCCTTGCTGGTCGAGAATCACCATGCCGTGCTGCTGACCGCCAACGGCCAGTGCCTCAACGTCGTCAAGTCCGCCGGCCTGCTGGGCTGCCTCGAGGAACGCGTCCCACCAGAATTTCGGGTCAATAGACGTGCCATTGGGGTGTTTGGCCTGGCCAAAGCGCACCATTTCACCGGTTTCGGCGTCGGTCACGCGCACTTTGCAGGACTGGGTCGAGGTGTCGACGCCGGCCACGAGAGTTCGAGTCATTGTGTCTCCTTGCAGTGAGCTGGCGCAACAAAGTGCAAGGAATTCGCACGGTCCGCCACCTCATTTAGTTAGATGAATGAACTATAATGTCTAGTGTACCATCATAAAGTGATTTGACTATAGAGACGGTGCGCTTTTTCGGCAAAGACGCGTCAAAGAGGAGGGAACCATGGCTTCACTGCGGAGTATCAATCAAGACGATTTGCGAAACCATAATCTTTCCGTGGTGCTCGACTCGCTGTTGCGTGCCACCGAACCAATGAGTCGCGCCGATCTTGCCAAGAAAACCGGATTGACCAAAGCGGCCATGTCGGTATTGGTGTCGTTGATGCTCGACAATGAGATTCTGGTGGAAGGCGCGCCTTCCGGCCAATCGCTGTATGGGCGCCCCAGCATTCCGCTTGAAATCAAAGGTGGACGCCTGTGCGGCATGGGATTGCAGGCCAACACCGACGGTTATGGCGTGGTGGTGCTCGATCTTGACGGTTCCGTTGTGGGGGAGCAGTGGGTCGACGCCGACATGGCCAACGCCGACGAGCGGGCGATTTTCGCCCGTCTCGACGAACTGGCTTTGCAGCAGGAAGAAGCGCTTGCCAAGAAAGGTTATGTGCTTGCCGGTACCGGTTTGGCATTGCCGGGTCTCGTCACCGATGATATGCGATTGCTTGGCGCGCGCAATCTCGGTTGGGAACGTTTGGATCTCAAGCAGTTCGATGTGGTCAAGCGACTTGATCCTGTTGCCTGCAACGAGGCCAATGCCGCCGCGTTGGCACAGGTTCCCGGCTATGCCACGCAGCGTAAGGATTCTGGGCGGATCAAGCCGACGGATTCGTTTCTTTACATGTCGACCGACGTGGGTATCGGCGGTGCAGTGATCCGCGAAGGGCGTGTGGTGAGCGGTGATCACGGTTTCGGTGGCGAATTGGGCCATGTTTCCGTCGACATGCGCGGTCCCGTCTGCCGTTGCGGCCGTCGCGGCTGCCTTGAAGTGTATGCGGGCAGGCGTTCCATGGTGAGCGCGGCCGGAATCGCCAGCAGCGATGCCGCCGCGACCCGCAGCGCCATCGACGAATTGATCGACCGCTGGCACCAGCGCGATGCGCAGACCGTGGCCGTTGTGGAAAAAGCATTGGAGGCCATGGCTTCCGTAATCGCATCGACCATCAATGTCTGTGACGTCGACGTGGTGATGCTCGGCGGCTTGTGGGCGCGTTTCGAACCTGAACTGATTCGCAGAATCGAACGCATGGTACGCCCGCAAGTGCTGGCGTATCCGGAAGTCGAGGCAAGCGTGCTTGTGGCGGATATCGTCGATCGTCCGGCCTTGATGGGCGCTGCGGAAATCGGTTTGCGACGCTTTATCGACAATCCGCTGCGTTTCATGAAGCAAAACTAGTCCACCCATTTGCTAAACTTGCCAAGTTGGCATGTTCGCATGTTGCAACGTGGGGCGTTAGCTCAGTCGGTTAGAGCATCGGACTCATAATCCGCCGGTCCACGGTTCAAGCCCGTGACGCCCCACTCTTTCACAAAGTCAAGGCTTCTGATATACTCTGCAAGGTTATCCGGTTCACGCTCTGCCATAGGGGCTCAGCGACCCGGGTCCCCCGAATCTCTAGGAGACAAACTATGAAGCAGGGTATCCATCCTGATTACCACGCAGTGCAGGTCACCTGCTCTTGCGGCAACACCTTCGTCACCCGTTCCACCTACAGCGGCGATCACATGACCGTCGACGTGTGCTCCAGCTGCCACCCGTTCTACACCGGCAAGCAGAAGATCCTCGACACCGGTGGTCGCGTGGCACGCTTCGAGAAGCGTTACGGCAAGAAGGCCAAGTGAGTCTTATTGCTTAGGCAATGAAAAACGCCAGTCCGATTATGGGCTGGCGTTTTTCATTATGCGACGGATGCGCATGCGCCGGCGTGCATGCGATCGGGATATTCGTAAGATGCGTGGGATGCCTGCGAAATACCGCGCTTCGGCAGCGTTTCCAAGGCACCTTATATGATGGACAGGTTGAGTGGAGTTCAGCGAAGCGTTCACGCTGAAGCGCAGATTTATAAGCAGATAGAAAAGGCGTACATTGGCAGACGAGCAGTTCCCCGCGGCAGTTACCGCACTTGAGGAATATCATAATATCGAACAGCAGATGGCCGAGCCGGAAGTCGCGTCGGATCCGGATAAGATGCGTAAGCTGGGACGTCGTCACGCCGAGTTGGGCGTTATCGTTTCCGCATACACCGCATACAAGCAGGTGAAAGACGATCTGGAGGCAGCCAAGGAAATGGCTTCCGAAGATCCGGATTTCGCGGAAGAAGCGAAACGTTTGGAGAGCGAGCTTCCGGCAGTTGAGGAGAAACTGCGCACCGCGTTGATTCCGCGCGATCCCGATGATGCGCGCGATACGATCATGGAAATCAAGGCGGGCACCGGCGGCGAGGAAGCCGCGTTGTTCGCCGGCGATCTGCTACGCATGTACATGCGATATGCGGAAAAGCGCGGTTGGACCGTCACCCTGCAAAGCGAAAACACCACCGAACTGGGCGGCGTCAAAGACGTGCAGCTCGCCATCCGAGCCAAGGGCACTCCCGCTCCGGAAGACGGCGTATGGGCATCCCTCAAATACGAGGGTGGCGTGCATCGCGTGCAGCGTATCCCCGTCACCGAATCACAGGGCCGTATTCAGACGTCCGCAGCGGGCGTCATTGTATTCCCGGAAGCCGATGAAGATGACGATGAGATCGAAATCGATCAGAAAGATCTGAAAATCGACATCTTCATGAGCTCTGGCCCGGGCGGCCAGTCCGTGAATACCACATATTCCGCAGTTCGTATGACCCACATTCCGACTGGCATCGTGGTGAGCATGCAGGATGAGAAGAGCCAGATCCAGAATCGTGCGGCCGCACTGCGCGTGTTGAAGAGCCGCCTGCTCGCCATGAAGCACGAGGAGGAAGCCGCACAGGCCGCAGACATGCGTCACTCCCAGGTGCGTTCGCTGGATCGTTCCGAACGAATCCGCACCTACAATTTCCCGGAGAACCGTATCGTCGATCATCGCACGAACTACAAGGCGTACAACCTTGACGCCGTGCTTGACGGCGATCTGCAGGCTGTGATCGACAGCGACATTCAGGCTGACGAAGCCGATCGCTTGGCCCATCAGAAGTAAAGGCGGCCGATGGCTACCGTATTCGAACTCGTGCGATCCGCTTCGGCCATGTTGCGTGCGTCCGGTGTTGACACTCCGGAGCACGATGCCAAATTATTGGCCGCCGAAGTATTCGGCGTCGACCTGCAGACCGTCGACAAGGCCATGCTGATGGGAAGCGAAACATCCGAACTGGCGAAGCAAGGCGCGAAGCAGAGCGGTGAAGACGCTGCGTTGAAGCGATTCCACACCATGGTGGATCGCAGGTCCAAGCGTGAACCGCTGCAACATATCACCGGCCACGCGCCCTTCCGCTACCTCGATCTGAAGGTTGGTCCGGGCGTGTTCATTCCGCGTCAGGAAACCGAACTCGTGGTGCAGGAAGGTGTCGACTGGATCACCAAGCACGGCATGTATTCGGCGAAAGTGGTCGATCTGTGCGCGGGAAGCGGCGCAATCGGCCTGTCATTCGTGACGGAAGTGCCCGGCAGCGAGGTGTGGGCGGTCGAAAAAAGCGAGCAAACCGCGCAATGGACCCGCGTCAATCTCAACGAAACCGCAAAAAAGTACCCCAGCATCGCCAGCAACTATCATCTGGAAATCGCTGATGCCACGCAAACGCCGACGCTGAACCAGCTGGACGGCACGATCGATATCGTGCTCACCAATCCTCCGTATGTGCCTCTTGCGGATATTCCGCAGCAACCGGAAGTACGCGACTACGATCCCGATCTTGCGCTATACGGCGGTTCCGCAGATGGCACGCTTATTCCGGAACGCATTATCGCCCGTGCCGCAAAACTGCTGAAAAACGGCGGTTTGCTGGTAATGGAACACGATATTACGCAAGGTGAACGATTGTCTGCATTCGCGCTGTCATATGGATTCAGCAATGTGATGGTGCATAACGATTACACAGGTCGCCCGCGATACATGACCGCGAAAAAGCAGTGATGCAACGCGTCTCAGAATAAGAGATTTTTCCAGGGGAACGTGGTTTTTCTGTTGCAATAGAGTTCCAGTTGGAAGTCCGACCATTGCATTAGACCAGTTCAGCGGTAAGCATACCGGTTGCGGAAGCATCCACAAGATGAGGCGTCCGGTTGCGCTGACAGGAAGAGAAGGAACGGCAGTGAAAATCAAGAATGCCGAAAAACTGGCCGCACTCTGTCTTGCGGCGGTTATGGGAGTGAGTGTTACAGCCTGTTCGGGCGGCAACATGTACGCCACCAGTAATGAGAGCGCCACCATCGCGGATAACGATGTGATCACCATCGGCTCGGTCACCACCAATTCCGGTGCAGCCGCAGCCTATGGCGAAGCCGAAGTGAACGGGTTCAAACTGGCGGTCAAGGAAATCAACGCCGATGGGGGAATCTTCGGCAAACAGATCAAACTGGAATCCATGGACGACAAGGGTGATGTGATCGAGGCGTCCAACGCCTTTAACCGTCTGGCCGGCGACAAGAACGTGATCGCCGTGCTCGGACCGACCATTTCGTCAACCTCCGGTGCCGTCGCGCCGCTCGCCGACCAGAACCAGATGCCGACCATCGCTCCGGCCGCAACCGCCGATTCCGTGGAAACGGGCGGATACCTGTTCCGCACCTGCTTCAAGGACTCCTACCAGGGCGAGATCGCCGCCAAGTATGCGGCCGAAACATTGAAGGTCAAGAAAGTGGCCGTGCTGTATGGCACGGGCGATCCGTATTCGTCTGGTGTGGGCAAGGCTTTTGTTGCGGCGGCGAAGAAGAACGGACTCGACGTGGTGGCGGAAGAGAATTCCTCTAGCGCCGACGATACCGAATACTCGTCGCAGCTGCAGAAAATCGAAGCTTCTGGTGCGGAATTCCTATATGCGCCGTACTACTATTCCACGGTTGGCCCGTACATTGTGCCACAGGCGCGAGCGGTCGGCTATGAGGGCTACATCATGGGCCCCGACGGCTACGACGGCCTCAAAACCACGGGAAACAAAGCGAACTACAACAAGGTGCTGTACACCACGCATTATTCGCCGGATGACAAGTCCAACACGAAGGTGCAGCAGTTCATCACCTCATACAAGAAGGCCAATAACGGCGAATCGCCGAACACCTTCACCGCGCTCGGTTACGATTCCGTCTACATGTTCAAGCGGGCCATCGAACAAGCCGGTGAAAACGCCACTCGTGCCGATATTCGCAACGCCATCGCAGGTATGAGCTTCTCCGGCGTGACCGGCGCATTCACGCTCGACAAGCATGGTTCTCCGAAGAAATCGGTGATTGTGCTGGAAATGAGCGACGGCGAACCGACATACAAAGACACCATCCAGCCGGCGAAATAGCGAAAAAACGCGAGGAATCAAGAAAAACAAGACTTCAACTGACGAAACAACAAGAAAGGAGGGATGATGAGCGATTCGGTCATTATGTTCATCGGTCAGATCTTCAACGGTCTGAAAATCGGCAGCGTGTATTCGCTTGTGGCCCTCGGCTACACCATGGTGTACGGCATCATCCGACTGATCAATTTCGCGCACGGCGACTTCATCATGGTCGGCTCCTACGCGCTGATGCTTACCATTCCGTTCATTATCGCCTGCGGTCTGCCCGCATGGTTCGCCGTGATTCCGGCGGTGCTTGTGTGCGTGGCGGTGGGTATTATCGTGGAAAGGGCCGCGTACAAGCCGGTGCGTGAAAAAGGCAATAATATGACGGCGCTGATCACTGCGATCGCCATGAGCCTGCTGCTTGAAAACGGCTCCCAGGCGCTGTTCGGCGCTGATTATCAGACCGTGCCAACCATCGTTGAAATTCCAACGCTGGTGCTTGGCAAACTCAAAATCGACGGAGCGACCATCATAACGGTGCTGCTCGGCATCGCCATCATGGTCGCGTTGCAGCTGTTCGTCTCCCTCACCAAGCAGGGCAAGGCCATGCGTGCGGTGTCCGAAGACAAGGAAGCGTCGATTCTGATGGGCATCAACGTGAACTCCACCATCACGTTGACCTTCGCCATCGGCTCCGGCCTGGCTGCGGTGGCGGCGCTTATGTACTGCATTTCCTACCCGCAGGTCTCTCCGATGATGGGTGCCATGCTGGGCTTGAAAGCGTTCGTCGCCGCGGTGCTTGGCGGCATCGGTTCCATTCCGGGCGCTATGGTCGGTGGCTTGCTGATCGGCGTGGCCGAGAGTCTTACCAAGGCGTATATCGGTACGATTACGGCCGGTGTGATCACGTCGGCGTTCTCCGACGCCATTGTGTTCGGCATTCTCATCATCGTGCTGCTGGTCAAGCCGTCCGGTCTGATGGGCGAGCCGGAAAGCGAGAAGGTGTGATTATGAAGAAATCAATGCTTTCCACGAAGCAATCGTATGCATTGTGTGCCATTGGCGTGCTTGTGCTGTTCGGCATTCTTGTTGCGGTATGTGAAACGGGCGCTATTTCCCTGTATGTCAAGGGTATTCTCATGACTTGCTGCATTGCGGTGATCATGACCACGTCGTTGAATCTGACGATCGGTGTGCTCGGACAGCTTACGCTCGGCTGCTGCGGTTTCGAGGCGATCGGCGCATATTCCGCCGCGTTGATGAGCAAGCTGCTGGTTGCCAACGGCGTTCAGATGGATGATACGGTGCGTTTCCTGCTGGTCACGTTCGTCGGCGGTGTGGTGGCATGTGTGTTCGGTGTGCTTGTCGGCATTCCGGCATTGCGTTTGCACGGCGATTATCTTGCGATTATCACGCTTGGTTTCGGTGAGATCATTCGTGTGATCATCCAGAATCTGAAAGTGGCCGGCGGCAAGGGACTTGCGGACGGCCAGCAGGGGCAGGCACTGATCGGCATCGACCGTCTCGCCAATCTGTATGTGGTGTTCTGTATCACCGTCGTGACCGTGGTGCTGTTGTTCATGTTCGCGCGTTCCCGTTATGGTCGTGCGGTCAAGGCGATTCGTGATGATGAGATCGCGGCTGGCGCTTCCGGCATCAACATCACCTATATGAAAGTGCTCGTTTTTGCGATTTCCGCGTTCTTCGCGGGTATTGCGGGTGGTATTTTCGCGCAATATATCGGTGCGCTCACGCCAAGCATGGCCGGTTGGCTGCAGTCGATCAATTACGTGATCATGGTGGTGTTCGGCGGTATGGGTTCGCTGACGGGTTCCATTGTCGCCGCGGTTGGTCTGACGATTTTGCCGGAATTGCTGCGTGCGTTCTCCGCATACCGCATGCTCGTGTATTCGGTGGTGCTGGTGATCATCATGGTGTTCCGTCCGCAGGGATTGTTCGGCAATTGGGAGTTCTCGCTGCCGAAATTCGTCAACACGTGGTTCTATCCGGTACGCGTGAAGATGCACGGCAAATCGGGTGCGTCTCAATCGGCATCTAAGAAAACCAAGGAAACCGGCGAGACTACCGCATCTAGCGAAATCAACACATCCAGCGAAGACAAGGAGGTGCAGGCATGAGCGAGCCGATTCTGAAGGCCGAGCATCTCGGCATCACCTTCGGAGGCCTCAAAGCCGTATCCGACTTCAACATGACCATCAATGCGGGCGAGCTTGTCGGTCTGATCGGGCCGAACGGCGCAGGCAAGACCACTGTGTTCAACCTGCTGACCGGCGTTTACCAGCCCACGGAAGGTGAGTTCTTCCTCGACGGCAAACGCATGAACGGCAAGAAAACGTATCAGGTCGTGCGTGCGGGAATCGCAAGAACCTTCCAAAACATTCGACTGTTCGATCAAATGACGGTCGAAGAGAACGTGCTTGTGGCGTTCAACGAATCCTTCACCTACCGGCTGGGCGGTGCGATCTTCCGCACGCCGACCTTCTGGAAGCAGGAACGCGACATGCATGCCAAAGCCATAGACCTGCT